>JANPMV010000014.1:0-87117 GCA_031427135.1 Cyanobacteria bacterium VAR_87_metabat_62 | reverse complement strand
GCCAGGATACCTGAAGCCGATCTGCTACCGGCAGGTGCACCGCATCGCTGCGGAGGCGGCGCATGCCGCTGGCATCACCAAGCGGGTCGGACCACACACGTTGCGGCACAGCTTTGCCACGCACCTGCTTGAGGACGGGGTCGATATCCGCATCATCCAGGTGCTGCTTGGCCACGCCCAACTGACCACGACCTCGCTCTATACCCGGGTGGCGACGCGCACCGTGAAGAGCGTGGTCAGCCCGCTCGACAGGCTGGCAATGTTCCCCAACGCACAAGGTGCGCCCGACGGCTGAGCTGGTGCGCGCCTCACTTGAGGTCGCCGACATCTTCCGCGCTGCTGGTCCCGTCTATCGCACGGCCCATGCCGGGCATCTTAGCCTTATCCAGCTCAAGGTGATGACGGCGATCGAGAACTGCCGCACCGCAGCCATGGGCGGTCATGTTGAAGCCTGCGAAGACTGCGGGCACTGGCGGATCGCCTATAACAGTTGCCGCAACCGGCACTGCCCGAAGTGCCAGGGCGCCGCGGCGCGCATCTGGCTTGCCGAACGCGAGGCCGATCTGTTGCCCGTGGGTTACTTCCATGTGGTCTTCACGCTGCCAGCCGAGATCGCCGACATCGCCTTCCAGAACAAGGCGGTGATCTATGATCTGCTGTTCAAGGCGGCGTCGGAGACGATGATGATCATAGCAGGCGACCCGAAGCATCTGGGCGCAAAGATCGGTATTACGGCAGTGCTCCATACCTGGGGATCAGCGATGACGCACCATCCGCACGTCCACATGATCGTGCCGGGTGGTGGCATAGTGCCCAGCAGCGACCGCTGGATATCGTCGCGTCCCGCCTTCCTGCTCCCAGTGCGCGTGCTGGGAAGCCTGTTCCGGCGACTGTTCCTGACGCGCCTGATGGCGCTACACCAAAGCGGCAAGCTGGCCTACTTCGGCCATCTGGCGCATCTTGCCGACCGGCGTGCGTTCCTGCGCCATCTGTCGCCCGTTCGGAAGAAGCGATGGGTCGTCTATGCCAAGCCGCCGTTCGGAGGTCCCGAAGCTGTGCTCGCCTATCTGTCGCGTTACACCCACCGCGTTGCCATCTCGAACCGGCGCCTGATCGCGTTCGACGGGCAAGGCGTCACCCTGCGCTTCAAGGACTATCGACGCGACGGCCCTGACCGGCAGCAGGTCATGACGCTGGCAACAGACGAGTTTATCCGCCGCTTCCTGCTCCACGTTCTGCCCAAGGGCTTCCACCGCATCCGCCACTATGGCCTGCTCGCCGCGTCCTCGCGCAAGACCAGCATCGCGCTCGCGCGTCGGCTCCTCGACGTCGCGCCACCGCCAGATAATGCCGAACCGGTTGAACCGGTCGATGCCCGCCCGCCATGCCCATGCTGTAGCGGGCATATGATCATCATCGAAGCCTTCGAACGCTGGCAGCAACCCCGCGCACCGCCAACGAGATCAGCACCGATCCGGGAGCTTGTGTCATGACCCGGAATGGACCGCAAAACCGAGCACCCGCAAAGACTGCATCGCGGGTGATACCCACATCTGCGCCTGTCGCCAATCAAGCCAACACAACCCCTTCGGAACACTGGCTAACGACATCGCCATCAAGTTCAACTTGCCTGAAAATGGTGCCTACCGCAGTGTCAAAGCCGCCGTGCAATGAGGCAGATCGCACGACGCAATTCCGCCGAAAACCGAAAACCCCATAGCAGTCACCCAGCCCATCGCGGGTCGTACCTGTCCGGGTTTAGTACGCCTGCCGGCGCCCGAAACCCTTCGACGTTGCCGACAGTCCGCTACTAGGACAGAAATTGCGATAAGCGGCTGTTCGTTCATTCACGGCTGCGATGGCAGCTTCGCGCTCCCATGTCGGTCATTCGAGCGCGGAGATGGCAAACCTGAAAGCAGACAGTCGAGATGTCTCACCAAAAAAGCAGAGCTGCGCACTCTTCCCGTTGTGCGGTCGAACCTCCGTCAGTCATCCGGCCCTAAACGAAACGGGCGACTGAAACCCTCCTCTATGAGCTTGCTGGCACAAGCGCTTTCCGATTTCGCTGGCCCAACGACCGGCGTTGTGACCCCCGCACCGAACGCGCTTCAACCAGTGCCTCCACCAATGGGTCATGAAGTTGGACCACAGCGCTCACGCCGAACACCACAGGGGTGCGATTGACCCCTAGCCCGCAGTCGCAGCATGGAGTCATGTCCTAGCTTTGACGTTTGAATGGCGACGCGCGAACGAGGCGTGTCCGAACAGAAGAGCCAAGGCGCGGGTGCTAAGAGACGCGACCGGCGGCGCTGCCGAGCCGTACGGACACTGGCACCCGAGGTATGGCAGATTTCGTCACTATCGAAGTTCGCGCCACTCAGTCGTGACTGAATGCAACCGGGCGACGCTGGAAAGTCCCATGCTCTTTGGTCAGAACGACCGAATGCAGTTCCAAACGCTCCTCAAAGCGTCCAAAATCTGGAATAAGATCTGCAACCGAGAATCCGTCCAAGTGTTGAGCGAACGCTTCCAGCGCACCTGTCAGGGCATGGCGTAACCCACAGGCGAGTGTTACCACGCACGCATTGGTCGCGGCGTCGAAACACTCCACGAATGTGCCGGTGCCTTCCATGGCGCGGACAACTGCGCCAACATTCAGGGATGCTGGAGGCCGTGAGAGTTTGAGGCCGCCGCTTCGCCCGCGCACGCCTTCGACAAACCCTTCGGCGGTCAGCCGCTGCGCCACCTTCATCAGATGGTTTTTCGAGATGCCATAGGCGCGGGCAATGTCAGCGATCGAATGCTGGCCATCCTTGACCGCCAGAAACATAAGCGTGCGCAGCGCGTAATCGGTTTGAACAGACAGTCTCATAAAAGATGCGTATCATATATTGCATTTAACTGCCACGGTTTATACCTCTGTCACATCTTTTTTCTAGTTTACTTTGACTTGTGTGTACACGGTAGCCTTATTAAGGGGGGTTAGGGGGGATCGGATTCTATGCAGCCTCATGAAAAATTGGTCTAAATCCCAGTAATCGAAAACCAGGAGCGGGATTGATTATTTATTCAACCCAGGAGAACTATTAAGTTTTTGTAGTCTGTAATCGGAACTTGCTTATATCATTAAATGCTTAAAAAGTCTGCCAAATTGGTAACACTAAAGCTCCACATAAGACCCTAGAAAATACCCTAGTTTTGATGCTTCTAAGTATCCCCTAAAGTCTTGCTACAAATCTGCATCGTTGAGTTGATTGTATACAGCTCACCTGCTCTCTAATTATTGTTGCATAATCTTAGGGAATATTATTGATTTTTTATTATTTGTTGTTGCAGGTAAAAAAACTTTTTAGAATAGAGAACTATTAAGTTTTTGTGGTCTGTAATCGGAACTTGCCCATATCATTAAATGGTTAAAAAGTCTGCCAAATTGGTAACACTAAAGCGCCACATAAGACCATGGAAAATACCCTGGTTGTGATGTTTGTAAGTATACCTTAAACTCTTGCTACAAATCTGCATCGTTGAGTTGATTGTATACAGCTCACCTGCTGTCTGATCATTGTTGCATAATCTTAGGAAATATTATTGATTTTTTAGTGTTTATTGTTGCAGGTAAAAAAAGACTTTCTTGAATTATAAGAAAATTCTCATAATTGTTGCCAAAAGCAATTAATAAAAATAGAATCCGAGTAATTTAAAAACGACCCATTGCGCGGTTGAGCATCAAAAACCATCCAGATTGCATCATGACAGCATTGAATTTTACAGAACAAAACTTAGTCGGCAATGACTTTAGAGGTCAAAACCTAAACGGTTCCACCTTTTTCAAAGCACGACTGGAAAACGCCCGCTTCGATCCCAACACTGCCGGGACTCCCGCCGAACTAAGAGGCACTAATTTTGCTGAATCTACTTGGATTGGTGTGGATGCCCGTCAAGCTATCTTTGCCCCAAATGCCACCTTTGGCCCCGCCAATTTATTCAAGGCAACTTTAGAGAATGTCGATTTTACTGGTGCAAATTTGACGGGAGCGGATCTATCGTCGATCAACACTTTAAGTATCAACCTGTCCAATGCTAATTTGACTGATGCCATTCTGCGATCGGCTAATATCACTGGCGAACAGTCCGATCGACCCAATCTGACAGGGGCTAATTTTACCCGCGCAGATTTTGAGCTGGCTAACTTAAAAGCTTCTGACTTTACAGGTTCGATCGGTTTAAGGGTTGGTACCGCTGCTAACAATACGATTAACGGCTCTGTGAGAAGCGAATCTCGGTAGAGAAGCATCCGATCGACCCAGCTTTGTTGCGACTAACTTTACTAAAGCCGATCTGTCAGACCTACTTTCATGTTCTCGTAATTGAAAGCGCGATCGCAACCCGTGCATTTGTGCATCAAAGGCGATCGCATTTCGCATACCAACTTTGCCGAAACTAGGTCTTTGACATTAGTTCAAAAAAAATGCCATTCAATTTATTATCAAAAAAAGCAACTATTTTTTGATTGAATTCGCATTGGTATTTTTAATAAAATCTGAAAAGTTTTATTTATTTGTCTTGACTAATAACGCTAACCAATAATGCTGCTAACACATTAAAAACCTGTGTTGGCAGGTTTTTTACTGCTTATTCTTATTATTAATTACTTGATTTGTAGCTATATTAAAAAAATACAAGAAAGTTCTCATAATTGTTGACATAAGCAAACGATTAAAAGATACTAAGATTTGTAATCAAATGTTGTGTGGTCTTATGTCAGTTATCAATCGTAGTTCTCAAACTGTTTCCAACCAAGTTTTTAATGGTCAGAATTTAAGCGCTCCCAATGATTTTTCTAAGTTTGTCTCTTCTTTAATTACTGATGTGCAATTCAAAGGCACTGTTTTACAGAATGCTGATTTTCAAGCCGCATCTCTGACCAACGTTGATTTTTCGCCTTTTCAATCAGTCAGTACCGACTTGACAGGTGCAAAGTTTAATCTCGCCATCATGAGTGATGTGGATTTTACTCAGGCAAACATGGTAGGTGCAGATTTTTTCAAGGCTAACGCTTTGGGAATCAACTTATCGGGCGCAAACCTGTCAGGTGTGACAACAAAGTTGCAGGAAGTCAATTTCGCCGATGCAGTAGCTGTAGGTGCAAATCTGAGTGGAGCTAATGCGTCGCTTGCTGTTTTAAAAGGCATTGACCTGACCAATGGAACTCTAGTCGGCACTATTTTTGAGGGAGCCGATCTGAGTGGCGAACCTGATGGCACTTTTGCCAAGTTCAATAACGCCAACGCCACAAATGCTGATTTTTCCAGTGCCAAACTCAAAGGTGCAAATTTCACAGGTGCCAATGTCACCGGGGCTGACTTCCAGAATGCTGACATTGAAAGCATTCAGTTTATTAATACCAACGCAACAGATGCCAAATTTAACTTAACCAACTTTACAGATGCTACGTTAGAAAACTCCATCTTCGATCTAGCTGATTTAACTGGAGTTTCCCTCACAGATACTAAGCCAACTCAGCAAGTTCAGGCAGCGGGTCTAAGCTTCCGAGGTGCGAAGATGGCTGGCTTCCGGGCAGAGGATGTCAACATGACAGGCTCTAATTTTAGTGCCTATGTCAATTCAAATGGTTCTGCTACTCCGACCAATTTAACTGCTGCTGTTCTTCCAGATACCGACTTGGACGGAGCGGATCTGCGGGGTGCCATTATGGAGAACTTGATTGCAGAAGATCTGCAATTGGTTGGCGCGAATCTTAATAGCTTTGTCTCACCCAATAACACATCCTATCGAACGGATCTTTCGGGTGCTAACTTGACAGGTGGCAATCTAACCAATGCCACAGCGATTGGGGCAAAGATGACCGGGATCAACCTAGGCTTGGGCTTCCTCAATAGTGCCAATCTCACAGGTGGCGTCGATCTCAGTAACGCTTTTCTGGAAAATACGGAGATCCTTGGCACTAATTTAACTGGCGCGAATTTAAGTGGTGCGAATCTGAAATTCACTGAGGGAAATGGATCGACTCTCCTGGTGGGAGCCAATCTGACATCGGCAAATCTCACCAGCGCCACTCTCAACAATTCCCAATTTGATAATGCGGACATGACCGGCGCAATCCTGAGTTTTGCCCAACTCAATGGCGCTGATTTGCAAAACGTTCAACTCGATGGCAACGCCAACCTGAGTAACGCCAGCCTTGGTAATGCTATCTTGACCGGGGCTAACCTGAGTGGTGCTTCTCTCGATAAAGCTGACTTAGATGGCGCCAATCTGACGGGTGCAAACCTGAGTGGCGTCAACTTTATAGATGGTTCAGCAGTCAGTGCCAACTTCAGCAATGCCAACTTGTCCAATGCCAACCTTACCAAGGTCGATCTGACCAATGCCAATTTCACTGGCGCAACAGCAACTAATGCGATCGATCTTTATGTGGGAACCTCAGGTGCTAACACTCTGACAGGATCGGGTAACAACGATAATATATTTGGCAACGAGGGCGATGATATCTTGAACGGTCAAGCCGGGAATGATTACCTCGATGGCGGTGCTAACGACGATATTCTCAATGGTGGAGACGGAGAGGATAGGCTAATTGGTCGAGCTGGTAATGACATATTCAATGGTGGGGCTGGAGCCGATACATTGCTCTTCTCCAGCGGATTTGGAGTCGATACAGTCAATGACTTCAGAAATGGAGCTGACGATATAGATCTGATCAGCTTTAACACTAGCTTTAGCAATTTATCCATTAGTGTCAGTGGTGGAAATTCGATTGTTACCTCTACAGCGTTTGGTGCTGGCAATAGCATTACCGTTACTGGTGTCACAGACCTCACCGCTGCGGACTTCCTGTTTAGCTAAAGCCAACTTAAGGTCAAACGCAGTTACAAACTGATATTTGACTCTTAGATTTTGCTCCCCCCTAGGGCAGGGCTGTTTCATTCTCCAAAAAATGAGGATTTTGTAGGGTAGTGCCCCCGTGCCTACCCCCTCTACCAACCATCGAAAACGGTTTGGGAGGAAACGCTCGCATCTTCTTTTCCAGTTTTCCTAACATCTCGATCTACAGAGTGAGGAATGCGGAACTTAAGGAGATGGTTATACCTTAATCTGGCTATGTAATTGTTTGTCAAAATTGGTCAACCTGGCATCATGTTGAATCTATTTTTTGAAATATAGATGTCTTCATTTAAGCTTTGCTGTCAATAAATAAATAAATAAAGAAGGTGGCAATCTAAAAAGTATTGCTTCTAGCTTTTTTTGTGCTTTTAAGCTCAATTAATTGGCGGTTTGTAATAGAAAAATGATTGGAAGATTACTCACAAAATCCTTGACAAATACAATTCATCTATTAAGCTTAAATAAAGCGAATCAAAGATTTAAGTGAGTCCAAGATTTTTTGATTGCTTAATTTGTTTAAAATAGATACCTCCCAAAAAAGACCTGAAGCCTTGTCCTCTCTAGACAAAAAATAGTTCTTGGAGATGTCTACTGAATACAAACAGCTTTCCATCAGCAAGAGTGACTGTTATAAACTTTTTGCAAATTAGGAAGCTTGAGATGTTTTAGTTCTATGTAAAGGGCTTGATTTTATGCGATCGCATTTCGCAAAAATTTGGCGAGCCTAACTACTTGAACTCACTGGAGTGAGAGTCATTATTCGAGTTGCGTGAATCCAAGCGTAGCTATTATATTTTTGGAAAAATTGCATCATGCCAGCATTAAACTTTGCAGAAAAAAACTTAGTAGGAAATAGCTTTAGAGGTCAAAACCTAAACGGTTCCACCTTTTTCAAAGCACGATTGGAAAACGTCCGCTTCGATCCCAACAATGCGGGAACTCGCACCCAATTAAGAGGCACTAACTTTTCTGAATCTATTTGGATTGGTGTTAATGCCAGTCAAGCTATCTTTGTTCCAAATGCCAACTTTGGCCCCGCTAATTTATTCAAGGCAATATTAACAGATGTCAATCTCAGCGGCGCAGATCTGAGACAAGCCGATCTGCAAGAAATCAACACACTCAACCTCAACTTATCAAATGCCAACCTGACTGATGCCATTCTGCGATCGGCCAATATCAATGGCGAACAGTCCGATCGACCTAACTTGACTGGGGCGAACTTTACTCGCGCCGATTTGTCTCTGGCGAATCTCACAGGAGCCGACTTTACAGGTGCGACTTTAGTCGATACGATTCTCCAGGAGGCGAACATAGAGGACACCGTTTTTGTCAATGTGAACGCCACGGGGGCTAATTTTCAGCAAACTTTACAGATGCTATCCTGCAAAACTCGATCTTCGATCTAGCTAATTTGAGTGGCGTTTCTTTGACTGATAGCAATCCCCTCGATCCAACAACGGCTAGTAATGTCAGCTTTCGGGGTGCGAATCTCAGTAGTTTGTTCGCAGAAGATATCGATTTCAGCGGAGCTAACTTTAGTCCCTTTGTTGCTGCCAATGGTACCGTAACAGTCACGAACCTGACTGGAGCGAGATTATCTGGGGGTAATTTGGATGGGGCAAACTTCACGCAAGCCAGCGCAGAAAACATCTCCATCAGCGGGTCTGTTATTGGTGCGAATTTCACCAATGCCAACCTGCGGAATGCGGATCTGTCGAAAGGCAATTTCTCCAGCGCCAATTTCTTGGGTGCAGATCTCACCGGTGCGATCGCAGTTGATGCGATCGGTCTTTATATTGGTGATGCCGGCGATAATCTCCTCAACAGCAGTGCCGATATCAGCCCCAACGATAATCTGTTTGGCAATGAAGGCAACGACACCCTCAGTAGTGGTGGCGGAAATGATTATCTTGACGGTGGTGCAGGTAGCGATCGCATGAACGGTGGAGGTGGCAACGACACCTATGTCTACACTACTGGCGATACCATCATCGAAAACGCTAACGGAGGCACCGATACCGTCCGCGCTAACGCTAACCATACTTTAGCCAATAACGTAGAAAACCTGCTCCTACTCGACAACGTGCTCAACGGCACTGGTAACGCCCTTGATAACAACATCACTGGTAACAATGCCAACAACAACCTCAACGGAGGTGACGGCAACGATACCCTGAGTGGTTTGGCTGGCAATGATACCCTCAATGGCGGAACTGGCAATGATGCACTCAGTGGTGGAACAGGCAACGACACATATATAGTCGATAGCACGGGCGACAGCATCATAGAAAACGCCAACGAAGGCACAGATGCAGTTCAGTCTAGTGCCTCTGCCTATACATTAGGCAGCAACCTGGAAAACCTCACCTTGCTCGGTACAGCCCAAGGTGGCACAGGTAACGAACTTGACAACATCATCACAGGCAACGATGCCAACAATAGCCTCAACGGTGCTGGTGGCAACGATACCCTAAGCGGCACTGCTGGGGATGATACTCTCGATGGTGGCACCGGTAACGATGCTATGAGCGGTGGGACAGGCAACGACACCTACATCGTCGATAGCATCGGAGATAGCATTACAGAAAACCTGAATGAAGGAACCGATGCAGTTGAATCTAGCATCGACTACACCTTGGGCGGTAACTTGGAAAACCTGGTTCTGCTAAACACTGCACTCAACGGCACTGGCAACGGACTCGCCAATACGATCACAGGCAACGAAGAATAATAACCTCAACGGTGGTGTTGGCAATGATACCCTGCTTGGCAATGGTGGTGCCGATATCCTCCTAGGAGCAGGTGGTGCCGATAGCATCAAGGGTGGTATAGGCAATGACACCATTACAGGCGGTATAGGCAGCGATACGATTCACTATGCCAGCGGCGATGGTTTAGACAGAATTAACGGATTTATCACAGGAGCAGGGGGAGACTTCCTTTCCTTCAGTGGTATTGCGGCAGTGGATGTGCGTATTGTCACCACCCCTACGGGGACTAATACCCAGTTCATAGTCGGCGACAACATCGCCGGAAACGCTGGTTTTGGCACAGGTACGGTTTTACTCAACCTGATTGCCACCAACTTTACTCCAGCGGATATCGCTACCAACATTACCAACTCAGCCGGTACTCAGTTCCTGTTCTCTTGACACTCTGCGATCGATCGGGAAGCAGGAAAAAACGGCTTAGATGCGATCGAACTGAGATCTTGCACCATTCTCAATTAGCCGTAGGGGCGAGTTCAACAGCCTTAAAGCTTGCAAACAGGTTCTATAAACCCGCCCTCCCCCACTTCTCCTTCAGATTGAGATCCCCCTAAATCCCCCTTAAGAAGGGGGACTTTGAGAAGACTCCTGTCCCCCCCTTTGAGAAGGGGGGCTAGGGGGGATCTGCCTTAATCTTCTTTGAAAACACGCCCTAGACATCCAGTAAAAAGTGTGCATTCAGCACTTCCAGATTCAACACAAATTCATGTAATCAAACGAGGTAAATAATGGCTATCAGAAATGGAACAGAGGCTCCTGATACTCTCACAGGGACTGCCAATGCCGACACAATACGCGGGTTTGGTGCAGATGACATCCTATCGGGCTTAGGCGGCCCTGACCTCATCCAAGGTGGGGATGGCGGTGATGATTTGCTTGGTGGGGGCGGTAACGATCGCCTGTTTGGTGAAGAAGGTAATGACCTCCTCGACGGCGGTATTGGTGATGACACCCTCAATGGTGGAGAAGGCAAAGACACCCTGTTAGGTGGTGTTGGTAACGACTGGCTCTTTGGTGGCTCTGAAGATGAAGTATTTGGGGGCGATGGCAATGACGTTATTTCGGGTGAAGGTTTCCTCAACGGCGAAGCAGGCTCCGATACCCTAACAGGTAGCTTTTTGGAAGACACAGTACAAGGCGGCAGTGGCAATGACTTCCTGGATGGCAGTCTGAGCAATGACTTGCTGTTAGGGGAAGACTCCTTGAGCACAGCGGGTGCTGACACCATCCTGGGTGGAGATGGCAGCGACACCATTTACGGTGATGCAGATGCCTTGAGCGCGGGTGGTAATGATTCCCTCCTGGGGGATGCTGGCGATGACAACATCTTTGGCTTTGCGGGTAATGACTTCCTCAGTGGCGGAGACGGGATTGACTACCTCGAAGGCGGAGACGACAACGACTTCCTCGATGGTGGGCTTGACTCTAATACTCTCTTGGGTGGTACTGGCAACGATACCATCACCGGTGGACTCGATCCTGACTTAATCGAGGGAGAAGAAGGAGCTGACAGCCTCTTGGGGGGTGATGGCAACGACACCATTAACGGCGACGGCGACGGAATTGATACCCTCGCTGGCAACGATACCCTCAATGGCGGTGATGGCGATGACTTTCTCGATGGGGGTGCAGGAGTCGATCGCATTACTGGTGAGGCTGGCAGCGATACCCTCTATGGCGGCAATGACCTATCGGGTCAAACCCAACGAGACACGCTAATCGGTGGCACGGGCGGTGATTTCTTCAGGTTGGAAGACTCAGGGTTGAGCGGGCAACTGGGCGACTACATCTCTGACTTCCAAGATGGCATTGACTTCTTACAAACAGGATTCACCTTTGAGGCCCTGACTATCAGCCGCGTCAATCTCAACATTAATGGTGTTTCTACCGGTAGCACTCGCATCATCGTGACTGCAACTAGCGAAGAATTAGGGGTTGTGGCTGGGCTACTCCCCGCACGGTTCATAGCAGCAGACTTTGTTGCCTTGTAATACCAAATCTGGGTTAGCTATCCCCTTTATAAATCCTTCGTTTAGAGCCAGAGACGTTGCGTTGGCGAAGCCTGTCCGTAGGACTTATGCGGAGCGCAGTGAACAATGACAATAACGGGGTATTAAACCCGGATTTGGTATAAGTCCTGTCAGGAGTTTCTTTGATGATTACTAACCTTCTATTTCTGCTCTCTATGCCTTTGGCGCCCCTCTCCTAAATCTGGGAGAGGGGGAGAGACGGGAGATCAACAAAAGTAACAAGTCATCGGATTTGTTGGTGCATAGCGCACTTTCAGATATAACCCAATTCATTTCACAAAAAAAGAGGAATCAATCATGGCAACTCAAGGACCCGATATCCTTACCGGAAACAATCTAGCCAACACCATTAACGGCTTAGGTGGCGACGACTTAATAAGTGGTTTAGGCGGTAATGACCTGCTCCGAGGCGGGAACGATAAAGACACCCTCTATGGTGGTAACGGTGCTGACAGGCTATTTGGGGATGTAGGCGAAGACCAGTTGTATGGTGAAGATGGCGATGACACACTCTATGGTGGGACGAGCGCGATGATAGATGGCGTCGATGGCATAGACCTCATCGATGGTGGTGCTGGTAATGACTTGGTATATGGTGGCTTAGGGGATACTGCTCAGGGCGGTGCGGACAATGACACCGTGGTTGGTAGCTTCTATAACGATGTGCTGTACGGCGACGACGCATTCGGTATAGCTCCGAGTGGTGCTGACTCGATCGTAGGTGGACAGGGCAATGATACTATTTACGGCGAAGCTAACGATACTATTTTCGGCGGTAGTGCTTTTTTGTAAAGGACAGATAAAAACAATCGTTCTTGTTATGCAATCCCCATTTTTTTTCTGATTTGTTGGTTGTATTCGTGGATGAAGTTCCAAATTGCCCCTATATGATTCTCTAGCTTCTTTGAGAATGATAATGTCTTTCTCACTAACCTTGATATTCTCTGTCTTAACGTGTTGTTGAGTCTTTCAATATAACTCGTTAATCCCGTCTCCTTTCCTACTGCAAAATGCCTTTTGCTTGGCACTACCTTTTCATACGCCTCCCACATATCTGTATACACCTTGGCGCACTGCTTATATACCCCTGGTAATGAATCCCAGAGCTGTTTCGCTGATGTCCGCGAACGGTCTCCTATCTCACATCCGATGATTTCTCTGGTTTGAGCATCTATTGCGAGCCAGACCCATTGCTTGTTCCCTTTATTGTCTACAAATGACCACAACTCGTCCATTTGAACCGTTAGTTTCCCTTTTTCTTTTGGCACTACTTCTGCTTGCTGCTTTACCTGTTGATAATATTTGTTGACATAATTTTGGAGCCAGCTTGCTGACACACCTACTGCTCTTACTATTCCGGCTAATGGGATTTTTTCGCTTTTACAATACTTTTACCAATGCGATGGTCTCTTTGTCTTTTAGTTTCCACTGTGGATCTTCCACAAACTGTCTTCCACAGTCTCGACATTTATGGTGAAAGTTTTCCTCTGCGCGTTCTCCCATTTTTCATGATGTCGTCAGAGCCACACGTCGGGCAACTTAAATCCAATTTCATTCCATCATTCCTCTCTTATGAGCATTGATCAATTATACTATTTTTCTCCGCCCTTTACAAAAAAGCACTACCTTTTCGGCGATAACGATACCATCAAAGGCGAAGCTGGCGATGACTACATCTTTGGCTATGTTGGTGATGACTCCCTTCTGGGTGGAGACGGTGTTGACTACATCGACGGTGGCGACGGTAACGACGTCCTTGATGGTGGTACTGGAGCGAGTACGCTGTTGGGTGGTGCTGGCTTAGAAACCATCAGAGGTGGCACTGAAGGTGACTTCATTGAGGGTGGTGAGGGGAATGACAGCCTCTTGGGCCTCGGTGGGAATGACAGCATCTACGGCGACGGGGTGGGTGTAATGGAATCTCTCGCTGGCAATGATGTTCTCAATGGTGGTGACGGCGATGACTTCCTAGATGGCGGTGCAGGGGTCGATCGGATTATCGGTGGCAATGGCTTTGATGTACTCTTTGGTGGTGAAGATACAGAAACCCAAAGCGCACGCGATTCGCTAACTGGCGGGGCTAACACTGATTACTTCCAATTGCTGTACACAGGGTTTATACCAGAGCCACCTGTAGTTGGTGAGCCAGTTATCCCGCCTCCTGTTGGTGACCACGTTGTTGACTTTGTGAAAGGGACTGACTTCTTGTTAGTGGCAGGGATTACCTTTGAGCAGTTAGGGTTCCAGAACATCACGCTTCCAGTTGCAGGGTCTACTACTCCGAGTCTGAGTACTCGGATCTACGTCAAGCCTGAAGTCGGAATTCCGATTATTCAAGCGGAAACGCTAGCCGTTGTGCAAGGGGTGCGTGGATTTAACGCCTCGCATTTCATTTTTGAACCGATCTAAGAACCGATCTAAGAAATGAGCGTGTGTATCTGGGGTCAACCGGATGCACACACCCTCGCGCTCAGTCGCACTGAGCAAATTTCGGATTCTATTGTCTTCATTTCCTGCTGTCTCTGGTCAAAGGGGCGGCAGGAACTTATTTGGGTCACCAAGTCGTTATGGAAATTAGACATCTGGCAAAAAGACAGTCAAGAACAGGCAAGATGCCTGTTCCACAATAATTATGCCAGATGTCTATTAGATATCTAAACCGATGACTGTTAAATCAGGAGGATGTTCGACAACAAACTGATAATACAATTCTTGCTTCGCGTGTGGTAGCAGAGATATTTGCCATTCCAGCAGTCCCATTTCACCGGGTGGTATCTTGGGATTAGTCAGAGTCGATCGCACTTTAATTTGCTCGTTGCGGCTGACTGGCAATTGCTCTCTCAGTGTTAAGTGTATTTGCACCTGTTTCAAGTTGGTCACATTTAAGCGATAAGCGTAACTCGTGCGCCGCTGCTGGCTGATCAGTTTTTTATCAACCTGTCTTTCGACTAATTCGCGATCGATTTTCAACCCTTCATCTATTCCTAAATTGAGCTTAAATTCTGCACCTGGTGAAATATTATCCAATTCTACAGTACCGACAAAAGTGTTGTCGCGAAAGATATTTGCTTTGCCGGGTAACAGAGTTGCACCTGTCAGCGGATTCACAACAACTGCTTGCAAATAGGCAAAACTGACTAAGCGTGGAACGGCGATATATTCAGGTTTAAACGGATAATTCTCGCTAAAAACAGTCACTTTGTGCGGTGTGCCGTCACTGGGAATATTAGTATTTCCGCCTACTTGAAATGAGACAGTACCACCTTCTCTGGATACTTTGGCTGTGGCTGTTTCAGCTTCTATGACTGGGAGATATGAACCAGTATCTTCTTGAGAATAGTCCGCAAATTGTGCCTCGTCTTCTATGCCAAATGCCATATAGTCTGTTTTCATTTCTGCTTCCGGAGCCTGTCGGCTGCGTGTTCTCATTAATGCTGGTAATGCTGGAGTTTGAGCAGATTTGGGGCGTAAAATATCGATATACCAAGGTTCTAACTTTGGTGGGAGACTTCCCAATCCGGGTTTTGCTGTGGATAAAGTTAGTGCTACTCCCGTCCAATCTTCGCCTGTATTTTGATTGACTTCGGCTAGGTAATTGAGATTGATTTGGTTGGTAGTGGTATTTACTCGCAAGTCGTAAAGTGGAACCCACTGCGATCGCCCTACTACATAGGATACTTCGAGTTCAAAGTTGCCACTACCGCTTGCTTCGATGGCAACAATGATGTTAAAACTTTGCTGGGAATAGGGACTTTGTACTTCCCACAATTGCTCGCTTAAAGCTGCCATTTGATTGTCTAATTCGTGCTGTTGTCTTTCGTGTTGGGCGATCGCACTTACGTATTTTAGGTAATTGGTTCCTAAAAAGTTGAGCAATTCGCCAGTTTCGTTTAAACCAACTTGCTGTTTGGCGATACCGTTGGAAAAGGAAGCGACGCTTTTTTCGCTTAAACCTTCGACAAATTTGATCTGAATTTTTCGGGCGGTTATTTTGTCGTCAATTGCCCGTCTTTGGGTTTCTAACTCTTGGATTTGTTGGGTGACTGCGGCGGTGCGATCGTCGTACACAGGTTCGCTACTGAAAATTATTTCGCTTCGCACTCCCAGCAATCGCACTGCAATTGTACCCGAACCGGTTGCTCTCACTGAATCTGTTTCGAGGGTTGCGGGGAGAGAGGCGATCGTCAATTCTGTCTCGTTTCCCGTCAGCGCCACCGTACCTCGGCGGGTCACCAAAGCGCGATCGGTATAAACTGTAACTTCGGATATGCGAGTATCCAGTGTTTTAGTTGTATCGGAATTAAGGATTTCTGAGTCAGTCATTGCCAGTATCTCCTATTTAATTACCGTTTAGTCGATCGAGCGGAGAGGGCGGGTTTACAAGATCGTTAGTTTTAGGCAATTATTATCGGTGAACCCACCCCTACGGTTTAATGTTAGTTCAGGGGTTCGATTCCCGCCAAATCCAAAATTTGAGGAATCAAATCTTCCCGCTTGACTGCCATCATGTGCACTCCTTGGCAAAGTTGCCGCGCCAGTTTAACTTGTTCGGCCGCTATTTTTATGCCTTCCTGCAAAGGTTCTGGAGATTTTGCCAAACGGTCGATCGTCTCTTGGGGTATGTGAACTCCAGGCACGTTTTTTTTGATAAATTCAGCATTTTTAGCTGATTTAAACAGAAAGATTCCTGCTAAAATTGGTTTGTTGCAACCAGCAGCAATGTGGTGCATAAACTTATCTAAAACTTCAAAATCTGTAATTAATTGACTTTGAAAAAATTGCGCTCCTGCTTCTAATTTTTTCTCGAATCGACTTTGCAAACCCGACCAACTGGGGCATTGCGGGTCAATCGCTGCACCTGCAAATAAATCGGTAACTCCGTCTGTTAAAGGTTTGTCATTCCAATCGCTGCCGCCGTTCATTTTTTTAATAGCTTGCAGCAGCCGTACTGATTCAAGATCGAATACACTTTTGGCTTTGGGATGGTCGCCTGCTTTGACTGGATCGCCCGTGAGTGCCAAGATATTATGAATGCCTAAAGCGTGTGCTCCCATGAGATCGGCTTGCAAACCGATTTGATTGCGATCGCGACAAGCAACTTGACAAATCGGCTCTATTCCGTGCTGCAATAAAATCACCGAAACTGCTAGCGGACACATTCGCAGCACTGCGCGACTGCCATCGGTAATATTAATGGCGTGAACTCGGTTTTTTAGCAATTCAGCCATTACCAGAGTATGAGTCATATCGCCGCCTTTTGGCGGGGCAACTTCGGCGGTAATTATAAATTCTCCGGGGGTTGTACAAGCGGTGCGAAAACGGTTCATAATTAGTTGACAGTTGACAGTTGACAGTTGACAGTTGTTAGTTGAGAGTTCACAGTTGTTTTGCTGCTGACTACTAACTAATGACTAATTAGGTAAAGAATAACCGAAAGCTGTCTTAACCTTAGTTAGAGTTTGGTTGGCAATAGTTTCAGCTTGTTCCTTTCCTCGACGCAGTACAGATTCTAAATATCCCCGATCGTCCATGATGTCTTTGTATTTATCCTGAATCGGTTTCAGGGCAGTAATTGTCGTCTCTGTCAGCAAGGGTTTAAAATCTCCCCAACCCATATTTTCACACTCCGCTGCGACTTCTTCCTTGGATTTGCCGGAAAGTAGCAGGTAGAGGGTGAGTAAGTTTCGAGCTTCGGGGCGCTCTGGATCGTCAAAAGTCAAGCCGCGCATCGCATCAGTTTTGCAGCGCTTAATTTTTTTGCTAATTGTATCTGGGGAATCCAACAAATTAATTCGACTTTGTTCTGAAGGGTCGGATTTCGACATTTTGCGAGTGCCATCTGTCAGACTCATCACCCTCGCGCCGTCAGCCCGAATCAACGGTTCGGGAAGTTTTAAGACTGGGTTTTCTGGTGTGCCAAATTGGTGATTCAATCTATTTACCAAGTCGCGGGTGAGTTCCAAATGCTGTTTTTGGTCTTCTCCCACTGGCACTTTGTCGGCATCGTAAAGTAAGATATCTGCTGCCATTAATACTGGATAATTTAGTAATCCAGCATTGACATTTTCGCCTTGTTTAACTGCTTTTTCTTTAAACTGAATCATATCTTCGAGCCAGTTAATCGGCGTAATACAGTTGAGTAGCCATGCTAGTTCTGTATGAGCCGAGACGTGGGATTGTACAAAAATGGTTGAATATTCTAAATCGATGCCACAAGCTAAATAAAGAGCGGCGATAGTGTAGGTGTCTGAGGCTAGGGTGGCGGGATTGTGGGGCGCGGTAATTGCGTGCAAATCGACTACGCAAAAGTAGTTTTCGTACTCACTTTGACCTTCTACCCAGTTGCGAATGGCACCGAGATAATTGCCGAGGTGTAGGTTGCCTGTTGGCTGAACTCCTGAAAGTACGCGCTGTTTGCTCATGAGGAAAGAAGAGAATTGAAGTCACATTCCTATATTGACACGTTATTTTGATCTAATTTCAACTGTTTACCTATTTTTTGGGTTTAGTGCGCCACCAGGTGATGCTGGCTGCGAAAAGGGCGATCGCGCAACTTAATAAAAATGAGAATGCGAAGGGATGCAACTGCATTAACACTGGGATTTGATGGTTTTGGACTGTCTGCAATACTTGGTCAGTGCCGCTGGAGGCTGCGATGCCACCGGCTGCTAAACCGACGCCGATCGCCTGTACTGTGCTTTCTAGTCGATCGTCCCGATCTTTCTCTTTGTCCTCGCTGTTGCGGAGTGCGAGTTGGTTGGTGCGATCGCTCCTGGCTTGTTCTATTTCTACTATGCCGCGTATTGAGGCGATCGCCTGGTCGATTAAGTTTGTCCCGTGGCGGAAATATCCTAAGTCTCCGGCTATTTGCGATCGCATATAAGGAGCGCTTTTTCTACTGAAGTTATTTAATATAGATAGTTCTTCCTTATCAGTTCCTAGTATATCACAAATTGTTTGCAAAATGTCAATGTAATTGTTAAGATTTAGGGCAATTGTATTGTCATAATCTTCGAGTTTTCGCAGCAAGCGAGTATAAGTTACTGCTTTGCTGAAGAGTTGCTTTAGCTGTTCCTGAAATTCCTGCAATTGGGCGGCAGTTAAGACGGTTCCTCTGGAAAATTGAGCCTGCAATATCTCCATATTTTTCTCAATAATGCTGTATTCGCGATCGAGTTCGCGGTAAATCAGGCGACTGTCTTGAAAAGCTTTGATAATTTTGTTGCGGTGAAATAGTAGGTCGAGTATTTCTGCTTGGCAAGTGTTAAAATCTTTGTCGGTTTGTTTGTCGGCTAGCAGCCAGACAAGCAGGTGGCGGTAATTCGCAATATCGCTAATTGAACCGTATTCAAAAATCGGACTACCAAATAGTTTAGCTGAACGATAAAATACAGGTGGCGAGTCGCTGTGAAATAAAGCATCGCGACATTTATCGGCGAGAGGTTTGAGGGAATCTAAATTATCGGGTGAGTTTTCGGGAAGCCATGCGGTGATTAGGAGAGTTTGGCCTAAAAAATTATCATCGCCGTTGATGAATAAGCCTCGATTTGGGTTGAATTGCTGGATGATATCGACATCTACATTATCAGCAGTGCCGTCTTCCGAACAACCTATATTCAAGCAGAAAGCGTAGCTGTCTTGAATTTGTAACGGTTGGGCAAAACCTTCTATGGGCGGATTGCTGTTGAATGTTAGTGCGACATTTGGCAGTAAATCCTCGCGGTAGCTGTGAGATTTTGGCGGGAAAACTAGGTTAGGTATTACTCTTTGATCGGTGAAGTTGGCGAGGATGTTGTCGCAGTGTTTCCACAGAGGATTGTGGCGGCCCTGACTGTCATTGTACAGTTGGAAAGCGTATAAGTAGACGTTGGGGGCAGAAATTTTGTCGCTCATTTTATTGGCGCGGGGGCTGTGAATCGGGAAGGCGTTTTTTGAGGTTTTCCGGTAACTCTGGATAACGGTTTGATAGCCTTGGGTTTTGTGCTTCTTTTTTGGTGGGTTGCGGTTCTAGTTTTCTCTCAAATTTATTGATTTCATCTGTTATCTTAGGATAGTTTGCACACCAATCGCCAAGGGCATCAGCTACTTCGTTGTTCGATTGATCCGCCATCTGCGATATCGTATTGCTGAGATTTGCTAAATCGTCAACCGCCCCAACTTGTTCAAATACTTCGGGTTTAGTTTCAAAGACTGCTAGGAAACCAGAAATAAATTGTTCGTCTGTCATTGCTAATTTCTCCTTTGATTATAGTGAATTGATAGTTGCAAAAATTTAGAACTAAGGCCAAAGAAACCGGGTTTCTCTGAGAAATCTCAAGTGGAACAGAAAATCTCGGAAGAAACCCGGTTTCTGATACCAACGCTTATTGTCCAACCGCACAGAAAGCCGCCCAGTGTACGGGAGAATTATAAGGTTGATAATCCTGTTTGTAACCGCGCCTGTATCTGTCTTTAATTTTCTGTTTGTGTTCGTGACTCAGCAACTTCGACGCTTCCACCCATTCTACCAAACCTTTGACAGTTAAACTCCGCAGCCACAACTGAGACTCGCGCAAAGCAATCGCCACGGGCGGGCGAGTGTCAGACAGCAATGTCTCATAAAATTTAATCATCAAAATTGCCGTAGATACATCATTAACAGCCCACAAAGTGCTAATTATATTCGTCGCCCCGGCATATAAAAAACCGCTAGGCAATCCGATATACTCATCAGTGCTATCTCTAATATCCGTTAGCCCAGTTTCGCAGGCGGAAAGCGTAACTAAACTGCACTTACTCAGTGGCAAATCAAAGATTTCTTCCAGCGTCAGACATTCTGCGATGTCGAAGGTTTCGCCTCGGCGGGAACGAATATAACTTTTTTCCTCCGAGTTAACGTTATCGGTGGCAATTTTCGCCCCAGCTAAGATTAAAGCTGATTTGCGGGGATCGAGAAAGTCGAAAAAGCCGTGACAGGAAAAGTGGGCGATGTCGGCATTCTGCAATGCTTCAAGCTGTTGCTGGAATCCTGTTTTACTTGCCTTTTCCCGAATCAAAACTTCGGCAGGATTAAAGGATTTGGCAATTGCTTCTACTTCGATATCGGTGAAGTCTAAATCTTCTGTCGGGTTTTGAATGGCAAATAATCTTGTGGGTGATGACTCTTCCCCAGTCGGATTTACCCGCTGAGATAATTGTAATAGCTGACAACTGGGAGTATATCTCACACCGCCAGGGAAAAGATCGAGGAGACTTCCAGTTTCTTCGGCATTCTGCCTTAGCCTTTTGCTGGTTAATGCGTGAAGCGGCAACAAGTGCAAATATCGGAAGGGAACTAATATTAATTTATGGCAGTTTTCGGGGAGGCGAGCAATTATTTCATCGATGTGCAGAATCTCCGCTAATTTTTCCAGGCGACTTTCTAGCTGGTTTCTCCAATTGTCGGTTTCCTCGTTGATGTAGTCGTTGATATACTCGTTAGCCAAATCTACTACTGCTTGCAAGTCTTGATAGGAAGATTGCCAGACATCAGGTTGGATGGAGTTGTGGTTGACAATGAAAACTTTAAAGCCGTTTGGGGTAATATACCATTCCAAAATTGCCTCATTTTCAGCTAACAGACTGCGAATTTTGGCAAAACTAATAGGCTGTTGCTGTAAATTTTCTGGGAGGCTGCGGGCTTTGTGAAACAATTCTACGAGATTTCTATTTTTGCTGCCTTCGACGTATTCTAGAGCGGCAGTGGAGTTTTCCATCTCTAGAGAAACTTCTACCATTACCTGATAAAGTTTATTCCATTCTTCAGCTAATTTCTGTCTGTCTGCTTCGCCGCCGATAAAGATTTCACTCCGCATTGATTCGACTGTTTCAATGACGGCAGCAAAGGTATTGTAAGCTTGGGGGAGTTGGGAATTATCCCGGTAGGCAAGTCCGAGATTATACAAGGTTATAGTATGCTCGATCGGAAATGCCTTGCGGGTGTAAACTTTCAATGATGTCAGAAAAGCGGCGATCGCCAGTTTCAAATTCTCGGCTTTTTCCCCTAGTATTCTGTTGCTGTAGGCATTCCCCAAACTATTTTGACTCCTTGCCCAATCTTCGGGAAATGCCTCGCGGGTGAGAATTTCTAATGATGCCAGAGAAGCGACGATTGCCAATTCCAAATTCTCGGCTTTTTCTCCTCTAATTCTGTTGCGGTAGGCAGCCCCCAAATTATTTTGACTCCTTGCCCAATCTTCAGGAAATGCCTCGCGGTTGTAAACTTCTAATGATGCCTGATAAGAGGCGATCGCTAGTTCCAGATTCTCGGCTTTTTCTCCTCTAATTCTGTTGCAGTAGGCATTCCCCAAATTATTTTGATTCGTTGCCCAATCTTCGGGAAATGCCTCGCGGTTATAAATGGACAATGATGCCAGAGAAGCTGCGATCGCTAGTTCCAGATTCTTTGCTTTTTGACCTCTGATTCTGTCTCCGTAGACAAGACCCAAATTACATTGACTTCTTGCCCAATCTTCAGGAAATGCCTCGCGGGTGAGAATTTCTAATGATGCTATAAAAGCCGCGATCCCCATTTCCAAATTCTCGGCTTTTTCCCCTGTGATTCTGTTACGGTAGGCAGCCCCCAAATTATTTTGCATCCTTGCCCATGTTTCGGGAAATGCCTCGCGGGTGTAAACTTCTAATGATGCCTGATAAGAGGCGATTGCTAGTTCCAGATTCTCGGATTTGCTCCCCCTAATTCTGTTGCGGTAGGCATTCCCCAAACTATTTTGATTCGTTGCCCAATCTTCAGGAAATGCCTCGCGGGTGAGAATTTCTAATGATGCTATAAAAGCGGCGATCGCCCTTTCGAGATTATCCGCTTTTTCGCCCCTGATTCTGTTGCGGTAGGCAATCCCCAAATTATTTTGAGCCTTTGCCCAATATTCAGCATATTCTTCACGGGTAAAAACTGTCATGGCAACTTCATAACCTGCAATAGCAATTTCCAAATTACTGGCCCTGCTGCCTAAAGTAAATTTACAAATAACATCGCTAAAATTGTCAATAGCTAGCACTATATAATTTCGTCTGGATTGGTCGTCTAAGTTCAACAAAGTTTCCCTCGCCCAATTTCGCAAAACCACAGCAAAATTATCATTAACTAAGTTGATATTATCCCGCAGCATATCGTAAATTACTTGATGATCGCCGTTGCTGTCTGCCGTTACCTGCAACACTTCCGTTAAAAATTTAAGGTAAGTGGAGGGTGACGATTTATCTGGGATTGCATTGCCATAAGTACCCATTAGATGCCCTGCAAGAGTCATTAAAGAATTAGCATCATCCAGGTTGTTATCAGTTTTCAGATCATTTGCCCTTTCTAGCATTACCTGCACCAACCCCGTATCAACTAACTCGGAGTTGCCCTCTAAAATTTGGCTTTCTTCCCCGCTGGGGCAATTTAGTAGCGATTGAATCAGATGGATATAAGCTTCGCGGCGTGCTTCGTTCATTGTTATTTAAGGTGGCGGTAGAGGGCCAATTAGATTTTGAGCTAATTCGAGAAATTGTTCGGCACAGTTAATTTGTTCCGCAGCTTGCTCGACAGTGACAGTATCAATTCCTCCGTAATCTCCACTATTTCGCAAATCTTGAGCATCAATTAAAAATCTGTGAAATTCAGCAGGAACTTTTCCTGTACGGGCAAATTCTCGACCAAATGCTCCAATTACTGCGGAATGTTTAGAAAAAGACATTCCTTCACCATCTAAAAACGCCTCAGCAATGTAAAACATAGCATAATAAGCGCGAGCAGCGGCATAGCCGGGAAAGCCATTATCTAGCAGTAATCTTGCCGCACAGATGCTTTCGCGAGATTTCTGGATTAATTCTAATTGTTCGGGTTTCATAAAGGTATTCCCTCTTTACGAATGTTCCTCAATAAAGGCCCGTTGTAGTGCACGAACCGATTTTCGTCCATAAACAAACAGCTAATCACCTCATCATTTTGGAGAGACAAGTCTGCCCGAATATGGCTGATTCTTTTGATTTCTTCGCCGGGATTGACTTGTCCTTTGAGAACTACCAAAACATCAATATCTGAGTCGGGATCTGCGTCGCCCCGCGCTTGGGAACCGTAGAGTACCATTTGGGTGAGACGATCGCCGTAGAGTTGCTCGAATTGCGATCGTAATTGAGTTAGGATGGTCTTGAGTTTATCGTTGATTTTCATATTTGTGAGGGATGTTATCTATTTAGTATATATCTAACTAGACTCGGCGGTTGAAACCGCGTCTACACAAACAAAACCCGCCTTCGCGGGTTGAAGAGTGTGCGGTTTTAACCGCCGTCCCAAAATAACTAATGACTAATTACATATCTGTCATCAACCTTGCCTTCCGCAACACAAATGTCAATACAGTTTCTTGACCAGTAATAATGTCAGCCCTACCATCCATTCCAGATTGAATCGCATATTGACGCGGCTCATTTGCTTGGGAACCTCCGAAAAAGTTACCACTAGCAGATTCGAGTTTTGTTAGATAAGTTTTTTCTGGCTTAATCGAAACTTCGTAATAAGAACCTCCTAAATTATTAGCAGGATTTTGAGGGGCGATCGCATCTGGGGCAATTTCGCTGACAGTGCCTTTCAATGTGCCGTAGTCAGGGAAAGGTAAAGCGGAAATTCTCATTTGTACGGGTTGGCCGATTTGGATGCGGGCGATGTCTTGGGATGTGACTTTGGCTTTGATGACTAGGGGTACGTCGCTGGGGACGATTTGGGCGATCGCACTTCCGGCTTCTACCGTTTGACCAGTATTGCGTACTTCTAATCTGAAAATTGTACCATCAGCGGTTGCACGGATCACGCTATTTTCGAGTTTTGACTCAATTTGAGTTAGTTGTTTTTTAGCTTGAATCAATTGTTGTTGAATAGACGATCGCTTCACGAGCAAAATCCGTCGGCTTCTACCCAGTTTCTCGGCTACATCGGGCAGGGATGCTGCTAATTTTACCAAAGCCGATTCGACTAATTGCTGTTGGGCGGAACTTTCACCTTGAGTAGTCTGGAATTGGGCGCTGGCTAAAATTTGATTTTCCAAGTCGCGCAGTTGCTGATTGATTTGTGCTGCTGCTGTTTGAGATCCAGAGACTATTTCTTGCAACTGCTTTTTTTGATTTCCTAAGCTGGAAGCGTCCACAACTGCGATCGCATCTCCTGCTTTTACTGTCTGATTTTCGCTGACAGCAATGCTTTCGACGGTACCTTCGGTTGCTGCTTGCACGACGCGCACGTCTCCGGCGGGACGGACGATCGCATCTGCTTTGACTGTGGCGCTGTATTTGGTGACGCTAGCAAGGGCGATCGCGCCTCCAAACGTCGCCACCATCAAAATTCCCCCCAAAGTCGTCCAGCGGCTCACAGGGGGCAAAAATTGGTCGTTCTGAAAGGTTTCAGCAGGTGCGGGTTCGGGAATGTGGGGCATGGTGACAAGGGGGTAACGGGAAGAAGAAAGAAGGAAGTCAACCCCCCCCTGCCCCCCCCAAGGGGGGAAATTCAGGAAGAAGTAGGTTCGATTTTATTGTTGGTTTTCCGGATAATGGGGATTTTTTAAGAAGTTTCAATCAAAATTCGCAGGGTACGGCTAAGAATCCGTACAAATCTCCAGGATTAGTCGGCAAACTTGCCTCGAATATCGATATGGCTCAAAAAACCGGGTTCTATTATCGTCACACGTAAGTATTGAATATCTAAATTAGATTCTAAAGGAGTTCGTCATGACTAGAAATTACCAAAATTCACTGTTTACAGAATTAACTGATGCAGAGTCTGCTACTGTCAACGGCGGCGCTGTTATTAACGGTATCAGTGGTAGCAACAACGATATCAACAGCGATATCAACATTAACCGCAGTAGTCAGGATCTCAATATGCTGTTTTTTGTACCGCAGCCCGGTCAACTTTATATGTACGATCCGATTCGCCAGCGCCCCTACAAAACTTGGATGGTTTAGAGATATGTGTCTGGTTGTGCGATCGGGTAAATTTTGAAAATTTATCCGTAATATTCCGGAGAAGGAGCGGCATTTGAGAATCATACATTAGTGGTTAAACAATCCTAGAAAACTTATAAAGCTTCTAGTTTGTATTCAATCAATTTCATCAACCAAACGGAGTCAATCATGAAAGAAACTACAGACACCTCATTGTTTACTGAAATCACCGCCGAAGAGTCTGCCACCGTCAACGGCGGTCACTACTATTATTCCGAAAACTGTTACCGCCGTCCTGTTCGCCGTCACGTCGTATACCGCCGGAATTGCGACGGTTCCTTCAGAACAGTGTACCGCTACTGGTAAAGTTTAGTGCTGTGAATCTGGAGCGATCGACCTAAATCAATAAAGCGCCTCTAAGTTTAGGGGTGCTTTATTTATTTGGGTCATGATTTATGGCTGTTTTTTGCTGATTGGTTAGCCGGCCATGAGTATGTTTTTTTAGGCTCTACTCATTTGACAAAATGCTAAAAAATATCCCTTCTTTCCCAGGAATATCATTCTACAGCAAACTAAATAATTCTCAGAACTATCCGGTGGTGCTTCAGCAAAGTGAAGAAGATTGTGGGGCGGCTTGTCTGGCTACAATCGCTAAATTTCACGGCCAGAATTTGACCATTAGTCGCGTACGAGAATTTGTTGGTACGGGGCAACAAGGGACGACTTTACTGGGGTTGAAACAAGGTGCTGAGGCGATCGGGCTAAATGCGCGATCGGTACGATCGGCCCCTGCTATTTTGGACAAGATCGATGAAGCACCTTTACCAATGATTATTCACTGGAAGGGTAATCACTGGGTCGTTTTGTATGGAAAACAGGGGTCAAAATATATAATTGCCGATACTGGTGTCGGTATCCGCTATGTTTCCAAAGAAGAGTTAGCCGCCTCTTGGACAGATTGGCTGTGTTTGCTCGTAGAACCCGATCCAGAGCGGTTTTTTGCTCAAGATGACGATCGAGCATCCGCAAGTTCCCTACAGAGATGGATGCGCCGAATCGGCATTTACCGCAAGATTTTAATGGAAGCATTTCTGCTAAATATGGTGTTGGGTTTGCTGTCGATTTCTTCGCCTTTTTTAGTTCAAATCCTCACCGATGATATCCTGGTGCGGGGCGATACGCAACTTTTGGCCAGTGTGGCGATCGCAGTTATAGTCATGAATCTTTTTAGCAGCAGTTTAGGACTGGTACAGTCGAACTTGATCGCTCAGTTTTCCCAGCGTTTAGAATTGGGATTCGTGATGGAATTCGGCCGCAAACTATTGCACTTACCTCTGAGTTTTTACGAAACTAGACGCAGCGGCGAAGTCATTAGCAGATTAAGAGATATCCAAGAAATAAATCAATTAGTGTCTCAAGTAGCTATCAGCTTGCCAAGTCAATTTTTTATAGCTGTAGTTTCTTTTTGCTTCATGTTGTTTTATAGCAGACAACTAACACTTGCAGCTACCGTTATTGCCTTATTGATGACTGCTTCTACAATAGTATTTTTGCCCGCATTGCAGAAGAAGACGCGAAACTTACTTGTCCTAGAATCCGAAACTCAAGGTGTTTTGGTTGAAACTTTTAAAGGCGCGCTGACGGTGAAAACTACTAGCAGTACCCAGCAACTTTGGGAAGAATTCCAAACCCGCTTTGGTCGTTTAGCAAATATCACTTTTCGGACTACACAAATTGGCATTCTCAACAATATATTTTCTGGTTTTGTTGCCTCGGCGGGTAGCATTACTCTGCTGTGGCTTGGTAGCGGTTTAGTAATTGAGAAGGTATTGAGTATCGGTCAATTGCTGGCGTTTATCAGCATGAATCAAAATGTGACTACTTGGGTGAATTCCTTAGTAGGATTTACTGACGAAATGACTCGCGTGCAGACAGCAGCCCAGCGCCTGTCTGAAGTTATCGATGCTGAACCGGAAACCAAAAATGATCTTAATAAACCTTTTGTGACTATTCAAAGCCGGGATGATATTGTTTGCAAGAATGCTAGTTTTCACTATCCGGGAAGACTTGACTTGCTGGAAAACTTTTCTGTCACCTTTCCTGGCGGTCAAGCTATTGCTTTAATCGGCCATTCTGGCTGTGGCAAAAGTACATTAGCTAAAGTAATTGCTGGCTTGTATCCGCTAAAATCTGGTAATATTAGAATTGGTGATTATAACTTACAGGATTTGTCTCTGGATAGTCTGAGACAGCAGGTGGTTCTGGTTCCTCAAGAAGCGCATTTTTGGAGCCGATCGATTGTTGATAATTTCCATTTGGGGAACCCAGATATCGGCTTTGAACAGATTGTGAAAGCGTGCAAAATTGCGGGTGCTGATGAATTTATCAGCCAATTGCCTGATAAATATCAAACTGTTTTAGGGGAGTTTGGAGCGAATATTTCTGGGGGACAAAGACAGAGATTGGCGATCGCCCGCGCAATTCTCAACAACCCGCCCATATTGATTTTAGACGAGTCTACCGCAGGGCTTGACCCCGCAAGCGAAGCGGAAGTCTTAGAACAATTGTTGATGTACCGGCAGGGGAAAACGACGATTTTTATCAGTCACAGGCCGCGAGTGATCGATCGGGCGGATTGGATTATCATGTTAGAGCGCGGTAGGTTGAAAGTGCAAGGATCGGCTGCAAAATTGCGATCGATTCCGGGAGATCATTTAGAGTTTTTGCATCCTTGAGAGGAGACGGCAGTGCCGTTTCCCTACCCGATTAATTGTAGGGACACGGCACTGCCGTTTCCTGATGGGAGGAGGACACGGCAGTGCCGTTTCCCTACCCCAATTAATTGTAGGGATACGGCAGTGCCGTTTCCTGATAGTTCGACGTTAATGCACTCTGCAAACAAGGGCGATCGCCTCTTGATTTTCCAGCACTAAACCGTACTCCAAACCTTCAACAACTGCCTGACAAGAAGCATCCAAAATATTAGTAGAAACCCCCACAGTCGTCCAACGATCTTGACCGTTGCTAAACTCAACCAATACGCGAGTTTTCGCACAAGTACCCGCACCAGAGTCCAGAATTCGTACTTTGTAATCTGTTAGGTAAAAATGTGCGATCGCCGGATAGAAATTTACCAAAGCTTTGCGCAAAGCCGCATCCAAAGCGGAAACCGGGCCGTTTCCTTCCGCGCATTCCAAAATATTTGTGTCGTTTACTGACAATTTCACCGTTGCCAAAGCCGTACAATCTTCGCCAACCTTATCGCAGTGGACTTGAAATCCCTTGATTTCAAACCAAGGTTGGCGCTTTCCCAAAGCCTCCCGCATTAACAGTTCAAAAGATGCCTCAGCACCCTCAAATTGATATCCTTGACTTTCCAAATCTTTCAATTTTTCTAGAATTTGGCGACAAGCCGGGTTTTTGCGATCGAGCTCAATGCCAAAAGTCCGCGCTTTTGCTAAAACATTACTCAAACCAGATTGATCGGAAATCACAATTCGCCGGATGTTGCCGATTTTTTCCGGTTCCAAGTGTTCGTAAGTTAACGGATTTTTCTCAACCGCCGATACATGAATTCCGCCTTTGTGAGCAAAAGCCGAAAGGCCGACAAAAGGAGCGTGGTCATCGGGAGCCAGATTGACAATTTCGCTGATCGATCGGCTAACCTGAGTTAATTTAACTAATTGCTCGTCTTGAATGCAATCATAACCCAACTTGAGCTGAAAATTAGGAATCAAAGAACACAAATCGGCATTGCCGCAGCGTTCGCCGTAACCGTTAATAGTGCCCTGTACCATCGTCACCCCTTGCTCCACCGCAGCCAAAGCATTAGCAACTGCAACTCCAGAGTCGTTGTGAGTGTGAATTCCCAACTGCACAGACGAGTCATAGGGATGGATACCTAAAAACTCTGAAATATCGCCAACAACCTGACTGATTTCGTGGGGTAAAGTGCCGCCGTTGGTATCGCAAAGCACAAGCCATTCAGCACCAGCTTGTGCCGCAACTATCAATGTTTCAAGGGCATACTCTGGATTGTGCTTGTAGCCGTCAAACCAGTGTTCGGCATCGTAAATAACGCGCCTTCCCTGACTCCGCAAATATTCAATTGTATCTCGAATCATCGCCAGATTTTCTTCTAGCGTCGTCTTCAAACTTTCAATAACGTGCAAATCCCACGACTTGCCAAACAGCGTCACCCAGCGAGTACCGGCGGACAAAATAGCCTGCAACATTTCATCATTTGCTGCCGTCGTTCCGGGCCGCCGAGTCGAACAAAAAGCTACAACTTCGGCTTGAGTTAGCGGCTGTTCTTTCAGCCGCCAAAAAAATTGTACGTCTTTAGGATTCGCTCCCGGCCATCCGCCTTCAATAAAGGGAATTCCTAAACTGTCTAACTGACGAGCAATTCGCAGTTTGTCTTCGAGAGATAAGCAGAGTCCCTCGCACTGAGCGCCGTCTCGCAGCGTGGTATCGTAGATCCAGAGCTGGTTTGTCATGGGGAATTAGGAATTAGAATTTGCTAATCTATGAATTACCATATTAAAAGAGTTTATTTGAAATAAATGCAACAATATACAGTAAAATTAACATAAATCTAATTGGGGTAAATTGCTGTGGTTAAGGTACAAGCGCAAGGAAAAACATTTGAGTGCGATCGCGGAGCCAACCTCCGTGAAGTATTGCTGAAAAACGGCATCGATCTCTACAATGGTAACGCCAAAGTCATCAACTGCCACGGGCTAGGCACTTGCGGCACCTGCGCCGTCAGCGTCGAGGGCGAGGTTTCCGAAATGCAGTGGCGGGAAAAAGCGCGACTTTCGATTCCTCCCCATTCTCCGGCATCCAACCGCCGTTTGTCCTGTCAAACCAAGGTTTTAGGCGATGTTAAAGTGACCAAATATGATGGTTTCTGGGGCCAGGGCTCTGACACTGTCTGGAAACCCTAGGCGGAGATTTTTTTAAGAAAGGTCGATCGGACGATCGCCCTGCCAGATAATATATCAGACTTCCACAATAATTCTCACTGTAAAGTGCGCGCACTAGCACCTTACCATAAAGAAGGCAAAGAGGTCAAAAAAGCCAGAAAGTCCAGATAAAAGTCAATGAATTCATCTCAAGATATTTTGATTATTGGCGGCGGAATTATCGGTCTTTCGCTAGCAGTTGAACTGAAATTGCGAGGGGCATCTGTCGTCGTTCTCACCACCGATTCCAAACAACCGACTGCCCGGGCTGCTGCCGGAATGCTGGCCCCGCAAGCCGAACAAATTCCCCCCAGTCCGATGCTGGATTTGTGCTTGCAAAGCCGCTCACTGTATGCAGCCTGGGTGGAACGGCTAGAAGATATTACCGGATTGAAAACGGGATATTGGCGATCGGGCATTCTCGCACCAGTGTGCCAAAATGAGTCTGATGAAAAGCCGTTTTTGTCGAACCTTAACTCTCAATGGTTGGACAAAGATGCTATTCGCCAGCACCAGTTTGGATTGGGTGAATCAGTAATTGGCGGTTGGTGGTATCCAGACGACGCTCAAGTTGACAACCGCGCTTTATTTCGGACGCTTCAGGCGACAACTAAAGAATTGCAGATTGAGATTATTCAAGGCAATGCAGAGGAAATTATTTGGCAGGGAAACCAAGTTTTTGGTGTTGAAACAACGGCAGGAAAATTGCAAGCCGACAGTTATGTTTTGGCGACGGGTGCTTGGTGCGATCGGTTATTGAATGTTCCTGTTTTTCCGAGAAAAGGGCAAATGCTATCAGTGTGCGTACCCGAAAATTGTGGAGTTATCCAGCCGCTGCAAACAGTTTTATTCGGGACTGGCATTTATATTGTACCGCGTCAAGATGGCAGAATTATTATTGGCGCAACTAGCGAAAATGTGGAGTTTACGCCGGGAAATACGCCTGCGGGAATCCAAAGTTTACTAGCAGGAGCTATGCAGTTATATCCAGAATTACAAAATTATCCAATTCTAGAGTTTTGGTGGGGATTTCGGCCAGCTACGACCGATGAGTTGCCGATTTTGGGTGCTAGTGCTTGGGAAAATTTAACATTGGCTACGGGGCATTATCGCAATGGCATTTTGTTGGCTCCGGTGACGGCTAAATTATTGGCTGATTTGATTTGGAATCAGAAATCCGATCCGTTATTGGCTGCTTTTGATTATTCTCGATTTTCTGAATCTTGAGACTTTAGAAATGGTGAATAGTGAGATTTTTGGCTTTCTTCCAATTGCACCATTTTCAATGACCTTTATGAACAGGCAAGATGCCTGTTCCACAAAAAGTGAATTTTCTTGTGGAACAGGCATCTTGCCTGTTGCGATGATGATGATGCAATATCTCCTTTTAAACCAAGCTCAGGCATCTTGCCTATTGCGATGATGATGCCTATCTCAGTTCAGTTTGAACCAAGCTTAAAAACTCATAAATCTTCGTCCTAAATTAGTTTAATTCCGGTTTTTTGGGTTGGTTCAATTCCCTACATTTAATAACCGCCAGATCGTAAGCATTTTGGTAATCGCTTCCGCCTAACATCACATCGCCGTAATATTCATAGGGTTGATTGCCATAAACCGGCAGCGGATCGTCTTCTGGATAATCTTCTTTTGATTCGTCTATAATTGCTTTGAGTTTCTTGACGGTGAAGCGTTGTGCGGGATAGTAATGAATGTCTTGAGCCGTGAAACCGAGGTGAGGAAAGGTTGGGTCAATAATCCGCTCATCGAGTTCAATCCAGCTATACTCGATCGGTTTGTAAGGCGCTCCCGGTGCTGCCAAAAAGCCTTGGACGTAGATTGCACCCTCTGTTGCCAATGCTGCTTTATAAGCGTTGTCAAAGCAGTTTTTACGGTTGCTTTTGATGCGAGTGGCGATTTCAATAGAAAGCGTCTCATCTAATAGTTCGGTCATAGTCCCTTTTAGTGACGTGCGACTAGATTGTAGCAAGTTATAGCTCCGAATACAAAGAATTCCCAGTAGGGATACGGCGAAAGCCTTTGTCCCCACTCCCTACGCCTTTAACAATCAAACAGGCTGATGCACTCTACGATAATTTGAATATGAGCTAGATCATAGAAAGATTTGGGAAACTTTGGCAAACTGAGAGTAAGGTTAAATAGGAGGTCAATTTTATGACCAATATTGCTCTCAATTTTAAGACTGCACCGGGCCATGAAGTGCTGGCGGCGGCTGGTAAGAAAATGCTGAGGCCGGGGGGAAAAGCTGCTACGGAAATGTTGTTTGAATGGGCGGATTTTCAAGCGGGCGAAACTGTTTTGGAGTTGGCTGCTAGTTTTGGATATAGCTCGATCGCCCTTGCGGAACGTTTTGGCGTAAAAGTAGTGGGAGTTGAGAAAAATCTCGACAGTGTAGCGCGCGCTCGTGCTAACGTTGCAGCAGCGGGTTTGAGCGATCGAGTGGAAATTGTGGAAGGAGATATTTTTCACTTGGATCGGATTTCTGTACAGTTTGATTGGGTGTTGGCTGAAGCCATCCTGACGATGCAGTCACCCTCGGGGAAAGCTAAAATTGTATCGGGAATTGGCGATCGGCTAAAACCGGGCGGCAAGTTTCTTTCTCACGAACTTTTAGCCCGAAATCGAGAATCGGAAATTCACAAAGCTTTATCAGAAGTGACTCGGGCTAATTCAACACCTTTGTCTGAGTCGGGCTGGATTGCTGTTTGCCAAAACGCGGGTTTGCAAGTAGAAAAGTGTCAAACCGGGGCGATGGGACTCCTCAACTTGCCGCGAATGCTTGAAGACGAGGGTTTTGCGGGTACTGTGCGGATTTTGTGGAATGTTTTAAGTAAATCGCAAATTCGCGATCGGGTGTTAGCAATGCGTCGAGTTTTCCAGCATTACCAACAGGATTTAGGTTACATCGTCATTTGTGCAAAAAAATAATCTTCAGGGAGTCCAAATTTATGACTACTACTCTTTTACCGCTACAATCTTCAGCTATCCAACTCCGAGAAGCAATTGAATATCCCGCCACCGGAGTGTCGAGCAAAGTTTTAATCAAAGACAATAATTGTCAGTACAATTTACTTTGTCTGGCCGCTGGTAGCGAGGTTGCCGAACACTTTTCGCCGCGCAATGCTACAGTTAATGTCATCGAAGGAAAGGGAATTTTGACATTGGAAGGCAAAGATATTGTCTTGGAACCGGGGGTGTTTGTTTTTCTGCCCGCCCGCGCTCTCCACGCTTTGAAAGCCGAAGAAAATTTGGCATTTGTTTTGACACTTTCTGAGCCTCATTAATCCCAGAAATATTGCTGTAGGGACGAGCATTTGTAGGGTGCGTCGCTCGCAGATTTTCGAGCTTTGGCAGTAGATTGTTGGTGGCGACGCACCCTACGGTATTTACCAGAATTGTGATTTTAAGATTTAATCTATTTCATCTCCAGAGGCGATCGCCTTTAGTTGTTCCCAATCCAACACAGTAATTTTACCACCTCGACTGTAGGATACAAACGGCTTAAGCTTCTTAAACAACCGCACGCATTCTTCGTAGGTGATGCCAATACTGCGAGCAATTTGATAGTAGGGAAAACGTTTTTCTAAACATACACTATTATCCGCCATCTTCGTACCTTGCTCGACGCCAAAGTAATGAATAAATCGGGCCAGCCGGACGATCGCCCTTTCCGACACCAAACCGTGTACTGTCTCGTGCAATTGCTGCAACCGCTGGTTAAAAATTGCCAATATTCGCAAAGCAATTTCGGGATTTTCCCCAATAGCTGCTAGCAAAACTTCCCGTTTTGTGGTAAGAACTTGCACATCAGTTTCTGCCGTCACCGTTGCGGGGGCGATACCGTTACCAAGCAAAGCAGGTGCGGCAAACATATCTCCTGAAAATAAAGTGCGGAGAATTGTTTCTTTGCCCGAGGGCGCTGTTTTTGCCACCCGCAGAGAACCGCTCAATAGAGTGTATAATTTTTCGGGGATGCGATCGCCCTCATACATCACAACTTCTCCCTGTTGGTAAGTCCGAATTGCTGTATGTTCTTGCAATCGCTCTAATTCAGTTTGGTTTAAGCTGCCAAATATCCCAATTTGAGCTAGTTGCTCAACAGTTGCTTTCATGCAGTTAACTCTACTATATCTAAGTCTAATCAGAGTACAATAACGGTGAATTCAGAATATATCGAGACAAGCAAAGCCATCTACGAAAATGCAGAACCAGAATATCGGCGATATTATTTTGATGAGGTAGCTGGCGGATTTGTACTAATTCACCAACAACACAATCTTAATAATTCGGAAATCTTTCTGGCTGAAGTTTTGGCTAAAATAGGGAAGAGAGTTAGAATGTTGAGCGAGCAAGCAGCAGAGGGTGTCAGAACGCCAGATGCTGAGATTGACGGTGAGATTTGTGAATTTAAGGAGTTGACAGAACAGACTCAGAATATCAGAGACAGAGTGCAAGAAGGCATCAGCAGGGCAAAAAATCAAGGTGCATCAGCCGTTATTTTTCACATCAACCGAGAAAATTATGAGGTATGGAAAATCAACGCTGGCATCAAACAAGCTCTGTTTTGGGATACCGAAAAGCAAGTTCAAAAAATATTTTTTGTTGTTAATAGCGAAGAAATTCAAGTAATCACCAGGGAAGAGTGGAAAAATGGAAGATCATTTCAGCGAATTTAAAGAGATTGTAGGGCGTGGATTGCAGAACAATATGCCGCGAGAGGCTAAACTAATTACTTTAGGGCAAATTTTATATGCCGTTACCCGCGACGATCTCACCATAGAAGAAGGTTGGCAGCTTGAAAAGATGATGGGTGGCAGAAAACAGTGGGAAGAAGCACTTGAGTATAGTATTTTTGGCTATCCAGTAGATACAGCAACGCCACCTTTAGACAAACCTCTAATTATTGCCGGCAAAACTTTTCATTCTCGTTTAATGACTGGGACGGGAAAATATCGCAGTATTGCAGATATGCAGCAAAGTGTCAATGCTAGCAGGTGCGAAATTGTGACTGTAGCGGTGCGGCGAGTGCAAACAAATGCTCCCGGTCATGAAGGATTGGCAGAGGCTCTGGATTGGACTAAAATTTGGATGCTGCCAAATACTGCTGGTTGTCAAACTGCGGATGAAGCCATTAGGGTAGCTCGTTTGGGTCGGGAAATGGCGAAACTTTTAGGGCAAGAAGATAATAATTTTGTCAAGTTAGAAGTGATTCCTGATGCTAAATATTTGTTGCCAGATCCGATCGGCACTTTGGAAGCCGCAACACAATTAGTCAAAGAAGGTTTTGCCGTCTTGCCTTACATCAATGCCGATCCGCTGCTAGCCAAACGCCTAGAAGAAGTCGGTTGCGTGACAGTGATGCCTTTAGGTTCGCCGATCGGTTCCGGGCAAGGGATCAACAATGCCGCCAACATTCAAATAATTATTGACACGGTAAAGATTCCTGTGGTAGTCGATGCCGGGATCGGAACTCCCAGCGAAGCGGCCCGAGCAATGGAAATGGGAGCCGATGCACTGTTGATTAATTCGGCGATCGCCAATGCTCAAAATTCGCCAGCAATGGCAAAAGCAATGGGAATGGCAGCAGAGGCGGGGCGGCTGGCGTACTTGGCAGGTAGGATGCCCGTTAAGGATTATGCGATCGCCTCTTCTCCCGAAACAGGTACTGTTAACTCAAAATAAATTCCCGAATTTTCCTAGGCGCTTTTTTGGTACAGTTGTAAACATCAAAAATATTAAGGATTGTGACTGATGCCTTACATCAAAGATGACGATGGACGCCTGAACAACTTTGCTAAAGAGCCGAAGGTGTATGAAGCCGTACCTCCTAACAAAAATCAGCAGCGGAACTATATCCTCTTGGGTATTGCAGCAGCTATGTTAGTTGCCGGTTTAGTGTACGTGGCGGCCTCAGTCTAAAAACTGGGCTGACACTCAAAGCTGCTTCAAATCACAATTTTAAATAATTCTTCGACAAACCATGTTTTCTATACCCAGGGAAACATGGTTTTTGTGTTTCAATAAAAGCAGGTAGTCGCGACATTCCTGAAGCGTGCGTTGCGAGCTGAAAAACTAAATAAGACAAGCAGAAATTTTGTCGATTCATATCAATTTCGGTTGCACCGAAGCGTGATTGTTGACTGTTGACTGTTGACTGGGAGTCTAAAAAGAGAAAATTGTCCTTATATTTGGTGGTAACGTGACTCGACTTTATAATTCCGATAAAGCGCGGATTTGATATCATCTCTGCGTTAGGGCTCAGGGACTTGGGTGGCAATTAATCAGACGCGATCGTCAAAAACATAAATTTGTTAACTGAAAATATACAATTTTTGGGTCATCACCGGTGCGATTGACGGCCGTTCGGGTCGAGTTGCGATTTATGAGCGATCGAGATTTCAACTCTACAATCTACAATCCAAAATCTACAATCTAAAATCTACAATCCAAAATCTAAAATCGGCTGACCGTGATGTCTATTCCTTCCCAAAAAGTTTCTAGCTCGAATAAGCAGATATACCAACGCTTGAAACAGGCGATCGACCTCAATTTACGCCGTCAAATTTTTATCGCCGCCTGCGATGACTTGTACTTGCGAGACTGTCTCGCAGCCCGCTTGCAGGCAGAATTAGCTACCCAAAACTCCCCGATCGACTACCCCCGATTTGTCAGTTTGGAACTCGACTTGAGCGATCCAAATCCTTGGGGCTCGATCGCCGCGTGGCTGACCCAACACGAACCGCCCCAAAACACGGGTAGCTACAGCCGTTTGCCGGGATTTCAAATTCTTGGGGCAGAACACCTGAGCAGGCACTCAGCAGCCGTGCAGTGGTCGTTCCTGAGCTATTTGAGGGACATCGAAGCCAACCTGCAAATGTGTGAGTCTACTCTGTTGCTGTGGGTGTCTCGCCCCTGGCTAAGTTCGATCGAGCATTCAGCCCCAGAATTTTGGCAATGGCGAACCGGAGTATTTGAGTTTGAAGGCGAACCAACTCCAGCTAAGGGAGACTTTGGACATTCGGAGGACTTCGGACACTCCCAAGACTTGGGAAACTTCCGGGACAACGGAGACTCCGGCGACCAACTTTTAAGATATTCAGAGTCTGGACAATTCCCAATTCCCGAGGATGAACCATCCCAAGTTCCCGATTCCCCATCCCCAATTCCCGATTCCCCATCCCCAATTCCCGATTCTAAATCCGTCGAACTAGCAGATTTGGTTCTAGCAGCGGCTTCTGAAGAGTTGTCAGCCGAAAATAATGCCGCATCCGAGGACAATTTTCTGCCACTGCAAACTCTGCAATACATAGAGTTGCTGCAAGAACATCAGTGCTGTTCCGAAGCCTTGGCTTTGGCTTATTACAATTTGGGAAATTGCTACCGCGATCGCATTCTGGGTGGAGACGCTTCTTTTCAAAACCTGACAATCGCCATTCGCGCGATCGAGCAAGTGATTGCGTACCTCGAACTCGATAGCAACTTGCAGGAAAATCTACCACCAACCGACGAATGCGCGCGGCTGATTGCCCAATTGACACAAAATTTAACTGACTGCGCCGAGGAGTCCCACAGTCTGCCGCCAATTTCCGATCTCCTCAACGATCTCGGCACTTTCTACTGGATGCTCTCGCGCGATCGGACTCAGCATAACGCATCAGATCCAGTATCCTGCCTCGAACGCAGCATCGCCCTCTACCTTGAAGGTTTGAATCGAACAGATGACCAGAGTCCACCCCAAACCCGCGTTAGATTAAACAAAAATTTGGGAATCGCTGCGGCAGATTTAGCCCGCTATCAAGACAAGACAGAAAACTTGCAGCAAGCAGTTGCAGCTTACCAACAAGCGCTGCTGGACTTAGACCCGACAGTCGAACCTCAGCAGTACGCTGCGGCTCAGAATAATCTGGCCACAGCCTACTGGAATTTAGCCCAAGATGGTGAGCCGTTAGCGAAGCCCGCCCCTACGGGGGCTGCGCCAACGGAGAGGATCGCATATCTCAAAAGCGCGATCGCAGCTTACACCACAGCCCTCTCCTGCTACAGTCCCGAACGAGAACCTCTCAACTATGCCGGAGTCCAAAACAACCTCGGTACTACCTATTGGAATCTCGCCCAGCACGAACCCTCAGAACTCCTCACCGTCAGGGCGATTGAGGCCTACTGCGAAGCCTTGAAATACCGCACCCGCGAATTAGTACCCGCAGCAGCAGCAGCCACTTACAACAATCTCGGTACTGCTTATTGGCATTTGGCAAACCAGTTTCAGCAGAAACAGGCCCGAACGGAATCATTGCAGCAGGCGATTACGGCCTACGAAGTCGCCCTGGATATTGCTGGAGAGCTCGATCGAACCCAACTCACCTTTGACACCTCGGGCGCCCGCAACAATCTCGGACTAGCCCACTATCAACTAGCCACAGACCCAGATTTCGCCCTCAACAAAGCCGCGCAGACGGGCCATTTAGAAGCAGCGCTGCACCACCAGTTGCAAGTGTGCGCTGCCTGGGGACAACATCTCCAGGACAAAGGGTTAACATATGGGGATAAACTCAACCTACCAACGGCTGCCAATTCTCAAGCTGCTGATTCCCGGCAAACAGCATTGAGCTATATTGTTAAAACGATTAGAGCTTTCTATAGTGAATGTGGGCTGCAAGGCCAAAATTTAGCCTTATCCAAAGTTCCCGGAGATTTACTACCCGAAATCTTGCGTAGGTTATAAATACGGCTGTAACTATTAAAAGCTCTATATTTTCGAGATTTGTATCCAGTTTTCTATTATTATGGCTGAATATTCTTGGCTAATTCTTCAAGCAAAGTTGTGGTCATGGCCCCTGTAAAAATTCTTGTGGTTGATGACGACCCGGCAATCCGAAATTTAATTCACCGTTTTTTAAGCCAGCAAGGTTATCAAGTCGAGTCTGGTCAGGACGGTCAGACTGGTCTGGAATTATTTGAGCAACTCAATCCTGACTTAGTAGTTCTAGATGTAAATTTACCCGATACTACTGGCTACAAACTCTGTCAAGAAATGCAAAGACGCACGGGCGTGTTTGTGTTGATGCTGACGAGTAGAACCGATGAAGCTGACAAAATGAAAGGGTTTGCCGAAGGTGCTGACGACTACATTACTAAACCATTTAGTCTTGTAGAAATTGGAGCTCGCGTTGCAGCAATTTTGAAGCGCAAGCGGATTGTTACTCCCGCCGAACAACAAAGTCTTACCTTTGGACAGCTACTCATCGATCCTGTCCGCCGCGAGGTGATTCTTGCCAGTCAGATAGTTGCTTTGACTGCTTTAGAATTCGACCTGCTGTACTGTTTGGCCAGCCGGCCCGGTCGCGTGTGGAGGCGATCGGAATTGCTGCATGAAGTGTGGGACTACGAGTATGTCGGAGCCGATCGCGTGGTGGATGTCCATATCGGACAAATTCGCCGCAAAATTGAACCAGATACGACTCAAATTTCGATGATTCAAACCGTCCGGGGAGTGGGTTACAAGTTTGAGCCAACAACCTAGTAGCAAAAGGCATTCGGCATTCGGGGAGGGTTGACGCGCGGCAGTCAACACTCAACCACCCCCTTAGTTTTTCGACCCCGAGTCAACAGTCAACAATCACGCTTCGGTGCAACCGGATTTTATATAAGATACTCGCCTACTTTTTGCGCCCGCTCAAAACCCCTCCGCACGCAATCTCCCAAAGCCACGCCGCCAACGTAGTTGCTGCACAAATACAGCCCAGGCAAAGATTTTAAGCCGTTCTCGATCTGTTGCAGGCGATCGAAATACCCCAAATTGTATTGAGGAATTGCCCGCTTCCACACATTCACCGCCAAAACCTTCGGCTGCGCCGCCCCGGGTTTGAGCAAAATCCGAGACAAATCTCGGTGCACCTCCCGAACGATTTCTTCTGAGTCGAGATTGGCAATTTCCGAATCAGTAGCCCCGCCGATGTAACTGCTGAGAGTTTGCCAACCCGCAGGCGCACGGTTGGGAAATAAACTCGATGTCCAAATCGTCCCCAGAGTGCGAATTCCCTGCCCCCTCGGAATTAAATTTCCAAATCCTACTAATTTACCCTTGACATCCGAGACCGGATATGCTAATACAACGCAGGCAACCGTAGGATAAGTAAAAGCTTGTAAAGCACTGCTAACGGACGGTTGCAAAGGCTGCAACAACTCCGCTGTAATATAAGCCGGTGTTGTCAAAACCACGGTGCGGGCCTCAACTTCCTGCTGTCCGTCGGGCGTCGAGAATACAGCAATGTAAGTTTCGCGTTCGGTACGATCGAGCCTAGTTAGATGCCAGTTGAGTTTTAGCCGATCGGCCAATTGAGCAGCGATCGCAAGCGGCAGAGCCTTCAACCCCCCTTTAAACGAACCCAACTCCCCCGGCTTAGTAGCAGGAACATTCGGGTCAGCAACAATCTTTAGCCCCCCCTTACCAAGGGGGGGTCTTTTCCTCGCAGAAAGCAGCGCCCCCGCCACCAGCCCCCCGCCCAGATCAGCCATCCTTGTGACCCGGCCAAAAGCAGCCGCCGCGCTAAGCTGTTGCGGATCTCCCGCATACACCCCAGAAACAAAAGGTTCCACCAACCGCTGCATCACTTCCGTCCCCAGATGACGGCGGAAAAATTGAGAAACAGTTTCCTCATCACCCTGCTGCGAAAGTCGATCGCCCATTGCCGGCGCGACAAACCCCAAAGCGCCGAACAGCGCCCGCAGTTTTCCCGGAAAACTCAGCAACCCAGACTGAATCATCGCCTGCGGAGTCATCGGCACCGGTTGCAGCTTATTTTGCCAATAGACAAAACGAGGCAATTTGCGATCGGCAAAAATCAACTCCTGCTTCAACCCCACATCCACAGCCAACTTCATCAACTCCGGTGTCGGCGAAAAACTGTTCGGGCCCTCCTCCCAGAGAAACCCATCGGCTGTCGCAGTTGTGATGTTCCCGCCCACACGCCCCTGACTCTCAGCGACTAAAATCTTCAGGGGAGATCCTGTCTTTGCTGCCTTTTGAAGTGCGTGCGCCACACTCAAACCGCTAATCCCCGCACCCACAATCAAGGTATCTACTACATTCGTCATTGCTAAATTGCTAATTGGTAATTGCTAATTGGATTCATCCGGGGGGACAATCCAAAATCCAAAATTATTGGACTACTTAGTTACATTATTGCTGCTTCGCAAGTCTTGAGGGTACTGAAACAGCGTTTCGAGATAAACTTTCGCAGCTTGGCGGTAGCCGCGCGAGGCTTCCGGCGTACCGCTGTCGGCATTCTGCAACAAAAACAGCGATAGGGACGCGGAGAATACTCGATCGAGATCCCATTCGGGATGAGTTTCCAGGTAAGTTTTGAGAGAATCGTGCAGCGTTTCGGGAATTTCGGCAAAAATACTGACTGTTGGGTTCATCATTTTTTAGTCTCGCTAATAAATTGAAAACAGAACCCCCTTTCGGCCGAATACAGGTGTAGGCACTGCCGAAATCAGAGCGCTTTTTTTTAGGTAGGTCGCATCATTGTGCGCTATCAGGGGGTGGGTTTGTCAATGTTGCGAAATGTTACAAACTCGTTTATGTAAAAAAAAGATTTACGCAATAATCAGCTTTTCATGGCATTTTTTGTTACATAACTTTATCTTTTTTTGATTTGTATGAGGGATGGGGCCGCAGGTTAACGAAATCCCCAATTCCGCAGCAAGATCCGACCGTGCCGTTAATTTCTGTGGAAAACTTTCTCCAATCTGTGGAAAACCTCAGACTTGCCTGTGGAAACGCTGTGGAATGTTTGGGAAAAACTAGGAGGAAAGATAAGAATTGCAAAGGGAATTGGGAATCGGGAATTGGGAATTGGGAATCGGGAATTGGGAATTGGGAATTGGGCATTGTTGACTGTTCGCTGGAAAGCTGACAACTGTCAACTGTCAACTGTCAACTGTCAACTATCAACTGACTAAGTGCCATTCTGTGGCTTTTTGGCGAATTGTAGCCAGTTCTGCGGGCGGCATTTTGTCGAGGTTGGCTAGGATAAAGCTCATGCGACCGATCGACTGAAGTTGATCCCGGTGGCGCGCCAGAAAGTCCCAGTAGAAAAAATTGAACGGACAGGCGTTGTCGCCAGATCGAACTTTGCGATCGAACTTGCATCCCCGACAATAATCGCTCATTTTATTAATGTAATTCGCACTCGCAGCGTAGGGTTTCGACGCCAACACACCGCCATCAGCAAACAAACCCATACCCAGCACATTAGTCTGCATTACCCAGTCGTAAGCATCAACAAACGCGCTGTGGAACCAGTTTTCTAGCTCCTGGGGCGAGATTCCCGCAATTAGACCAAAATTGCTCAAAATCATCAACCGCTGGATGTGGTGCGCCCAAGCGCTGTCTTCGACTTGAGTTAAAACTTGGTGCAAACAATTCATATCAGTTTTGCTAGCATCCCAAAAAAACTCCGGCAGAGGCTGAGTGTGGTTGAACCAATTCTTCTGAAAATAATCAGCATCCACATAAAAATACACGCCACGAATGTATTCTCGCCAGCCGAGAATTTGGCGGATGAAACCTTCGACACCATTTAAATCTAAGTCATTGTCGAGGTAGGCTGTTTCGGCGGCTTGAATAACTTCTAAAGGATGCAGCAAGCCAAGATTTAGATACGGAGAAATTAGGGAATGCCACATAGTTTCCTCCCCCGTTACCATCGCATCTTGATAAGGGCCAAAAGTTGGCAGACGCTGTTCGATGAAATTATCTAATACTTGCAATGCTTGCTCTCGTGTCACGCCCCAGCGAAAAGGTTCAATCTTTCCGTAAGTTGGGAAAGATAGAGATTTAACTTGTTCGATAACTTCTTGAGTTATGGCATCCGGTTCAAACCAGAGAGCTTTCGGTGTATTTAGTTTGCCTTTTGGCGGTTGGCGATTTAATGAGTCAAAATTCCACTTACCTCCGACAGGTTGATTACCATCCATTAAAACTTGGAAACGCTTGCGACTGGATCGATAGAAGTCTTCCATTAACAAACGTTTGCGGCTTGATGCCCAATCTTTGAATTCCGTTTCTGTCCACAGAAATTGATTGTTGGGAATTAGGGTTATTTTGCAGGGAAGTTGCAAGTTTTGAACGAGCTGTAAAAAAGGTCGATCGTTCGGCGTCATTACGCGCAATTCAGTGATATCGTGAGCTTGAATCCAAGCTTTGAGAGGTGTTTCAAAGTCGCCCGATATTGTGTAAGTGACTTGGCAGCCAGCGCCGCGCAATTCTTCAGCAAAGTGTCGCATGGCCGACCAAATTAATACTAATTTTTGTCGGTGGTAGGCACGCTCTTGAACGTGCTGCCAAGATTCAATTAAAATTACGGGTAGGGAAGATTTATCGTCGAGGCTGCGGTTGAGAGCCGCTTGGTTCTGCCAAAGTTGATCGCCTAATATCCAAATACCAACAGTCATTTTACTTTTTTTACCTGAAACTTATCTTTGACTTTTTATGAGGGCTGATTGTGTATTCGGAAAAGTTAATTTTCGGAAAACTCACAACTCAAAACTCATAAATTTTCTGTTTTTCCTCAAATTTTGGAATAACAAAGGGTCGGACAATGCAACCTACATGACACGGGTGAGGTAGACGAGTTGTATGTAGTGTTAGCATCTCACCTTCGACTCGTGTCATGTAGGTTTGTTGAGGCCCCTATGATATGCAACGCCACAATGTGTAGATGCTTGTTAGATGTTTGCTAGATGCTTGCCGGATTATGTGCCATGTGTGACATAACTCCGACTATCAAGGTGCGGAGCTTCTAAGAATCACTTCTTAGTTTTCCTAGTTGTTCCCTTGCGGGTTTTCGACTTTGACCTAGACTGAGATATCTCAATCCCTGGCAAACCGTCTGCATAGGCGTTTTGGATTCCCGACTGTCCATCGGTACTAATCAGGGTTATTCCTCTGTTCCTAATTACTTGACCACTAGCAATATCCCTGTCCGTTGTGTAATTACAGCTAGCGCAATGATGCACTCTAACACTCAAGTCTTTTCTAACTTTTACACCGCACTCTGGACACTCTTGAGAAGTACCCTTGGCACTAACTTCACCAAAGAATTTGCCACGCTTCCAACACACATACTTGGTGATAGTTCGGAACTGCCCAAACCCCTCCGCAAGCATTTGTTTACCAAGCATCCCCTTAGCCAGAATGCGGTAATCCAAGTCTTCCATGAAGACCATATCGCCAGCATCACAAAGGGTATGAGCTTGTTTGAAGTGGAAATCCTTGCGAGTGTTGTCGATAGTGTGGTGAAGTCTAGCAACCTTGATACGTTGCTTCTCGTAATTTTTAGAGCGCTTCTTTTTTCGAGAAAGTCTGCGTTGCAGCAATTTCAGCTTGCTTTGCATCACTTTCAGGAACTTGGGCGATTTTACAAGAACTCCGTCGCTGGTTGCCAGAAATTTTTCAAGTCCCACATCTACCCCAATGGGATGACCATATGGCATCGGAGTGGGGACGCTAACATCACATTGAATATTGATGGAGGCGTACCAAATATCTGCTTTGTTGATTATCCGCACCTGTTTAATCACAAATCCACTCGGAATTGGGCGATGCAGGTTGATTGGAATCAACCCCAACTTGGGCAAAGCAATATGTGTACTGATTACTGGATTTTTTGCGAACTGGGGAAACAGTAAAGATTTGAATTGCCCAAACTTTTTAAATCTGGGGAACCCACGCCCAACTTTTTGAAATCCTTCCCATGCTCGGTGCAACTGCTTGACCGCCTGCTGTAACACTTGACTTGGTACTTCGCCCAAACGGGGAAATACCTTTTTAGCGCTGGGCAGCGCGTTAAGTTGTTTTACTTCGCTGGGGAAAGGAGCATCCGCAGCTATGATGTACTCATGGCTTATAGAGCATCTGTCAACCAGACATTTCCGACTATTGCACCAATCCTTAATTTCTCGCAGCCCGTAGTTATAGGCGACGCGACAAATGTCCATCCACTCAAAAAGCGACTGTTCTTGAGCGATGTTTGGATAGATTCGATAGCGGTAATTCATGGTTAGCATTCCAGTATTTTAACACATTTAGTGGTGAACGTGTCTCTGGTAAATATAAAGCCGTCCTCTAAGGACGGGGTTTTAAACCCATTCTTCTGATAAATAGTATCGCAGTGCCGTGTCCTTACCTACAAAGCCACGATCGCCCAAATCTCCAATCCGTCCCCGCAATCAAGAGCACCGTTGGGGTGCGCTACCATCAAAAATCGATCGACTTAGCACTCAGCCTCAGAGAGTGCTAAATTTGCTAATGTAAGCGATCGGAGACAAACATGACCAAAATAGTTGCATTTGGTGACAAATCTCGGCGGGCCCTGGAACGTGGCGTAAATCAACTCGCCGATGCTGTCCGCATCACCTTGGGCCCCAAAGGCCGGAACGTCCTATTGGAAAAGAAATACGGCGCTCCCCAAATCGTTAACGACGGTATCACCGTTGCTCGGGAAATCGAACTCGAAGACCCCCTGGAAAATGCTGGCGCTCGCTTAATTCAAGAAGTCGCCTCCAAAACTAAAGATATCGCAGGCGACGGCACCACAACCGCAACGGTTGTAGCTCAATCCCTGATTCGCGAAGGTTTGAAGAATGTAGCAGCAGGCGCAAATCCAGTCGCGCTGCGCCGGGGTATTGAAAAAACGATCGCCCACTTGGTGCTGGAAATCGCCAAATTGGCGAAACCCGTCGAAGGCTCTGCCATTGCTCAGGTCGCCACTATCTCCGCCGGTAACGACGAAGAAGTTGGTCAAATGATTTTTCAAGCGATGGAAAAAGTCACCAAAGATGGCGTAATTACTGTAGAAGAGTCGAAATCTCTGACCACAGAATTGGAAGTGGTCGAAGGGATGCAGTACGATCGGGGTTATCTTTCTCCCTATTTCGTTACCAACACCGATCGCATGGAAGTTGAGTACGAAAACGCTCGCCTCCTGATTACCGACAAAAAAATTAGCTCCATTCAAGAACTAATCCCAATTCTTGAAAAAGTCGCTCGCACCGGTCAAGCGCTGATCATTATCGCCGAAGATATTGAAGGCGAAGCTTTGGCAACTTTGGTCATCAACAAAGCCCGTGGCGTATTGAACATCGCAGCCACCAAATCTCCCGGATTTGGCGAGCGGCGCAAAGCTATGCTTCAAGATATCGCCGTTCTCACTGGCGGCCAACTGATTTCCGAAGAAGTCGGACTCAGCATCGATACCGCAACGCTAGAAATGCTCGGTACCGCCCGCAAGATTACGATCGACAAAGAAAACACGATCATTGTTTCTGGCGACGAACACAAAGCAGACGTATTGTCACGGATCGAGCAAATTCGCAAACAGCTAGAAGCGACTGATTCCGACTACGACAAGGAAAAATTGACCGAACGCATTGCCAAACTCGCTGGCGGTATCGCTGTAATTAAAGTCGGCGCAGCTACCGAAACCGAGCTCAAAGACCGCAAACTGCGGATTGAAGATGCTCTCAACGCTACTAAGGCTGCTGTGGAAGAAGGTATCGTCGCTGGAGGCGGTACGACGCTGATTCACCTGATTACGAAGATAGATGCGATCAGAAATACTTTAGACGCTGAAGAGCAAGTAGGCGCTGACTTGGTTGCTAAAGCTTTGGAAGCACCTTTGCGTCAAATCGCTGATAATGCGGGCGTTGAAGGTTCGATCGCGATCGAGCGAGTGCGCGATAGCAACAAGTTAAACTTTGGCTACAACGCTCTCACTGACGTGTACGAAGATATGATTGCCGCCGGGATTATTGACCCGGCTAAGGTTGTGCGATCGGCTTTGCAGAATGCTGGTTCCATTGCTGGTATGGTGTTGACGACTGAAGCTGTGATTGTCGAAAAACCCGAGAAGAAAAAAGCAGGCGGCGGTGACATGGGCGACATGGGCGGCATGGGCGGCATGGGCGGCATGGGCGGCATGGGCGGCATGGGCGGCATGGGCGGCATGGGCGGCATGGGCGGCATGGGCATGATGTAGTTTTCAGTCGCTCCGGGTGCTTATGGGCGTACCTTATTTATGAAGTACACCCGCCTATAGTAACCTTCCCGTAGGGACACGGCGCCGTGTCCAAGGCGTGTCAACTTAAGCCTGAAAGTCTTGATAAATCTCGTTTTTACCCCAGTCTAGATCCCCCTAAATCCCCACCCCCCCTAGCCCCCCCAAGGGGGAAGGGGGACTTTGACCCCCCCTGTCCCCCCCTTCTTAAGGGGGGCGCCAGGGAGATCTGGCCTTCATCGTCAAACAGTAGTCTCTGAAGGGGTTTGACCTTAAGTTGACACCTATGAGCACGCTTGAGTGTCCCTACACTTCACAAACCTGGAATACGCTGTATTTTTCCCAAAAACCGCGTTTCTGAGCGTCTCTCTCCTTCTCCTCCTCTCCCCATCTCCCTTTTGTATCCGATGCGTCTTGCTTAAAAAAAGAGCATCTGCTGTAATTAAGTTATATTCCAAAAAATACTATTTCCTGAAATTTTTTGTATTATAGATAACTGTGCCGAAAATTGCACCGAAAAGCGCCACAGTAAAATTCGCAAAAATATTTGAGTGAGTTAAACTAACTTTAGGAAAAATTTAGAGCTTAACTTGCAAGCGATCGAAAAATGACCATGCAGGAAGTTATCAACTCGTTTCAGTCTTTTTTATCTAACTCTGTTGATGCTTTCTTAGAGTGCGATCGACAGCAAAAATATCTATCTATCAATCCTGTTGCGGCTGCTTGGATGGGATTGGATCCTGCTGCAATAGTCAACAAAACTCATCAGGAATTATTGAAATTATACCCTAATAATCCTGCTCTCAAAAATATCATCTCTCAGATTGATTCCTGTCTGCAACAAGTATTTATCACAGGCGAAAAAAAGCTGGCAATTCACGAGGTGACGGCGGCAGATGGCGGGATTAAAATTTATGAAACGGCTTATACGCCAGCGCTGGATGCCTCTAGCAATCAGATGCGGGTTTTGGGTGTTGGTAGAGATATCACCAGGCATTATCGCTGGCAGCAGCAGAAAACTCAACAGTTGCGCCGATCGAATCATTTACTATGGTTGAATGCAGCTAACAGTCCTCTGGCAATGGTGGGCTGGGATGAAGATTTTCGGATTGTTCAGTGGTCAAAACGTGCTGAAGAAATGTTTGGCTGGACATCGGATGAGATGATGGGCAAGCAGTTCGGCGATTTGGCTTTGGTTTGTGAGGAAGATAGAGAGGTTGTAAGTGCGATCGAACTCGAACTGGCCACCGGTAAAGGCAATACTTCAATTAACCGCAACTATACTAAAAGCGGACAGGTAATTTGGTGTCGCTGGTTCAACTCGATTATTGGCAGCGGCGACACTTTTACCGTGCTTTCTTTGGTGGAAGACATCACCGATCGCAAACGGTTGGAAGCAGAAAAAGCCCAAGCTTCTCGCCTCACATCAATGGTAGCCGATGTTGGTATTGCCCTCACCAAACATCCTCAAGATATCCTGCTTCCCTGCTGCGAGGCAATGGTGCGAAATCTCGATGTCTCCTCTGCTGAAATTTGGACTTTTAACTCTCAACATAATGTTTACCAATTGCAAGCAACCTCGGGAATATACAGCCGCACAGGCGATCGGGCTAGCTTTATTGAAAATAAGGTTAACTCGATCGCCCAACAGCAAAAACCGCAATTTGACTGCGGATTTGAACTGAATCATTTTGGACTCCCAGAGGAAGAATCGGAAGCAGCAGCAGAAAATTTCGCAATAGCAATTATCAGCAGCCGTCAAAATCCCGAAAATTGCCGAATCCCCAAGCAAATTCTCACCTTCGCCGGCTACCCTTTAATCGTCGAAGAACGGCTGGTGGGAGTCATGGTAGTTATCAGCCACCAACCGCTGACAGAACCGTTTCAGGAAACTTTAGCATCCGTTGCCGATGTCATTGCTCTAGGCATCGAACGCAAGCGTGCCGAAGCTGAATTAAAAGCAGCGAGAGCGTTCCTCAATTCGGTAGTAGAAAATCTGCCGGTGGGAGTGTTTGCTAAAGATGCTTCTTCGCTGAAATTTGTGCTGTGGAATAAAGCGGGAGAAACGATCGCAGGTGTTACCTCTCAAGAGGCGATCGGCAAAAATGACTACGATATTTACCCCAAAGAACAAGCTGATGTTTTCGCCGCTCAAGACAGGGAAATATTGACCGGTCATCGCAACCACTCTACTGTTAAAGACATAGCCGAAGAGCCGATCCAAACTCGCCACAAAGGTATGAGAATACTGCATACCCGCAAAGTGCCAATTCTCGACGCTCAAGGCCATCCTCAGTACGTTTTGGGGATTACCGAAGATATTACCGAACGCAGGCAGGTAGACGAAAGCGTGCGCCTCTACGACCAAATTGTCGAGAATATGCAAATTGGTTTGTACGTCTACCATTTAGAAAATATAGACGATGACAGCACTCTCAGGGCGATCGCCTCGAATCCCGCTGCTACCAAGTTTACCGGATTAGAAATGGCCGACGTTTTGGGCATGACAATCGACGAGATTTTTCCTCATTTGCGATCAAAAAACATTCCCCAAGCCTTTGCTTCGGTAATTCTAAGCCAAAAAGCTGTAGAAGTAGAAGATATTGACTGCGATGAATGTGGCAAAATAACTCGGGCTTTTTCGATTAAAGCCTTTCCATTACCTAACAACTGCGTCGGCGTTGCTTTTGAAAATATTACACATCGCAAGTGTCTAGAATTAGAACTACAGGTAGCTTTGGCACAAACCGAACGTTCCGAACAACTGCTGCGGACGGTAATCGACAAAACCAGCGACTGGATTTTTGCCAAAGATCGAAATTTTCGCTGTATTTTAGCCAACAAGAGTTTCGCTCAGGCGATCGGCAAAACAGTCGCAGAAATACTTGGTAAATCTGATTTAGAATTAGGTTTTTCCGAAGATATAATATTTGGGAATTCCGCCAAAAAAATCCGAGGATTCCGCGCAGATGACGCTGCGGTACTAACGGGCGAAATCATCCACAATCCCTGCGATCCGGCAACTGTGGCTGACGGTTCAGTACATATTTTTGACACCCAAAAACTTCCCCTGCGTGACGCTGAAGGTAATGTATTTGCAGTGCTAGCTTTCGCTCACGATATCACAGAACGCCATGAATCGGAAGCAGCTTTGCGTAGGAGCGAAGCCAGATTTCGCTCTTTAGTAGCGAATATTCCCGGAGTGGTTTATCGCTGGCGGTGCGATTTTTCGACAAGTTTTATTAGCGATGCCGTTTACTTACTAGCTGGCTACCCTGCTGCGGATTTTATTTCACCTTTGGAGAGGGGAGGGCGGACTTTTGCTAGCATTATTTACCCGGAAGATTTGGCAAAAGTAGAAGCAACAATTAGGCAAGCAATAGAAAACAAACAGTCTTATAACTTGGAATACCGCTTGCTAGCAGCAGACAGCACGGTTAAATGGGTGTGGGATAAAGGTTCTCCAGTGTTCGACGCAGATGGGAGCGTTTGCTATTTGGATGGGGCGATTTTTGATATTAGCGATCGCTACTGCGCCGAAGAAGCATTGCGCCAAAAAACTTCCGAGTTAGAAGCTGTCTTTCTAGCACTGCCCGATTTGTATTTTCGCATCAATGATGACGGCATTATTTTGGATTATTTGTCAGGAAATTCATCGGATTTGTACCTGAGTCCAGAGTATTTTGTGGGCAAACGAATGACCGATGTATTGCCCGCAACCGCCGCCCGCCAATTCGAGATAGGAATCGTTGAAACTTCAGAAAGTGGCACTCCCGTTAATATAGAGTATGCCCTAGAAATGCCGACAGGAGAAGAAATTTTTGAAGCGAGATTGCTACCTTTTAACTCGAATCAATTAATTGTGATCGCCCGCAATATTACCAATCGCAAACAGGCAGAATCTCAATTAAAACATAAAAATCACCAGCTCGAACAAACATTGAAACAATTAGGCAGGACTCAAGCTCAACTAATTCAAGCGGAAAAAATGTCTAGTCTGGGACAGCTTGTCGCGGGAATTGCTCACGAAATTAATAACCCTGTCAGTTTTATCTACGGCAATATCATTCACGCTAGCGAGTATGCCCAAAACTTGCTGCAACTGTGCAGTTTGTACCAAGAACATTATCCGGAACCTGTTTCGGCGATCGCGGAGTTTGTTGAGGAAATAGAAATCGAATTTATGAAAGAGGATTTCCCGCATTTGCTGAACTCAATAGAAACCGGAGCCGATCGCATTCGCGAAATAGTTCTATCTTTGCGAAACTTTTCTCGACTGGAAGAATCAGATATTAAGCGGGTTGATATTCACGAAGGAATTGACAGCGCTTTATTAATCTTGCAACACAGACTTAAAGAAAACGGTAAAAATCGCCAGATAGAAATAGTTAAAGAATTTGGAGAATTGCCATTAATACAGTGCTACGCCGGACAGTTAAATCAAGTGTTTATGAATATAGTAAGTAATGCGATTGATGCTTTGACGGATGTCAGAAACAGAAAGTTGGAATTGGCGGGTGCAGCGGATGTGGAACGACCAAATTGTCCGAGTTTATCTTTGGGTTGCGACGCATTGCCTTCGATTCGGATTCGCACGGAGGTTCTGGAAAACAATCGGGTGGCGATCGCCATTTCAGATAACGGCTCAGGAATGGAAGAGTCTGTTAGGTCTCGGATATTTGACCCGTTTTTTACTACTAAACCAGTCGGAAAAGGTACTGGTTTGGGACTGTCTATCTCTTATCAGATTGTGGTGGAAAGACACGGGGGCACGCTGCGGTGCACGGATGCGCCGGGAGGAGGGACTGAATTTGCGATCGAGATTCCAATTCGGCAAAGGTAATTGGGAATTGGGAATTGGGAATTGGGAATTGGGAATTGGGAATTGGGAATTGTATGAGAAAAATGATAACCTAATTAAAAGTTCTAAAACTCGGAAATATCAACATGGTACATAAAGAGATAACTACTTCTAGTGCTGTTGCAAAACCAATTAAAGATGATGATGATTCCTACGTTGATTATTTTTATGACGATCCAGGGGCGCCACCGGGAACTCTTGATTTAGAACCCGATGCGCCTCCTCCAGAGATTGTACTAATTGACTATTGTGAGACAGCGGCTAGTCGAGCGCAATTGGCAAATCCTCAAGAAGCTGCTGCGTATTTAGATACAGCATCAGTTTCTTGGGTTGATATGTTGGGATTGGGAAACAAAGAAACTTGGCGACAAATGGGCGAAGTGTTTAATTTGCATCTTATGACTCAAGAAGATGTGGTTAATGTACCACAACGCCCTAAAGTTGTAGATTACGAAGATCACATTTTAATCATTGCCTGGATGGTGATGATCAAGCCTAATTCAGATAATTTTCACAAAGAACAAGTAAGTTTGATTTTGGGCAAGCATTACCTGTTAACAGTTCAGGAAGAACCCGACTATGATTGCTTTGGCCCCGTGCGCGATCGCATTCGTAAAGGACAAGGAACTATTCGCAGGCACGGAGCAGATTATCTGGCTTATACTCTCCTAGATTCGATTATAGATGGATTTTTCCCTGTATTAGAAGTATACGGAGAGCGGATAGAAGAACTGGAGGATGAAGTGGTGGTGAATCCTACCCGCAAAACCCTGGAAAAAATATATAAAATCCGCAGAGAATTGCTGACTCTCCGGCGCGCCATTTGGCCACAGCGGGATGCAATTAATGTGCTAATTCGCGATACCAGCGATTTGATTAGTCCTGAAGTGCGAATTTACCTGCGCGATTGTTACGATCACACGGTGCAGGTGATGGATATGGTGGAAACTTACCGGGAACTGTCTTCGGGTTTGATGGATGTTTATTTGTCCTCGGTTGGCAATAAAATGAATGAAATCATGAAACTGCTGACAGTGATTTCTAGCATTTTTATTCCTCTAACTTTTGTGGCGGGAGTATACGGGATGAATTTCAATACAGAGAAATCGCCTTGGAATATGCCGGAACTGAACTGGTATTTGGGCTATCCGCTTTGTTTGGGATTGATGGCTGCGATCGCCTCGGGTTTAGTTTACTTCTTTTGGCGGCGCGGCTGGTTTGATAATTTCTCTACTATTAAAGAGGAAGGAAGGAAGGAAAGTAACGAACGATCGCGTACAATAAATCTGGGGAAAAAGTAGGCGCAGGCGGTTGCGGATTAGCGAAAGCTGGTCTGAGGAAAGTCCGGGCTCCCGAAAGACCAAACTTGCTGGGTAACGCCCAGTGCGAGCGATCGTGAGGATAGTGCCACAGAAAGATACCGCCCCCCGATTGTAGATTTGAGATTTGAGATTTGAGATTGCATCGAAAATTGAGAATCGAAGCTCTAAAATTGGTAGGGGTAAGGGTGCAAAGGTGCGGTAAGAGCGCACCAGCAGCATCGAGAGGTGCTGGCTCGGTAAACCCCAGTTGGGAGCAAGGTCGGAGGGACTATGGTTGGTTTTTTACCAGTTCCGTTTTTTGGTACCGCTTGAGGCGTCTGGTAACAGGCGTCCCAGATAGATAACTGCCCTCGAAAACTGCTTGCAGTTGAGAGAACAGAACCCGGCTTATGTCCGACTTTTTCCCTCAAAAAATCACAGAGTGGGAGAGTGGGAGAGTGGGAGAGGGGGAGAGGGGGAGAGTCAAAGAATTTTTAGATATTTTTAGAATAATGTGAGATACACCAGATACATTCCCAATGCCTAATGCCCAATTCCCAATTCCCAATTCCCAATTCCCTATGAATCAGATTTATCCGGGTCGCCAAAAAGAACTTGAAACATTAATTGAAAAATTGGGACTACCGAAGGATGCTTCCATCAAATGGCATCTCGTCGATTTAGCTTTGACTCATGCGAGTGCGTCAGCTAAGGCAAATTACGAGCAACTAGAGTTTGTTGGCGATGCTGTGGTGCGGCTGGCTGCGTCTGAGTTGTTGTTTGAGATTTATCCTGACTGTACGGTGGGGGAATTTGCTGCTATTCGATCGATCTTGGTGAGCGATCGCATTCTTGCTAAAATCGCTGACGGTTACGGGTTCGATCGCTATTTAATTGTTTCCAGCAGCGCCGCCGCCGACAAAACAGGCGCTGAACCACGGCTAGCCGATGCTTTGGAAGCCTTACTCGCCGCCCTTTATTTGAGTGCCAATACCTTAGAATTAGTTCGTCCTTGGCTCGATCCTCACTTTCAACGCCTAGCGACGGAAATTCGCAGCGATCCGGCCCGCCAAAACTACAAAGCTGCTCTCCAGGAGTTGACTCAAGGCAAATACAAAACTTTGCCCAAATATAGCGTGCAAGAAACGGGGACAGTCCAGGGCGGCGAGGATCGTTTTACGGCAGAAGTTCAGATTGAGGGAGAGTTGGTAGCAGAGGGAAAAGGTCGATCGATCAAAGCGGCCGAACAAGCAGCAGCTCAGGCAGCTTTCAATAAATTAGTTAATAGTCAGTTGACAGTTGACTGTTAACTGTTGACTGTTGGCAGTCAACAGTCAACAGTGATTTTTTGGGATTAAAACATAGATAAAAAGCACAAAATATGGTATAATAACGTTTCGATTTTTGAAATTATAATCAATGAAAATTGGAATAGCTGTATTGGGTGCGGGCCGCTGGGGAGTTAACTTAATCCGCAACTTTATCGAACATCCCAACAGCCAAGTTTTAGCGGTGATAGACCCGAATCCAGATTCATTGGCGGCCGTCAAAAAACAGTTTAATCTCGATGCTTCGGTGATTTTAGCTACTGATTTGTCTCAATTGCAAGGATTGCCGGGACTGGATGCTGTGGCGATCGCCACTCCAGCTTCTACACACTACACCCTCGCAGCAGCAGCCCTGGAACAAGGCTACCACGTCTTAGTAGAAAAACCGCTCGCCCTCAACCTCAGTGAAGCAATAGAACTTTGCGAATTAGCCGAAAAATACCAACGGCAACTATTCGTCGATCATACTTATCTGTTTCATCCAGCAGTCGATCGAGGTAAAACAATTATTCAACAGCATCAACTCGGCAAATTGCGCTACGGTTACGCCCAGCGCACCCATTTTGAACCGGTGCGCCATGACGTTGATGCCCTTTGGGACTTGGCCGTTCACGATATCGCTATTTTCAATACTTGGCTTGGACAAAGCCCAATTCAAGTAAAGGCGATCGGGACTGTATTTCCCAAGGAAGAAGGAAGAAGTCAACCCCCCCCTGCCCCCCCCAAGGGGGGAAATTCAGGAAGAGGGAAGAAGGAAGAGGAAATAAATCAAGAAGAAGTAGCAGCAGAAATAGAAAATTCATTTGCTCCTTCATGGATGACTGTTAATCCTTCAGAAGGACTAGCCGATTTAGTTTGGGTAACGCTTACCTATCCCGACGGATTTCAAGCATTCATTCACCTGTGTTGGCTAAATCCCGACAAACAACGACGCTTAACCGTTGTTGGCAGTTTGGGAACTTTGATTTTTGATGAAATGTCGCTAGAAACTCCCCTGATTTTGCAGCGGGGTAATCCCAATTGCGGGGGCGAGGAGGATAATTATTTTGAAAGTGCGTTAGCGTTAGCGGAGCGATCCGTTCGCCGAAGGCGTTCCCGAAGGGTAGGAAAGCCCGCCCCTACGGGGGCTGCGCCAACGAAGAGGATCGCACCGCCAACAAGCCTCAGACAACGCCAAGTGTTGCATCTAGAATCAGTAGAACCGCTGCGTCAAGTGTGCGATCGCTTCCTCAACTGCGTGCAAACAAATACCCCCTGTCCTACTTCTTCCGGCTTTGCTTCCGTCGAATTAATCCGCATTCTCAGCGCTTTGAGCAAATCCCTCGAACTCGGTGGACAGCCCCTAATACTATTTTAGATTTGAGATATTAGATTTGGAAAATCAGTCATAACTTTTAAAATTTCCATTTTCAGTTACCAAATTCTGGCTAGGAAAATAAAAACTTGACTGCTGATTAATAGGCAAACAAATCATCACTGAAGTACCTTGATTCACACCCGCACTGTTCAGGGTAATGCTTCCGATCATAGATTCCATTATCCTTCGGGAGATAGCCAAGCCCAAACCGTTACCGCCAAACTTGCGAGTTGTAGAACCATCAGCCATCACAAAAGGTTGAAACAATTTCTGCTGGTGCTCGGGCTCGATACCAATTCCCGTATCTTTAATTGTCACCACCACCCAATCGCTTTGACCGCCCTGGCCAGTCGCACTTTCGGCACTGCCGTTAAAACTACCAGAATTATTCCTCGATTCGACGCGCACAGATATACTAATGCTGCCCGACTCTGTAAACTTAACGGCATTGCTCAACACGTTCAAAAACACTTGTTTTAGCTTCTCTGGGTCGGCATGAACAATAATCGGATCGTGAGGTTCGGGTAAGCTTAGATTCAAACCTTTTTCCTCAATTTGAGGTGCTTGCAAATCAATCGCGTCTTCAATTACCTGGGTAATATCAACAACTTCTAACATTAGGGAGAACGTGCCAGCTTCTATTTTAGCAATGTCCAAAATATCATTAATAATATTCAGCAATTGCATGGATGAGTCGTGGGCACGCTGCAAGAACTCCATCTCTTCTTCTCGGTCATCGCAGTAGCCGTCCCGCACAATTTGAATAAAACCAATAATCCCGTTGAGTGGCGTTCTCAATTCGTGAGAAATATTGCCCAAAAATTCACTTTTTAACTGATTGGCAACTTGCGCTTCTTTGGTGGCGACTTCCAATTCTCTCGCCCAGGATCTGAGGCGCTGCACCATACTGTTGAGTGCTTCTGATAGTTGATTGAATTCTCTAATTTGGAAATTTTGTGGCACTGCCTGCGGTGCTTCTGTATCCACTTTCAGCGCGTAGTCTCTCAGTTTTTCCAAAGGACGCGCCAAGTCGCGAGACAGATATAAAGTCGCGACGATACTAGCAGCAATCAAACCGACAATTAAATTAAATAAAACTTGCTGAATTTCTTCCAAACCTGACAGAGCGTAATCTAAACGAGAGACAGCTAAAATAATCCACTTGCTGTTTTGCTGTTTAGTTGAAGGACTCGGGATAGCAGCATATCCTGCTAGTAACTCTACGCCATTTCTTTCAAATGAAAATAGGTGGAGAAAAGCTTGTCCGCCAGCGATCGCCCTTCTGACAATACTTTTTAGTCGATCGGCATCTGCCTCAGCATCGATATTGCGGCCCACGCGGTTGATATTCGGGTGCGCCAAAATAGTCCCATCTTGGTCGATCGCCACCGTGTAGCCGGCGAGAGAGCCCTTGGGAGCGCTCGTTTGCACCGGCAGGGCCGACTGCAAACTCAAAGCATAACTCAACTGCCGGCTGTTGCCCCGACGAATGTAAACCGGAGCGCTCAACACCAAACTCACTTGGCTGTCGCGGCCTTCTTTACCCGCATCTGGAAAATCCTCAGCACCCACAGCCACCTTTTTGCCGTTTGCTTTGCCCTCTCGCTGATTCGGCCACGACAGACTGACATAAACGCTCTTATCGTCAAGTAGCGTTTGCTGCTGCTGCACTGGCGGCCAAAACTTGGCAGGGAGCGACTGAATCGGCTGCTGTCCGCAAGTGCTCGCTATCACTTGATTTGTCTGTAAATTAGTCAATTGCAAGCAATCAACCAGGGCTGGCAACCGCTGACCTAATTGCGCGATAAACTTTTGATAATCCTTCGGCTCTACAGACTGCAACATCAAGTTTTCCGAAGCGCCGATCAGATTCGACTTGAGCGATTTCGCCCACTGTTCAATAGTGTCTGCTTTTCTGACTGCACTTTCCGTCAAGTTTTGACGAGCAGTTTCCAGAAGCGTCGAGCGTGCCTTGCGATAGGTAACATACTCCCCCACCAGTAGAACAGGTACGCTCAGCAACAAAATCCGCGACAGTAAAATACGGCGAAAGGAGGATTGACCTAACTTAACCATAGGACATATCTAACTAAATTAAGGTGCAACACCCAACAGCGACCATACTGCAATCAACCAGACTGAAAGCGCGAATTTGTCTCTTAGTACTCTGCTGACGCGACAACACAGCTTCAAAACAACATTTAAACACAATTATAGAAGCCACTGTAGTAATCTCGATTCTAAGTGTGTTGACTTAAAGATGCTCGACAATTTGCCCAGCCAATGCCTGTGATTTCAGTCACACTTCCATCCTTAATTCTCGGAGCAACTTGCACCCGATCGCCCAGGAGCAAGTTTTTGTGTCCCGAAAAAAGCCTCGGGTTGACAGACCGCAGTTGGTTGAAGCTAGAATCGCATGGATGCAGTCGCCCGGCACAAGGTAAAAAGTTGTGTCTCTAGCTAGTGCTTGCGAGAGAATTATGGCTCGATCGAACTTTTTGTTTCCAAATGCCTTGGAGAGATGCCCAATGAAACACGCGATTCGAGATTCTGCACCCTGTAAAAGACTTTTTGTCAACTCATCGATTCAGAGGATTCGGATACAACAATTCACCTGTCAAACAAAAAGAAGGAGATGAGCGAGTTGCCGATCGACTCTCACAACCGGGGCAGGTGGCAAAGCGCAGGCCCAAACAGTGCATTCAGACTCAGAACAATTGGGGTCTCGGCAATAGTTTTCCTAGCTTAATTGATGAAAAAAAACTCTAGCAATTATACGTATTATTACACAAACAACCGTCCCAGATATCATCACGTTTATTTGATATCTCCCTGTTTCACGCCTGAAGATTGGGTCGGAAGCCTCCCCGTTTAGCGGGAAATCAAACAAAATGATTCATTGCTTCAATCCTCTTCTATCGACGGCTATGGGTAGCTGTTAACTGTCACAGGTCAACTGTCACAGGTCAACTGTCAACTGATGAACGTCCACCGATCGTCGGCATCACCCTCGCACTGCCCCAGGGGCGATGACCACAATATCGATAGAAAAATTTAGATGCGTTTACCATTGGGGGATAGAGGGCGTTGCACTCCACAGATATAATGTGATTTGTGACATCTGGATCGATCAGGTTTTGGTTCAGCCCCAAACCCAACTTTGATGGCGCGCGATCGCCAAGCAGAATTTTTATTCAAAAACTGCTTAACTTCTGCCTTCGGTCATCTACCTTCTGATAGAGCTTGTATTCTTTTTTTCTGCCTTCTATCTTCTGACTCATACCTTGTACATTTCCTCAATCAATCTCAAATTACCCGGTAACACATGGCTCGTTATTCTCGACTGCAAAAACTCGGTTCTTATATGCGCCCGCACTGGAAACCCACATTTTGGGGCGTGTTTTCGCTATTAATTGTCAATGCTGTGGGCGTTTACATTCCCCTGCTGATTCGCAATGCAGTTGACACTCTCCAAGTTGCGACTAAATTTGACCAAGTTTTTAACTACATAGTGCTGATTCTGATCCTCGCATCAATCATGTGGGTAATTCGGATGGTGTCGCGGATTCTGCTGTTTGGCGTGGGGCGTCAAGTAGAATTTGACCTCAAACAGCAAATATTTAATCATTTATTAACATTAGAACCGTCTTATTTTGCTGTCAATACCGTAGGAGATTTAATTAACCGCGCTACTTCCGATTTGGACAATATTCGCCGCTTGGTGGGTTTTGCAGTGCTGAGTTTGGCGAATACAGCCTTTGCTTATGCTTTGAGTTTGCCGGTGATGCTGGGGATTGATGTACGCCTGACGCTGCTGGCGATCGCCGTTTATCCTTTAATGCTCGTTTTGGTGCAGTTATTTAGCGACAAACTTCGCATCCAACAGTTAGCAGTGCAGGAAGAATTGTCGGCGATGAGCGATTTGATTCAGGAAGATATGAGCGGGATCTCCGTAATTAAAATATATGCTCAAGAAGAGAACGAACGTCGAGCTTTTGCTGATTGCAACCAAAAATTGCTGGATGCTAATTTAGAATTAGCACAAACTAGAAACTTTATTTTTCCGCTGTTGGGCGGTTTGGCAAGCATCAGTTTGTTAGTGCTGCTTTCTGCCGGTGGCGGCGCAATTGCTAAGGGCGAAATTAGCATCGGCGATTTTGTGGCGCTGCTGATTTATGTCGAGCGTTTGGTATTTCCGACGGCGCTGTTGGGTTTCACAATTACTGCTTACCAGCGGGGAGAGGTGAGTGTCGATCGCATCGAATCTATCCTGACTGTGGAACCGAAAATTAAGGATGCTGTCGGTGCAGTGGAACTGCCAACTCCAGTAATCGGCGAAATTGTCGCCCGCCATCTAAATTATACCTATCCAGGCGCTGAGACACCCGCGCTCAAAGATGTCAATTTTACCATAAAACCGGGAGAGACTGTCGCAATTGTCGGGGCGATCGGCTCTGGCAAATCAACCTTAGCTAATGCCCTGCCGCGCTTGCTAAATATCGCTCCTGGTCAGTTATTTGTAGACGAACAGGATATTACTGAGGTAAAGTTGAGGGAGTTGCGCGGGGCGATAGCCTACGTGCCCCAAGAAAGCTTTCTATTTGGTACTAGCATCAAGAATAACATCCGCTACGGCAATCCTTTAGCAGAACAGCCGGAGATTGAATCAGCAGCCAAACAAGCGCAAATCCACCCCGAAATCCTCAATTTTCCCCAGGAGTACAAAACAGTTGTCGGCGAGCGCGGCATTACTTTATCCGGTGGACAGCGGCAGCGGACGGCGTTAGCTAGGGCTTTGTTAGTAGACGCTCCCGTGCTAATTTTGGACGACGCTCTTTCCAGCGTTGACAATCAAACTGCTAGCGATATCTTGCACAACTTGGCAACCGGAACCGATCGCAAAACAGTAATTTTCATCTCGCATCAAATGTCGGCTGCTGCTAGTGCCGATCGCATTTTTGTGATGGAGAAAGGAGAAATTGTGCAAGTGGGAACCCACAAAGAATTAGTAGGGCAAGCAGGGCTTTATCAGTATCTGTGGAACCAGCAAAAATTAGAAGAATTGTTACATTGATTGGACATCGGGCATCGGGCATCGGGCATCGGGCATCGGGCATCGGGCATCGGGCAATTAATCTTCCTTCTTCCTTCTTCCTTCTTCCTTCTTCCTTCTTCCTTCTTCCTTCTTCCTTCTTCCTTCTTCCTTTGCCTTATAATAATACTATCTAATCCACTCCAATCATCCCCGAATCATGCTCGCAGAAACCAACGCCACACTTTGGCCCAGCCTAGTTACCGCCTCAGCATTACTACTCTATTTCATCGTTACCATAAACGTCGGCAGAGCTAGATTCAAATACAAAGTTTCTCCCCCGCAGGTAACAGGAAACCCAGACTTTGAACGAGTATTGCGAGTTCAGCAAAATACCTTAGAGCAAATGATTCTATTTTTGCCGTCGCTGTGGCTGTTCGCGCAATTTATCAGCCCAATTTGGGGCTCTGCAATCGGCGCAGTTTGGATAATTGGACGCATTTTGTTTGCTTGGGGCTACTATCAAGCTGCTGAAAAAAGAGCCGTGGGTTTTGGGATTAGTACCTTAGCTACTTTAGCTCTGCTTGGCGGTTCCTTTGCAGGCATCATCATGTCACTACTGAAGGTTTAAACGTAGCTTTTATACTCGTTCCCAGGCTCTGCCTGGAAACGCAGATCCGGAGGCTCTGCCTCCAATTCTACTACTTAAAAAGCGAGGCAGAGCAAGAGTGACATCGGTTCCCAGGCAGAGCCTAGGAACCAGTTATTTTGCCTGTAATTAATGTAATAACCTTCAGGAGTCAATATGTCGGAAACAAACAAACCCCTATTTGAAATTAACCAGCAACTTTTTCAGCAACTTGTCGAGTGGCAAGAAAAAATTGCACAAGAAGATGAGTTAGCAAGTGACTCAGAAGACGAAAAACCCACTGAGGTAAAAAATCCGAGCGAAAGTCATGAACAGCATTCTCAAACACATAATTCCTAGCTTGTCGCTAGCAGCATCTTTGGCATTTCCGGCTGCTGTCTCGGCTCAATCGCTGACACGCAGCCAAATTCAGCAAATCGATAGCGGTTTGTTCCGTTCTAATTCTCAAGATTTTTTTCAGCAAGGAAATCGCCAACTGGAACAGGAAATTACAATTTTGTTGCAGAAGCTTTTAACCTCGGAAGGGGAGATTTTGGAGATTGATGAAAAATTGCGCTCTCAGCTTTGTCACAAAGAGTTTAAAATATCCTCGGGCAATTTTGCTACAATAAATGCGGCTCGGATTGCCAGTATTAATACACAACTCAAAGACATTTGCAGGCACTATTAAAATGAAATGGAGGTCAGTATTCAAACTTTAGTGTTAATGGATAAAGAAGCAATGGCTAAGTTGAAAGTAGCCATGCTGGAAGCTGAAACTGTGGCTCAATTGGCTGCACTGATTATTGATTTCACTCATGAGGAAATCATGATAATTTTTAGCGAGTTGGAGTGGGAACAGCAGGCGAGAATTAAGACTGTTTGGAAGACAGTAGATTATGATTGACTGTTGGGTGAGGGCGGGTTTACTAGATTATTGGTTTTAGGCCTAAATTGTTGGTGAACCCTTTAAATCGAAGCGAACGGCTACGCTCAGGGCATCGCCCGCCCCTACAGGATTGGTGTTTTTTAAATCAGGGTTTCGAGGCATAATTGCCGGAAATGATCGCCCCGTTGCTCAAAGTTTTGGTATTGATCGAAACTAGCACAAGCTGGGGAAAGCAGCACTACTTTAGCGTTGTTTTGTTTGCCTAATTCTGCGGCTCTCGGAATTGCTCTTTCCATTGTTTCGACAATTTCCCAATTGTGGTAATTTGCTTGTTTTAGCCGATCGCCAAAAAGACTCGCTGCATCCCCAATTAACAGCACAGCAGCAGCTTTAGCCTTAATTGTATCAATCCAAGCGCGATCGTCCCCTTCTTTAGCGTCACCACCCGCTATTAAAATCGCCGGTGCACTCACAGAAGCCAACCCGACTTTGGCGGCGTCATAATTAGTCGCTTTGCTGTCGTTGATGAAATCTATGCCTTCCCAGGTGCGGATGTGTTCGAGGCGGTGCGCCACTCCGGGGAATTTGGCAATGGCTTGGGCGATCGCACTTTTATCTATCCCCGCCAAATTAGCCGCCGCCACCGCCATTAACAAATTTTGCAAATTGTGCTCTCCCACCATCCGCAAAGACTCAGCAGGCAGAATTTTCTCACTTTGAGCGATTACCCAACCGTCTTGAATGTAAGCTCCAAAAGCTACATTTCCCAACACTTCTTTTTCACCTTTCACACTCGTCCAACACGCACCAGGCCAAAAGTCAAGTCCTTGCTGCCGCAAAACAGGATCGTCGCCGTTGATTACTTGTAATTCAGACTTTTTCAGCAAATGCGCTTTAATGTTGTAGTAATTTTCTAAGGTTTTATGACGGCTGAGGTGATCCGGCGTCAAAGTCGTCAAAACTCCGATTCGCGGCGCTACAGACGGCGATGATTCTATCTGATAGCTGCTGATTTCGGCGATTACCCAATCCGGCTGTTTTTCGGCTAAAGCCAATTCGCACGCAGCATAACCAATATTGCCGCAAGCGGGAGCATAAAGCCCGGCTTCTGCAAAAATCGCAGCAATTAAAGCAGTAGTCGTAGTTTTGCCGTTAGTGCCGGTGATTCCCACCCAAGGAGATTTGAGATAGCGCCACGCGAGTGCCATTTCTCCGATTGTTTCAATGCCTAATTCTCGGGCTTTCAGCAATGCTGGACTGTCCCAGGGAACGCCCGGACTTACTACTATTAATTCTATGGATTTGTCACGTTCAAAAGATTTACCTAATTCAACTGCAATTCCTGCGCTAATCAGTTCCTGTTGCTGTTCGAGCAAATTTGGGGAAGATGAGCGATCGCTCAATGTTACTTCCCATCCTTCGCGTTTTAGCAGTCTAGCGGCCGCAATCCCTGATTTTCCTAATCCAATTATGTGAGCGATCGGCATATGTTATGTGTGTGATGGAGCGAATTTCCCTGGTTTTCTAAGTTTATATCTTAACCTTATATTGGTTTTTGGCTATTGGCCATTTTGCTTAATTCGGTTTGTTTTATTAACTCTTTTGTAAGGTGCGTCGCTGCGAGATTTTTGCTCTTTTTTGGGATTTTTGATGGCGACGCACCCTACAGCTCTTGTCCCCCCCTACAACCAGGGGGGCTAGGGGGGATCGAGACTCGACGATAAGCGATATATACAGAAGGTTTTCTTAGGTTGACACCAATCACTGGAGTGCCCGCCCTACAATTTAATTCTAACTTTTGACGATCGCCCCAAAGTCAGCCAACACCCGCGCGTGATTCCGCAGCAACCCCAATAAATTCAACCGATTCGCCTTAATTTCCGCATCAGCATCCATCACCAAAACGCTATCTGGCCCGTCGAAAAAATTGCCGACAGTCGGAGCAATTTCAGTCAAACTATCTACCAATAGCTGGTAATTTCGGGTTTGCTTCGATAACTGCGTTTGCGGCACTAACTGCACAACTGCATCGTAGAAAGCTTGTTCGGACGACTTTTGAAATAACTCCGGTTTCACCGCATTTTTCGGTTCCAATTCAACTTTATCCAAATCTCCTTGAGCCGCCAAACGAGTTGAACGGTTGACTGTTTCATAAATCAGATCCAATGTATTGTCATTGCGGATTTGCTGCAAGAAAATTGCTCTTTCCAAAGCATCCAACAAATCTCGCAAGGCTCGTTCCGTATATTCTGGGTCGTTTTCCCCCAAAACTGCATTCACCAAATCGTAATCTATATTCTTTTCTTCTTGCAGCAAAGTCCGAATTCTTTGCAGAAAAAACTCATACAATTGTGATAGCAATTCGGCGCTTGTTTCCGGGCGAATTGCTGTAAATTCAGCCACAGTTTCTGCAAGTAACTGATGAAAATTGACTGGTAACTGAGCCGCCCAGATAATGTTAACTATCGCATTGGCTGCGCGCCGCAGGGCAAAAGGATCGGAGGAACCTGTGGGGAGCATTCCCAGCCCGAAGATGCTGACTAAAGTATCTAATTTGTCAGCGATTCCAACAATTTGACCTGTGAGAGTTTGGGGCAAATTGTCGCCCGCACCTTTAGGCAAATAATGTTCAAAAATCGCTGTGGCTACTGCTTCTGATTCGCCGCTGGCTAAGGCGTATTTCTGCCCCATGATTCCTTGCATTTCGGGTAGTTCGTAAACCATTTGGGTTACGAGATCGGCTTTGCAAAGTAAGGCTGCTCTTTCTATGTAAGCTTGTTCTTCGGCTGTGATTTGCAGTTGATTGACGATGAGACTGGCAATCTTGCACAGCCGATCGACCTTGGCGCGCACAGTCCCCAAATCTTCCTGGAAAGTGACTGTTTCCAATTTGGGCAAATAATCCTCTAGAGGCTTTGCCAAGTCTGCTTTGTAGAAAAACTGACCGTCTGCCAATCTGGCGCGCACGACTCGCTCGTTTCCGGCGGCGATGATCGCTGATTTCGCTGGATCGCCGTTAGAAATTGTAATGAAATATGGCAACAGTTCTGGGAAATCTGGGTTTTTGAGAATTGGAAAATACCGCTGGTTGGTGACAATAATTGTGGTGATTACTTCCGGCGGCAATATCAAAAATTCCTCGTCAAATTTGCCGACTACTGCATTCGGCCATTCTACTAAGTCGGTGACTTCTTCTAACAAATCTTCGGTAATGTTGGCGTAACCGCCTTGTTTTGTGGCGGCGGCTTCTACTTGGGCTTGAATTTGAATTTTGCGCTGCGATCGATCGACCTCCACGCAAGCAGCCCGCAGACACTCGACATAATCCTCGGCTTGCGGAATGGAAACCCCCCCCGTCCCCCCCTTGCTAAGGGGGGGTGTAAGAAGCGATGTCCCCCCCTTGGTAAGGGGGGGTGTAGGGGGGGTGTGCAAGACGCGATGTCCTTGGGAAATGCGATCGCTCTTGACAGTATCCGAACCGCTGACTAATGTAATCGGCAGTACCGTATCATCAAACAGTGCTACGATCGATCGAATTGGGCGAGGAAACTTCAAATCCCCGTCAGCCCAGCGCATGAATCTCTTACCTTCCAACTTGTTAATCCACTGCGGCACAAGTTCAGCCAAAATATCCGCACTCATCCGCCCCGGAATTTTTTTCAGTAAAAACACAAAATCGCCCTTATCTGTAGCGCGAACTTCCAAAGCATCGATTTCTACGCCCTGCTTTTTCGCAAAACCTTCCGCTGCTTTCGTTGGTTTACCATCTTTAAAAGCCGAATTGGCCGGCGGCCCTTTTACTTCTTCTTCTCTATCTAATTGCTTAACTGGGAGTCCTTTGATCAGAACAGCCAAACGCCGAGGAGTAGCGTATACATGAATTGAGTCATTTGTCAAGAATTGTTCGGCAACAGTTGCAGGTACGAGTCGCTGCCATTGCTGGGCGCTGTCTTTGACAAAGGAGGCGGGTAATTCTTCTGTACCCAGTTCTAATAAAAAGTTAGCCATATCGCACCGTAATGGAGTTTAGTTTAGAGGGAATTTATCCGATCGGACAATCGTACATCTCAAAAAGAGTCAAAAGTTGAGCATACCACGTAGAATCGGGGGTGAAAGACAATATCTCAACAGCACATGACTTTGGCGGAAAGATTAGCACAAGATTGGAAGTCTCGACTGGAAAAAGATTACCCGGACGAAAATTTTAGCACTCGCGAGAGTGTTGTCCGCTGGCTGTTGGGAGACAAGCCAGAAAGATTTGAAACTCTTAGCCCAACTCAATTGTCCGTTGCGACCAGCGCGATCGACTTTTTATATCGAATTTTGCTTTCTCGGTATCTCGGAGTAGCGCCAGAAAGAGCTTACCGCAACTTGATCGGGCGGCTGGGCGGTTTGGTGGTGCTCCGGCAAAAAATCCAAGCGTGGGTTTCCCTCTCGCGCGACAGACAGCGGAGTGCGGTGGAGGTATTGCAAGAAGTGATTCAGGAAATGCTCAATTCCGATCGCTACCTCCTTTCTCAAGTCGCCTGGATTGCCGAATGCACACCCGATAAACGCCTGCGAAATGCTTTGCTGCTAGCAAGCACAGAAGAATACTGCTTGCGGCCGATCCGCAACCAGCCGCTGCTGGTGTACCGCTTCGTCAACTACCTGCGGCGCGCCCAGCGGGGCGGGTTGACGCAAGTCCCTGCGGGAGATTGGGTGCGGCTGGTGTCGGAACAGGTTCTACCCGACGATACAGACGAACCGCTCAGTCTGCTAGACGTAGAGGCGATGTCCGAGTATCGAGAAAGTCAAGCTTGGGAGGAGCGACAAACTCAGCGGCAAATTGTGCAACAAGAATTTGAAAATTACTTGGCTGCTGAAGTCGATCCGCTGGCTTCCCGGTGGCTGCGGCTTTACCTCCAAGGCCGTTCCCAAGAGGCAATTGCTGAAGATTTGAACATTCCGATTAAGCAAATTTACCGCTTGCGAGAAAAAGTCAGCTACCACGCGATTCGGGTTTTTGCCGTCAAACAAGCACCGGAATTAGTCGCTAGCTGGCTGGAAATTTCGCTCAAAGAACACAGTTTGGGCTTGACTCCCGCTCAATGGCAGCAATATTTACAAAACCTCACGCCGGTGCAGCAGCAGTTGGTAGAATCGTTGAAAGCAGGGAAAAGTGTAGAGACGATCGCATCTGAATTAAAGCTAAAAACCAATCAAGTCATCGGCGAATGGAGCAAACTTTATTTAGCAGCTCAATCCCTTCGCAACGAGTAGATGGGTAATCAGTGGCGGGCAATTGCTAATTGTTAATTGGCGGTAGCATTTTTCAGAATCCGCGCTACAAATCAATTCCCTCAAATCCCCATTTGGTGCGAGTTTCTCAGTGGAAAACCGCGCGATCGTACGCTGCATCGCATCAGTGCGCGATCGATCGGGACGCTGGCAGTGAACTCTGTAAGCTAAGATGCTAACATCCGCGATCGACTTTTCAGGATTTTTTAACCAATCCTAAATTAAGCGGTTTCCCGTAAATCAACGGTTGTGGTGCATCTGTAATACTTGTGCATTAACCACATAATTCTCTGGTTGCCAGCCACGGTTCGCTCAGCACGCGCGATCGATGATAATTGGTCGATAGTGCGCTAGCCATCAACTAATTGTCAATCTTTGGGTATAATTTGAGACGGGAATACAGAAGAGAGAAAATTTTTAGACAAAATATTTTTCTTTCATAAAAGCTTCCGGTTTTCAGACGAATGCCTCCGTCAGGGAAGTTGCAGCTAAAAATTTTCTGGCATCTGGTTGGTGCATCGAAGAGCCGATCGCGCTTCCGACTATAAAAAAGCTAATGGTATATACATCTTCAACAGACTCGGCAGCTACAATGGACTCCGATCGAATATTTCAACTAATCGACACAGTTGTCCCCTTTGAAGCTTGCCTTTACTATCAAGTTTTGCCTCTATCTCTAGAAGGTAATCTGTTTAAATTGGGCGTAGTCGATGCACAAGATGACTCCGCCTTAGACTACGTGCAGCGGATTTTAGCTTACATGAATTGCTCAGTCACAACGGAGCCCCTTGCCCCGGAAACTCAGCGCTCGATGCTCTCAGCTTACTTGCTCCACGGGAGCCAGCTCAGAGAACCCAGCCAGACAGAAACAGAAACCGCAGCAGCCCCAACACCCAAAAATCCCGCACCAGCAACTTCAGGCTCCGAAGCCGACACACTGCTGTCTGTCCCCGAACCCACGATTCCGGCTCGCGGGTTTAAACCTGCTGTAGCTGAGGTTTCCCCGATGCCGACAGAGCTATCGGTTTTGGATGTCGAGAGCTTGCACTTGTCAAGCCCTATCGAAGTTTTGGCAACTTTGCCAGCGCCCCAACTGCTGCAAGAATTGCTCGGTAGAGTGCTGCTAGACGGTATCGGCCGCCTGTTTTTTGAGCGGCATCAGTCGCAAGGCCGGATTCTTTGGAGTCAAGACGGCGTTTTGAAATCGATGCTCGAAGGTATCGATATCGTCCTGTTCCAAGAGGTCATTGACGAGTTGAAGCGACTGACGGATATGCCTGTTTGCCCGGTGGAACAGCCCAAACAAGTCGAAGTTGAACGCATATATCAAAAAACTCATTTGCTGTTGCGCTTGCGGGTAATGGCGGTGGGGGGCAAGGAAGAAGCCACGCTGCAAGTGCTGCGGGGAGCAGCTTTGAGGTTTTACCAGCAGCAGCAGTTGTCTAATTTGAGTCGGGATGCGCTGCGGCTGGCCGAAGAATTGCAGCGGAAAGTGAATCAAATTCGCGATCGAACTCGGCTTTCTCCTTTGCCTTTGGAAGGTTTACCCGCTTTGGAACAAGTTGTCAGAAATGTTGACGACCAAATTGAAGCTTTGATGCACCAACACCATCTTGAGCAATAATCGAAGGAAGAAGGAAGAAGGAAGAAGGAAGAACTGGTTTCCAGGCTCTGCCTGGGAACCGATGTCACTCTTGCTCTGCCTCGCTCTTCTACCATGAAAATAGGAGGCAGAGCCTCCAGCCTCGGCACCAGTCAATCATCCGTGTTCAAACACATCCTTATATTGCAATAAATCCAAACTTACAAAAACCGGCAAACACTGAAAACATTGCTGTGCAACTTCCCAACGTCCTTCTCGCTGCAACATAGCAGTCAACTTTTGTTTAGCGCCCAGCAAATAGCGGACATCATTGGCAGCATAATTTAGTTGATCGTCGGAAAGATTAGTCGCATTTCCCCAGTCAGAACTTTGAGAAGTTTTATTTAATTCTACTTTTTCCAGTTCGAGAATTAACTCTTTCAGTCCATGTCTGTTGGTATAAGTTCTAGCAAGTTTACTAGCTAGTTTGGTGCAGAAAACTGGTGCAATGTCAATACTTAAATTGTAACGCATTGTTGCCATATCAAAGCGAGCAAAATGAAATACTTTCTCAATATTCTCAGCTTCCATTAACTTCTTTAAATTCGGCGCTGCTGTCTGGCCTTTAGCAATCCGCACCACTGCCACCTTACCTTCCGGGTTGCACAACTGCACCAAACACAGCCGATCGCGCCACGGCATCAAACCCATTGTTTCGGTATCAACGGCGATCGCCTCCGCCGTCAAATAGTAAGATAATAGATCCTCTGGAAGATCGCGATCGCACACTTGAAAATTTGGAAATTCCATTATTAATAATTGTTGACTGTTCGCTGTTGACTGTTGACTGTTGACTTCCTTCTTCCTTCTTTTCCCCCCTTGGGGGGTCTTCTTCCTTCTTTTTCCCCCCTTGGGGGGTCTTCTTCCTTCTTTTTCCCCCCTTGGGGGTCTTCTTCCTTCTTTTCCCCCCTTGGGGGTCTTCTTCCTTCTTTTCCCCCCTTGGGGGTCTTCTTCCTTCTTTTCCCCCTTGGGGGGTCTTCTTCCTTCTTGTCCCCCCTTGGGGGGGTGGTAGGGGGGGGTTCTTATCGACTACGGACAAAAAGCTGAGTAAAATAATACTCCCCTTTAGCATTTTTAGCAATCCCAATCCCAGTCAAATTAAACTGACCCTCCATATTTTTGCGGTGTCCATCACTCTTAATCCAACCATCAACAGCATTGCGTACCGGATCGCTGAAGCCCATATTATAAGCCACATTTTCAGCTACACTTTGATACGGAATCGCGAGATTTTTTGCCCGCCCATCAAATCCATCATGGCTAAACTTAACCTTCCCACTCGCCATATTTTCGCTATGAATCCTGGCTTGCTTAGTAATGCGCGAATCGACACTCAGCGGCGGCAACTTCTTAGATGCTCGATATTTATTAATCTGTTCATGAGTCGCTTTTTCTAAGTCAGCAATTGAACTAGAAGCAAGATTAGTATTCATGGCATTTGGTGGCGGCGATTGTGTAGGAATGAGTTGGGCTGCATTCGGTAGAATTGCTAGGAAGCCTAGAGACATCAAAAGCAAAGATTTGTACATTATCTAGAACAATAAATAAACTAAATTGTGAGATTTTGTCCGGTTAATTACACCAAATCACGCTTGAATACCGCTCACTCTCTTAGTCCGCGGAGGCGGACTTCGTTTGACAAGACGCGGTTTCAACCGCCGATCGATCTAACCGGACATAATCTTCTCATTCCTACAGAGCGATCGCCCAAAATTCCGTTAAACTAGATTCAGAACCTTCGCCACAGTCTGCACATCCTTATCACCGCGTCCCGAACAGTTCAGCACAATACGCGGATTACCTGTCAACTGCGGGCAGAGAGTCTCCAAATAGGCGATCGCATGAGCAGTTTCCAAAGCCGGAATAATCCCCTCCAACTGCGACAACCGTTGAAAAGCATCCAAAGCTTGCTGGTCAGTTACACTGTAATATTCAGCCCTACCAGCATCCTTCAAATAACTATGTTCCGGCCCCACACCAGGATAATCCAAACCCGCACTAATCGAATGCGGCTCGATTACTTGGCCCTCATTATCTTGCAACAAATAACTCATCGCCCCGTGCAGAACACCCACAGTTCCCTTCGTCAAAGTAGCAGCGTGTTTGTCAGTATCCACACCTTCGCCCGCCGCTTCAACACCAATTAACCGCACAGTTTCTTCTCCAACAAACTCATGGAAAAGACCCATAGCATTAGAACCGCCACCGACACAAGCTAATAAAATATCCGGCAAACCATTCCATTTTTCTAGACACTGACTGCGAGTTTCTTGACCAATAATCGCATGGAAATCGCGTACCATCATCGGGTAAGGATGCGGCCCCGCTACCGAACCGAGAATGTAATGAGTTGTTTCGACATTTGTCACCCAATCGCGAATCGCTTCGGAAGTCGCATCTTTCAGCGTTCCCGTACCTGCTGCCACGGGTCGCACTTCGGCTCCCATTAAGCGCATTCTGAACACATTTAAAGCCTGTCTTTCCATGTCATGAACGCCCATGTAGACAACGCATTCGATACCGAAGCGAGCGCAAACTGTGGCGGTAGCAACGCCGTGCTGTCCGGCACCAGTTTCCGCAATTACCCGCTTTTTCCCCATGCGTTTTGCCAGCAATGCTTGAGCCAAAGCATTGTTAATTTTGTGAGCACCGGTGTGGTTTAAATCTTCGCGTTTGAGGTAAATTTGCGGGCCAGTTCCGTCTGGTTTAGCGTAGTGTTCGGTGAGGCGTTCGGCGAAATACAGCGGGCTGGGGCGGCCGACATAATCCTTGAGTAATCCTTGGAGTTGCTGTTGAAATTCCGGCTCGCTGCGGTATTTGTGGAAAGCGGCTTCGAGTTCAAATAAGGCCGGCATCAAGGTTTCGGGGACGTATTTGCCGCCGAATTTGCCAAACCTGCCGAGGGAGTCGGGGCGTTGGGCGGTGGTGGTTTCGGTGGTGAGACGCAGGGGTGTGACTGTCACGGAATTTGTGGGGATAATGGGACACATTTTATTATATCTAGTGGATGGGAGTAAGGGCGATCGGGTAATTTTGCGAGGGGGTACGCAAATCGCTGTGATGTCGATTCGATCGTTGACCACCTGGATATATTGCTGGTCAAGGGTTTGAGCGATTTTTTTTTGTAAATTTGCGGTGTTTGTAAAAACAATTTTCGACCCGCTCGCAAATGGCCTCTGGACACATTGTCCTGTATGGGGTCTATAATGAATATTTCCCCACTCGTTGGGGAAACTAATTGAATGGAAACTTCGTAATGTAGGGTGAACAATTATGAATTCAAATCAACAATTTCTGCAAAATTTATACGATGCTTTTAACAAACGCGAGATTGAAACAATCATCTCGTTGATGCGCCCAGACGTGAAATGGGCGAACGGACTGGAAGGCGGTTTCGTTTATGGACGCGATGCGGTGCGCGAATATTGGACTAATCAATTTAAGGATATTCAAGCGGAGCTTGAGACATTAAAATTCGAGACGGACGAAAACAATCGGAACATTGTCACCGTTCATCAAATCATCAAAAATTTGCAAGGCGATGTGCTTGCGGATGCAACAATTCATCAAATCTTTACCATTGAGGATGGTCTGATCAGTCTTTATGAAATTGGCGAAACCGAAACAATAGAGGAGATGATTCAAAAGACTAAAAGTTCCAACGAGCAATGATGTTTCGGTTATCAGTTCAGTAGGGGCAATTCATGAATTGCCCCTACTGAAGAATTGCCCCTACTCTGCGGTTAAAAACTCTACAAATTAGCTGTTTCCGGCAATAATTGTGATTCCTCAATCATCGATTCCGACTCACCACCCAACTCACCATCCTCCACAGTAATACCTAATTTAAATCCCAACGCTTCAAGCAACTCTACAAAACAGTAAATTTCCGAACCTGAACTTGCTGTCAGCATTTTGTCAAGCCTTTCATGATACTGCTTAGCCGAATCCGAAAGAGCATTCATCCTGCTTCGAGCCTCAATTACCTTTCTAATTGCATTTCTGAGCAATTCAGGTTCAGCATCTTTCTCTTCCAAGATAGCCCCGATAAAGTCACCAGCGTGTTCCGCATCTTTCAGAGATTCAATTAGGTATTCGTAGTAGCTATCACTCCTAGGCATTTTCATTTGTTTCATAGTCAGTCGAATACTCCTTCGCTTTTAGAATGTCTTGTTCTTGGGTACTTTTATCCCCACCACAGAGCAGAATCACAATTGTCGATCCTACTTGTCTAAAATAGAGCCGGTAGCCAGGGCCATAGTTTATCCTGAGTTCACAGACACCATCTCCGACTGACTTATAATCCCCGAAATTACCGAGACTAACTCGCTCAAGCCTTGCATCAACCTTAACTTGGGCTTTGCCATCTCGTAGGGCATAGTACCACTCTAAGAAAGGAATCCTACCATCGGGTCGAATATAACGTCGAATTTCTGTCGGTTGTACTTCCATAATTTTATCACAGTCGATCGCCAATTTATACAATAATAGGACAATTAGGAGTACATTCAGCACCCAACTCACCATCTTCCACAGTAATTCCTAATTTAAACCCCAACGCTTCGAGCAACTCTACAAAACAGTAAATTTCCGAACCGGAACTTGCTGTTAGCATTTTGTCAAGCTTTTCCCATTGAAGTTTAGCTGACTCCGATAAATTGTGGAACTTGAGCCGAGAATCTATAACATCTTTGAGTACCATCTGAAGCAATTTAGGTTCATCGCTTGCTTCTGTCAATGTCACCTCGATATAACCTGCTGCTTCTTCGGCATTTCTCAGAGATGCAATCAGCAATTCTTGGTAACTTCTACTCGTTGGTGCTTTCACGTTGTTCATAATCTCTCCAATATTGAATAGCTTTGCCAATATCTCGCTCTTATGCGATATGTTACATTTATTGAAGAACGCAACAGTTGGCTCATTCAATCGTAGTAAAATAAAAGCCGAGACCTACAAAATAGAAAACCAAAATCGTGGATATCGACATTCGTTATAAACCTTCCTTTGCCACAATCTTTCTTACTCTCGAACCTGGAGAAAGCATTATTGCAGAATCAGGAGCGATGATAGCAATGGATGCAGAACTCACGATGAAAACAGAATTTAATGGAGATTTTTTGTCAGGTATATTGAAAAAGTTTTTTGGCGGTGAATCGCTGTTTGTCAATCGATTTACCAATCCAACACGGAAGTCTCTCCAAGTCGTTCTTTCTCAATCTACAATCGGAGATATTGCCGAAGCTCAAGTCTACGAAAATAACCTGTGCTTTCAACCCGGTGCTTATATTGCCAGTACCCCCGATATCAAATTAGGCGTGCGCTGGGCTGGATTGGCAAGTTGGTTTTCGGGAGAAGGCTTATTTAAATTGCAAGCTAGCGGACAGGGAACAGTATTTTTTGGTGCCTATGGTGGTTTGACTACTAAGGAAATTAATGGGGACTTCATTGTCGATACAGGGCATTTAGTAGCTTACGAATCGGGGATGAAAATGTCAGTAAAAATGGCAGGCGGATTATTAGGTTCGATTACATCCGGGGAAGGGTTTGTGAATAAAGTGACGGGGAAGGGAACGATTTACTTGCAATCCAGAAGTATCGATGGTTTGGTGCAGTTTTTATCAAGTAAAGTTTGAGTTGCGAGCGAATATACCCATTATCTACCGAATATGAAAATTGAACTTTTACAACAACCCGACAGTACGATCGCCCGAATCACTCTAAATGCAGGTGAAGAAATCGTTGCTGAGGCAGGTGCAATGGTGGCAATGAGTGGCAATGTACAAGCAAGTACGACATTGCGCCAGGGCAAAGGTGGCGGTATTTTCGGCGGACTCAAACGAATGATTGCCGGAGAGTCGCTATTTTTAAGTGTCTTTCGATCGCCAACACCGGAAAATACCTTGTTTTTAGCACCCAAAATGTTGGGCGATATGCTGCACTATCAAATGGGCAAAAGTGGCTTAGTAGTACAAGCAGGTTCTTATTTAGCTAGCACACCAGATGTCAATATTGACTTGGGTTTTCAAGGCTTCAAATCGCTGTTTTCGGGAGAAAGTATCTTCTGGCTAGATATGGGCGGTAATGGAGATGTACTATTGAGTTCCTTCGGCGCAATTTACGAAGTTCCAGTCAAAGGAGAATACATTGTTGATACAGGTCATATTGTCGCCTTTGAAAAAAGTTTAAATTTTGAAATTACTAAACCTCCAGGAAGTAGTTGGTTGAGTGCATTTCTCGGTGGAGAAGGTTTAGTTTGTCGATTTAAAGGTAACGGTCGCCTGTTTTGTCAAACCCACAATACCACAGCATTCGGTCAAGCCGTCGGCACTCGTTTGCCTCCCAGGTAGCAAGAATGGAGACTGGGAGACAGCGATATGCAAAATAGAAACCGAGATTGCTTTCATAAAACATCGTAAGGTGCGTCGCCATCTATAATCTGCAAGTTTTATCCAAGATATCGCAGCGACGCACCCTACCAAACTACCAAACTATCAACTTTATATGCCTAAAAACATCTCATATAGAATCGAACATTCTCCATCCTATGCCCAACTAAAACTCAAAATTCCTGCCAACCAAACTGTGTTGGTAGAATCTTCGGGCATGGCAGCGATGGATAGTCACATCACTCTGAAATCAAAAGTCAAAGGAGGTTTAATGAAAGGCCTCACGCGAATGTTAGCAGGTGAGTCTTTGTTTATCACCGAATTTACTGCACCGGAACGTTCTGGAACACTTTACGTTTCCCCTGGAGTTCCCGGCGATATTCAACATTATCACCTTGATGGAAATAGTTTGATGCTGCAATCTTCTGCTTTTGTGGCATCGAGTTCTACTGTAGACCTTGATACTAAATTTCAGGGATTAAAAGGTTTCTTTAGCGGCGAATCATTGTTTTTTTTGAAAGCAACTGGACAAGGCGATATCTGGTTTAATTCCTATGGCGCAATCCTGGAAATTCCAGTCAATGGAAGTTATATCGTGGACACTGGTTATATCGTCGCTTTTGAGGATACGCTGAAGTATAATGTTGAAGTCATGGGCGGACTATCCTGGAAAAACTTGAGAACGGGAATTTTAGGTGGAGAAGGCTTAGTTTGTCGCTTCAGTGGAGAGGGGAAGCTGTGGATACAGTCTCGCAATCTGTTTCCTCTGATTAATTTTTTAAATCCCTTCCGACCGACAAAGAACAATTAGTTCGGTGCTTTTCTATAAGTTGTAGAATGCGTTAAATTATTACAACGCATTCTACTATTATATAGCAACTGCCAAGGCGCTTTAGACACCGCTCCGCTCATGATAAACTACGTCGAAATGTCGAAGGGTTGAAGTGGACATTTCGACTACGCTCAATGACCGGAAACTTCCTAAGCGCCTTGGCGACTACTATACAATAATTAAAAAACATTATGACCGATCGCAATCCACCCACAAGTAATAGGCAACTGCTAACCCTATTAGGAATTTTTTTAGCATTGGGATGTTTATTGCTTTGGGGAAGCATCAAACTGCTAGATGGGCTGATTTTATTGATTCCCCCCGAACTCGAACAGCGTTTGGGGGCGTTAGTTATCCCAGCTTACGAACGTCTTGCGGAATCTTCTCCAGCACAAGATACTCTCAATCAACTTCTCGATCGCCTAGAAAATAAATTACCTAAACAAAAAAATGTCGATCGCAATTATCGCCTAATTTACATTCCCGATGATGCTGTAAACGCGCTAGCCTTACCTGGAGATACAATTGTTGTTTATCGGGGTTTAATACAACAATTGGAATCGGAAAACGAGTTGATGATGATTCTAGGTCATGAGTTGGGTCATTTCGCCAATCGCGATCATTTGCGAGGAATTGGACGGGGATTGGCGCTACAATTTGTGGTGGCGGTGCTCGCAGGCGATGGGGGTGGGTTGGTGAATGTTACCACTGCGATCGCTTCCAATTTAAGCAAAGCCCAATTTTCGCGCAGTCAAGAAGCCCAAGCCGATGAATTTGGCTTACAACTCTTGGTTTCCCATTACGGGCACGCAGAAGGCGCAACAGACTTTTTCCAGCGATTAGCGCGACAATCTGGTCTAGATTTTGCTTTGTTATCGACTCATCCGGCACCTGGCGATCGCAGTTTAACGTTAACACAAACGATCGCCCAACGTCGCTATCCGATTCAAGAGCGATCGCCTTTACCCGCAACACTCAAAAGCGATCGATAATATCAGAGTCTAAACGAGCGATCGCAACCTTACACCAATCCCCTAACACTAGAAATACCCGTAAAAAAGTTCAGGCATTATAACATATGGCAGCATCCAAACCCAAAAATTCTGACAGCAAAACAACCGAAGGTAAACGAATTGTTTACTCCGAATTTGGCAACGTTGACAACTCCGCCGCCCTGCAACGAGGAATACAGGAAGTTCCCCCAAATCAACAAACTTTAAAAGTCGAAGCATCCCGAAAAGGACGCGGCGGCAAAACAGTAACAATCATCAGCGGCTTTCAAGGAAAACCCGAAACATTAGCAGATTTAGCAAAGCAGCTAAAAGCCCAATGCGGCACAGGCGGCACAGTCAAAGAAAATGACATCGAAATTCAAGGCGAACACAAGCAAAAACTGCTAGAAATTCTCGCAAAATTAGGCTATAAAGCTAAAATTAGTGGAGGGTAAAAAAGAGGACACGGCAATACCGTTTCTTGCGCCCCAAAATAATCAATCTTTTTACCGCCGAGTTTAATGTACACTAGACCCTTAGCCCGTTTGATCGAACAATTGCAGCGCTTGCCCGGAATCGGCCCAAAAAGCGCCCAACGACTCGCTTTACACATTTTAAAAAGACCTGAAGAAGATGTGCAAGCTCTAGCCCAATCTTTGATTGATGCCAAACAGCAAGTCGGTTTCTGTAAAGTATGCTTTCACTTATCTGCTGAACCTGTTTGCGATATTTGCCGCAATACCAACCGCGATAGTTCTACGATTTGTGTAGTGTCAGAATCCCGCGATGTCATCGCTTTAGAAAAAACGCGGGAATACATCGGCAAATATCATGTTGTCGGCGGTGTAATCTCGCCGATGGATGGAATTGGGCCGGAACAATTGAACATTCAACCGTTAGTCAGGCGCGTCAGCCAGCAAAAGATTAGTGAGGTAATTATTGCGATTAGTCCCAGCGTGGAAGGCGAAACTACTACCCTTTATATCGGTCACTTATTAAAGCCTTTTACCAAAGTGACGCGAATCGCTTTTGGTTTGCCGATGGGGGGAGATTTGGAATATGCTGATGAGGTGACTTTGGCCCGCGCTTTGGAGGGAAGGAGAGAGTTGGATTAGTGGAATACGGGTGATGGCTGATTGGAAAGTAAGAGAAACGAACCGCGAAGACGCAAAGGAAGCGAAGGAATAAAGAGATGAGAGGAGGAAGAGTTTATAATTGATTTGTCAAGAAAGTTAAACTAAGCAAAGTTACCAAGAGTGAAAAATCATGGCTAAGTTCGATCGACCTTTAAGCTACCCCACAACCCGCAAAATCGACCAAACCGACGATTACCACGGCGTTCAAGTATCCGACCCCTACAGGTGGCTGGAAAACCCAGACTCAGAGGAAACTCAAGCTTGGGTGGAAGCTCAAAACGCTGTCACCTTCGGCTACCTCAATGAAATTCCGGCGCGGGAAAAAATTAAGCAGCGACTGACTCAGCTTTGGGATTACGAGAAATATGGCATACCTTTCAAAGAAGGCGATCGTTATTTCTACTACAAGAATGACGGCCTGCAAAACCAATCCGTACTCTACACCTTAACATCCCTCGACGGCGAACCGAAAGTATTAATTGACCCAAACACTCTCTCAGAAGACGGAACCGTTGCTTTGGGTGGCATATCTATCAGCCAAGATGGCAAATTAATGGCCTATGGTTTGTCAACTTCCGGCTCCGACTGGCAGGAATGGAAAGTCCGTGATGTTGAAACAGGCAAAGATTTATCCGACCATTTAAAGTGGGTAAAATTCTCCGGCGCATCTTGGACTCACGACGGTAAAGGCTTTTTTTATAGTCGCTACGATGAACCCAATGAAAAAAGCAAACATGAAGATGTTAACTATTACCAAAAACTGTTTTACCACCGTCTGGGAACTGCACAATCTGAAGACGTATTAATTTACGATCGCCCCGACAAAAAAGAGTGGGGATTTAGCGGTGGCGTTACCGAAGATGGCAAATACCTAATTATATCAGTTTGGCAGGGAACTGAAACAAAAAATCTGCTTTTTTACAAAGATTTAACCGCACCAGAATCCGCAGTCGTAGAACTAATTAACGAATTTGAGGCTGAGTACAATGTCATCGATAATGAAGGCTCTGTTTTCTGGATTCAAACCGACTTGAATGCACCGCTGGGCCGCGTAATTGCGATCGACATCAACAACCCTGCTCCTTCATCCCTAACTGGCGACGAAAGTCAAGGGAAGTTCACAGAAATTATTCCCGAAGCAGCCGAAACCCTCGGAGGCATTGGCATCCTCAACAATCAATTTGTCACTTCCTACCTAAAAGATGCCTACACCCAACTTAAAATCTTCAATTTAGATGGCTCTTTCGTACGCCAAATAGCATTACCAGGAATCGGTTCAGCGGGAGGATTCGGTGGTAAGCGGCACGAAACCGAAACTTTTTATGCTTACACGAGTTTCACTGCACCAAACACCATTTATAGCTATAACATGGTGACAGATGAAAGCAAGATTTACCGCCAGCCCAAGGTTGATTTTAATCCCGACGATTACGAAACAAAACAAGTATTTTATCCGAGCAAAGACGGTACGCAAGTACCGATGTTTATCACTCACAAAAAAGGTTTGCAGCTAGATGGCAATAACCCGACTTACCTTTATGCCTACGGCGGTTTTGGCATATCGCTAACTCCGAGTTTTTCGGTTAGCAGAGTCGTGTGGCTGGAGATGGGCGGAGTTTGTGTAACAGCCTGTTTGCGGGGTGGCGGCGAGTACGGGGAAGCATGGCATCAAGCAGGTACAAAGTTAAATAAGCAAAACGTGTTTGATGACTTTATCAGCGCCGCTGAATGGTTGATCGACAACAAGTACACTAAGCCGGCCAAATTGGCGATCGCAGGCGGTAGCAACGGCGGCTTATTGGTAGGAGCTTGTATGACTCAACGACCTGAGTTATTCGGTGCAGCATTGCCCGCTGTCGGCGTTATGGATATGTTGCGCTTCCACAAGTTTACCATTGGTTGGGCCTGGACTTCGGAATATGGTTCGCCCGAAAATGCCGCAGAATTTCCCACAATTCACGGCTATTCTCCCCTGCACAATCTCCAACCGGGAACGGCTTATCCGGCGACAATGATTACAACTGCCGATCATGACGATCGAGTAGTTCCGGCCCACAGTTTCAAGTTTGCTTCGGCTTTGCAAGAAATGCACGTGGGAGAAAAACCTGTGTTAATTCGGATCGAAACAAAAGCGGGACATGGTGCTGGGAAACCCACTGCTAAAATCATTGAAGAATTGGCTGATGAATGGGCGTTTTTAGTGCGGGAACTCGATATTAATGTTTAAAAAGCGCGGGATTGACGATCGCATCCCGTAGTGTGCGCCGCGCGTACAACACCTCTGTGTAGGGCGCGCGCCCTACACAAAGCTATTCGATAGTGTTTGAAAGAATTTTTTGGGCCAATCTGGCGTTCAATTTAGGGCGTTGCTGAATTTAGGTATAATTCGCTCGCTATAGCAATCCCTGAAATTTGGTAGGGGAAATTCATGAATTTCCCCTACTGGCAATTCATGAATTTCCCCTACTTCGGAGGCAAATTATACTCCAAATCAGCTTGTCAACTCTTAGCTGGTTTTACATTATCTTACATTATGTTAATTTTTATATATTTTAGTGGTCGTTCTGAGATTTTTTTGAGATCAATAACAAAAACTGAATTTTGGGCCGATGTCAACTGTCAACAGTAGTAAATCGAATTTAAAATTTAAAATTTTTCAATGATCGGTTGCCGATTTTTTCAGTGTATTTACGGTGAAGATTTAACCAAAAATTACAGTTAAAACTATACTGAGAACGGTCGTGTTACCATAATTACTGCGTTTTTTTCCAGTAATACGTAAGTAATTAGCGAAGAAAATATCAAAACTTTGGTATAATAAATTTTTGCATAAAGACTTTACTGGCACACTCAAAGTCAAAAAATGCTTGCGTATCAAGGAGTTGCGGTGATCGATCGCCTAGGGCGACACCGCGATCGAACACAGCATTCTCCATCCACTCCTTCCCTAAAATCTCAATTAAAACAAACACGTAACTATTAAATTATTTATGTAAAAACAATTATCAAAAATTTATATTTTGGTATTTATGGAATTTTCTCAATCTGGGTAGGTTAGAACTGATGAGGAAATCTGGAAATAATTAAAGCGATCCCCAATATGTCGAACTTGTCAGCCGTAAAAACACCCAAATCTAAAAGTATGGCCACTAAAAACAACTTTTTTTTTGAGGACGCCAGCTCTAAAGAAGAGCTTGAATCGAAAAAAAATCTAGTGGTTATTGACCCCCGAGTAGAAAACTACGAGCAATTGATCGGGGGACTCAAAGCGGGAACGGAAGTATTTGTACTCAATCCAACTAGGGATGCGATCGCACAAATCACCAAAATTCTGAGTCAGCGCAGCAGCATCAACAGTCTGCACATAGTTTCTCACGGCCAAGAAGCAGCACTACAACTAAGCTCAACCGAACTCAATATTCACAACCTCGAAACCTACAGCAGCCAATTGCAGCAGTGGGGAAAAGCCTTTAGCAAGCAAGGCAGCATTCTGCTTTACGGCTGTAACGTAGCCTCCGGCGAATCCGGCATTAAATTTGTACAAAAAATTAGTGACATAACCGGTGTAAATATTGCCGCTTCCAACAACCTAACTGGAAGCGCCGCACTAGGAGGCGACTGGGAATTAGAAATTGCCACAGGACAAATAAATTCCGAATTAGCCTTTGAAAAAGAAGTATTAGAAAGCTACACATCAGTCCTGGCAACCTTAGTAACTGAAGACTTTAAAAAACCAACAGTAATCGGGCCTTGGATTTATGGAGTTGGCAATACCTCTACAACTAACCCCGGCTTAACCGCAGGTGCCGCCAATACCAGTGGCGTTCTTCCCAATTTAGGGGATAGCGATCCACTCGGAACCGGCGCTTTGAGACTAACCTCAAACGCCTTTGGCCAAGCAGCTTTTGTTATTTATAATAACCCGATCGCTGCCACTGGGGGTCTGAGAGTGACCTTTGATTTCTTTGCCTATAACAGAGGTACTGTCGCTGATGGGAATGGTGCCTTCCTTGGTGCCGATGGCATTAGTTTTTTCCTGATTGACGGAACGGCTACGCCAACACAAGCGGGAGGCTTTGGTGGCTCTTTGGGCTATGCTCAGAATTCTACTCCTCCCGGTACACCCGGTATTTTAGGAGGTTATTTAGGTGTTGGATTAGACGAGTTTGGCAACTTTTCCAATAATAATGCAGGGCGTATAGGTGGTACGGGACAGACACCTGATGCAGTAGGAATTAGAGGTAGCCAAGGCACAAATTATAATTTTTTAACTAACGCTTTAGTTCCTGGTGGGGTAGATAATACAAGTGCAACAACTCGTACTGCTACTAATACTAAAAGAAGCGTCCAGATTACATTATTCCCGGCAACTTCAGCAACACCTAACCGTCTTTCAGTTGCCTTCGATTTGGACAACAATGGCACATTTACTCCGGTCGAAACACTGATCGATATACCAAATTTGGCACTGATCAATGGAGCAGTACCACCTACTTTTAAATTTGGCTTTGCTGCTTCGACGGGGGGAAATTCAAATGTTCACGAAATCAACAATGTCCTCGTAGAAACTATCGATCCGCCTACACTCGTAGCCGACGTTTCCATTGTTAAAAAAGGCCCGCTGTTCGCCAAACCCAACAGCACGATTACCTACACTATTATCTCCACTAATAACGGGCCAAGCGAGGCCAAAGATGTCCTGATTCAAGATCCCCTGCCCGCAGGCATAAATTTCGTCAGCGCTGACAACGGCGGTACTTTCAACCCCACAACGCGGACTGTTATCTGGCCAGTGATTCCAACTCTGGCTAACACTGCTAGCGTCACCCGCATCATCACCGCTACAGTTCCCACAACACTCACATCCTTAACTAATACTGTTTATAGCAGTTCCAGCACTTTCGACCCCGATCTCACTAATAACAATAGTTCCCAGCCAATCTCTCAAGTCCCAACAACAATTACTAACGCCCTTCTTGCTGATGTTGTTACGACCAAAAGCGGGGTTGTTACAGCAACTGCGGGTCGCACAGTTAATTATAGCATTTCTACAGTCAACAACGGGCCGGACACCGCAGATAATGTCACAATTACTGACAGCATCATTGCTGGTTTAACAGGAATAAGTGTATCTGATGGTGGTACTTACGATGCAACTACTGGGATTGTCACTTTCCCGGCTGTCAGCTTAACCAATACAGCCAGCACCACCCGCACCATCAGCTTCATCGCACCCGCATCTGTCAGCGTCAGCAACACTGCCAGAAGTACATCCAGTACCCTAGACCCGCTTCCCAGCAACAATGACGGCACAGAACCCGGTGCTAAAGTCACCACAAGTCTGACACCCATCGCTGATGTCATTACCACAAAAATTGGGGTTGTTACGGAAACTGCGGGTCGCACAGTTAGTTACACCATTTCTACAGTCAACAACGGGCCAAGCACAGCCGATAACGTCACAATCACTGACAGCATTATTCCCGGTTTAACAGGAGTCAGTTTATCTGACGGTGGTACTTATAACACTGCCACTGGGATTGTCACTTTCCCGGCTGTCAGTTTAATCAATACAGCCACCATCAACCGCACCATCAGCTTCATCGCACCCGGAAACACCAGCGTCAGCAACACCGCCAGAAGTACCTCCAGTACCCTAGACCCTACTCCCAGCAACAATGACGGCACGGCAGCCAGTGCTGTTGTTACCACGACTCTGACACCTAGTGCCGATGTCATCACGAGCAAAACCGGGCTGACCAATGCTGCACCGGGTTCGACAGTTAGTTACACCCTTTCTACACGAAACAACGGGCCAAGCACAGCCGATAACGTCACAATTACTGACAGCATCATTCCCGGTTTAACAGGAGTAGTTGTCTCTGACGGTGGTACTTACAACACTGCCACTGGGATTGTCACTTTCCCAGCTATCACCTTAACCAATACAGCCAGCACCACCCGCACCATCAGCTTCATCGCACCTACAGGTAGCAGCATCAGCAACACTGCTAGAAGTACCTCCAGTACCCTAGACCCGACTCCCAGTAACAATGACGGCAGTGCTCCGGGTGCTGTTGTGACTACGACTCTGACCCCTAGTGCCGATGTCATCACCACCAAAAGCGGGGCTACTACGGCAACTGCGGGTTCGACAGTGAGTTACATAATCACTACGCAAAACAACGGGCCAAGCACCGCAGATAACGTCACAATTACTGACAGCATCATTCCCGGTTTAACAGGAGTAGTTATATCTAACGGTGGTACTTACAATGCAGCTACTGGGATTGTCACCTTTCCGGCTGTCAGTTTAACCAACACAGCCAGCACCACCCGCACCATCAGCTTCATTGCACCCACAGATGTCAGCGTCAGCAACACCGCCAGAAGTACCTCCAGTACCCCAGACCCTATTCCCGCTAATAACAACGGCAATACACCTGGTGCGGTTGTTACCACGACTTTGACACCTAGTGCCGATGTGATCACTACCAAAACCGGCCTGACTAATGCTGCACCGGGTTCGATCGTCAGTTATACGATCGCGACACGAAACAACGGGCCAAATACAGCAGATAATGTCACCATCACTGACAGCATCATTCCCGGTTTAACAGGAGTCAGTGTATCGGACGGTGGTACTTACAACACTGCGACTGGGATTGTCACCTTCCCGGCTGTCAGTTTAACCAACACAGCCAGCACCACCCGCACCATCAGCTTCGTCGCACCAAACTCTGGCAGCGTCAGCAACACTGCTAGAAGCACCTCCAGTACCCCAGACCAGACGCCAGGGAACAATGACGGCACGGCAGTCGGTGCTGTTGTGACTACGACTCTGACACCTGGTGCCGATGTGATCACTACCAAAACCGGCCTGACTAATGCTGCACCGGGTTCGATCGTCAGTTATACGATCGCGACACGAAACAACGGGCCAAGCACAGCCGATAATGTCACAATTACTGACAGCATCATTCCCGGTTTAACAGGAGTAGTTGTATCTGACGGCGGTACTTACAATGCAGCTACTGGGATTGTCACCTTTCCGGCTGTCAGTTTAACCAACACAGCCACCACCACTCGCAGCATCAGCTTCATCGCACCCAACTCTGGCAGCGTCAGCAACACCGCCAGAAGCACCTCCAGCACCCCAGACCCGACTCCCAGTAACAATGACGGCACGGCAGTCGGTGCTGTTGTGACTACGACTCTGAGTCCGATAATTCCACCCAATCAACCGCCTGTTACGGCCAATGCTCAAGTTAGTCTTCCGCCCAATAGCAGCAGACAGGTGACGGGATTGGGAGCAACCGATCCCGATGGGTCGATCGCCTCTTTCACCATCAACACCCTCCCGCCAACAGCTCAAGGAGTCCTATTTTTAGGAGATCCAGCCAATGGTGGAATTGCCGTTATACCCGGTCAAGTCCTGACGCCAGCACAAATTCAGCAACTATTTTTCCGCACAACTGGCGAATTTACCGGAACCAATTTCACCTACAGCGCCACCGATAACAGAGGCGCTACCAGTCCCGCTACCGCTACTTTTTCTGCAACTGCGTCACCAACTCCAACACCCAACAATCAACCGCCAGTTGCCACGAATGCTAACTTGAGCATTCCGCCCAACAGCACTACACCAGTTCCCGGATTGGGAGGAACTGACCCCGATGGGTCGATCGCCTCTTTCACCATCAACAGCCTGCCACCAACCGCCCAAGGAGTCCTATTTATAGGA
>JANPMV010000013.1:0-56349 GCA_031427135.1 Cyanobacteria bacterium VAR_87_metabat_62 | reverse complement strand
CGCAGCCCTCAGCGCGGTGCCCCACCCCTTAATTTGTAGGGACACGGCACTGCCGTCTCCTCTATGTTATTCCGGCGCAGCCGGAATTGATATGATATCAAATCCTCTCTTCTTCGGAATGATATAAACGGAGGAGACGGCAGTGCCGTGTCCCTACGCCATATTAATTGTAGGGAAACGGCACTGCCGTCTCCTCTATATCATTCCGGCGCAGCCGGAATTGATATCATTAGCTATTACAGTAAATTAGATCCACATACCCGACTTCTTATAAGCAGTCGGGGCTCTAAAACGTTTCCCCGACTCACAAATTTTGCAACAGTGTTAGTATCTACGCAAGACTTTGGAAGTTTTGAGATATAGAAATTCAAAGATATCAGGAGTTACAACTTAATGACAGTAGCCAATAGTTCTATGGGTAGTCTGCGGTCTTGGTTCGATCGTACTTTTGTGCATTGGCGAGGTGATTTGACTGGTGGGCTAACCGCCGCTGTGGTTGCCCTTCCTCTAGCCCTGGCCTTTGCTGTGGCTAGTGGTGTCGAACCCAAGGCAGGACTCTACACGGCAATTGTGGCGGGAACCGTGGCGGCAGTGTTTGGTGGTTCCCCGGTGCAGATTACAGGGCCCACTGGAGCGATGGCGGTAGTCCTGATTGGGATTGTTACCAAGTATGGTATCGAGAAAGTGTGGATTGCCGGGGTAATGGCAGGAATTATTCAAGTTGCCCTGGGCGTTGCCAAACTAGGCAGATTGATCAAGTTTATTCCCTATCCAGTCACAGCAGGTTTTACCAATGGTATCGCTGTGATTATTTTTTGCGGACAGTTGAATAATTTCTTTGGGTTTCAGTTGCCCCGCAGCGAACATTTTTTACCGGGACTGTGGCAGACTTTTACCCATTGGGAAGGATTAAACTGGGAGGCAGTCGGGTTGGCAACCGTGGTGATTTTGACCAAGCTACTTTGGACAAGGATTCCGACTGTTATACCGGGTTCATTGGTAGGGTTGGTATTGGCAACGGCGATCGCCTCTTTCTTTCACCTCGATGTTCCCACCATTGGTTCTATCCCACAATCTTTGCCGATGCCCCAAGGGATTCCCCACGCTAATGATTTTACGCTGATCCGAGAATTGATTAATCCGGCATTAGCTTTAGCGGCATTGGGTAGTATTGAATCGCTGCTATCTGCTGTGGTTGCCGATGGTATGACTGTCAGCGAGAAACACAACAGCGATCGCGAACTAATTGGTCAAGGCTTGGCAAACATTGTAATCCCATTCTTTGGCGGTATTCCAGCAACGGGAGCGATCGCCCGTACAGCCGTGAATGTGCGATCGGGCGGCAGAACCCGGTTGTCTGGAGTCATTCACGGGGTTGCACTGGCAATCATCGTTTTGACATTAGCACCTTTAGCCGCTCAAATTCCCCTGGCAGCATTGGCAGGAATTTTGATGGTAACGAGTATACAGATGATTGAGTGGGAGGCGATCGGCTTATTGATGCGCGCCACCTACTCTGACTTCGGCGTCATGATGCTGACTTGGATGGTGACTATTCTGTTTGATTTGGTGCTGGCGGTAGAAGTCGGGCTAATTGCTGCTGGGGCATTATTCATTAAGCGCATGAGCGAGCTCAATTTGACGAAAATCCCCGAAACAGAAGCCTTTCCACCCAATATACCCCTTGAATTGAGCAAAGAAATTGCCGTTTATCGGGTTGATGGCCCTGTATTTTTTGGGGCAGCAGAACGGTTTGTTACTTTCCTGCGGGATGAACCTGAAGTGAAGTATCTAATTTTGCGGATGCGATACGTGCCCAATATGGACACTACTGGACTCGTGGCATTGGAAGACATCTACAGGGATTTGAAACGACATGACTGTCGCCTCCTTTTGACTGGCTTACAGTCTGAAGTTAAAAACTTGTTAGAACGTACCAGATTGCTGGACAAAATTGGTAAAGAAAACTGTTTCGAGACAACTGATGCAGCAATTTTCTCGTTAACTCCAACGGCAATCAATTCTCCACTCTCTCCTGCATCAGTTAGTCAGCCTGAAGAATTGATTCAAAGCTAAAAATGCCAGTGCTAGTTGCTTTCAACTATTGTATTGATAGTCAAAAAGTGCTGGGATTTTTTATTTTCAGCTAGGGCTACTGCAAGTTTTTCTTTCAGGTCGGAGACTTCTGAACTCAGTTGAGCGCGCTTTGCCTCACTGTTGTCTAACTCTTCCCGCACTTCAAGTTGCGCTCGCATTTGAGCTAACTCACGGTCTAAATTGCGGATAGTTTTATTCTTAGCTACCTGCCGCCGCATCAAAAGCTCAAAGTGATAGCAGTAAGCAGTAGTTATCGGTAAAACGACGAGGACACCTATTGTCTTAGTCCACAAATATAAGGGTTCCCAGGGAAGAACCATTATTTTTTCTAGAGAAAAAGGAACAGCAAAAATGAAGCCTAAAAATAAAAACACAAAAGCTTTCAACCCTTCTCGCCAGTGTCGGTCAGTTCCCGAACATCGCTTGCTAACAAGCCATTGACGGATGTGGTCGTAGTTTGGCACCTCACTGGGCAAATTTGTTATGGCTGTTTCAACTATTCTGGCGGTCATGTAGTGGAGGAACGTGAAAAGAAATAGTTGGGCGAACCCAGCAACTGTCAGCAATATGAAACAATCACCCATATTGTTAACTTTTGAGAAGCCAATGTATACAAAGAAGCTAAAACTCCGGGAAACAATGAAGCCCTTTAACCATGAGATAGGATAAGAAAACCACGCAGACCATGAGTGAATTTTCATGAGCTTAAGGTGTGTAGTTTGGATAGGGATAAAACAATTGTCTCAAATTTTACGCTCAGGTGGTGAATTCAATCTTCTAGGTCAGTAGCTGGGAGGTTGAATTATTTTCAGCCGAGCATACCAAAAAAGCGCGACCGATATTCTGTTTGCTATCGTCGCAGGCGATCGCCCCATCAGGAAATTTCTCGTTCAAACTCCGATCGAAATAATACTGACACCAAAATTCTGCGACTTCTAACAACATGGGCACGGATTCAGACGCACTAGCGTAGGGTGCGTCGCTATCGACAATCTACATATAAACTCGAAAATCTCGCAGCGACGCACTAGCGTAGGGTGCGTCGCTATCGACAATCTACATATAAACTCGAAAATCTCGCAGCGACACACCCTACAAGATTATAAGCCAATACGGTTCATATAAGAACAATCTGACTTCCTTTCACAAGTCTGTATCTTGCATAAATTCGTGAAATGAAATTTGTCTGAAAGCACTAACCTAAGGGTATTGTTCTATAGATAGCTTAAAACCAGCGCTTTTTCAGTTTCCTTAAGTGCGATCGCCTCAAATTTTCCACCAACATCCGCAACTGACCCAAATTACCCATTTCCCCCCCATACTTCCAGCGCACGTAAGCCTGCGAAACCTCCTCAATCACCTCAGCTTCATCAGTTCCCTGATTAGCGCGCATCGCCTCAGCATACTCCAAAGGCGTTTGAGCTTTCTGCTTCGCAAATCCCCGACTCGCCAAATCCTGCAACATTTCCTGATAAACCCCCTCCACAGGCGGTAACTTCCCCAGCCAACGACGGTAGCGCCACTTGCGCCACAGTTGCCAAATTAACCAGCCAAAGAAGCCAAAGCCGATCGCCCCAATCAAACCAGTAAACAACCCCACCCAGCCCTTCGCAAACTGTCCCAAAAACCATCCCACAATCAACCCGATCCAGCCGAGTACAAAAGCGAATACTGCATCTAACCCACTTCTCAGAGGCGTTGGTAGCCAACCCGCTATCCACTTCCAAAACGACTCCAGCGCGCTAAAAGTCTGATTGTCTTCCACCGAAGCCGGAATCAGTGGATAACCGGGAATCGGATTAAAAGCAAACCAGGCATTATTGGGAAAATACACTTCCGTCATCAAGAAAGCGTCGGTATTTTTGACAATATACAAACCTGTAAACGGGTTAAATTCTCCCGTATCGAAACCGCCAGCCATGCGCGCCGGAATCCCGATCGACCTTAGCATGATTGTCAACACCGTAGAAAAGTGGTCTGGATATCCACCAGTCACCTTTTGCCCGCCCTGGGTGTTTTGATAACCAAACAGAAAACCCTCAACCAAATCTTCTGTTTCCTCTAAATAAGGTAAGGCTTTTTCAATTTTATAATTCGGATTTTGCTTTAAATATTGAGCCAAATACAAAGCTTTTTCATAGGGAGAGTCGATCGCTCTTTCCGACTTTGATACCCTAGTTCTAGCCTGCAAGATTTCCTCAGTTTTTGCCCGCACCTTGGCTGCAATTTTCGGCGGCACGTCTAAATAGAACTTGCGAATGTTTTTCGGATAATTAGTACCAGCTTTATCCAATAAAGCCCGATCGCGAAAAGGCACATTAGAAATCACCGTATAAGTCATACCTGCCGCCAATTCTATAGGCGATCGCAAACCGCCCTCCGCATCAAACGCCACCTCTGGACTCGGAAAATAAAGCTCTTTCGGCTTGTTTAAAGCTGGAATCAAATTCGGCAATTGAGCAACAATCGTATAACTTTGAATCACCTCTTGAGTCCGAGGCGCATTCGGAAACGGATTCAGATAAAATTGATAAGACCACTTAGGTCTAGTCAATTTTTGAGCTTGTTCGTTGCGAGAAATTTCCCAACCCTGACCAGTATATTTGTCAAAGCCTAATACTCGCCAAAAACCCGCCGCTTGCGATCGGACTCGCATCACCACTTCCGGTTTCAGAGCACCACGCAAATTTTGATTTATTCGCTGATTGAAACCGTAATAAAAAGTTGAATCCACCTCACCTGGCCCTGTGTCTGGGTTTCTCCCCCTTCCTCCGCCAGTCCCTTTTTGATTTCCGCCTCTGACATACCCCGGATTCAGAATGCTGCGCGAGTCAAATTCTCCCTGATATTCAATGGGAGCACTTACCGGAAAAGTCCGCAACTGATAGCCCGGGAGACGCGGCAAAAACGTAAAAATAGTCAGCCCCAAACTGATAGTAATCAGGAACAACAAGCCAAAATACTTGGGGGATAAAGTCGCCGCAAATAACGACCAGTTATTATTTTTATTTTTCTCTTTACCTTCTAGATTCTGCTTTTTATCTTCTATTTTCGAGAGTCCCAAGCGCGATCGATAATCCAACACCAAAGTCGGAAGCGCTAAAGCTAAAAACACCAACAGCAGCGGCCCAAAAGTCAGCGTTTGACTGAGAGTTGCCGCTACGCTTAACAGAATTAGCCCGATGACTATCGAGTAGCCTAAATCCTTGCGTCGGGGCAAATCGAAGCTGTGTAGGACTTGAAGGTGAATTAACAGTTGCGCTAAAACTAGCCGCGTATCGTTTAACTCTCCCGCCAAGCGGGTAAAAAAAGCGAACAAAGCCACCATCATTCCAATAGCTATACAGAATTTAGCAGCTACATTGCGATCGTGGCGGCGATACCAACTCCAAGTTCCTCCCACAATACTAACAGGCACTGCCCAAAGGTTCAGGGCCTCCTCAGCAGCAACGTCAGTGGCCACAATTCCCACAATTACCAACAACTGAACTAGGATTCGCAGCAGTAAAGAATCCTCAGTCACCGGCGGAGGCATTGCCTCAATCTGCTCCCACAGCTTACCTAAAACGGGTATCTTTCGCAGGTTGTCAGTTGTCATGTGCACCCATCCAACAATTTTAGATTTTAGATTTTAGATTTTAGATTGAATCCACAGATAAATCTGGGTTTGAACTAATCTCTCAATCCTATTTCTCTATCATCCTATTTTAGGTTAAATCCACAGATTAACTTCACAGATTAATCTGGGGGCTTTAACTAATCTCTATTTATTTTTTCTTTTCACGACAGAATTCGGCAGATTGCATCCGTTTTTTGTGTGAGGTCAAACCGCAGAGTAAAAATCTAAATTATTTACTCTAATTTTACCTTTCTAGTTGCTATCTTGTTCTGCCAAAATTGGACGAATAGCAAACATCAAAGGTCTGGTCTCGAAGTTTTGGAATCGAACTTCTAAGGCATAGGTTTTGTCAGGTTGCGGGTCAAATAACTCCACACTTAAATGCCCGGAATTTGGACGATGTGCAGTTGCTTCGGCATCTCCTCCCTTGAGTTCCAAACTTCCTGCCCCGGGAAATTGGCACTCAACTCTTAAAGATGGCATCGGCTGTTCTGTGCCGCGCCTCGACAGGTATTGGGCATCCAGAGTTAGTGTACCCAATCCAGTCAGCCATTCCCGCGAAACTGGTGGCTGATTTACAGGACAATTCAAAGTTAGAGACTCAATGATTTCCCGCGCGGCTAACAGCGACATTAGCATTTGTTGATCGGTAGTTGCCGCTTCGTAATTCGGTAAATCTTCTACTTCTACATCTGTACATCCTCGGGCATAACCTCTGAGAAGTAAACCCGCCATTTCGTTGAGTTCCTGAGACTGGCCTGGAAACAAGCTATCTACAGCGCGAACTAACTTCGATCCTTCCCGCAGCGACAACATTACCAGATTCTGACAGGGCTCTAGCAGTTGAGCAAAAACCCCTTCGGCGATCGGAATTGGCAGGCGTCCCCATCTGATATTTTGCAGTTGGGGTGTCCAGAGGTGCAGGGGGGGAACCCATTGCGGGGCTGTCTCGTCTGGGTAATCGTGATCGTAGCTTTTGAGTTCTGTTTCCCAGGGGAACAGCGGTGGGTTAGATTCAATTTCGGATCTAAGCCTCTCTTTTAACAAGGTCTGAAAACGGTCTTGCACGGTCGGTATATCTCCAATTATCAGCGGTTGTACGGGTGCATTGCTGTGCATCCCTACTTGATAGTCCAGCGGGTCTGGTTCGTCCCATTCCCAGTATTCCACCCCAAAATTCTCTTCTGTACTGCCCCACTCTTGTGAGCGGGGGGTTCGATCGAGGTTTGCATCATCTTCGCTAGAGGCATTCGCCGTTGGCGTTTGCAATATCCAGTCTAAGAACTGACGCTCGAAAGACTCTGCATCCCTGTTCGTTTCGTTATTCATCACTAGATGCCCCTTCTCCGGAATCTGAACGATTTCGTAACTCCCAGGCAAGTTCCAGCAATTTAAACCACCGTTTCTGTACCTGGGCTACCGTGCTGCCGAGGGTTTGCGCGATCGCTGACTCTGACAGACCTTGTTGCTTCAACTTTAGCAAACGCTGTCCCTCTGGGCCAATTTGTTCGCCAAAATCTTGCCACTGAGAAGGCAGTAAACCCAGATTGCGATCTAAGTCTGCTTCCAGCCACTGGTGAACCAGTTCCCAGCGGTGCGACATGGCAAACCTGAGCAAATGGTACTTGAAGCGCTGCTGTAAATAGTCTCTTTGGCGGGGACTTATACCCAGAAGCGACTCTATTTCATTAGTCGGCAAGTCCTGCAAGCGGAGGACGAAGTAATCAGCACATTCTTGTTGATTTCGCTCTTTCAAGTAGGCGACTAATTCGTCAATTACGTTTTGCCGCAGGGATTCTGACTCGTCGCCTTGGGGGCGAATTGCCGACGAACCCTGTCCGGCCATCGCTTCCCGCACTGAGTGCACCGAGGTGTCGTTCCAAGTCTGGTCGGAGTCTGTAGCCCCCCCGTCGGCGGCTTGTTCCATATCTACAGAAGTTTCTTTGGGCTGCTGCTGGGAAAACGTTTGGGCCCGTAAAATAATTAGTTGCTGGCTGCGGTTCCGAGGTAAAGGAATGCGCCGCTTGCCGAAGCGCTCTACAAAGGCCATGTACTCTGCTAGTTCTAAGCGAGTGCGGGGACTGTAGGTAGGTGGCAGTTGGGTTTCGCGCCGGAAGGCTTTTAAAGCTTCGAGATAAAATCCTTGCAAAAAATCTTTGATCAGTTCTACTCGCGCCTGATAGCTAGATTGCACCTGGGGAGGAGTGATGTAGCGATAGACGATCGCACTGAGGGTACTGTGCAATTCTACTCGCCCAGGCCCGGAGCCTAAATTCTCATAGTGGAGGCATTGTTGCAAACGGTGCTGGGCCAGGCTCTCGGCTGCACCTTCTATATCTCCTGATGATTGAATCCGCTGACTTTCGGTGCATATCCTGTTGACTTCTGCTGCGAGTCGCCCTGCTACATCTTGGCAGTTCTGCTCAGACGCACGAGTGGACTTTTTGAGTTCGTCTAGCAGCAGTTGAAATATGGTTTCCACGCTCTGGCAGATTTCCCGCATGATGGTTTACAGCTAACATTGAAAGTAGCACACCCTTGCGACTTTCAATCTCGAATTTTATATTTTATTCTGGGTAGTGCTAGATATCACCGAAAGACGAGCGGGAAGCCCCCCGATTCATCGGTGGGGAGGAACGCGGCAGCGACTTCAGTCGCCTGAGAGCGATTGTACGGCTTTGGCCACCTTAGATTCTCTAATTAATCTCTTGAGTGCCGCTGACAAGCTACAGCCCCACTCGTTGGCTATTTTAGTCAATTTCTCGAACTCCATTTCATCCAAATAAGCTGGTACTGGGTGTTTTTTTGTTGCCATAATATATATGCAAAGTATTAGTAGTATGTTATCATAAATTCAGGAGGTAACAAAAATGTTTGGATGTCAACAAAATCTCATAAGTCCTGACAAAGACCTGAAAGCAATTTTGGAATTTCTTTGCAGTGAGTCCTCAAAATTGACGAATTGCGGAATCTACTATGCTCGTCAGATGTACTTCAAGACTGGGAAAATACCTAGTAGAGCCGACTTGCACAAATTACTAGGTACGGAGAACCAAAATCTGCACTACAAAGCTTTCTATTCAGATACCGCACAGCAGATTCTAACTACTGTTGCTGAGTCTTTTAAGTCTTTTATGGGGCTATTAAAAGGCATGGGCAAAGGGACGGTAACTCAAAGACCTAGATTACCTAACTATCGACAAGGTGGTTTAGCCTTAGTTACCTACACAGGACGTTCTGTTAAGCTCAAAGATGGTATGTTGAGGTTCCCGCTAGGCACTAAAGTTAAAGCATGGTTTGGGTTGGATTCTTTCTATCTACCAATGCCATCAAATTTAGATTTTAAAGCAATTCGAGAGTATCGGATTCTACCTAGAAATGGTTGTTTTTATTTGGAGCTAGTCTACAAAACTGAAGATATTAAAGCCGAGGTAGATGAGTCTAAAGCTTTGATGATAGACCACGGTATGGATAACTGGTTAACTTGTGTTAGCAATGCTGAAACTAGTTTTATCATTGATGGTCTGCACCTTAAATCTATCAATCAGGTGTATAACAAGCGTGTTGCATTTTTGATGGAAGGTATGGCTAATGGTTATTGGTCTAAGCAATTAGAACGGTTAACTGAAAATCGTAATCGGACAATGCGAGATGCCATTAACAAAGCCGCTCGAAAGGTAATCGATCATTGTTTAGATAACAATCTTGGTACTGTTGTATTTGGTTGGAATAAGGGCATGAAAGATGGTGCCAATATGGGAGCTAAGACTAATCAAAAATTCGTCCAAATTCCTACTGGCCGACTCAAAGATCGCATTGCCCAACTATGTGAACAGTATGGTATTCGATTTGTTGAAACCGAGGAATCCTATACGTCCAAAGCATCATTTGTCGATCTTGATGTGCTACCTAGATTCGGCGAAAAACCTGAAGGGTGGCAAGCATCAGGTAAACGAATTAAACGCGGATTGTATAAAACTGCTCTAGGTTGGTTGATTAATGCCGACTGCAACGGTAGTGCAAATATTGGTCGAAAAGTAGCGACAATACTAGGACTAGATCTTAGTGGAGTCAGTAGAGGGTCTTTGTCTTCCCCTTTGAGAGTCCCTTTGTGGTCTTAGTCAAGAATCCCCCGCATTCATGCGTGGGGAGTTTCAAATACTTGGGCGCGCACCTGTTACCCTGAAATTCTTAAACTCAAATCTCAAATTAAATTACTGATGGATTTAGACCAACAGATTCAAGCACTGATCCAAAAAGCTCCGCCCGATGGTTCGACGCCACAAATCTTAGAGGCGATCGCCCCGGCGCTGCTGTTAATTGCCCAACAGCTACAGCACCTCGAATACTCGATCCTGCAATCGGTAGACCAAAGTTGGGCGATCGTGGTTTTGAGCAATCTCAAGCAACCGGGACGAGAAAAAAGGGTCATTTATGCTTGGAGCAGTTTTCAAGATGCGTCGCAAGCAGCGGCGGCGGGCGATCGCGTCAAACCGGTGTCTTTACCTGTCACTCACATTTTATTTCAGATGATTGCTCTAGAAGGTATAGACAGCATTGTTTTTTTTGAGAATCCTGGCAATCTGGATGTCGGGACAGAAATTCCTCGCGAGCAAGTGCAGAATTTAATTAACGTTTACTTGCAACAATATCGATCGACTCTACAGTCAAATTCCAGCAATCTCCCGCCGGATATCGCATAATTGGGAATTGGGAATTGGGAATTGGGAATTGGGAATTGGGAATTGGGAATTGGGAATTGGCAATTGGCAGCCCCAAGCTAATAACAAATAACCACTTCCTTCTTCCTTCTTCCTGAATTTCCCCCCTTGGGGGGGGTTGACTTCTTCCTTCTAATAAAGTCGGCTCAAAACGTAATCGGCCAAATCAATCAAAGCTTGGCGGGATTCTGAGTGGGGTAGCGCAGCCAAGTATTCCACAGCTTGATGTGCGTGATCTGTGGCTAGTTCTCGCGATCGCTCTATACCTTTAGAATCTTTTACCAGTGCCAGAGCCTGCTCTATATCTCCTTCTTGAGCAAACTCGCGTTCTATGAGAACTTCCAAATAAGGCTTTTCTTCGAGAGCAAATAGCGCTGGCGCTGTCAGATTACCGCTGATCAAATCTGAGCCTGCGGGTTTCCCCAAAGTTTCCGTTGAAGCGGTGAAATCTAATATATCATCTACTATTTGGAATGCCAAACCAATGTTTCTACCGTAGTTATACAGATCGTCTGCTATTTCCGCTGAAACTTCGCTCAGACAGCCCGCTGCCTTGGAACTGTTGGCGATTAAAGACGCTGTTTTGTAATAACTTTTTTCGAGGTAGGCTTCGATCGACAAACTGGTATCAAATCCATTTAGTCCCTGTTGAATTTCCCCCTCAGCTAAATCCATGATTACTTCTGAAAGCAGTTTGACTACTGGCAGGTTGTCCAGATTTGCCAAATGCCAACTCGATTGGGCAAACAGAAAATCTCCGGCCAATACTGCCACTCGGTTGTTAAACCGACTGTGTACCGTCGGTACTCCCCGCCGCAGATCCGACTCGTCCACCACGTCGTCGTGGACTAGACTAGCCGTGTGAATCATTTCGGTGATTTCAGCAAGGCGGCGGTGTTTTTCGGTGATTTCGCGATCGGGCATCGTCGCCTTTGCCATCAATAAGACTATTGCGGGTCTCACCCGTTTTCCCTTTGTGCCGAATAAGTATTCCGCAGCCGCGTACAAGATGGGATGACGGGCACCCACTAACTGTTTCAAGTTTTCTGTCAACAGTCGCAGGTCTTCTTCAACCGAGGAAAATAGGAGAGTGCTAGAGATCATGGATACGCCGACTCAAGCCGTAAAGTAACAAAATTTTACATATCATATCTTTATTTTAAGGTAATTCTCTGCAATAGGGAAGCAAAATCTAGGCGATCGGCAGTTATTTGTTACCGGAAGCCCGATCGGACTCACCCAACTGGCAGATGCTAATAGCCGGCTGTCAGAGGCGTTGCCCCTATTGTATCGAATTGTTAAGCAGACTGGGCAAAAATCTCTAAATCCCAGAAATCCTGTGCTATTATAGGAATTAAGGATTTAAACAATTCTATACATTAAGTACAGGCTGTACTTCATCCAGACTGGCAGGTAGCTTTCAGACACCTGTAAGAGTTTCATAAAAAAGCCAGCCTTGTGAGTCGATCGCAGCAAAAATTTCTGGGACAGATTTTTAGTTCCTCGCGACTAAAAGTTTTCAGAAGTCAATACTAGCGCATCTTATGTGCACGGTAGCTCACAGCAGCTAAAGTGGATGGTTTTACGCTGTTTAAGCATCTGTAAAGCAGTAAATTATTATTGACCGGGAACGCCTAAATGTTCCTACAGGCTTGATATGGAAAAGCAGCCTTCAGAACCAAGACATGATCTTGCGTGCTGACTTAATGTAGTAGGTCTTGAACTTGCCCTCCTCCTCCTCGTACTTGACTTTTGGTTCTAATTATGATTTATCGCGATATTCCTCTAATTATTCCGATTCTGGCCGCCGGTTATGTAATGACTATTTATGTATTGCTGATGTTGGCCGAACGCAGCTCTAAAATAACTCGATTGGGCGAGTAGTGCACTGCTCGGTAGCCGAAGTCGGCAAGAGCGCGATCGGCTCACCGCTGACAATTCTGAATACTCCATAATAACCCTGCCTTGAATGCTTACGCACTCCTCGGCAGGGTTTATTATTTACAATTGCCGGCCGAAAGTGATTTTGTGGGGTGCTTAACTTGCTGATTGACATACTCCCCTGCCTAAAGGCGAGGGGATTCTTTACGCTTCATCGACTGATGCAACCGAAATTGTCTTACTCTGTCTCTGCGTACATTTAAGGTCGTGCCGATGCCCCATGCCGACCATTACTATATTCCTAGCAGCATTTTCATCTCTATCTTGCTCTGTACCGCAACTCAAACACAGCACTGAGCGAATAGATAAATCGATTTTCCCCCACTTGAAACCGCAATCTGAACAAACTTGACTGGTGGGTTCCCATCGACTGATGACCTTGAACTCTCTGCCAAACTTCTCTGATTTAGCCTCGCAAAGCGTTCGGAATTCGTACCATCCGGGAATGGCTAATTGCTCTTGAGAGTTTGCGATTCTTGACCATACCCGAAACATTGAGGTTTTCCAAAACAATCACTTGGTTTTCGTTGACTATTTTGGTTGACAATTTATGCAAAAAGTCTTGGCGCGTGTCGGCAATTTTATTGTGTAGCTTGGCGATTCTAATGCGAGTTACATTTCTTCTCTTAGAATCTTTTTGTTGACGAGCTAATTTGCGTTGTAATTTACGAACTTCCCGGTCTAGCTTTTTATAGCTAGGACTTTCGGCTTTCTCGCCATTGCTCATCACCGCAAAGGTTTTAATCCCTAAATCGATTCCGATGCTGGGGTTTTTAGCTTCAACCTGAATTGGTTGAAGCTCTAGGACAAAACTCAGAAAATAACGATTTGCACAGTCCTTAATTACCGTGACAGAACTAGGTTCAGATGGTAGCTCCCACAGGCGAAACTGGATTGACAATCCCAATCTTGGCTAGATAAACTCCATCACCTTTGGTTGAAAATCCTCCAACTCTAAAACGCGCTGATTGACTGCTGGTTCTTTTCTTGAACTTAGGATATCCGACTTTACGACCTTTTCTTTTTCCCTTGCAGGAGTTGAAAAAGTTCTTAAAAGCAACATCTAAGTCGGCAACTGACTGTTGCAATGGGACGCACGACACATCTCCTAGCCAAGCTCTTTCTTCAGTATTTTTAGCCTGAGTAATTACTATTTTTTGCAGTTCTGCGGAACTTGGCTTTTTATCTGACTGTTTGCAGATAGCAAGAGCATCGTTGTACACAACACGCACACAACCGAACAACTGAGCTAAACTCTGTTGCTGTTGGTCGGTTGGATAAATTCTGTAGCGATATCTTGCTTTCATGTTATTATCTTAGCATATTTGACAGCATATTGACGGCATGAAAAAGTTAACTATTAGATGTTCTGATGAAGAGTATGAGAAACTCGCGGAATATTGCAAGCTCACGAATAGAACGCAAAACGATGTATTCAGGGAGCTTATTAGGAAAATAAAGATAAAGCCGTCCACTGAAGAAGGGGCTTGAATCCCATCTCTTTGGTCAGGCAGATAATCCCTGCAATTTATTCACAGCTTGCCAAGAATATTATCTGCTGCCGCTGCTACAGATAGAGCAGCAAAATTGAAACTATATTAACTCTTTGTAGAAGTTGTCATAAATTATCAATAGCGACTGCCTGAATTACTGTGCTATCGGGACGAACTAAATCAAGCTTGGACAAATTTGATTCACAATGCTTTAGCGATCGACAATTGCGGAGTGTTAACAGTAGAGGTGACAGCAGCAAATCAGAGCCTGCTCGTCATCACGCATAGCGGCCGCGTGAATTCCCCGGAGATTTGGCCGCGAATACTTGAGCCGTTCTTTACCACAAAATCCGCCGGCAAAGGCAGCGGCTGGGGACTGGATATTGTTAAAAAAATTGTGGAAAAACATTTGGGTAAAATACAAGTAACATCAGTTCTCGGTCAAAGGACATTTATTGTGTCAATTCCGATCGCCATTTTGCTTACATAGCACTAAAAGTCATACCGATGCGCCACTAAAAATGCAACTCTAGACTGATTTCAAACCTTGATTGCGGTGCTCGTGCCGCCCTTGTCAAATCTCAAATCTAAAATGGTGTTATCTCAAATCCGTTAGCATCGGAATAGTAAATTCGAGTGAACCGTCAACAGTCAACCGTCAACAGTGAACCGTCAACATCATGTCTGAGTGCAACCCTTGATTTGCCCATGTCAACAACAGGTTCTGATACCCAAAGCTTGCTAGAAAAGTCGATCGACCCCAAACCGCCGGGTTCGCCTCCAGACACACCATTGAAAGTCGATCGCGCCGCCATGACTCAGACCATCGCCAGTTGCATTTTAATCGCGTTTGAGCAGCAACTGATCGGAATTTTTACAGAGCGCGATCTTGTGACAATCACCGATAGCGATATTTCGCTATCCGTGGTGGTAATTTCTGAGGTAATGACTGAAAGTTCGTTGGCGTTAGCGAAGCGATCCGAAGGAAAGCCCTCGCAGAGGATCGCCATGAACCTCGATCGAGCGGGGAATATCTTCAGGGTATGGGGCATATTGCGAGGGGCAAAAATCCGTCATTTGCCCCTCACAGACGAACGCCGAAACTTACTGGGCACCAACACCTCTGAAAGCATCCGTCAAATCCTGAAACCGGGCGATTTTCTGCAAATGCGGCGCGAAACAAGAAATTATGACCACACAAGTAATAGTTGCCTCAACAGGTGCATCAGTTTGAGAAATCGCAAAACAGATGACAACAAGGCGCAAAAGCTGCATAGTCATTTGCACTGACAGCTACAACAAAAATCAGAAACCTGTGGGCATAATTACAGAACGCGACCTTGTTAAATTCCAAGCTGCCGGACTCGATTTCGTCGGCACTCCTGTCGCCTTGTCGGAGTTTTCCCCTGATTCCCTTTGCAGATAAAAGCCACAATGTGGCAGACTCACCAGTTCATGCAGCAGCACCGCATCCGGCGTTTGGTGGTGGACGAGGGACGATATTTAGCCGGAATTGTGACTCAAAGTATCCTGCTGCACGCCTTATATCCGGTAGAAATGCAGGCGAATGTCGAGAAGAAAGCAGGAAACAGTTGCCGAAAAGATCCAGGAGTTGAAAAAAGTGAACGAACGACTACAAAAAGAAGCGCTGCGGAGAACCGAAATAGAGGAACAGTTGCGGATTTTAAATGAAAATTTAGAATCACAAATTAAACAGCGAACTGTAGAATTCATTAACGCTAACAATCAGTTAAAAAAGGAAATAGAAGACCGCACCACCGCTGAAGCTGAAGTCCGCTGCCTCAACACCGAACTCGAACAGCGAGTTCGAGAGCGCACGGTTCAATTAGCAGCTAGAAACGAAGAATTGCAGCAAGAAATTAGCGAACGCAAATTGCTAGAAGAAAAATTGCACTTTTCTGAAAGCAAAGTCCGCGCAGTTTTTGAAGCGATGACCGACATCGTTCTGGTGCTAGACCGTCAGGGAAACGTAGAAGTTTTGCCGACAAATATGGCGCAGTTTCTCGAGCCAGATTGCGATATAGTCAGCCTGACGATCGACCATTTTTTTGATGACGACAACCCGGATGATTGGTGGATGTTAGTTCAGCAAGTGTTAGAGACGCAACAAACGCTCAATTTCGACTACAGCTTAACAGTTGGCAATCGCCAAATTTGGTTTTCAGCCTGCATTTCTCTGTTCTCAAAAGATGCAGTAATTTGGGTTGCCCGCAACATCAGCGCCCGCAAATTAGCCGAGTCAGCCCTATCAGAAAAAAATGCAGAATTAGCTAATACCTTGCAAGAACTGAAACGCACTCAGAAAGAACTGATTCAATCAGAAAAAATGGCAGCCCTCGGACAGTTAATTGCCGGAGTTGCCCACGAAATCAACTCTCCTTTAGGGGCGATTCGCTCCTCGGTGCAGAATATCGCCGACTTCTTGGGCGAACAATTGCAGCAGTTGCCGATATTTTTTAAGCAACTATCCCCGGAACGGCAACAGGATTTCTTTGCCCTGCTGCACAAGTCAAGCGAAGAAACAGACAGCTTATCTAGTAAAGAAACACGTCAGTTGAAAAAACTTGTGCAGCGGCAATTAGAATCAGAAGGAATTGACGATGCCGACAGCCTTGCCTGTACCTTGTTAGATATTGGCGTCTGCAATAATATAGAAGCTTTTTTACCTTTATTGAAAGATAGCAAAAATCCCAATATTTTGGAAACAGCCTACCAATTTGCTACGGTACAAAAAAGCACTAAAAATATTATTACGGCGACAGATAGGGCGGCAAAAATCGTTTTTGCGTTGAAAAGCTACTCTCGTTACGATCAGTCTGGTTCCAAGGCGATCGCTAATATTACCGACGGCATTGATACTGTTTTAACGCTTTACCACTACCAAATTAAACATGGTGTGGAAGTAGTCAGAAACTATGGTACTGATTTGCCCTCTGTGCTATGCTATCCTGATGAACTAAATCAAGTTTGGACAAATTTGCTTCACAACGCTTTACAAGCGATGGGTAACAAAGGAGTGTTGAAAATTGATGTCAAACACCAAGATAACACAATATCAGTCAGTATTACTGACAACGGCCCAGGCATTCCCCCAGAGATTATGCCGAGAATTTTTGAACCGTTTTTCACGACCAAACCTCCAGGAGAAGGTAGCGGTTTGGGATTGGATATAGTTCATAAAATTATTGAAAAACACCAAGGTCAATTGCAAGTAGAAAGCGTACCCGGTCAGACAAAATTTACTGTATCTTTGCCCCTCGAAATTATTCAAGGAAATTAAAAAATAGGGGTAATAAACCCCAATTCAAAAATTAGATAGGAGTCAAGTTCTATGCCAAAACCAGTAATTTTGTGCGTTGACGATGAAGTTGTGGTCTTAAACAGTTTGAAAATCCAACTTAAAAAAGAATTTGGCGATGCTTACCTCTATGAAGTAGCAGAAAATGCCGATGAAGCTCTGGAAATTATCGAGGAAATTCAAAAAGAAGATGAAAGCGATATTTTGGTGATCGTATCTGACTGGTTGATGCCCGGTATTAAAGGAGATGAATTTTTGATCCGAGTTCACCACAAATATCCCAAAATTGTGAAAGTTATGCTGACCGGGCAGGCCGACGAAGTAGCAATAGAACGGGTGAAAAAGCAAGCAAACTTGCACCGCTGTTTGTACAAGCCGTGGGACGGCAAAGAATTAGTAGAAACTATAAAATCTGGTTTGGAAAAAACATGAACAATAAACCTGTGATTATTTGCGTGGATGACGAACCGATAATCCTTGAGAGTCTGAAAATTGAGTTAAAAAAAGTCCTGGGAGAAGAACAGGTATTAGAAACTGCTGAAGGCGGCGAAGATGCTTTAGAGTTAATCGAGGAATTGCTAGCAGAGGGCTGCGAAATTGTGGCAGTGATTTCTGATTATCTGATGCCTAATATCAGAGGGGATGAATTGCTGAAGCAGATTCACAGAATTTCGCCAAAAACTATCAAAATTATGCTGACGGGGCAAGCAGACCTCGAAGCGGTGGCGAATACGATTAAATATGCTAAATTGTACCGCTACATCTCGAAGCCTTGGCAGTCAGAAGATTTGAAGTTGACTGTAAAAGAAGCGGTCAATAGCTATTTTATGGAGAAGCAATTAGCGGAACAAAATGCTCAACTCCAAAAGCTGAATCAAGAGTTGGAAACTTTAGTGGAGGAGAGGACTGCACAACTGGGTTTGTCTGAGGAAAAGTTTGCTAAAGCTTTTCGTTCTTCTCCCAACCCGATTACGATTACTAGACTTAAAGACGGTCGTTATTTAGAAATTAATGAGGCTTTTTGTCAGACAATTGGTTATTCGGCAGCAGAAATTCTCGATCGCACGGCGCTTGATTTGAATCTGTGGGAAAGTAAAGAAGCCCGCGCCAAGTTGTTTAAAATGCTAGACGAGAATAAAATAATCCGCAACTACGAATTTGATTGGCGCACTAAGGCTGGGGAACTCAGAACCGGGCTGCTGTCGGCAGAAATCATTGACATTCACGGCGAAACCTGTGTGATTTCTGTAATTCAAGATATTAGCGATCGCAAACAAGCCGAAGAAAAACTCCGGGCTGTAGCGGCTTCTTTAGCAGCGGCGCAAAGAATTGCCCGCGTCGGGAATTGGGAATGCGATTTATCGGCGAATACAACTACTTGGTCGGAAGAGTTATCTCAGATTTTCGGTCTCGATTCAAGTCAGGCTGCGCCAACACTAACGGAGTTTCTGAAATACGTGCACCCGGACGATCGACAAAAGTGGCAAACAACAATCGACGCTGCGATTGCTAGCGGGCAATCCTACAGTTTGGAATATCGTATCCTGCGGCCGGAACTGATAACTGCTGCGGATAATTGCCCGTCACAAACAAGCGAAGGCGGCTTCATCCGCTACATCGAAGCCAGAGGAGAAGTAGTTGTCAACCAACAAGGGCAAGTGACAAAACTCTTCAAAACTTTGATGGACATTACCCCCCGCAAGCTAGCAGAAATAGCCCTAGCAGAGAGCGAAGAAAAATACCGCCATTTAGTTGAAACTTCCCAAGATATTATCTGGTCTTGCGATGCCCAAGGACACCTTACTTTTGTAAATCAAGCAGTCAAACAAATCTACGGTTACGACCCGGAAGAAATGCTCGGCTGTTCCTTTGGCGATTTTTTAGCGCCAGCACAAATAGACCGGAACCGGGAACTTCAGCACCGCTTGCTGACGGGAGATGCTGTGTTTCAGTACGAAAGTATAGTATTAGGAAAAGATGGCAGACCGATTGATGTCAACACGAAGGCGATCGCGCGCTTGGACGCAGACGGAAACATCACGGGTACAACAGGTACGGCTAGCGATATTACGGAGCGCAAACAAGCAGAAATAGCCCTACAACAAGCCAAAGAAGAAGCTGACAGAGCGAACAGGGCGAAAAGTGAATTTCTGTCGAATATGAGCCACGAATTGCGAACTCCCCTCAACGCAATTCTCGGTTTCAGCCAACTGCTGACCCGATCCGCACTTGATGCCGACCAACAGCAATATTTAGGAATTATTAGCCGCAGCGGAGAACATTTGCTCGTTCTGATCAACAATATTCTGCAAATGTCAAAAATTGAAGTCGGGATGGTGACTGTTAATAACAGCACTTTCGACTTGCACAAAATGCTAAAAAATACTGAAGAAATGCTGAAGCTGCAAGCCGAAAAGAAAAGGTTGCAGTTAATTTTTGATGCTACGCCCGACCTACCTCAATATGTAGAAACCGACGAAAGTAAGTTGCGCCAAGTATTGATTAATATAGTGGGAAATGCGATTAAGTTTACTACCGAAGGTGGTGTGAATTTAAGAATCAAACATGAGCTGTTGTCAAATGAAAATTACGGAGATATTCCGCTAATTGGTAATTGCTGCTTGCTATTTGAAGTTGAAGATACGGGGCCGGGAATTGCTCCCGAAGAAATGGACAATTTGTTTAAACCTTTTGCCCAAACAGAAAGTGGGAGAAAAGCTCAAGAAGGAACTGGTTTAGGCTTGCCGATCAGCAAACAGTTCGTGCAGTTAATGGGGGGTAAGATGATGGTGACAAGCAGCGTTGGTCGTGGCAGCATCTTTAGATTTGATGTTAAAGTTTCTCTTCCTAATGCAGTGGAAATTAAGGTGGCTCAAACGGCTCGCCGCGTGGTGGGGCTGGAACCGGGACAGCCGGAATACCGCATTTTAGCTGTTGACGATCGCCTGGAAAGCCGTTTGCTGTTGGTCAAAATGCTGTCATCCCTTGGTTTTGCTGTAGAGGAGGCTGAAAATGGCGTTCAGGCTGTGTCCATTTGGTCGAGTTGGGAACCTCATTTGATTTGGATGGATATGCGGATGCCGGTGATGGATGGTTATGAAGCTACTAAGCAAATTAAGGCGCATTTGAAAGGTCAAGCAACGGTGATTATTGCTCTGACGGCGAGTGCTTTTGATGAGGAGCGATCGGTGATTTTGTCTGCTGGTTGCGATGATTTTGTAGCGAAGCCTTTTCGGGAGCAAGTGATTCTGGAAAAGATGGCTAAGTATCTGGGAGTTCGTTATGTTTACGATCGAGAAGCTTCGCTAAGTGCTGACGCTGGGGCGACAACTAGAACGGCTGAGTTGCCTTTTACGCTCAATGCTTCAGTTTTTGAAGGTATGCCTGCTGAATGGGTTGATGAGTTGTACGCTGCGGCGGATGCGGTTGATAATGAGCAGATTTTTCGGCTGCTGTTGTCGATTCCTCCGATTAATGCTAGTTTCCGCAGTGCGATCGCTGATTTGGTGAATAACTTCCGGTGCGATCGAATTATTGATTTGATTGAGGAGTTTAGAGTAGTTGATTGACGAGCGGGTGCTATAATTACTATTTAACCAGTTTTTATAATCTCAGCAATTTTCAATTTAACAAAAATAGCATCAATGACTAGCAATCAAACAGAAGATAATAAAGGCAACATATTAATTGTTGACGACACTCCCGAAAATTTGCAAGTTTTATCAGCCACGCTGTCGGATCGGGGCTACAAAGTCCGGGGCGTAATTAACGGCAAAATGGCAATCAGAGCCGCGCGATCGAGTTCTCCCGATTTGATTTTGCTCGACATCAAAATGCCGGAAATGGACGGGTACGAAGTCTGCACGCAGCTTAAGGCAGATCCGAAAACATCAGAAATTCCGGTTATTTTTATTAGCGCTTTAGATGAAGTATTGGACAAAGTAACCGCCTTTCAAGTGGGAGGGGTCGATTATATCACAAAACCGTTTCATGTAGCAGAAGTTTTAGCGCGAATCGAACACCAATTGACTATCCAAAGATTGAAGAAACAATTGGTCGATCGCAATACCGAACTGCAACAAGAAATAATCGAACGCAAAAAAGCCGAAGAAGCCGCTGCGGCTGCATCCCTGGCAAAAAGTCAATTCGTTGCCAACATGAGCCACGAATTGCGGACTCCCCTCAACGCCATCCTGGGTTTTACCCAAGTCATGAGCCGCGACTCTTTCCTGGGTCACAAAAATCTCGAAAATCTCCGAATTATTAACCGCAGCGGTCAACATTTGCTGGAACTAATTAATGATGTTTTAGACTTGTCGAAAATAGAAGCAGGGATCATTGGCTTAGATGAACGCAGCTTTGACCTTTATCAGCTCCTCGACACTCTCGAACAAATGTTTCAAATTAAGGCTGAAACCAAAAGTTTGCAACTGAGATTTTCCGTACAGGCAAATGTTCCTCAATATATAAAAACTGACGAAAAAAAGCTGCGCGTCTGCTTAATTAACCTACTGGGAAATGCCATAAAGTTTACTCAGGACGGCGGCATCATTTGGCTGCGCGCGAGTGTGCAAGGCAAGCAGCAGCAAGCAGAATCGGATATTTCTCCTAACTCTACTCCGACTGAGGAATGTTTTATTTTGTTTGAAGTTGAAGACACGGGAGTTGGGATAGCAGCAGCAGAAACTGATACTTTATTTGAGGCTTTTGTGCAAACAGAAGCGGGGAGAAAAGCGGCTGACGGTACTGGATTGGGTTTGACAATTACTAAAAAATATGTGGAGATTATGGGCGGAGATATTGGGGTAGAAAGTGCTTTAGGTGAGGGAAGCAGTTTTAAATTTAATATTCGAGTATTTCCAGCTATTTCGTCTGAAATAACAGTCGCCACGTTGCAAAGGGCGATCGCACTAGAAGCAAACCAACCGGTTTATCGGATTTTAGCAGTTGACGACAATCAAGAAAATCGGCTGCTGCTGGTTAAAATGCTCCAACCAATTGGTTTTGAAGTTCGAGAAGCGGAAAACGGCCTCCAAGCTGTTGAACTTTGGGAAAGTTGGCAGCCTCATTTAATTTGGCTGGATACGCGAATGCCAGTAATGGACGGTTTTGAAGCTGTCAGACAAATTAGAGCTAAAGAGAAAAAAACTCAGCCGCCAACTGTAATTATTGCTCTGACGGCTAGCACTTTTGAGGAAAGAAAAGGCGAAATTATCGCCGCTGGTTGCGACGATTTTGTGCGGAAACCTTTTCAAGAACAAACCCTGTTTGATAAGATGGCTGGCTACTTGGGAGTGCGCTATATTTATGAAGAGTTGCCCCAGGGAACGGGCACTTTACGGCATTATTTTATTAGCGAAAAACCCGATTCATTTTTCAAGCTGCTACTGGCCCAGATGCCCCAAAATTGGGTGCAGGAACTCTACGATGCAGCTAATAATGTTGATGAAGAGTTGGCGATTCACATTGTCGATCGCATTTCTGCAAGTCATCCAATTTTAGCTGATGCTTTAAAAGATTTGCTGGTCGATTATCGGCTCGACAGGATAATGGATTTAACTCAATCGAGTTTAAAATAAATGAACAATAGCGAAATTAAAATATTGGTGGTTGACGACCAACCGAGCAATCTGCGATTTTTATCGGAGCTGCTAACAGCTCAGGGATATCAGGTTTACCGAGCTATTTGCGGTCAACTGGCTTTGACTGCTGCGATCGCCCATTGCCCGGATTTAATTTTGCTTGACATTAGAATGCCGGACATGAACGGTTATGAGGTTTGTCTGAGGCTGAAAGAAACAGCGGAAACCCAACAAATTCCGGTGATTTTTTTGAGCGTATTAGATGACATTAATGATAAATTACAAGCTTTTGAAGTAGGTGGCGTTGACTATATTGCCAAACCATTTCAAGTAGAAGAAATTTTAGCACGCATTGACAACCAAGTCCGTCTGCAAAAACTGCAACAGCAGCTAAAAGAGCAAAACGCCCAACTGCAACAGTCGCAGTCGCTGCTTGCTAGCATATTAAATAGTTCCTTAGACGGTGTGGTGGCTTATTCTGCCGTTCGCAACAATCAGGGAAATATTGTGGATTTCCAGTGGCTGTTGGTCAACCCTGCCGCCGAAAAACTTTCGGGTGTGCTGTTAAATGAGATAGTTGGCAAGTATTTGTTGGCAGAAATTCCCCAAGTCGGCAATAGCGGGTTATTTGATTTGTACGTTTCTGTCGTAGAAACAGGAGAAACTGTAGACCAAGAATTTTTTTACCAACACGATCGAGATATCAGTGCTTGGCTGCACATTGTGGCGGTAAAATTAAACGATGGTCTGGCAGTAACTTTTCGCAATATCACCGATCGCAAACTAGCAGAAATTGCCCTGCGAGAAAGCGAAGAACGCTTCCGCGCGATATTCGAGCAAGCGGCAGTCGGCATAGCTAAAACCACGCTCTGCGGTCAATTTCTACGGGTAAATCCCGGCTTTTGCCAGATTGTCCGCTATGCAGAATCGGAATTGTTGTACCAAAATTGGCAGGCAATTACTCACCCGGATGACATAGAAGCTGACGGACAATACGTGCGCTTGCTGTTATTGGGGGAGATTGAAACTTTTTCTCAGGAAAAGCGTTTGATTTGCAAAGATGAGGAAGTGTGCTGGGCGAATGTTACTGTTTCGGCAATGCGCGATGCTGAGGGGACGGCGCAGTATTTGATTTGTGCGATCGAGGATATTTCCGAGCGCAAGCAGGTACAAGAACTGCTGCAAGCGAGTTTAGAAACTCAAACCCGCTACGCTCAAGAATTAACTCGTTCTAATGCCGAACTAGAACAGTTTGCTTACGTGGCTTCTCACGATTTGCAAGCGCCTTTGGGCACAATTACCGGCTACGCTCAACTATTAGAAAGGCGCTGTCACAACCAACTTGATGCCCAAAGCAATAAATTTATCGGCAATATTGTTAATTCTTGCGTGCGGATGCAAGCCTTGATTGATGACTTGCTGGAATATTCCCGAGTGAGTCGCAGTCAGAAATGTTTTGATTTGATAGATTGCAATCTGGTTTTTGAGGATGCTTGCGCTAATTTGCAGTTAGCGATCCGCAAAAATCAAGCTTCTGTAACTAAGGGCGATTTGCCGAGGGTAATAGGTGATAGTTTTCAACTACTGCAACTGTTTCAAAATTTAATTGGTAATGCGATTAAGTACCGCAGTAGCTTGGCGCCGATGGTGCAGGTGGCTGCTTTGCGTCAGGGGGATAACTGGGTGTTTTCGGTGCAGGACAACGGTATTGGGATTGCCGAACAGTACCATCCGCGAATTTTTCAGATTTTTCAGCGCTTGCACACCCAAAAGGAGTATTCGGGAACGGGTATCGGTTTAGCGATTTGTCAAAGAATTGTCGATCGACATGGCGGTCGCCTTTGGGTAGAATCAGAACCGGATCGAGGCTCGATTTTTTATTTTTCTGTTCCTGTACCTAATTCATCAGTTGACAGTTGACAGTTGACCCTTTAAATCGAAGCGAACGACTACGCTCAGGGCACCGCAGTTGACAGTTGATAGCTACGCATAGCCGTCGATAGAAGAGGATTGGAGCAATGAATCATTTTGTTTTATTTCCCCCTAAACGGGGAGGCTTCAGACCCAATTTTCAGGCGTGAAGTCAGAAATTCAACAGGAGTAGTCACCACTCACTTACTTAAACTTTAAATATCTTTATCTTTACTTTACACAAACGATCTAAAAGTGTAGCAGATTCACTGATGACATCGAGACCAAAATCTATCAATATAAATGTATTAGCTTCCTCCTTATATAACTTAAAAATTAACGGTGTGCGTCAGAATTTTCATTTTGTTTGAACTGTATCTACAGCATCTTGCTTTGAGATGCAGCACTTTCCCTAGTAGTTCGCCCACAAGCATTTGCGATTTTTTTGCAGTTTGCCACTTCTGGCACAGGCTATCAAGTGAAATAAGTGCGATCGGCAAACTTTTGCTAATGATGCAAAACCGCCAGTTTCTGCAACAAAAATTTAGTGTTTTCAGCAATATTTCCCGGATGAAGGCAACAGATGCTTTACAGGCAGATCAGACACCGCTTCAAGTCCCGCCACCTCACAAATTCCGTTGGTATTGAGACAAAACCGTGAATTATAAACAGAAACAATTTACTATTTTAATCGCCAACGATGACGAGGATACGCGCTTTTTGGTGCAGGAAGCACTGCGAGAAGTTCGATTAGCAATTAGGAGCGAATTCGTGGAAAATGGAGAACAAGTGCTAGACTATTTGTACCGTCGGGGTGAATATGCTGGTAGCAATTGGGGTCGGCCAGACCTGATTCTTTTGGATCTGAATATGCCGAGGCTTGACGGGCGAGAAGCATTAACTTTAATTAGATCTGACCCCGACTTGCAACAAATTCCGGTTGTGATCCTAACAACGTCGCACCGCAGCGGAGATATCTTGCTTTGCTACCGCTTGGGTGCTAATTCTTTCATATCCAAACCAGTCACTTTTGAAGGATTAGTTGAAGTAATGAAGACTTTATGTCAGTATTGGTTTGAAATCGTTTCGCTCCCGCGCCTGGAGCTGTAAGCTTTACATTAGAAGGAAGAAGGAAGAAGTCAACCCCCCCTGCCCCCCCAATGGGGGAAATTCAGGAAGAAGGAAAAAGGAATTTTTTTTCGTGCGGATCTACCGATCGCTCTCAAAACTAAAAAGCTATAGTTGTGTTAACACGTAACAAATCTCTAAAAATTTTGTTGGTTGAGGATGATCTGGCAGATGCGACGCTGATCGAAGACCTTTTAGGTTCACTCAGCGAGTCTCTGTTTCGCCTCCAAACTGTTAAGTCTCTGGAGATAGGACTCGCGTGTCTAGCAGCAGAAAAGTTTGATGCGGTATTATTAGATTTGTCAGTGTCAGACTGCTTGGGGGGAAGCGAGGCGATCGCCATTTTGAAAGCCCGATCGCCCACAGTGCCAATTTTGGTGCTGACAGATATCAACGATGAAAATACGGCGCTGTCAGTATTGCGATCGGGCGCTCAAGATTGTTTGGTAAAGGGAAGATTTCACAGAACTCTGCTGGTGCGAGCAATCCATTACGCGATCGAACGTCAGCGCATCGAAGAACAACTGCGGCAACAAGCCTTTCGAGAGCGACTGTTGGGACAAATGGTCCAACATATTCGATCGTCAATAGACGCGACAAGCATTCTGCAAAGTACCGTCACAGAAGTGCGCCAATTTCTCAAAACAGACCGCGTTCTAATTTATCGCTGTCAGGATTGGGCATCTCAATTCGACGATCAAAAAGGTGCGATCGTCGCAGGTGACGGTTTGCCATTCAGTGATATTGAAAACCCAAATATTACTGCTGCTTTGGCAGTTTCATGCTTTGTTTTGGTCGAATCCCAGTCGGTACAAGCAATCGCAGATGTCAGCGCTGCTGGATTGACTGATAGTTGCAAAGAGTTGCTGTCAGATTGTGAAATTGCCGCAGTTTTAAGCGTGCCAATTTGGCAATCGGGCGACTGGGAAACGGCAAACAAAAGACTAGAAGCTACTGTTTTTAAAACAGAAAAAAATCAAGATGCGGCCGAAACTTATATATCTGGGCCGACTGTTGGCAAACCGCAGACGCCGGATTCGATCGCCGAAAATGACAGTAGTTTGTGGGGAATGCTGACAGCATACAATTGCAGCGGTGTCAGGGAATGGCAGCAGTGGGAAATAGATTTTTTACAGCACTTGGCAAATCAAGTAGCGATCGCGATCGAACAATCTCAACTTTACCGCCAGCTAGCAATTGCCAATCAAAAATTGCAGGAACTGGCAACTACTGACGGACTGACAGGCATTGCCAACCGTCGCCAGTTCGATCGCGTTTTGATGCTAGAGTGGCGCAGATTGGCAAGAGAGGAACTGCCGCTGTCTTTAATTATGTTTGACATCGACTTTTTTAAACTTTACAACGAGTTTTACGGCCACCTCGGCGGCGACGATTGTTTGCGCCAAGTTGCCGGGGCGATCGCCCGATCTGCCAAGCGGGCTGGGGATTTGGCCGCCCGCTACGGTGGCGAAGAATTTGCCGTGATTTTGCCCAACACCAGCGCCGAAGGGGCAAACTTTGTCGCCCGGAAAATCTGCGACGGCATCGCCAGCTTGAAACTGCCCCACGCGCGATCGTCGATCGGCCCCTATGTTACCCTCAGTTGCGGCATTGCTACGGCGATTCCTTCTGGCGAGGAATCTCCCGACACCCTAATTCACAGTGCTGACAGCGCCCTTTATCAAGCCAAAAACGAAGGTAAAAATCGTATTTGTCATGCCAGTAAGTCGAAATCTTCCCCGATTTTCATGTAAGCTTTGAAGGGAAATTTAATAAAGTTTTTGTGGCGTGGGCCAGAAAGCCCGCACAAAAAATACAATTTAGATGTATAACAGCTTATACCGATTTTTTATGAGGCTGCGTAAAATCTGATCCCCCCTAGCCCAATACGGTTTACTTAAGACAGATCCCCCCTAACCTCCCTTGAAAAAGGGGGGGACAAGGGGGGGTCAAAGTCCCCCTTCTTAAGGGGGATTTAGGGGGATCTCCGGGGCATAAATAGTGTTAAGTGAACCGTATTGCCCCCTAGCCCCCCTTAATAAGGGGGGGACAAGATTCCGATCAAAGTCCCCCTTCTTAAGGGGGATTTAGGGGGATCGAGATATGTGCAACGACCCATTAAATTGGTATTAGTCAAGTTTTGAGCTTTTTCGGTAGCACAACTGTAAACACGCTGCCTTGACCGACATTGCTGCTAATAGCAATTTCGCCGTTAAAAGGTTTTAACAGTTCAATACAAGTATAAAGCCCGAGACCAGTTCCTGTCGGCTCGCCTTCAATTTTTTCCTCGCCTTTATGCGGTTTTGATGTGTAAAAAGGGTCAAAAATTTTTGATAAATTTTCAGGTGATATGCCACATCCCGTATCTGCAATATCCATATATATGTTAAATTCGTCTTGCCGAGTTACGATAGTTAGTTCCCGGCTCTTTCTTTGCCACATAGCATCCATTGCATTATTAATTAAGTTATAAAATACTTGAGAAATATAGGAATATATTAAGGGAATGCTAGCAATTTGTTCATCATATAAGTATTTTTTTCTGATTTTATTTTTAAAATATAGATTTCCTTCCAATAGCTGAATTTCTCGCTGAACTAAATCATTGATACTCACAGCCTGCAAATCTTGTTTTTGCTCTTTTCGGCTTTTCATCATCAGAGTATCCATGATCTGATTGATTTTTGTGACCGCTTGAAAAATATATTTGGTATAATTAAACAGAGATTCTTCTTGAATTTTTGTGGCTTTTGTTTCAATCAAATCGACGCTAGTCTGGATTACTTGCAGCGGACTTTTGAGGTTGTGAACCATTCCCTGGGTCAAACGTCCGATGATGGCTGTTTTTTCCTGGTCGATTAATTGCTTGGTTTTTTGTTCGACAAGTCTTTCTAGGTTTTGGTTGAGGTGGGCAAGTTCGAGGTTTTTTTCTTCGAGTTTTTTTTGTAAGCTGCGGATTGTCAGGTGAGTTTCAATCCGGCTTAGGACTTCTTCGTGCTGGAATGGCTTGGTGATGTAGTCAACTGCTCCTGTCTGAAAGCCTCTTACTTTGTCAAGGGTATCGGAAAGGGCGCTCATGAATATGACGGGAATGTCTCGTGTTGACTGGTCTGCTTTCAAACGTAGGCAAGTTTCAAAACCGTCGATTCCTGGCATCATTATATCCAAAAGAATCAAGTCTGGATGGATGTAGGCAATTTGCTCGATCGCACTTTCGCCATCTAGAGCCACTAATACTTTAAATCCGTAGTTCCTTAACAACTCGAAAAGTACGTCAAGATTAGTTTGGTTGTCATCGACAATCAGTATGATGCTTCTGTCGGAATTCTTATCGTTCATATTCAAGGGAAAAATTAAAATTCTTGAGTTGTGATATCAATTCCGGTTGCACCGGAATGATGTTGACTGTTGACTGTTCACTTTTTACTGGAATTTACTATTCCGATGCTAACGGATTTGATATGAGTTGTGACTTGTGACTTAAAATGGGATTCAAGTGATTTTCTGCGGCTCTCGAAATCCGGTTGCTTCGTAGATACCTTTATTTGGTAATCACTTTTTATGGCGGGCACGATGCCCACTTACAAGAAATTGATTCTTTGTGGAACAGGCCGGAAAGCGTGTTTTTGAGAATGGTACTGTGCGAGATTTAACTGAATTTTGAGTAGTCGGTTAGCTACCGACAATTTTAGGACAAATATTGCTTCAAAAAATCTCGAATTTGCTTGAGCTGAAAGCCTTTAGCAAGTTGGCGCAGGTGATGAACGAAAGGCCCTAATGTCGGGTCAGAATGTTCGAGTTTAGCACTTTCCTCCAGAATAGCTTCAATATCGCCCATTGCAGCCAATCTTAACAATGCCAAGACTGACTCTGAGCCAGGAGAGAGCATCGCCCTGTCAGCAGCAGCAACCTCAGATGATGCTTTGGGAGTTAGAGCTTTCCGCTTTTTGGTTTCCGATCCATCTTCGTAAACCCATTCTAGTCCCAAGTGCAGGCGCAATAATTCTAAAAGCTCGTTACTTTGAATCGGCTTGGTGAGAAAATTATCGCAACCTGCAAGTATGCTCTCTTGCCTGGTAGTATCGTAAACGCTAGCGGACAAAGCAAGGATAACCGCATCTTTTAATTCCGGCAACTGTCGCAGCCGCCTGGTAGCTTCCCAACCGTCCATTACGGGCATCAGCAAGTCCATTAAAATTAGATCCGGTAGAAATTCCTGTGCTTTGTGCAAGCAGTCTTTGCCGTCTGTGGCTTGGGCAATTTCAAAGCCCAAACGAGAAAGCATCCTTTGCAGGATGGCGCGATTTACTTCGTGATCGTCCACGATTAGCACTTTGCGCTGGTGGCCGCTAAAACCGACAAGCCGGCGTTTTTCTTGGGTGGAGGGGAGTTGATCGCACTCTTGCACTGCGGGCAAGTCTAAATCTAACCAAAATATGCTGCCTTTGCCGGAGGTACTTTGGACGCGAATTTGGCTGCCCATCATTTTGACTAATTTTTGGCTGATCGAAAGTCCCAGTCCGGTACCTTCGACGAAGTTGTTACGATCGCCCACTTGATGAAAAGGCAAAAATATTTCTTCTAATTTATTCTGAGGAATACCAATGCCAGTATCTTCGATTTGAAAGCGAATTTGAGCGGTTGGGGCGCAATCGCAAGTATTTGCTGCCCGTTTAGCTTCGCGCGGTTCTTTTGTTCCCTGTGGCGCGTCTAAATTCGCGGTCAAATTGATTGTTTGAGTGGCAACTTCCGCTGTCAAACTCGAATTTGCGGTGTTCCTTTGAGGAGAATTTTCTGCATCATAACCGACTTTGAATGTCACCCCGCCGCCCTGGGTAAATTTAACCGCATTGCTGAGCAAATTGATTAAAATTTGGCGCAACCTTTTTTCGTCAGCCAAAACCCAATCCGGCAGCGCTGACACCTGCTCGTAATTAAAGGCAATTCCTTTTTGATTCGATCGCATTTGGAACAAATCAACAATACTTTTAACAAAGCTTGGAAAATGGACATTGGCTGGTAACAGTTCCATTTTGCTAGCTTCGATTTTCGCGATGTCTAAAACGTCATTAATTAGCGTCAGCAGGTGGTTGCCACACTGGTGAACGCTATTCAGACTTTCCTGCTGTTCGGCGGTTAAATTTTTATCCGGTTTCAGCAGTTGAATGTATCCTAAAATTCCGTTCAAAGGCGTCCGCAATTCGTGGCTCATGTTGGCGAGAAAGTCGCTTTTAGCGCGGTTGGCGGATTCGGCGGCTTCCTTGGCTAATTGCAGGGCGGCTTCGGCTTGTTTTCGATCGGCAATTTCGGTTTGTGCTTGTTCAAACAGCGTCGATTGCTGAATTGCGATCGCCAACTGCACCGCCAATTGTTTCAGGCACTCTGCCTCCAATTTCTGCCAGGGGCGCGGGCCCGTGCAGTGGTGGGCAATTAACAGCCCCCACAAGCTGTCGCCTTGCAAAATCGGCACTACCAGATTTGCTCTCACCTGTAGCCGAGTCAACAGATTCAAGTAACAGTCGGCGATGCCGGCATTGTAAACATCTTCTGTGGCTCTAATTCGACCGTCTTGGTAAAGAGGAACGTAGGCTTCCCCAAAACACGGGTCGTAAATTTCCATTCCTAGAATTGAGTAGGAATTTTCGGCAACCGACTCGACAGCGATAAACCCGCTCCAATCTGGATTGAATTGGTAAATAACTGTGCGGTCTACTTGTAAGAACTGTTGCACTTCTTCGACAGCTTTGGTAAGAATTTCTTCTAAATTGAGAGAAGAGCGAATGCGTTCCATCATGGCAAATGCCAACTGTTCGCGCTTTAATTGTTGGCGCAAGATTGCTTCGGATTCTTTGCGTTTGGTGATGTCGGTAATCACTGCTATTAATCCGATTGAGTTGCCATTTATATCTTTGATGCTATCGGCTCGCACCAGAGCGGTAACAGCTTCATCGCTCTTATTTTGCAGCACAATTTCGTCGCACCAAGAGCGACCTTTGCGAATATTTCTATAGATTTGTTTGTAACTTTTAGGCCGGAGGTAAAGCGCAGCGCTATCGCTCTTATCGTTGAGTTCTTCCACCGTGTAGCCGTAACGCTGAATGAAGGCTTGATTGTGGTAAATAGACCGCCCTTTCAAGTCGGCGATCGCGATCGCGTCGCTGGTACTTTCGACGGCTTGAGTGACCCGCCACAAAGCTAATTCTGCTGCTTTGCGATCGCTGATATCGGTCATCGAACCCACCATCCGCAGGGGGTTTCCGGCTTCGTCCCACACTGCTTGAGCGCGGGCGAGCACCCACTTGTAGCTGCCGTTTTTGCACTGCAAGCGGTATTCGGCGGCGTAATTGGGGGTTTGGCGATCGAGATAATCTTGGATCGCTGCTTGTACTCGATCGCGATCGTCTGGATGGATGCGATCGATCCATTCGCTGTTGTTGTTGTCGATTTCGCCGTCTGCGTAACCGATAATTTCTTGCCAGCGGGCAGAGCGAAAAGCTTGATTTGTTTGAAGATTCAGATCCCAAATTCCATCTTGATTCGCTTTGAGAACTAACTGCCAGCGTTCTTCGCTTTTACGCAATTCTTCTTCGGCTTGTTTGCGCTGAATGTGAGAACCCAACTGAGTCGCTACCGCCTTGACTAATTCTACGATCCGCGGTTCCATAATCGAGCGTTCGCGCTTGCAGAATAATAAAACTGCCAGCACTTGTCCGCTAGCGCGAATTGGCACACCGAAACAAGCTTTCAACCCAACTGCTTCCCCCATTTGCGATCGGGCAAAAACAGAATTTTGGACTACAGAAATATCTTCAATCCATTCTACCTTTTGGGTTGACCAAATCCGTCCCGGCACTCCCAATCCGGGGGCGAATCTAATTTTTTTACTTTCGCGACCAAACTGATCTAAATCGCGATCGCTAGCATACCAAGTTTCGCTGTGTTCCAAAAAACTACCGTTAGCAGCCGGTATCCAAGCTTCCGCAAAATTCCAGCCGATCGCATTGCACAGCAACCGCAGGATATCAGGGAGAGCGCTGTGAAAATCTGCCGACTGACTAATTGCTTGAGTTGCGGCCAGCAACAGCTTAATTTCATCTTCTGCTTGCTTGCTTTCTGTAATATCAGTTGCCGTACCGAGAATTTGTTTTAATTGACCCTGTGCCGTTTTAGCAAATAGGGTATCTCGGCTCACAAGCCAGCGCCAAGAACCATTCTTATGCCGCATTCGGTATTCAATTTCAAATATCTCACCTTCGCAACCCGTTTCAACTTGCTGCAAATAATCCGGCCTTTTGCTGAAATCTTCCGGGTGCATTAAAGTTGCCAGCATCTGCGGCCCCATTGCCTGAAGCTCTTCTGTTGTATAGCCAAGAATATGAGTTAGGGAAGCATTAGCATAGACATTTTTTTGTTCAATCAAGTCATAAACATACAAAATATTCGGACTTGCATCAGCAATTTGTTGAGTGAACCGCTCGCTTTCTCGCAGTGCTGCTGCTGTTTGTTTTCTTTCGGAAATATCACGAACAATGCAAATCATTTCCCCGTCTGGCAGCATTGTCAGCGAGACATCTATAGGGACATTCGAGCCGTCGCGGCGGCATCCTACTGCTTCGGTAATGTAATAACCTTTCTGCGCTAAAGCCGGTAAAACTTCTGACTCGAACCTTTGCAGTTCTGCACCTTCGTAGAATACTTTCCAACTTTTGCCTAACAGTTCTTCGAGAGAGTCATAACCGTAGATTTTTAGTCTGGCTGCGTTGCAATAAATCACTTCTCCGTCGGCATCGACTATGGCGATACCTTCAGAAGCTTTTGCCATTGCCACTGCTTGCCTGTGGAGTGCTGACTCAGAGCGTTTGCGTTGAGTGATGTCGCGGACGATCGCGATAATTTCGTCTTCCGTGCAGAATACAATTCTCGCTTCAAAATCACATACTTGACCATTGATAGACTGTTGATATTCTATGATTTCAATTTCGCCATTATCAACAGCTTCTTTGTTGTATGACAAGATTTTATCCGCCAAAGCTGCCGGCAAGATGTCTTGGGCTTTTTGGCCGATAAATATGTTGTTTTTCGGTACGATGCTGCAGCAGTGTTTTGCGGGTTTGAAGTCTACAAAAGTGCCATCTCCTCGGCAGCGAAATATCATGTCCGGTATCGCATTTAAAAGAGCGCGATTAGTGGCTTCGCTTTGGCGCAATTCTGCTTCTGCTTGTTTGCTAAATGTAACGTCGCGAGCAACTGCATAAACTAAACCTTCTTCTGCAAATGGCGATGCCGTCCATGACAGCCATTTATAACTGCCGTCTTTGCAAAGATAGCGGTTCTCCACGTTAACGATAGATTTCCCACTTTTGAGTGTTTCTAATTGGGTTAAAACCGCTTCTCGGTCTTCTGGATGCACCAGCTCTATAAAAGGTTGGGCTAACATTTCATCGCTTCTGTAACCTAATACAGTAGACCAAGCGGGGTTTAAGCGTTTGAAATAGCCGTCAAAGCCTCCAATGCAAAGCAAATCTAGCGAGATCGTAAAAAAGCGATCGCGCTCTTGCTGAGTTTGTTTTAATTCAGTGACATCCATCACCAAACCGTCCCAAAGTATATCACCGTTGGCTTGTTTTTCCGGTTTCGCGGCGCCTTGCAGCCACTTCACCTTACCGTGGATAATTTGCCGCCACTTATGCTGCCAAGGTTGCAGAGTCGTTGCTGAAAGTTCGATCGATTGTTCAAAGCCTGTGAAATCATCTGGATGAATTGTTTCATAAGTCACATCTATATATTTTTCTATTTCTTTCGGTTCTAATTGGTAAAGGTTTTTGCTGCCAGAAGAAACGTAGGTAAAAAATTTTCTACCGCCCAAATCTCGGCGAAATTGATAAATCATTCCCGGCACGTTGGCTGCCATTTTATCAAACCTAGCTTCGCTCTCTTCCAAAGCTGCTTGTTGGCGTTTGTACTCGGTGACATCTCGAATTGTTCCCACTAACATTTTACTGCTATTAGTTGTTCTGAAAACGCTTTTTTTAGTCGAGATGATGCGTTCTTTGCCTGTGCTGTCTGTAAATTGTTCTTCTGTTTCAACAGGGATGCCAGTTCTCAATATCTCTTCGTCTTTTTGCCAAAATATGTGGGCTTTTGCGGGTGGCAAAAAATCGTATCCCGACTTGCCTATCAGTTCTTGTCGCCCTTTTCCCATCAACTCGCAAAAAGCGTCGTTTAATACGACCCACCTGTGCTGCTCGTCTTTGACAAAAATTGGGTCGGGAGTAGCATTAATCGTGTGATTTAAAAATTCTTCTGATGCTTTTAGTTCAGCTTCGTAGCGGTAGCGATCGCTCACATCCAAAATTACTTTAATCATCCGGTCGATCGAGCCGTCCCGGCCGCGAATACAACGCAGATAAACTCGAGTATAAACTATTTTTCCGTCTTTTCTGCGCCATCTTTTGTCTAAAACATAGCCTTCGCTCTCCCCAGCCAAAATTTTATTTAACTGCTCTAAACTGGCAGGCGAGTCTTCAGGAAAACCCCACCTATCCCAATTTCCGTGCAAAATTTCTTGGCGCTCATATCCTAGCAAATCGCACAAAGCATCGTTAACTTCCAACCACTGGCATTTTTCCGGTTCTGAGGGGGAAGTTGGAGGAGAAATAATCGCAATTCCGACGAGAGAGTTCTCGACTACCGAGCGATATTTTTCTTCGCTTTTTTGCAAAGCTTCTTGGTTGTGCTGCCGCTCAACTGCGTAGCGAAGCGATCGCATTAATACTTCGCTGTCCATTTTTTGCTTAACTAGATAATCCTGAGCTCCTGCTTGGATTGACTGCACGGCTAGTTCTTCATCGTTGCGGGCCGTCAGTACGACGATCGGAGTATTTAGGCTGTATTCTTGTATTTTGACAATTGTACTTAAGTCTTGGCTGTCCGGCAGCGAAAGGTCTAGTAAAATCACATCAAAATCTTCGCACACCAAAAGTTGCTGCGCTTTGCCCAGACGGTCTGTACAGCTTACTGACAGCCTTTGAGACTCTTCTCTGCTGAGATTTGTTTCTAATAATAATTCTTCGATCAGATCGGCTTCGGCTTGATTGTCTTCGACTAGGAGAACTTTAAAGCCGTTTCGCTTTGCGGTTGATCTCAAAACTGATATCATATACCTTGTTATTTGTCATAAGGCAGTTTAGCTAACTATTATAGCATATAAATAATTGAATGCCAAAAAAGACCGCTGACCAAAGTTAAAAAATCTCTGGTTTAACAATTACAATGCTCTACATCGACTGTATTTTTGGTATAAGTACGTCAACGCAATCAGAGGTAAAATTTTTACAATTTTGAGAAGCTGGGCTGCTTGAGGAAACAAAGCTGTTTGGTGTTGTGTTTTTTCGGCGATCGCCCTGTCAACTCCAACCGGCGATCGAAACTACCCCTTTGTTGCCCTTCAATTGGGCTACCCACACAATCCGAATGATATCCGCACACCACTGCGAACTCAGTGAAAAAAAAATCCTGAGAACTATCTCCGATATTCAGATTTTCACCAGTCTTTTTATGATAGCTTACAAAAACTCTCTATTGCAATTTCTTTACTTTTTGCAATTAATTAAATAAATCTTCCCTACGGCTATTGCTATTTATAAAAAAAGTTATAAAATTGAAATAAAGGACATTAAAAAATCGGCTGAAGCCAGCCTGTGAAACCATCTGATAATTTTTCGCAACACAACGGGATTAAAAAAATCACTGTACTTTGACCGAACTGAGCTGAAGTTTAGAGGAAAAAGCAATGCTCCAAAAATTAGAAATGTCAGAAAATAAAGTGTTAATTTCCAAAGAAAAAGCCTTAGTATTGTGGTTTGATGAAGTCGGGATCGCCGACATCCCATTAGTAGGCGGAAAAAATGCTTCTTTAGGCGAAATGATTCAACAGTTAATGCCGAAAGGAGTCAGCGTCCCCAACGGATTTGCCACTACAGCACACGCTTACCGCGACTTCATCGAGTCGGCGGGTTTAGAAGCTAAATTGCGCGAAATTTTTGCGGATTTAGACGTAGAAGACGTGCAGAATTTGCGACAAAAAGGCAAGCAAGCGCGGGCATTGATTCTGAATACACCATTTCCGCGAGACTTGCAAGTGGCGATCGCGAATGCTTACGAGAAATTGTGCGATCGATACGGCGACAGTACCGACGTAGCAGTGCGATCGTCCGCCACCGCCGAAGACTTACCAGACGCCAGTTTCGCCGGACAGCAAGAAACCTACCTCAACGTTCACGGCTGCACCGGCGTGCTCGAATGCTGCCACAAATGCTTCGCCTCCACATTCACCGATCGAGCAATTTCCTACCGCCAACTCCGAGGTTTCGACCACTTTGAAGTCGCCTTATCTGTCGGCGTGCAGAAAATGGTGCGATCGGACTTAGCCTCCTCCGGCGTCATGTTCAGCATCGACACCGAAACCGGTTTCAAAAATGCCGCCTTAATCACTGCCGCCTACGGATTAGGCGAAAACATCGTTCAAGGCGCCGTAAACCCCGACGAATACTTAGTTTTCAAACCCACATTAAAACAAGGCTTCCGCCCAATTCTCGACAAACGCCTCGGCACTAAACAAATTAAAATGGTGTACGATGTCGGCGGTTCCAAATACACCAAAAACGTCTCAGTAACGGCCAAAGAACGGGAAAAATTTGCCATTGAGGATGACGAAATTCTGCAACTAGCACGTTGGGCAGTATTGATAGAAGAACACTACTCCCAAGTGCGCGGAACTTACACGCCGATGGACATCGAATGGGCAAAAGACGGCAATACTGGCGAATTATTCATCGTCCAAGCGCGGCCGGAAACAGTACAATCCCAAAAGTCTGCTACTGTTTTGCGGAACTACAAATTAAACGGTTCCAGTGCAGTTTTGGCAACAGGACGCGCCGTTGGCGAAGCGATCGGACAAGGCAAAGCCCGCGTCATTTTAGACGTTAGCGAGATCGCTGAATTTGAAGCAGGGGAAGTTCTTGTCACCAACAAAACTGACCCGGATTGGGAACCGATCATGAAAAAAGCGAGCGCGATTGTCACCAATTCCGGCGGCCGCACTTGCCACGCAGCGATCATTGCCCGGGAAATGGGAATCCCGGCAATTGTCGGCACCGGCGACGCTACCCAATTCTTGCAAAACAATCAAGAAATCACTGTTTCTTGTGCCGAAGGAGAGGAAGGCAAAGTTTATTCTGGTTTAGTGCCCTTTGAAGTACAAGAAAGTGCGATCGACAATTTGCCCCGTACCCGCACTCAAATCTTAATGAATGTCGGCAACCCAGAAGAAGCTTTTGGTTTGTCAGCAATTCCTTGTGACGGTGTAGGGTTAGCGCGCCTCGAATTCATTATCGCCAACCACATCAAAGCCCACCCGATGGCACTGATTCACTTTGATGAATTGACCGACGAATCCGTCAAGCGTCAAATTGCCAAACTCACAGCACTTTACGATCGCAAACCCGATTTCTTTACCGACAAATTAGCCCACGGAATTGCCACCATCGCCGCCGCATTTTATCCTAATCCAGTCATCGTGCGGATGAGCGATTTCAAGAGCAACGAATATGCTAATCTTTTGGGAGGGCGGCAGTTTGAACCCAAGGAAGAAAACCCGATGATCGGGTGGCGCGGCGCTTCTCGCTATTATGACCCGAATTACCGCGAAGCCTATGCTTTGGAATGTCAAGCATTGAAGCGAGTTCGGGACGAAATGGGGTTGACAAATGTGATTCCGATGGTGCCGTTTTGTCGTACGCCGGATGAAGGGCGCAAAGTGTTGGCCGAGATGGCAAAACACGGTTTGATTAAGGGCGAAAATGGCTTGCAAGTTTATGTGATGTGCGAATTGCCGAGTAATGTGATATTTGCTGACGAATTTGCACAAGTTTTTGACGGATTCTCGATCGGCTCTAACGATTTAACTCAGCTAACATTGGGATTAGACCGGGATTCTGCTTTAGTCGCGCACATCTTTGACGAACGGAATGAAGCTGTAAAGCGGATGGTGGAAATTGCGATTAAAGCGGCTAAGAAGTACGATCGCAAGATTGGGATTTGCGGTCAAGCGCCCAGCGATTATCCTGAGTTTGCTCGGTTCTTGGTTGAGTTGGGAATTGATTCGATTAGTTTGAATCCTGATTCGGTTTTGAAGACTTTGTTGGATGTGGCTTCGGTGGAGGATAGAGGTTCGATGATGGATTTAGCGACGGATGTTGCTCGGGTTTAAGTTTTTCTAGTGTTCTCAAATAACCGATCTCGCATTTGCGAGATCGGATTTTAGTTTGATCGAACTCTGGGGACTTTAGCCCTGACTGCAAACCGATCTAGAAATGCCTTCATCTGCGCCACCAGCAAACGGTTAACGCACAATCGCCATAGTTTGACACGCTTGCTGGGAACTTTCCTGATTTAAAACCCTCTTTTGGCAGATAATTTTCGGTTGCCGATCGTCTAAATTAGCAAAAAATATTCCCACACGCGAACTCTGAAAATGTGCTAACAGCTCTCCTGATTATTTTTATAGGTTTAGCTCCGTGGCTGCTGTCTTTGTGGGTGATGCGCTCCGCAAGCGGCCAAGCCCGCGATCGAATTGCAGCGGCACAGCTTGCGGTAGCAAATAGACCGCTGCGAACTCAACTAGCAACTGCCGATCGCACTTACGTAGAAGGCCTAGGTTATCCGATCGGCGATATTACTTGCGAGTATAACGCCCGCTCTAATTACATTCGCTGCGCTGTCAATCCTGCGGGGCCCTGTCAAGATTGTCGGTACTATCAAGCCAGAACTCTTGACGTTCGCGGTGAAAAGATATAGCTTGTATGAGGGCTTGTGTCTACGCATATTTGCTGATGTAGTAATCCATAAGTTAATATGTACTTACGTGTAAGGATTGTTGTGGGATATTGTTCAGGATGAGCTGCGCCAAAACTCAGCAATTAAAACCTAATCAGTATTGCGGGGTTACAGTTGCCATTTATGGCGGATTGCAGTCAGTGTTTTTCTAGTTTAGGACTTGCTCTCAGAAACCAGGTTTAGACCATAAATCTTGGTTGATTGGCTAAAAATCTAGGAATAAATCGCATTTCTAGTCTCAGTCAGGGTAACTCCTGCATTTAAGAAAATTAGCGAATAAAAATCGCAAATAGCTGACGGGCTCTCTCAGAAGCGTCGATTTATCCAAGACATCATGAAAAATTCTGTACGAACAATTGTCCCGAGCATTTACCTTAAACAAAACCTGCTCGAAGACTCTAATTTGACAGTTTGAGAAATAGGTTATGGGCGACACTAATCTGTGGAGTACGAGGACACCAAAGCATTATCAAACCTAGATTTTTGTGTCTCGAACTGCAAGTCACGAATTTTTTTAGACGCCTCGTCGATGCAGGGTATGTATATTTCAGTTAAATGACGCTTGGGCACTGGCACAATTATGTCACGGCCAGCACTCCCTAGCAATCACCTCTTAATTAATGTCTGGTTGCGCGATGTAAACAGGGCTTGCGCGCACCTTACTCTCATAAACCGAGTTTTTTAGTGGGAGCGAGGGCTGCAACGAATTTTTTTAGACGCTTAAACCCGGTTTATGCGTCAATAACAGGTGAAATTTCTCGGCAAATAAAGTGCATTAGACCAGCTACGGAAAACCTCATAAAATAAATTTTTGAGAATTCCTGTTATTGTCTACTGCGGAATGTAAGAGATCTGCGTGTAACAGATAGAGTCGCTCACAGAAAGCCGAAGGCAAAATATCACCCGATAGATAGATGACTGGGCTTTAAAATCTCAACCTTCAGTTCCGTCATGCAGGCGATATTTGCAATGCTATCAAATAGCAAGATAGCACAGCTTTGTGATGAGTATAATTCGCCTGTTGCTCTTTCTAAAAGTCAAGCAGCAGAGCATCTAACTCTGCAATTAAAGATTTTCAAGCCTGTGATGATTATCACCTTGAACTGGGTACATTATATACAATCAGTGAGGTCATTTTACCATGCAAAGCATCTGCAACAAACCAATTTTTCCAACCCAAAAAGCAGGTGACATCACCGATCGCATTGCTGGCGAAAACTCCCGAACAACAGCAACTTATGAACAAAAGTGTTTCCTTTCCCAAAAACCCAGTGGCGGGGCGATAATTGGGCAGCCCTACAGAGAATTTTTGCTTGCAATAGAGTCGGTGGATGCCCGGACTGTAAAAAATATACTTTTCATCGATGCCAGAGTAGAAAATAGCGACAGCTTGGCAAGGGGAGCAACAGCCGATACAAAGGTATTTGTACTAGACTCGACAGGAAATGGAGTCGAGCAAATTACTAGAATTCTGGCTAATTGCAGCGATTTAGAAAGCCTTCAAATAGTTTCTCACGGTCGAGAAGCGGCGGTGCAACTGGGGTCGATCGAACTATCGATCGACAATTTAGAAACTGCAAGCCATTTGTTGCAGCAGTGGGGAAAATCCCTCAGCGAGAGAGGAGATATCTTGTTATGTGGGTGCAACGTCGCAGCGGGGGAAAGCGGCGCGGCTTTCGTGCGACGGCTGAACGAAATTATCGGTGCAGATATTGCAGCTTCCGACAACTTGACGGGGAGTGCGGCACTTGGTGGCGATTGGGAATTAGGATTTGCGATCGGGGAAATAACAGCCAGCATCGCCATTGAACCAAAAGTGCGGGAGGCATACAGTTACGTCCTCGGCACATTAGTTAATGAGACTTTCAAGAACGCGACAGTCAAGGGGCCTTGGATTTACCGAGGCACCGACGGGGTGCTGTACGATCCGCTTAGTCCCACTCCAGCTAGCTTGCAACTAATACCAGGCATCACTGGAGGAACAGTCTCAGGTTTAATTCCGGCTTTAGGTGGGGATACTCCTGGCAATGGCGTTCTGCGATTAACTCCAGCATCGCCAGACAGGCGGGAGGCCTTCGTCCTCTACAACAACCCCATTCCTTCAACCGACGGTTTAGTCGTCAGGTTTGATATCTATTCCTACGGTGCCAATCTGATCATTAATGAACCCCAGGGTGAGTCTACAGGGCTACAGCCTGGGGACGGCATTGGTTTCTTCTTCATTGACGGTACTGCATCGCCAGAAAGGCCTGGTGGTTATGGCGGTTCTCTGGGCTATGCTCAACGACGAGATGGAAACGTTATCACACCCGGTATTGAGGGAGGTTATTTAGGGATTGGACTTGACGAGTTTGGTAATTTTTCAGCACCGACAGAAGGGCGCCAGGGCCCCGATCCAGCCCCGATTCCCGGCTCCTCAACTCGGCGTGTGGTCAGACCGGATTCAGTAACAGTTAGAGGTAGGGAAGGTGCTAATTACCCGTTTTTAACTCAAGCCTTTGCTCCCTTCGGCGTGGACAACATTCCTACCAGTATTGATTTCACTGAACCGACTTTTAACTTTAGCAACACGTTCACGACCAATCGCGCGGCAGCGAAAAGATCCATTCAAGTTACACTGAATCCATCTAACGATCGAGACAATCCCAATCGCCTCACCGTTGCCTTTGATACAGATTTTAACGGCAGCTACGAAACTACTCTGATCGACATTGCCGACTTGGCAATCACCAACGGAGCTCCAGTACCGCCTGGTTTCAAATTTGGTTTTGGCAGTTCGACAGGAAGCGCCAACAACTTTCACGAACTGCAAAACCTGGTTGTGCAAACTGTGAATCCTCCCACTATCTTCGCCGACGTTGTGACGATCAAAAGTGGGCCGCAATCCGTCAAGCCTGGGGGTAGCATTACCTACACCATCACCACCACCAACAGGGGAACAGCGCCCGCCGGGCAAGTCGTGGTTCAAGACCAAATACCACAAGAATTAATTCCGTCCATACCAACACTTCCTAACGGCGGCACTTACTTAAACGCTACGCGGAATGTCACCTGGCCGACAATTCCGGTTCTCAACGTCGGTCAAAGCGTCACCTATACGCTAACAATTGCTTTGCCACCTAATTTAGTTAGCGGCGCGACATTAACCAACATTGCCTCCAGCAGTTCTTCAACTTTCGACCCCGACCTCACCAACAACGACGGTTCAACGCCCACAAGTCAAGTTCTGACTACTGTTACCGATCGCGTCGCCGACCTGGTTACTACCAAAAGTGGCCCGATCGTCAGTACGATCGGGTCAACCGTCACCTACAACTTGGTCACAACCAACAACGGGCCAGATGCAGCCACTAACGTCACGCTCTCTGACAGCATCATTCCGGGTTTAATCGGAGTCACGGCATCCGAGGGGGGAACCTATAACCCAACGACAGGGATTGTCACCTTCCCAACACTACCGACGCTGGCAAATGCAGGCACTACTACCCGCACAGTTAGCTTTGTCCCGCCAGTCACGCTTAGCACCATCAGCAACACGGCTAGAAGTAGCTCAGCGACTTCCGACCCGATCGCCACTAACAACAACGGCTCACCAACCAACAAAGACGGCACTCCGACCAATTCGTCTGTTACCACTACACTCAATCCCAGCGCTGACGTTGTTACCAGCAAGACTGGGCCCACCGCTACGACGGCCGGCGCCACAGTCAGCTACACGATCGCCACAGTCAACAATGGCCCGACTGCTGCCGAAGCCGTCACGATCACTGACAGCATCATTCCGGGGTTAACAGGAGTCACGGCATCTGACGGGGGAATTTACAACCCAACCACAGGAATTATCACCTTCGCGCCTGTGGCGATCGCCAATGCCACTACAGTGACTCGGACTATCGGTTTTATCGCCCCAGCCAGCATCAGTGATGTCAGCAACACCGCCAGAAGTACCTCAGCTACTCCCGACCCCACCCCGGGCAATAACAACGGTACAAATCCGAATTCCAGTGTGAACACAACGATCGGTGCTCTTGCCGACATTGTTACCACGAAAACTGGGCCCACCGCTACGACGGCCGGTGCCGCAGTCAGTTATACGATCGCCACTGTCAATAACGGCCCTAGTTCAGCCAGCAACGTCACGATCGCTGACAGCATCATTCCTGGATTAACCGAAGTCACAGCATCCGACGGAGGCATCTATAACCCAACCACAGGGATTGTCACCTTCGCACCCGTGACGATCGCCAATGCCACTACAGTGACTCGGACGATCGGCTTTATCGCCCCAGCCACCCTCACTGCCGTCAGCAACACCGCCAGAAGCAGCTCAGCTACTCCCGACCCCACCCCTGGCAACAACGACGGTACAAACCCTAATTCCAGTGTGAGTACGACGATCAACTCACTCCCGGGTACTGCCGACATCGCTACCACTAAAACTGGGCCCACGGCTACGACGGCCGGTGCCACAGTCAGCTATACAATTGCTACTGTCAACAATGGCCCTAGTTCGGCCAGCAACGTCACGATCACTGACAGCATCATTCCGGGATTAACCGGAGTCACAGCATCTGACGGGGGAATTTACAACGCAACCACAGGGATCATCACCTTCGTACCCGTGGCGATCGCCAATGCCACTACAGTCACTCGGACGATCGGCTTTATCGCCCCAGCCAGCATCAGTGCTGTCAGCAACACCGCCAGAAGTACCTCAGCTACTCCCGACCCAACCCCGGGCAACAACAACGGTACAAACCCTAATTCCAGTGTGAAAACAACGATCGGCACAATCCCTAGTCTGGCTAGTGCCGACCTTGCTACCATTAAAAGTGGGCCCACGGCTACGACGGCCGGTGCCACAGTCAGCTACACGATCGCCACAGTCAACAACGGCCCTAGTCCCGCAGAAGCCGTGACGATCACTGACAGCATCATTCCCGGGTTAACCGGAGTCACGGCATCTGACGGGGGAATTTACAACCCAACCACAGGGATTATCACCTTTGGCCCTGTGGCGATCGCCAATGGTAGTACAGTCACTCGGACGATCGGCTTTATCGCCCCAGCCAGCATCAGTGCTGTCAGCAACACCGCCAGAAGTACCTCAGCTACTCCCGACCCCACCCCGGGCAACAACAACGGTACAAACCCTAATGCCAGTGTGAACACAACGATCGGCACAGTCCCCAGTCTTGCTAGTGCCGACCTTTCTACCATTAAAAGCGGACTCACATCGGCAGCGGCGGGGCAATCTGTCACTTATACAATTACTACTGCCAACATCGGGTCGATCGATGCGGCCAACGTCACTATCACCGACAGCATCATTCCTGGTTTAACAGGAGTTGTAGCTTCCAACGGGGGCAGCTATGACCCAATCTCAGGACTCGTGATTTTTCCGGCGATCGCCAACGTGCCCGTCGGTCAAACCGTTACTCGTACCGTTACTTTGGGAGTCCCCAGCAGTGGCAGCATCACCAATATTTCTAGCAGTAAATCAACTACTCCTGACCTAAACCCCAGCAATAACGACGGCTCCTCTCCCTCCGCCAAAGTCACTACCACCGTTTTTGCGGGTACTGTCGATGGTGCGGACTTGGTGACTACCAAGACTGGTCTCACATCTACGACGGCTGGTAGTGCAGTTACTTATACTATCAATACCGCCAACAATGGGCCGGCTGCTGCTGAAAATGTAGCGATTACTGACAGAATTATTCCAGGTTTAACGGGAGTTGTAGCTTCCGATAATGGTAGTTATGACCCTGTTACCGGGATTGTCACCTTCCCAACAATTTCCCGTTTGGCTAGTGGCAGCAATGTAAACCGCCAGGTAACTTTAATTATTCCTGCGATCGGCATCACAAATACTTCCCAGAGTCGATCGACCACTCCCGACCCCAACAACAACAACAACAACGGTTCCCAACCCAATGCCACTGTCACTACCACCGTCAAAGAGACCCCAGTAGAACCACCAACACCAACTCCGCCACCAACTCCGCCCGTTGTTAACCAACCCCCAGTCGCCAACGACTCCGGCGTGATTTTATTGCCGGACAAAAACGCCCCAGTACCCGGATTGGGAGGAACAGACCCCGACGGCACTATTACTTCCTTCACCATTAACAGCCTGTTGCCACCCGAGGAAGGTACATTGTTCTTGGGCGATCCAAACAAAGGCGGAATCCCGGTTGTACCCAATCAAGTTTTGACGCCGGATCAAATTACCGACTTGTTTTTTCAGGCCAGTAGCAGTTTCACCGGATCGCAGTTCACCTACAGGGCTACGGACAACCTCGGCAAAACAAGTCTGGGTTTTGCCACGGTGACTGGTAGTCTGCCGACGCCAACACCCACACCCACACCCACACAGACCCCCACACCAACCCCCACACAGACCCCAACCCCCACACAGACCCCTATTTTCGGCAGAGTTCCCGAACCGGATACTGGTTGCGGTTGTACCCCCCTGCCCTTGCTGCCCCCCATCGCATTTTCTCAACCCCAGCGCGAGCAAAAACTCAACTTCAATTCAAATGCCTCTGCACTCATTAACATCCAAAACACGATTCTCGGGACTCCCGGAAATGATTATTTAACAGGGAACGACGCTAACGAACTCTTTGTCTCAGAACCTGGCGACGACACAGTTTTAGGCGAAGGTGGCACCGATATCATCTTCGGAGACCAACAGCGAGATTTCATCGCTGCCGGTAGGGGCAACGACATCGTTTATGCGGGCAAACAAAATGACGTGGTGTTCGGGGGCAAACAAGACGATCGCATTTTTGGCGATCGCGGTTCTGACACATTGTACGGCGATCGCGGTTCCGACACGATCGTCGGCGACAATGGCAACGACATCGAGCTGACGGGTGACAACAGCGACCTAATTTTCGGCGGCGAAGCAAGCGACGCCATTGCTGGCAATCAAGGCCGCGACACCGTTTACGCCGGCAAAGGCCCCGACATCGCCTACGGGGGCAAAGAAAGCGACTTGATTTTCGGCGACAAGGGCAGCGACAGCCTCTACGGCGATAACGGAGACGACTCTCTGTTCGGTGGCGCCCTCAACTCCCAGCGCGGCGACACAGACGGGCAGGATTTGCTGTTTGGAGGCAACGGTAACGACTTACTTAACGGCCAACAAGGCGACGATACTTTGCTGGGCGGAAACGGTCGGGATTTGGTGTTTGGAGGTAAAGGGGGCGATCGAATTTTCGGCGAAACTGACCCAGATACTCTCTACGGCGGCCGCGGTTCCGACACGATAATCGGCGACTACGGCAAAGCACTAGGCAGCACCATTCCTACCGATGAAGCCGACTTAATTTTCGGCAACGACACTGGCGATGTCCTCGGCGGCGGTAGTGGTAATGACAGTATTTTTGCTGGCAAAGGTAACGACTTAGCCTATGGCGGCAAAGATAATGACCTGATTTTGGGCGAACTCGGTTCCGACACCCTTGTCGGCGACGAGGGAGACGATTCGCTTTACGGCGGCTTGCAAAATCAGTTAATCAGCGATGCCAACGGCCGCGACTTGCTGTTTGGGGGAGATGGAAATGACTTACTGAATGGCGGCGAGAGTTCCGACTCTCTCAGTGGTGGCAACGGCAACGATCGCTTTCATGGGGGCAAGGATGACGATTTAGTACACGGAGATGCTGGCGACGACTTAATTTATGGCGATGATGGCAGCGATATTTTGTGCGGTGATGAGGGTAACGATACCATTTTTGGCGATCGTGGGGAAAACGAACTAGGCCCCGTGGGTGCGATCGGTCAACAAGACTGCATCAACGGCGGCAGCGGTGACGACCTTTTATACGGCAATGAAGGCCAAGATACCCTCAACGGCGACGATGGTAACGACAGTATTTACGGAGGGAAAGATAGCGACATTCTGAACGGAGGTGCAGGGGATGACTGGCTGTTTGGCGACGGGGGAGAAGATACTTTAATTGGAGGTATCGGGAGCGATCGTTTTGTGTTAGCTAGCAACAGCGGTATCGATACTGTGCTCAATTTTGAAGTAGGAATCGATAAGTTTGTTCTCGGTGGCGGGCTGAGTTTCCAACAGTTGCAAATCAGCCCAACTGCGAATGGAATTTTATTGCAAGTAGCCGGAACTAATCAAGTTTTGGCTACTGTACTTGGGGCTAATAACTTAATTACAGCCTCGGATTTCCTTTCAGTTTAGATCGATTATTGTGTGGTAGGGAAACGGCAATGCCGTTTCCTCCTTTGCCCGCGTAATAAGTCGTCAGATTAAATGAACCGCGAAGACGCGTGGGGCGCCCAAGAAGAACGGCATTTTCTTCTTTCCCCCCTTGGGGGGGGCAGGGGGGGGTTCTTCGGGTGGGGGCAGGGGGGGGTTCTTCGGGTGGGGGCAGGGGGGGGTTCTTCCTTCGCGTCCTTTGCGCCTTCGCGGTTTAACCATTCCGATGCTGATTAAAGTAGCTCAAAATGCGCCCCAGTAAATAGAAGACTCGCCCGGAGAATTTATCGCCGCTTTACTAACATTATCTGCTTGATTTTCCAGTTCAGGAGCAGTAACAAGCGATGGTAAAGACCTAATTCGCAACTCATTTAGCAAACTGTGAATATGACGCGGCTCAGCATCAATAATACTCGCTAGTGGAAGCAAATTTTTAACTGCGTATTGTCCGAGCCGATCGTTAATACTTTCTGCTAAATACGATAACATAATATATCTGCTAGCGCTACTAATAATATGAAAACTTTTATTAAACTCATCGAAGTATTGAGTGCCTGGTATATCTGTGCCAATGCGGGTTTCATCACTCAAAAATAAGTCTACATTAATTTGACTAGCCGCCGAAACTGTAGCTTTAGCCAGCCAGATTAAATCTAAAATTGGTTCAGATTCGCGATCGTGAAAAATCAACCGCTGCAAACCCGATCGCAATTCCGACGAATTCAAGGTATTTTGCCATTCTAGACACCAATCGCAGCTTTTGGTACTGCGCGCGAGTTTTACTGTTGTCGGGCGTTCTACAGCATCTTTCAGCAAAGAAAGACAGCCAACCTCCAAGGCAAATTTGGCAGAAATTAAATCATGCAGTATCCGGTTGGAGTCAATATAATCCTTGCGCCAATGTGCATCCGGGATGAGAACTTTGTCAGCGGGACAAAGCGTATTTTGAGCGGTAAGAATCGGTATATTTGTAACTGCGACTCCCTCTAACAACTGTTGGGATTCCAGGCGGCTGAACACCTGAATCGCACAGTTTTTGTCCGCTTCATTTAAAGCACTGTTGCCGTACTCTGCTGATAGTTCGGTGAGGAAATCCAAGTAGTCTTGTACAGCGGGCGAACTTTTCTGTCCTAACAACTGATAAACTTCGGAATGAGAATTAGAACTCGATATAGTTGTGCGACGATTTCCGAAAAAAGCAACATCATCTAAAAAAGCGTGTTTGGGCTGCCAAAACTTGCCCGTAGACTCATCCCACAGACATTGGCGGTGAGCAAATCGCTCTTGAATTTGCCGTTTTCGATCGCCCGAAATACCGCCTTTTACCAAAGTATCGTAAAAATACTTGTAAATTGCATTGACTGATTCTAACTGTGCGTTTTGAGAGTCGGATAATTTAATTTCAACTGTCATTTTCCCAAAGTTTTATAATATTATCAAAGTGGTCAATAACTGTGTTTGGTTCCACAGCCTCAAAACCCAGTGCCTTCCTGATTTCTACCTTCAGCAAGTCCCGCTGAGGACGCGCAAATATGAACTTTTGACTGGCTACTAAACAAGCATCTTGAATGAAGCATAAATCCTTAGCGCGGTAAAGTCTAGCTTCCGGTTTTGCAGCACCAAAATATTGGCTTAACTTCTCAGGATTTCCCTCGACAGGAAGCCAAGGTTTATCTGCAAGTGATTCTGGAAGCGTCTTGTTGGTGTTGGCAATTCTGGTATTTTTGAGCGCATCCCAGTTGTCAATAATGTAGTTGAAAACAGCAATGCAGCTACCGGAAACAGCACTGACACCCGATCGATTTGCGGTTTGAATGAGATTGTCAACGCAGGCTAAAATGTCATCGGCATTAGGATTTTGCCTCATTCCCAAATCCGAGAAAAAAGTCAGCCAAGTTTGAGAATCAGGAGAGTAAAATTCCATGTCGGGAATCACTGCTACATTCCCGATAATATTTCGGACTACCTCACTTAAAGGATTATAAATCAATTGGGCCGATCGCAATCTCCTGTCAGTACAGCGTACCAGACGTGCCTTTTTCAACTCTTCCTGGAATCCAAAAGCATTTTCTCCTCCATTTTCTAACTCAATGCTGGCTTGAGTCACGTTATCCCGAATCCATGTTAGCGCGATTAACTGTTCTTCCGGGGAAAACGACGCATACTCTGACAACAAACAGTCGCGAATCAGTCTCGCGCGGTTGAGTACCGGCACTTGTAAAAGTTGGAATAGCGGCAGCCATTCCCGTTTTTTTCCAATGCGTAACAGCCGCAAACCACCTGCAATGTCTGGCGGTTCGTATCCATCGCCCGGAAGGTAGACATTTTCACTATAAATGGCAACTATTTCGCCGGAAGTTGTCGGGTAAATTGGCAGTTGGCGCAGCTTGTTTAGGCTGCTTTCATCGTAATTTCTTTGCTCTCGACTTGCCAGGAAATTGAGCAGAGAGGTATAATGCTTTTCGTCATAAGGTGGCAAACCTCGATCGCACTGCAAATATACAATGTCGAGAACATCCGGGCCCGTGATACAATAGACTAATTGATTTTTGTGCCGATCGGCAAATAGTGCGATCGCCCCCTCAAGTTTTGGCGGCGCCTCGACAAGTGTCGCCCCAAAATACTGCACCGCTGCAATTATTTCCGCCTCAATTTTATCGCCGCCCAACAAAGGAGTATCAACAGTTTTCGCTTTGTAAAGCTTACCGTTATTTCCCGGAACCAGCGGCACTTTTGTCAAGGCCTCGATTGTTTCTTGCGACAGATATCTGGGACTAATCTTGTAAAAATAATCATAAACTAAAGTCAACCATTCTGCATTAGGCGGATGTGCTGCATTGGGATTCCAATCGATTTCGGACGCAGTTGAACCAATGACATTAACCAATTTTTTTGCTACTTCCGCAGCACTCATGGTTGAGATGCCAATTAGATTGTATCCAGGCAATAATTTAGTTAAATCTCGGTGCAGAAACCATTTTGGATAACTAGCAAAAATTTCCCTCTGCGCCTCATCTGCAATAATGTAGATAGTACCGATCGCATTATAGCCAAATACCTGCAAAGTATTGTCAGCCAGAATAGCTAGCGGCAAACCGCGCAAATCTTGGCAACTATCGCTGAGACAATAGCGCAACATATTCCCAATCCACTGCCGATTTCGGAGGCTTGGTTTGGGTGCATCCGACAGCGAAACCCCTAGGGATTGATTTTCGATTAAATGCTTTCGCAAGTTGGCCGCAGTGAAAGTTGCCAATGGTAAACTAGCATCTTTAAAAGCAGCTAAAATCGAATCTGGCAATGGTGGATTTGGAATATCGATATTATCGGCACACAGCGGTGCTGATAACTCGTCCCAACACTTTTTTGAGGGTAAATTTTTGACTGTCGGAGGCGTTACCCATCTTGTCGATGACATCACAGCCCTGTTAACTCTATCCTCAGTTACAATGTATTTTACAGCCGATCGCACAACTTGTTTGTGGTACAATAGCTGCATCACAGAATTGTGCAACTCTTCCAGAGCTTTGCTAGTAGTGATTTTGCTAATTGGCCAAGATTTGTAAAACTCCTCTGGCTCAAACCGTCCGACATCTTGCACTAAATCGACAATTAAGTTAGCATAAGCATAAGACAAAACATGGCGCGCGAGTAGGCCGTTCCAAATAGCTCTCGGCCGGTCTTTTCCCGTTTGTCCGCTGTCGCTACTGAGGTTATCCCGCGAACTATTTAAGTTGAAAAAACCGTTGACATGAACCGGCAAACCAGTTTCCAGAGGAAGCGGCAAAAAACAGTAAACTTTTCCGGAAACAGGCGGCAGATTTCCCTCGGTACTAGCAGCACTAATTCTAGCAGCAGCACCGGCCCAAGGCACGACTTTTTCTTGGCTTTGGTGCATTGCTGCTATCACTTTTGCCAAATCGCCACCTTCGTCTGTGCGAATTAAGCTGACTATTCTCCAAGTAGACTTGATAGTGCGATCGCCAGTAATCATTTCTATCTCGTGGCGGTAAGAAACTGAGACTAAACCGTCAGGATTGCGATCGCACAATTCTAGCAACTTGTCTGGAGTATCGGGAATTGCATTGAGGAGTTTTTGCCGCGCATCTCGCACTTCTTGCGGATTCTTGGTAACTATCGCCAGAATTTCTTGTCTGGTTTCTTGACTGTTTGCCGGAATTTCGTAAACTCGAATTTCCTGAACTGATTTCAAGAATAGCAAGAGTTCTTCACCCGACTGTCTCAATTCATCTAACAGTTCCTTGACATTTGATTCGGTAAAAGCTTGTTTGCGAATCTCGCTATTTTTAGCGCTTTCTGTTGTTCTCAGCGGTAGACGAAACAGAGTACCTTGAAAGTTTGTATCTCCAAATGGCAATCCTCCCGCTGCGTAGACTTGCATAAAATTGGGATATTTTTCATACCATTTAGCATCTGCCAAATTCCACTCGCGCCCTGGTTCCTGTCTTGAAGTTCCTGGAATCGCCGCACCGTGAGGGTCAAAAAAGATCATGCGATCGCGCGACACGAAACTGGGAAAATCTGTAACATGGTAAATTGCATTAAATCCGACGCCAAACCTACCCGTTTTCTGCAAGTCTCGCGCTTTTTCGCTTTGTCCCAAGCTGCGAATGCTGTCAAAATCTTTGTCTGCAAACACGCTATCATTGTAGACTAACATCGCTGGCCCCATTAGCAGTACCATGCGATCGTCCGGCATTTTTTTGACCTGATGATTCCGCCAATCGAGAGTTATTTCTACCCGCGTCGCCTTCGCATCGTCGGCGTTTTGAATTAATTCTTTGAGAATCCCCACACCTTCGGGATAATCTCGGATGATTCCCCTCAGTCGGGCGATTAAAGGTTCGGATTGATAGAAAGATTTTCCCTCAAGTTCGCTGTTACTGTAAGCCATAGGTGTTCTGACGGCGGGAATTTTTAGGCGATCGCGACTCCGGTTAATACCAATTTAATGTGAAGTTGCACATATCTCGATCCCCCTAAATCCCCCTTAAGAAGGGGGACTTTGAGAAGAATCTTGTCCCCCCCTTAGTAGGGGCGGTGCCCCCGTGCCCGCCCTCTTAGCTAGGGGGGATCGGATTCTATCCAGCCTCATAAAAAATTGGTATAAGTAGTTATAATACTTGGATTCGACAATCAAGTCAACAACACGCTTTTTGCGATGCCGGATGCCCAATTTTTATCAAATCTAGTTTTAATCTAAACTTTCACCCAGCAGCCATGCAATACAAAAGATTTTGGGTAGATTTACAAAAATTGACTTTTAATTCTCTAGCACTCAGATTGTTTGTCAGCAAGTCACTGAGTCTGAGTCTAACTGTCGTCGCCACAGTTTCGATGCCGATCATCGCACAACAACAGGCCAACGCTTCCACAGTCCCAAGTTGGCAATTCGATCCTGCCACGAATGAGTTAGTAATTATCCTCCCAGAGGGAACAACTCCCAAATATTCTGTATTAAACCCCACTCAAATTGCTGTTGATTTGCCGAATACTGAAATTTCAGTAGATGCGACTCAGTTATACCCAAAAGGGTTAGTAGGTTCTGTGGGAGTGAGTCAATTTCAACCCGGAATAGCGAGAATTGTGGTGGATTTGGCGCCGGGATTTGCTCTCGTACCTGATCGCACTGTATTCCAAAAAGTCGGGGTAGCAAATCGCTGGGTGCTGGTTCCGTCGATCGCCCCAAGTTCGATCGCCCAAACCGCAGCAACCCCACCTCGATCGACCTCAGAAGTACCGCAGGATCGATCGGCGACAACTCCCAACTCGGCCCCGACCGCAACTGTAACTTACGATCGCAATTCTTCCCAGCCGACAACCGAAAACGACCAAATCCGACCGATAACAGTGCCTTTAGTCAGGGTTGCGGTTCAAGAACGGCGGGGGATACGTGTTGCTCCTGTACCCCGTCCATCCGCACCCGAACAGCGGATCATCAACTTTGGTGAACCGCTGCCGAAATAGGAGTAAGATTAAACGAACCGCGAAGACGCAAAGGACGCTAAGGAAGAACCCCCCCCTGCCCCCCCCAAGGGGGGAAAGAAGAAGATGCTGTTCTTCCTTCGCGCCATAAACGTCTTCGCGGTTAAATCATTCCGATGCAAGGGGATTGGCGATGATTCGTCCTGGACTATCAAAATTAGAAATTTTGATTATCTGTGGATGGAGCCACCGAACCGGGCTGGTTGATAAACAAGTTTTTGGCGCTGTCGTTTTGATAGATACAGTTGATGTCGGGTTGACTTTCCAGGGCACCGGTGAAGCCAAATGTATTCATGCGATTTTTGCAATCGCGCACTTGATCTTGGCTGACGAGTTTTCTTTGTTCTAAAATTGCCCAGTTGTTGGTTCGCAGCACGCAGCCGGGGCGCATAATCGGCTGTGAAATGTAGACGTTGAAAGGGTTGAGGGTGACGTAGGCGCGCATATCTGTCACCATCGCGCTGGCTCCAAACTGCACGCAAAGTTCGGGATTGGGGGCACTGCGATCGATAAATTCCCGGGATGCCACGTTGTCTGGGCTAATTGTAGCTGTGGAGCTAAAGGCAATGCCAATTCCAATTCCCAGAATAAACACGGCTGTTAAAATCCCTATGGTAGCGGAATTGAGGAAAGAGGGTTTGCCGGACTGAGGTTGGCGCCGCGACTGTCCGCCAAATGAGCCGGAGTCTTCATCTCGAAATTCGTCGTCGCTGAATCTGTCGTCGTTGTAGGATTTAGGTTTGCGTTTCATATAAGCTTCCGTCAGTTCTTGAGACTCAACAGGTAGTAGTTTTTTGTTTTTAACCGATCGCGCCTTTCTAATATTATGACGCTAGGAAGGGGACGGCTACAGGCTGAGGACATCCTGCGTCTGTCGCCCAAGTTCGCCTCCGATCGCTACTAAGCAGGTGGCTACCTTGTCTGAAGTTTCAGATTTCAATAAAATAACTGAAAGTGAGATACTCTTGCACAGCGGAGTAATCCGACTCAAGATTATTCACAAATTTTAACATCCTACAAGTCAGGAGGTATTGATTAGTGTCTGTAGAAATTATTGAAAAGCGTTCCACAGTCCGCAAGCTTGCACCGCGCTACCGCGTTCTGCTGCACAATGATGATTTCAATCCTATGGAGTATGTGGTGCAGACTTTGATGGCGACGGTACCGAGTCTGACTCAGCCACAAGCTGTGAATGTGATGATGGAAGCCCACACTAACGGGATGGGATTGGTAATTGTTTGCGCTCTGGAACACGCTGAGTTTTACGCTGAAACGCTCAATAATCATGGATTGAGCAGCAGTATCGAACCTGACGATTAGAAACTGACGGCACTCGCAGGGCCTTGTCGGGCCCGTTTCTGACTCATACCGAAAAGTTTGATACTGAAAAGCCAGGGAATTAACCCCTGGCTTTTCAGTATATTTACGGAGGTAGGTAGGGAAACTTGTAGAGCGGGAGTTGGGATCAACCAGGTCGGAAGTTGTTCAGACGGTGGTTCGGAGCTAGGTGAGCTCGATCGCCAATTTTAGCTATCCAATCTCAAATCTTTACCCGGCGAAAATTAATAACGTCCGCCGCCGCCACCACCACCGCCGCCGCCGCCACGACCGCCACGGCCGCCGCCGCCGCCGCCACGGCCGCCGCCGCCGCCGCCGCCTTCATCTTCGCGGGGCTTGGCTTTGTTAACTTTGAGGTCGCGACCCATCCACTCTGCTCCGTCGAGAGCAGCAATCGCTGCATCTTCTTCTGCATCGGTGGACATTTCTACAAAACCGAAGCCGCGGGGGCGACTGGTTTCTCTGTCGGTAGGTAGATGTACTCGTTTAACGGTTCCGTATTCGGCGAAGACGGTGGTGATGTCTTCTTGGGTAACTTGATAGGATAAGTTACCGACGTATATCGACATGAGGAATAACTCCAAAATTTAGACAGTGCGAAGATTTCAGTTTCGGAGAGTTCCCTGCCGATACAGAAGGGCAAGTTTTTAAACAATTCTGTAGCAATGAACAAAGCCTGCAACTGAATCTGATTCACACTTGGTATTTTAACATAGAGTAGCGTCTTTTGATTAGGTTTCAGCAGTTAATTAGGTGGTTCTAATTAAACGTGAAATTTTGAGGTGATGAAAGAAACCCGGTTTCTGGCTGCGATCTCGTTTCTGGTTGCATCGGCATCGGAATAATAATTTAAGTACGATCGTCCCACGCTTAGGGATCCATGTCGCGAGTGGGGACGATCTCACGCCGATCGTTCTGAGTGCGATCGAATTTAACAAATAGACGGGAATTCCCCCACAAGAATGCAATGGAGCACTCATCGAAGCAAATTGCGGAATGGAGAAGGTGGGGGATGAAAGGCGCGGCATTTGCGAGCGATGAGCGAAAACAGCCAATTCAGGATATGATTGT
>JANPMV010000012.1:0-5481 GCA_031427135.1 Cyanobacteria bacterium VAR_87_metabat_62 | reverse complement strand
TATAGCAATCCTAAATGATTATACTCGTTACTCGTTACCAGGCAGAGCCTGGTAACGCAGATCCGGAGGCTCTGCCTCCATTTTCGCAGGCGAGGCAGAGCCTCGCTTACATCGGTTCCCAGGCTCTACCTGGGAACCAGTTATTGAAAATGATTTAGGATTGCTATATAACTCAATACGGTTCAGTTAAGCTCGATCCCCCCTAGCCCCCCTTAAAAAGGGGGGGACAAGAACTTACTCAAAGTCCCCCTTCTTAAGGGGGATTTAGGGGGATCTCCGAGGAATAAATAGTTTTAATTGAACCGTATTGAATTATAATTTCTTAACCAAAATTGATAAGCTGTTTCCGGTTTAACTTATAATAGCCAAGGTTTTCTGGCTCTAGCTCTGAAGCCTCTAAATACCTAATAACTTTTCTTTAAATGCTTCCCTTTTACTGAAGTCTTGTTTGTCGGCTAGGCTATATTTTGGTGGCGCGGCAAACGTATTTTTTTAGTGTAATATTCTCCTAACTTGCTCACCACTTAATTCAATTCCTGTCTGCTCTGCTAAGTATATAGCCAGTGGAAGCTGTTGACCATCTACCTTGCTTCATATCCTAATTCCTGCGGCTCTTTCTTTAGGCTCTCAACAACAAAAAGGCGGGCGTTGCCCACCCTACAAGCAGAATCTGTGCGTAATTTCTGTTAACTGTTTAGCTACTGCAAGAAAGCGGCAGCCGACGCGACGCTCGGCTACCTGTAGCAGCCCAATAGCCAATTAGCTAAATTCTTGATTTAATCGCTTCTGATATTTCATCCACTGAATTTTGTGCACCGTGCCTTGAGGGTTCAGCGCTGTTGTGGCAATTCCGTAAATAAGAGTAGGTAAAATCTCCCGATTTAACCAACTTTCTCCGGCTTTTCTCATAAAGCGAGTTGCCACAATCTCTCTTAACTTATTGAGTTTTTTCAACGGCGACAGGTTTTGGAAAAAGACTTCTCGGTATTCGGTCAATGTTAACTCTGATTCACCGCGAATCCGTCGCAGTTGGTTTTCTTTAACGCAGTCTATGGCTAGACGCTTGTCCAACCAATATTTCTCGGTTAAAGAGCTGCCCAAAACTCGGTAGTTTCCTAAGGGCATTATTGTCGCTAGCATCCCGTGCTTTTGAGCTAGTCTGGCCATCAGTTCGGTATCAGCACCTACTTTCCAGTCTAAAAATCCTCCTATTTCTAGGAGAGCTTCTCGCTCTACTACTAAAGCTGTGGGAAAAACCCAGGGAAGCGCGCCGTTTTCTTGAACTTCCTGCAATTCTTCTTGATTTGTGGGATATGTGGGAATGTAGCTCACTTTGTTGCCGCCCTTGTCTAGATAGCGGAGGGCGTGACCGACTGATTTAACTTCTGGGTGCTGTTTTAACATTTTCAAACATTCTTCTAGTTTGTTTGGTTCCCAGGTGTCGTCGCTGTCTAAAAATGCGATAAATTTTCCGGTTGCTGCTTCGATCATTAGATTTCTGGATTTGTAAGCTCCTAAGTTTTTGGGGTTTTTGTAATACTTAATTCGCTGATCTTTCCCTGCCATGTCGGTGACGGTGTTTTCGGTACCGTCGGTCGAACCGTCGTCAATTACTAGGATTTCTAGATTCTGGTGAGTGCCGTTGAGTGCGGAGGCTATCGCTTCGCCAATTGTATCTTTGGCGTTGAATGCCGGCATAATAATGCTAACTTTCTCTGGGTGAAAAGTTATGCTAATTTCAGGCGCTGCTGATGCTTCTAGGGCGGTTAGGGCTTGGGGGACTGCGGGCGAAGCAGTGCTGACTTTTGCTGGGTTTAACTTTTTATAGCTCGCACCTTCACTCGCTTTGTTAGCCAGGTTTTTACCGTTTCGTCCGGGGATGAATGCGCCGATATTTTCTGCGTTCATAACGTTGTTTTTAATTTTTGTTTGAGGTTTTTCTTTGGAAAAATAGATGCTTATCAAAAAAAAAATACTGATTTAAAGAGCAATTGTAGCAAGCATCGCGATTGCCTGCAACACTTTAGTTGTAAACTTTTTAATACTTAACATTTCCCATAATTGGACTTAGAGTGTAGTGTATTTAATAAACCTATGGGACTGATTTGAATAGTAAATTTGCGGCAGTTAAGGATTCTTTTCTGAAGTAAAATTAAATCTATGTCTTTAGAATGATGTCAGTTAATTTTTAGTGTAATAATCAATCGCGAGCAGGGGGGAAAATGTTTTCAAAGTTAATCGGTCAAGTGCGAATTTATACTCTTTTTGTAACAGTATTGCTCTTTGGCTGTCAGCAGCAGCTACAGCCAAATTTACAGCAGCAGCGCAGCAAACAGGGCATGGCTGTCTCGGCTCACCCGCTGGCAAGCGAGGCTGGCTTGGCGGTGCTGCAACAGGGAGGCAATGCAGTCGATGCGGCGGCTGCTACGGCTTTGGCGATTTCGGTGGTGGAGCCTTTTTCGGCGGGTATCGGCGGCGGGGGTTTTTTGCTGCTGCGGCGGGCCCAAACGGGGACTGTGCAAGCGCTGGATTTCCGGGAACGAGCTCCGAAACGGGCGACGCGGGATATGTACCTTGACAAGCAAGGTAAGGTGCGCCCAAGGGCAAGTCTGGACGGGCATTTGGCTGCGGGGATTCCGGGCACTGTGGCTGGACTTTATACGGTGCACCGCGAGTACGGGAAGTTGCCTTGGGCGACGGTGGTGGCGCCGGCGATCGCCCTTGCTGAAAATGGCTTTCCCGTAAGTTCGCGCTTCACCAAGGCTGTTAATGGGCGACAGGATACGATTCAAAAAAATCCGGCGGCGCGTCAAGTTTTTACCAAGGGCGGTATTTTATACCAGCCGGGGGAGCTTTTGGTGCAGCGGGATTTGGCGCGAACATTGCGACAGATTGCTCAAAATCCGCAAAGTTTTTATACCGGAGATATTGCGCGGGCGATCGCCTCTGACATGGCTAAAAACGGCGGCATTATCACTCTCGAAGACCTCAAAAACTATACGCCTATCTGGCGAAATCCGGTTTGTGGCAACTTTCGCGCTTACGAAATTTGCGCGATGTCGCCTCCTTCTTCCGGCGGCGTTCATTTGTTGCAAATCTTAAATATTCTGGGAGATACAGATTTGAAGAAGTTGGGGAATAAAAGTCCAGACACCTTGCATTTAATGGCAGAAAGTATGCGAATTGCTTATGCCGATCGATCTGAGTATTTGGGCGATCCAGATTTTGTGAAAGTGCCAGTCAAAGCTCTCACTAGCAAGAATTATGCCAAATTGAGACGATCGCAAATCCAGATGTCGAAAGCCAAACCTTCGATCGAGGTAAAAGCTGTTGACGCTGAAACTTTGAGCCGCTTTGTGTACGAGTCGCCTGAGACTACGCACCTGACGGTAGTTGACAAAGAGCGCAATGTTGTGAGTTTGACGTTTACGGTGAATGGCGGTTTTGGGGCTGGGGCTGTGGCGGCGGGGACAGGAATTTTGCTCAACAACGAGATGGATGATTTTGCTGCAGCGCCGGGAGTGCCGAATTTGTTTGGTTTGGTGGGCGGTGAGGCAAATTCGATCGCAAGAGGGAAGACTCCTTTATCGAGCATGACACCGATTATAGTCACCGAAAATGGCAAATTCCGTCTGGCTGCTGGGGCTCCCGGAGGTAGCACGATTATCACGACAGTGTTGCAAATTGTGCTGAATGTGTTGGTTTACGAGATGAATGTCGGCGAGGCTGTGTCTGCACCTCGGGTGCACCATCAGTGGTTGCCCGATCGGCTGATGGTGGAAAAGGGAGGTTTCGATGCTGCGACGCTTTCGGAGTTACGCAGCCGGGGACATATGATTCGGGAAGCTGAGGGTTGGGGAAATGCGAATGCGATCGTCCTCACGTCTGATGGTTGGTTGGAAGGGGCAGCCGATCGGCGCGGGGAAGGAGTAGCAAAGGGATTTTAGTCATTAGTCATTAGTGATTGTGGCGATCGCAAACCGTATAAAAACCGAGTTTCTTCGGTATCCCGTGCGTAAGTCATGAAATTATTAGTGTGTCTGCGTGTATTTTGGCATTTCTATTTTTCAACACAGATTGATTGACTGACTAACTGCCAATAAATACCGAAAACAATTAACCACAAAAACCGTAAATATACGTAAATGTAAAGTCATTGTAAAGGCACTAGACATTCATACTTATATAATGTGAAAATTAAGTTGTGCATTGAACCAGCTTTGTGTTTTTCACAAAATATTTATGATAAATTATCAGAAATTTGCTGCCTTAACTACTACATTAACTGGTGTCCTGAGCTTGTTGGCAGCGCCAGCAATGGCATTTTCGGTAGGGGCCACTCATAACACCGAGACTTTGAAAAAGAATTTATTGGGAACTAATACAGCGGGATTGAGTGATTTCTCTGTGTCTATTACGGGGAATGAGGCTGCTTTTGGTACTTTCACTAATGACCCCTTCGGTTTGACATCAGGTGTTGTTCTCAGCACTGGTAAAGTCGCCGATATACCGGGTCAGAATCGGAAAGATAATGTAATGACCAACGGCAGCGATTTAAACACGGACTTTGGGGCTAAGGGTGAACAGGGGGATTTGACTCAGCTAAACCTCAGCTTTTTTGCTAATTGCCTGGTTGAAAAGTTGTTTTTTGAATATGTATTTGCTTCGGAGGAGTTTCCTGAGTTCGGCGGTTCTGGATTTAATGACAATTTTGAACTGCTGCTGAACGGCACTAATTTGGCAAAGTTGAGCGACGGAAAAACTGTGACGATTAATAATCTAGTTGCCGCTCCAAATAATCGCTCTACAGATCACCCAGACTATATTAACAACCCAATTTTGACAGGTATTGCTGCTAACATCATTAAGTTGGACGGTTTTACTAAAGTTTTAGGTTTTGAGGGTTTGCTCAAGCAAAATCAGGCGAATGTTCTCAGCATCCGCATTAAAGATGTGGGCGACGGTAATTTAGATTCTGCTGTATTTATTAAAGGCGGTTCTGTGGGGACGGCAAAAGCTGAGGCGGTTCCCGAACCGATGACTGTGGGGGGTTTGATGGCGGGAGGGGCGATGCTGGCGGCTGGGCGAAAGTTGCGCGATCGCCGGAAGTAATTAATATAAAAGTAGATGAATAGTCTTGGATGCAGCAATCGGGTTTTAGTAACCAAAATACTTCATTACAGTTCAAGAATCCAGTAAAAAAACTCGGTTTCTGCGATGGGTAATATCACTTCCGGTTGCACTCATACATGATAAGCGAGGAGACTCCGAGAACCCATAGGTGTCAACTTAACGTCAAACCCAGTCACAGACTGCTGTTTGACGATTGAGACAAGATCCCCCTGGCGCCCCCCTTAAGAAGGCTACCGTGTACACACAAGTCAAAGTAAACTAGAAAAAAGATGTGACAGAGGTATAAACCGTGGACAATCCGATACTGATTCACGCAGAACTGATCGTCGAAGGAACAGCCTTTGGAGA
>JANPMV010000011.1:0-6954 GCA_031427135.1 Cyanobacteria bacterium VAR_87_metabat_62 | reverse complement strand
TTATGGATTAAGAACATGGGTAAAATATGGCTTTCGGCAATGTAAACAAGAATTAGGTTGGACAGACTATCGTTTTACTAATTTTAAGAACATTGAAAAGTGGTGGTCAATTATTTTTTGTGTCTACACAATGATTAGTTTGAATTCTCCCGCTTTTTCATCCTTAAATCTTGGCGATAGAAATCAATCTAATCCCAACAATAATTCTGCTAATTTGTCGGCTAATCAACAATGGAATCAAAAAAGTGGGTGGAAGAATACGTTGAGTAATTTTCGTTTAGTTATCCAACCTATGCTTCTATTTTGGTTGATTCATCCTTGGCTGAAAATATTCCCTAATTCTAATTTATTGCTTGGGTTTAAGCATTTAATTGATGCAATGAATCAATTTCAACCCTTGTATTCTTCTGCTTAATCTGGCTTATTTCTTACTTTTTTAACCCGGAGAGTGACAAAAGAGGGGTATAGCCTTTCTTGAAAAAATGAGGTGCACGAGATTCCCTGAATACCGTGAATTTCAAGCCTTATTACATACCTCATCTATCTGAAAAATGCTATATATCAGTTGTTAGTTGTTATCAGCCAACAGCCAACAGTCAACTGACTAATTAGGCGGTTTTGGTTCTTGAATTTTCGGAACAGAATGCTGTTTTTTAAATCGACTAAAACCGTAAACCGCAGCCGCAATTAATAGAAAATAAGGACTGAAAGCCAACAGCCAAATACCCAAGCCAAACAAACCGAGTGTCACTTCGCCAACAGAATGAGTTGCTTTTCCCCAAGTTTCCTGCACCCGCAAACCTAGAGCAGGTTCGGGAGTTTGCTGAGCCGAGACTGCCGCTTCTAGAGTTAAGCTAATTGTCGAATAGGCTACTTGATTTCGCAAACTTTTTAACTGAGCGTCAATTTGTTCGATCGACTCCCGAATATTGCTCAATTCTTGAGAAGCTTTCAGTACATCGGCTACAGAACCCGATCGCTCCATAATTTTTAACACCATTTCTTCCGATTTGCGGAGGTTTTTTAGCCGGGCTTCACTATCAACTAATTGAGTAGTAACATCCTCAGCGATAAGCCCTCGGTTTTGTACAGTGCCGAGTTTTGCAAAAGCATCTAAAGTAGTTTCTAAACGTTCTTGAGGGACGCGAATCTCCACAGTTGCTGTTTGGCGGATGCTAGAATCCGGCGGCTTTTGGTTTTGGAAACCCAAGATATCGCCTTGCTGTTTTTTGACAATATCGGTAACAGATTTAGTGCTGGTGTCAATAGATTTGACAACTAAACTCATTTCGGCTTTTTTAATTAATTGGGGGCGGGTTGCAGGAGTTTCTGCTGCTTTTTTTGATACAGCAGCACTTCTTGAATCTCCGGCTGCGGGTGCTGATTGTGGAGCCGATGCGGTAAGTTGATTTTCACGGCTCGCCGAAGGTGCGCCGCCTGTAGCGTTGGGCGGTGCAGCTCCACCGCAGCTTGGCAAAGCAATCGCGGATGATAAAGTTAAGAATGCCACAATAGCAAAGCGAGTTGTACTGTTGTTGCCTAGGTTTGTTTTGTGTGGCTGGGAATTGGTTTTGAGGTGAGTTTTCATTTGGGTGACTCTTATAAAAAAAGGCTTGGCTATTGAATTTTATGCTGGTTTTAATCTAAGCTCGAATAGATAGCGTTAGTTTAGCCGATACCGAAATGGAAACGGTAGAGGTTAAATATTTTTTGATTTTTAACCGCAGATAAACGCAGATAAACGCGGATGTAATAATGACAGATGAATTTGATCCTGATTTTATTCGATCGACAACCGAGATCGATCGCCCGGATGTGGCAGTTTTGCGAGAACAAGCGTGCCTCAAAATTCGCGAAAGCTTGCGTGAGGGGCAGCAGGACATGGCGGATTGGAAAGGCGGGCCCCTTGCGGTTTCGGCGGTTCCCGGGGCTGGAAAGTCTACGGGAATGGCTGCTGCGTCGGCAATTGCGATCGCCCGCAACGGACTTTACAACCGCCGCCAGCTAATTGTCGTGACATTTACGCGATCGGCTGCTGCTAACATTAAAGCTAAAATTCGCCAAAGACTGCAACAATTGTCTTTGTATCAAGGTGGTTTTGCCGTCCACACTTTGCACGGTTTAGCCTTGAATATTGCGATGCGCCATCCCGATTTGTCGGGTTTAAATCTCGAAAATTCAACTTTAGTTACTCCGACTCAAAGTCACCGATTAATTCGCACTTGTGTAGAACTTTGGATGGCAGAAAATCCCCGCAGATATCAAGTTTTGTTGGAAGGACAGCAATTCGATGGAGAGGAAACGGAGAGGCTGCGGCGACAATCGGTTTTGCGGACGGAGATTTTGCCGCAGTTAGCTAAAACGGTGATTCACGAGGCGAAATCTTCGGGTTTATTTCCCGAACAGTTGTTAGAAATGAGCGCTCTTGATTCTGGGGACGGTTATGAAATTTTAGCCGTAGCTGGGGGTTTATATCAAAAATATCAGGCTTTGTTGCGGAGTCGGGAATTCATCGATTACGACGAAATGATTTTAGCAGCTTTGCGGGTGTTGGACAATCCGGGAGCAAGGGCGATCGAGCAAAAACAAGTATTTGCGGTTTTTGAGGACGAAGCCCAAGATTCTACACCTTTGCAGACTAAGCTTTTGGCAACATTGGCTCAAGATCCAGACGATCGTAATTTACCTCCCAACTTTATCAGAGTTGGCGATCCAAATCAAGCGATTAACTCTACTTTCACTCCCGCCGATCCGATTTACTTTAACAAATTTTGTGACGAATGCGAAGTAGATAAAAAGTTGGCGACAATGGATGGCGCAGGGCGCAGCACTCAGGTAATTATCGATGCAGCTAATTTTATGTTGCAATGGGTAAATCGCTCCGAATTGGCAGGAACCGAACAACCTTTTCGCGACCAAACTATTAAGCCAGTCAAGAGCGACGATCCGCAAAAAGATGCAAATCCTGCCCCAATTGGGATTGGTTTAGAATTGCATACTCCCCGCGATGTTTACCAAACAGTCGAGTTAATTGGTAAGCGAGTAATTGAGTTGGTCGAGCAGTTTTTGCCTGCGGATTTTGAATGGGGAAGCAATGACCAAGAGCCAGAATTTGGCGGTGAAGCCAGTGATGGAGAACATCGCATCAAACTGCCCTTAGAAAGTCTCAAATCAATGGCTATTTTGGTGCGGGAAAACAAACAAGGCAAGTTTATCAAAGAAGTGCTGGAGAATCCGAAAAAACACGGATTAAGCTTTGATTTGCGGAAATACGGGATTAAAATTGAGGATGTGGGAGAGCGAGACAGACATTCTCAAGTACCTTGGGAAATCTTAACACTGCTGCAATTTCTCGATCGCCCGCACTCACCAGATTACCTAAAAGCAGCATTAAAGATTTTGAGCGATCGGCAACTCATCCCCAAACAAGACTACAATGCTTTTACGACTAGCCCCGAGCAATTCCTGTACCCAGGCCCGCTAGACCCGAAGCAGTCAGATCCTGTGCGCAAATGCCGTTATTTTTGCTGCGGTTTGCTGCAAGCCCGCTTAGAGTTACCGCCCTACCAAATCATCTCATTCTTAGCCTTAGCCCTGCAATACGACCAAACAGAATTAGCAACCGCCGATAAATTAGCAGAAAGAGTAGCAATCCAAACAGCCGGCAACAATTCAATGAGCAACATTTTGGAAGTGCTGAGCGAAATTGTTAGTTCCGAAAGATTTGAACCAGTAGACGCAGACGACAAAATAGAAGAACGTTACACCAGCAAAGGTCAACTAACAATTATTACCATGCACAAAGCCAAAGGATTGGATTGGGATTGCGTGTTTCTACCCTTTCTGCACGACCAAACCATCCCCGGAAGTTTGCGAGTTTTGCCACAAGCTAGATTTTTAGGAGACTTCACTTTAGCAGAGGTAGCGAGAGCACAAATTCGAGCAAGTTTGCACGAAAAAAAATCTTTACCAAATCTGGTCGAAGCGTGGGAACAAGCAGGTTATTTGAAAACAGCAGAAGAGTTTAGATTGCTTTACGTGGCGATGACGCGAGCAAAAAGTTTGCTGTGGATGGCGGCAGAGAAAAAAGGACCTTTTAGTTGGAACAAACCCGAGAATTTGCAAGAGCAAAAACCTTGTCCGGTGATGCCTGTTTTGAAGCAGAGATTTCCGGGAAATGTGATAGTATAAAATAGATTTTTGGAACGAACCGCGAAGACGCGAAGTTCGCGAAGTTTGAGAAGAGAAGAGAAGCGTGAGAAAAAAACATACTTATCGCGGTAGATTGAACCATAAATATTGGTATAATACCAACAATCTCTAAACAAAACTTCTCTTTCCTTCCTTCGTGTTCTTCGCGCCTTCGCGGTTCGTTAAAAAAATCTTATTCACAAATGACAAACTCAGAAATTCGCACAGAAAACATCACATTTCCCAACGGAGATTTGCAAATCGCCGCTTACCTAGCCCAACCCGCAGCAGCAGGCCAATTTCCCGCAGTTATCGTGATTCAAGAAATCTTTGGTGTCAACTCGCACATCCGCGAAGTTACCGACAGAATAGCAAAAGAAGGATATGTGGCGATCGCCCCAGCCATTTACCAGCGTCAAGCCCCCGGCTTTGAAACCGGCTACACGCCCGAAGATATCAACATTGGCAGAGAATACAAAGAACAAACCACAGCTTCGGAACTTGTCGGGGACATCCAAAGTGCGATCGACCATCTCAAAACTTTACCATCTGTCAAGAAAGAAGGTTTTGGCTGCATCGGTTTCTGCTTTGGCGGACACGTCGCCTACCTCGCCGCCACTCTGCCCGAAATCAAGGCTACAGCTTCGTTCTACGGCGCTGGTATCGCCACGAGTACCCCCGGCGGCGCAGGTCGGACGATCGATCGTACAGCCGATATTAAAGGCACTCTCTACGCCTTTTACGGCACTCAAGACGCCAGCATTCCTTCAGAACAAGTTGACCAAATTGCCGCAGAATTGCAAAAACACCATATTTCTCACCGAATTTTCCGGTACAATGCCGATCATGGCTTCTTCTGCGACCACCGTGGTAGTTACGACGCTACCGCAGCAGCCGAGTCGTGGGAGGAGGTAAAGCAGCTATTTCATCAAGAACTTCAACCAGCTTAAAGAGTTGGAGATGGGAGGATGGGGAGAATATGAGTTCATCTTTTCAATTGACAACTGACAATTAATTACCGACAACTGACAAATAAACTGACATGAATTCCAAATCTACAGGTTCTCAAAGCGCAACACCATCTTTTTCAATGGATGATTTTGCTAAAGCCCTCGAGCAGCACAATTACGAGTTTCAGAAGGGACAAGTAGTGCGCGGCAAAGTGTTCGAGCACGACTCAAACGGCGCGTATGTTGATATCGGCGGCAAGTCTTCGGCTTTTTTGCCGATCGAAGAGGCTGCTTTGAGAACAATTACGGATTTGTCGGAAGTGGTTCCGCTGGATGAGGAACAGGACTTTTTAATTATCCGCGAACAAGATGCCAACGGACAAGTTACTTTGTCTCTGCGACAGTTACAAGTTCAGCAAGCTTGGGAAGATTTAGTTCAATTGCAGGAAACCGGTAAAGTGCTTCAGGTGCGGGTTTCTGGGGCGAATAAGGGTGGTGTGACGGTGGATGTTGAGGGAATGCGCGGCTTTATTCCCCGATCGCACTTGGCGCAACGCGATAACATGGAATCTCTGATCGGTCAATCTTTGACCGTGAATTTTTTGGAGGTCGATCGCGAACGCGAAAAACTCGTACTTTCCCAGCGGATGGCAATTCAATCGAATGCTTTCACTGAGTTGCAAATCGGCCAGTTGGTGGAAGGAACAGTCAGCAGCATCAAGCCTTTTGGCGTGTTTGTAGACTTAGAAGGAGTTAGCGGTTTGCTGCACATCAAGCAAGTCAGCCAAAAATATATTGATAACCTTGGAAAGCTATTTGCTCCCGGCCAACCTCTGAAAGCGCTGGTAGTTGACCTCGATCAAAGTCGCGGCCGGATTTCGCTTTCTACTCGGGTACTGGAAAATTATCCAGGGGAAATGGTTGACAAAATGGCGGATGTGATGGATACCGCAGAAGAGCGATCGGAACGTGCTCGAAAAACTCTTTCTTAAGTCTTGACAAATTTACTCGTTTACTCGTTTTCTGGCTAAAGTTTGGAACGAGTAAACGAGAGGTAAATTGGCGAAATGTGCGATCGGGCTTCATCTCTCTATCCAGAAATGCACTCTCCCATTTGTACGTTAACAGCCGATGATTTTAAGCAGATTTTAAGCCAATTTTAAACTGATTTCTCCTTGTTTCTGAGTAGGCAAAATAGTCAGTATTAGAAAAATTTAAAATATAAAGGACAAGTAATGAAAATTCGTGAGGTACTCAAGCGATTAGAAGCAGATGGATGGTATGAAGCAAGAATGCGAGGAAGTCATCGAGTCCTGAAGCACTCTCAAAAATCCGGTATCGTAGTTGTACCGGGTAGTTTTTCCGATGAAGTCGCCATTGGAACTCTCAAAAGTATTTGGAAACAAGCACAACTAGAGGACGAATAATGAAAGAATATATTGTAATTTTTGAATGGGCTGGCACTAACTATTCAGCTTATGTTCCAGATTTGCCTGGTTGTATTTCTACAGGTAAGACACTTGAAGAAACAGAAAACAATATTAAAGAAGCAATTGAGCTTTATATTGACACCCTCCGAGAGGATGGTCAACTTATTCCAGAACCATCGCTTAAGGCTAAGGCAATTTCTGTCGTGGCTTAATTAGCATGAATTTAGCAATTAGTTGTTGAGTCATATCAATTCCGGTTGCATCGGAATTAATACCGGAAATCAGGACACGGCAGTGGCCGTTGTGTGGCCAAAAAAAAACGGCCCAGCAAACGCCCCGGCCGGTGCCCCCGAGGGAATCCGGCGCCGCCCGCAATGATATAA
>JANPMV010000010.1:0-4401 GCA_031427135.1 Cyanobacteria bacterium VAR_87_metabat_62 | reverse complement strand
GCAACTCACCTCAAACATCTGCCCGATAGTTTCCACAATTCTTTGCAGCATTTGCTGGTAATTGGGAGCCGATCGAATAGTATTGGTAACGGCATAAAGCAGCGATTCTTGCGAGAGAGCCCGGCGCAGTTCATTGGTGCGGGCTTTCAGGACATTGTGAGTATCAACAGCTTGACTGACAAGAGCTCTGAGTTCTTCAGCATCCCAAGGCTTCGTAACGAATTTGAATACTTTGCCAGCATTAATAGCTTCAACTAAATCTTCAACATCCGTATAGCCAGTTAAAATAATTCGGATCACATCGGGGTATTGAGCCGCAGTCAGGCTGAGAAACTCTGTACCGCTCATTTTTGGCATTCGCTGGTCAGAGATAATCACGGCAACTTCACCCTCTTTTGCCAAGATTTCGAGGGCGGCAGGGCCAGATTCGGCTCTGAGAACTTTGTAGTCTCGATGGAAGGTGCGGTAAAGCAAGTCAAGGTTATCCGGTTCGTCATCGACGACCAGAATTTTTATCTTAGGATTTTCTTGGGGATTCATGCACCGTTCTCCTGTGCTCCGGGGCAGTTCGATTTAACAAGTCTGATGAAAGGAAGAATTCGCCGATTTCCATTGTTCAAGTCACAATAATGCGTCAATTTGAAATTTCTCTGAGTTTGCCGAAGCAAGAATTAACCTTAATTTTTGATATCTGGGTTTTCAATTCGGAATTCTTCACAAGCCACAGTTGTCTGTCGTGCACCCCAATTTTATTATTTAATGATAAACTCGTCTTGCCGGAAGTGTCCTTGACCCTTCACCTCTATGCAAAAAAGGAAACTCAAATCCGGCACTTCTAACTGCCCTCTGAATATTTCATAATATATAGGAATAACCGTCCTGATTGTGATTTGATTTGCCAAATTTATCCCCTATTATCGCTCCGCTGGTCTGTTTTATTGGGTATGTAAAAACTGCCCGCAGCACGATATAATCGGCACTCAATATCTTCACGCCTGAAAATTAGGTCTGAAGCCTCCCCGTTTAGGGGGAAATCAAACAAAATGATTCATTGCTCCAATCCTCTTCTACCGACGGCTATGGGTAGCTGTCAACTGTCACAGGTCAACTGTCAACTGATGAACTGTGTTTTGCCCCCAACGTTACAACAACTTTAACAGTCCGATCGCAGGATATAGCCAGCGCTCCGGCGCCCATACCCTGACTGATATTCGGGGGCTGGCCCACAAACTACAGAGCCGGATCGTGGGAGTGACGCAATTGCTGTACGATTTGAGTTAGATTTGCACTTTTTCCCCAATCGTGGCATCTTTTGTGCTTCGGGCAGACCTTCGATCGGCAAATTACTGCGGCGAAACACGGCAAGCTTGAGCATCCATCTGTTAATCTTAGCTAGGGATGTACTTTGTGGAAACGGGCCAATTAGCTCGATCGAGGTATTGTAAAACTTCATTGAGTTTATAAGCAATTATAAACAATAATGGTATTATATTGTTGTGAGTGTTGAACAAGGAATACGCATAGCCCAAAAAACGCAAGTCTCAAATGCAACTAACTCCAGAGGCACATCATTAAATCAACGGAACACCGTTTCGCCCAAATAGACGAACTAGCTTTCAAGTCCAAAAACCTCTACAATGCCGCCAATTACGTCATTCGTCAGAGTTTTATTTATGGGTGGGGCTATGTCAATTACAACGAAATGAACCGATTGATGAAGTCTCACGAAGCATATAAGGCTTTGCCAGAAGAAAGTAAGTCAGCAAATCTTGATGGTGCTAGACAAGAATTGGAAATCGTTTTTTGAAGCCGTTAAAGCTTACAAGACCGACTATTCCAAATTTACGGGTCGCCCAAAGTTGCCAAAGTACAAAGATAAGGTCAAAGGGCGAAACCTTCTCGTCTACACGATTCAAGCGATTAGCAGCAAACAGTTGAGAAGCGGAATCATCAAACTTTCAGGCACTGAACTCTCAATTAAAACTAAAGTCAACACTGACCGAATTTGTCAAGTTAGGTTGGTTCCGAAATGCGATTCTTATGTAGTTGAGGTAATTTACAATGAACCGGAGTCCACCGCCAAAGATAACGACTTTGTAGCCGGTATTGATCTAGGGCTGAATAATTTAGTGGCGTTAACTTCAAATCAACCGGGTTTTATACCGCTGCTGATTAACGGGCGACCACTGAAGTCAATCAATCAGTTCTATAACAAGCGTAAATCACATTTACAATCCCGATTGAAAGGGAGCCGTAAAACATCGTCACGCATTCAACGCTTAACTCGCTGCCGCAATCAAAAAGCAGACAATTACTTGCATCATGCGAGTCGTATGATTATCGATATTTTGGTCGCGCAACAAATTGGGACGCTAGTAGTCGGCAAGAATGCACAGTGGAAAACCGATATCAATCTTGGAAAGCAGACTAACCAAAATTTTGTCAGCATTCCTCACGCTCGATTAATTGAGATGTTGGAGTACAAAGGTTTCTTGGTTGGAATTAAGGTGATCGTGCAGGAGGAATCCTACACCTCTAGAGCTAATTTCTTAGGATTAGACCCAATCCCTGTTTACGGAAAAACAGAAGCAGAACCTGTATTTACCGGGAAACGAATCAAGCGAGGCTTGTACAACACATCGACTGGTCAGTTGATTAATTCGCTCCGTGAACGGTGCTTACAATATTCTCAGAAAAGCAATCCCAAATGCGTTTAGCACTCTTGATAGGTCGTGGACGTAGTTCAGCCAAGGCGGGTCAATCCGCTCAAAGCAAAAGTGAAGGGGGAGGGACTTGAAGCCTCTCATGTCTATAAATGACTATGCTTTTGCTAGCTATGATAAGTCTCGATCGCCCGCAGCACAGAGTATCGCAGCACAATATCGAGCCAGAAGGTGAAACAGGTAAGGCCGGTTCGCTCGCCGATACGGGCGATGAACCCCAAAACGGCTGAAAGTTGGGTTGTCAGGTTCTGGGGTCGGCGACGAACATCCGATCCGTTGGCGTGCCAGATGTTAGAATCGGTCAAGTGTCGTTGAGTTTTGCAATTACCGCTTGACGGGTACATTTTAGGCGATCGGGTATTTCCGCTCTTCTAAGAGAACTAGGGTGTCGGCAACCTGACATTAAAACATTTTTGATTGTTTTTAATACCTTTGGGGCTACCCACAAATCTAGTATTAGGGGATGGGTTTTCATTGGCTCTAAATTTAATATAAAATGTTAAATTTTTCTCAATTACATTAGATACTACTTAAAGTCAAACAAAATGTGATTTAATCCTGCTAATAAACTCTGCCTATAAGTTACGTTTAAATTACGTTATAAAATCAGTAAAATTTCTAAGGTGGGCAGCTTAGAACCTAGGGTAAAAAAATAATATAGTGACCTGGAATTGTGAATCCTTCCTTTTTTTCCTCACCGTCTCACCAACAACAAACTCCCGGACTTTCTGGCTTTTCGATCCGCGTCGCTGCGTCGAACGACTTAACGCAGCTAGCCGATGTTTTGACCATGAGCTTTCATTCCCGCGAGGGGTTTGTAGAATGGATATATCCGGTGTTGCGTTTAGGTATTTACGAAGATTTAAAAAATCGACTGCGTTCTAAAGTAGAACATTATATTTGTCTGGTTGCTGAGCTAGTCTCGCGCGATGAGGGAACGCAGAATTATCGATCGCAGCGAGAGCGGTGTATAACAGGAACAATAGAAATGGCTCTGCGTTCTCGCTTCCCTTGGCAAATCCCGAGTTCTGACTATCCTTATTTGTCAAATTTAGCCGTTCACCCGGAGTATCGGCGGCAGGGAGTTGCTCAACAATTGCTCAGCAACTGCGAGGATAAAGCCAAAGAATGGGGATTTTCTGAGATTTATCTCCACGTTTTGGAAAATAATCACGCGGCGCGACAGTTGTACTATCAGGCTGGCTACCGCTTGCAACAGGTGGATTGGAACTGGACTTGTTGGGTGTTCGGCCAGCCGCGCCGGCTGTTTTTACGCAAGCAGATTTCAGTTTCATAGACTAAGTATTTGAATCGAGAGTGAGGAATTGTTCAACAGTTGACAGTTGACAGTTGACAGTTGACAGTTTGAGAGCGACCTCTACCTAAAAGGAAGAGGATTGGAGTAATGAATAGTCTGATTTTTATTTCTCCCTCACTCGCGATCGGCTTTCAACTAATTATTTCTGGTAAGTTATGTGCTGTAAGGGTTAGAAAATCTCAACTACTGCCATCTTGGCAGGAAATTCCCGAAAATAGCGATGAATTGGTAATACGCAGCACAGGCAGGATTTTTCATGCCTTTCGATAGATCGATCGACCTCAACCTTCTGGGTACAGTGGTAGGTATCCACCGTGATGCCATTGTTTTGCCGCAGCGGCTCCATGACCATTCGGGGGG
>JANPMV010000009.1:0-38702 GCA_031427135.1 Cyanobacteria bacterium VAR_87_metabat_62 | reverse complement strand
TCTCCAAAGGCTGTTCCTTCGACGATCAGTTCTGCGTGAATCAGTATCGGATTGTCCACGGTTTATACCTCTGTCACATCTTTTTTCTAGTTTACTTTGACTTGTGTGTACACGGTAGCCTTCTTAAGGGGGGCGCCAGGGAGATCTAGATTTAATAGTCAAACAGCAATCTCTGACTGGATTTGAGCTTAAGTTGACACTAATGGGCACGCTTGAGTGTCCCTACAAGAACTATGTATCTCTAAACCCGCCACAACAGAATATTATTTGATATCAATTCCGGCTGTGCCGGAATGATATAGAGGACACGGCAGTGCCGTGTCCCTACGCCAGATGATTTGTAGGGACACGGCACTGCCGTGTCCTGATTGCGGGTAATTTTAATTCCGATGCAACCGGAATTGATATGACTTACAAAAACCGTCATCACCCAACATACAATTTTTGTACTCTGTTAAGATATCTCAATATCTTGACAAACAGCCCGATCCATGCAAACTTTAAAAAAATCAACCCGACCTTTCGACCCTCAAGACACATATCCCTGTCCCGTGTGCCGCACCGGCGAAATTGCTACCATGCCGATGATGGAGGCCCTAGCTTGCAACTTCTGCCAGCACATTTTTACCGCCAGCGTTGAAAGACAATCGCTCAAAATGGCCGATCGCCAACCGCCCGTAAATTGGCACTGGAACGGGAAACAGTGGATAGGAGCCCACCTCGAAGGCGTAGAATTCGGATGGGCCTATTTTGCAGCAGCGATCGGTCTAATTTTCCTTCCCACTACCTTGCTGGGACTTTCAGCTTACTACTTTCCCCCGGTTCCCGGCAGTCGCTTGTCGTGGCTACCCTCCGCTTGGACGGGCTTAGCTTTTTTGTCCCATTTAGGCATTGTGGTGTGGTTAATCGGTGAATTTTATCAATTCCCGGTGGTGACATACTTCAGAGCTTGGGGGCGCCGGATTCGCCGACGCTAGCCGAATGCTCTCGACAATAGTCGATCGACCTCAACCGCGCACCAGCATCAATTTAGGGAAAATTAGAGGCGATCGCAAAACTCAACTCCCGTATCAGCACCACTAAAGCTATAATCATGAGCTATTCTAAATACTCAGATACAGCGGATAGCGATTTGTGAGGAGAGCGATGAACATACTTGGAATCTCGGCGTACTATCATGACAGCGCCGCAGCCTTAATTCGCGATGGAGAAATTATCGCCGCAGCGCAGGAAGAGAGATTTTCCCGCAAAAAGCACGACGCCAGATTTCCCAAGAATGCGATCGCCTATTGCCTGAAAGAAGCGAAAATTGACCTACAGCAACTCGATCGCATAGTCTTTTACGACAAACCTTTAGTCAAATTCGAGCGCCTTCTCGAAACCTATTTAGCCTACGCACCCCAAGGTTTTCGCTCTTTCCTAACCGCCATGCCAATCTGGCTCAAAGAAAAGCTTTACCTCAAAACCATGCTCAAAAGAGAGCTCGCAGAAATGGCAAACTGCAAAACCTCAAAGCTCAAGCCATCTTTGCTCTTTACCGAACACCACCAATCCCACGCAGCCTCAGCATTTTTCCCCAGCCCCTTCCAAAAAGCAGCCGTTTTGTGCCTCGATGGCGTGGGCGAGTGGGCCACAACCTCCGTTTGGCTGGGAGACGGCAACCAATTGACACCTCAGTGGGAAATTGATTTTCCTCACTCATTGGGTTTGCTTTATTCAGCTTTCACCTATTACACAGGCTTCAAAGTCAACTCTGGCGAATACAAACTCATGGGTTTAGCTCCTTACGGCGAACCCAAGTATGTAGACAAGATTCTCAACTATTTAATCGACCTCAAAGATGACGGAACTTTCCGTTTGAACATGGATTATTTCAACTACACTGTTGGCCTAACCATGACAAACAAGAAGTTTGACGAACTTTTTGAAGGGCCGCCGCGCCAAGGTGAAGGCAAATTGACTCAGCGGGAAATGGACATTGCCGCTTCCATTCAAGTTGTCACCGAAGAAGTTGTTTTGCGACTTTGCAGAACAGTTAAACAAGAATTGAATGTTGATTATCTTTGTCTTGCCGGCGGCGTTGCTCTCAACTGCGTTGCTAACGGCAGAATTTTGCGAGAAGGCATTTTCAAAGATATTTGGATTCAGCCGGCGGCGGGAGATGCTGGTGGTGCTTTGGGCGCGGCTTTGGCGATTTGGTATCAGTATTGCGAATCAGCGCGCGATGTTTCTGACGAACTACCCGCAGCAAATAATCTTAAAGAGCTGAGGACTTCCGTCGTCACTACGAACGAGGAGGAGAGGACTTCCGTCGTCACTGCAAGCCAAGCGGTGGCCACAGTGGCGAAGTCTGTCGCTCATTTAACTTGTCGCGACAAAATGCGCGGTTCTTATTTGGGGCCGAGGTTTACTGACGCAGAAATTCTCGAATATTTGGATGCTGTCAAAGCCAGCTATCACCGATTGGAGGATGCCGAATTAATGCCGCAGTTGGCTGAAATTTTGGAACAGGGAAATGTGGTGGGATGGTTCCAAGGGCGGATGGAATTTGGGCCGCGGGCTCTGGGCGGTCGATCGATCATTGGCGATCCTCGAAATGCTAAAATGCAGTCCGTGATGAACCTGAAAATTAAATATCGGGAATCATTTCGACCTTTTGCACCGTCAATCTTAGCCGAACGAGTTGCGGATTATTTCGAGATTGACCATTCTAGCCCTTATATGCTATTGGTAGCACCAGTCAAAGCCAGTCTCCGCATTCCGATGACTGCGGAACAAGAGCAGTTGTTTGGCATTGAAAAGCTCAACATTCCGCGTTCCGAAATTCCGTCTGTTACCCACGTCGATTACTCGGCTCGCATCCAAACTGTTCACAAAGAAACCAATCCTCGGTACTATGACTTAATCAGTCATTTTGAAGAGCGATCGGGCTGTCCGATTTTGGTAAATACTTCTTTTAACGTCCGAGGCGAACCCATTGTTTGCACTCCCGAGGATGCTTACCGCTGTTTCATGCGTACTGAAATGGACTATCTGGTTTTGGAGAATTTCTTGATTCCGAAGTCCGAACAAATTCCTTGGAAACAAGATGATGCTTGGAAAAATGAATTTGAACTCGATTAATTATTAGTCATTAGTCATTACTAACTGGTTCCCAGGCTCTGCCTTGGAACCTATGTCCAGAGGCTCTGCCTCGCTTGCTTACGGAGGAAAATTGGAGGCAGAGCCTCCGGATCTGCGTTCCCAGGCAGAGCCTGGTAACGAGTATTCTTCCTTCTTCCTTCTTCCTTCTTCCTTCTTCCTTCTTCCCCATGAGCGACGAAATTAAAAAACTCGATAAAAAAGGCCTCCGCGATTTCGGGCTGCTAATCGGCGCCTTGATGCCGCTGCTATTCGGTTTAGCAGTACCTTTACTGCGAAGACATTCCATACCTTGGTGGCCCTGGGCGATCGGCGCAGTGTTAATTGTGTTAGCCTTAGTTGCGCCGAAATCGCTGAATCCCATTTACCACGGGTGGATGTGGTTTGGACTTACCCTTAACAAGATCGAAACGCCGATCGTTCTGGGGATAGTTTTTTACCTCATAGTTTGGCCGATGGGAGCAATCAAAAAGATTTTTGGCGAAGATGCAATGCGGCGCAAACTGAATCCGAAAATGGATACCTACCGCGTCCCAAGTAAAGAAAGAACAAAAGTTAGTATGGAGCGTCCTTTCTAAGTGTTTGAATCAACATTAGACTTTCTCAAAGATTTGTGGGCGTTTATGAAAGAACGCCAAAAGTATTGGCTGCTACCGTTAATTGTGACTTTAGTATTTTTGGGAGCTTTGATTGTATTGAGTCAGGGTTCTGTGATTGCTCCGTTTATTTACACTTTGTTTTGACAGAATGAGCAAGTTGAAAAATTTGGGTGTCAATTTGGGTTTGACACTCGGTGGTTTATTCATGGGGGTGGTAATTGGTGAAGTTGGATTGCGAGTTGCTAGTATTGAAGGCTTCCAAAAGATCGGAGATTTTGTAGACTCGGCACCCACTGGTTTCCATACTTCCGATCCGGATTTGGGTTGGAAGCTCAAACCCGGTGTGTCGGGGGAGTGGAAGGGGGAAGGCGCTAGTTTTGTGCAGGTGAATAGCGAGGGTTTGCGCGATCGCGAACACACAAAAGCCAAACCTCCGAATACTCTGCGGGTGGCGGTTTTAGGCGATTCTTTCACAGAAGCAATTCACGTACCTGTGGAACAAACGTTCTGGTCAAAATTAGAACGAAAATTAGGTAACTGCGACGCAGTTAAGGGACGCAAAAATGTTGAGGTGATCAATTTCGGGGTACAGGGTTACGGTACTGCTCAACAATTAATTATGCTGCGAAAAAAAGTGTGGGATTACAATCCTGATATTGTAGTTCTTGCCTTTTATATTGGCAATGATGTGATTAACAATTCCCCGAAATTGGAATACGATCGCTACAGACCGTTTTTTGCGTATGATGCTAGCGGTAAGTTAGTACCTGATATGTCTTTTCGCAATCTGGCGCCGATCGATCGCAACGAAAGAGCAGTTTCGTTTGTAGACAGGCTACCGGGGTGGATTGTCAACAATTCCCGGATTTTGCAGGTTGCAAAAAAGGCGGATTTAGATATCAAAAAGCGGCAGTTGTCTAAGGATTTTACGGCTTTGAGTGCCAAGAATCTTCAGCCGCCCGAGGATGCAGCTTGGCGAGAAGCCTGGAGGGTGACGGAGGGTTTGATTGTGACGATGCGGAATGAAGTCGTGCAAAAAAAGGCTGATTTCTTGGTTGTGACGATCGGCGATCCGATGCAAGTTGGACGGGATGTCAAGATCCGAAAAGATTTTATGACACACAACAACATTCAGGATTTGTTTTATCCTAATAGGCGGGTGGAAAAATTGGGCGAGCGTGAGGGTTTTCCGGTACTGAATTTAGCCGAACAGTTTCAAGGTTACACTGAAAAATACCAAGTCTGCGCCCACGGTTTTGAAAATTCTGTACCCTGTGGGGGACACTGGAATGAACTCGGACATCGGCTGGCGAGTATCCTGATTAACCGAAATTTGTGCGAAAATTTGAAGCAGTCTCAAGTCCCGAAAAAACAACCGTAATCAGTCAAATTTCATGAAAGATTCAACTGCGCTCCAAAAAAGCAAAAATATATTAATCTTAATCGCTGTTAATTTGGCGATCGCCTTTATTTGTCTGGAAGCTTTGTCGCTCGCTTTTTATTTTATCAACCAAAAGCAGTTTTTTTATACCAGAACCCAAGCCAAAGAAAAAGTAGTAGAAGATATTGAACGGCTCGGAATTAGACTAGATGAATCAATCGTAGAAAGACTACACCCGTTTTTTGGCTACGTGCTCAAACAAGGTGCTTTTACCAATGAAAAATTAAAGTTAAAAGTCAACAAACACGGCTTTTTTTCCCTCTACGAATATCCGTTTATTAAAACAAATAAAAAACAATTTATTATCGGAGTTTTTGGCGGTTCAGTTGCCAACAACTTTGCCGTAGATGAATATAAAAATCAAAGATTATCTCAAAAATTGCAGAGTTATCCAGAATTTGCCGATCGCGAAATTGTAATTTTAAATTTTGGCAACGGCGGCTACAAACAGCCCCAACAATTACTAATTTTAAACTACTTTTTGGCTTTGGGTCAAGAGTTAGATTTAGTCATCAATATTGACGGTTTTAACGAAGTAGCACTGTCAAATTTAAATAACAAAGCCCGAGTAGAAATAGGAATTCCCAGCGTTCAGCACATACAGCCGTTAATAGGTTTAGCGAGCAATAACGTGTCGCCAGAGGTGATGAGTGCGATCGTCCAAATTAACGAAAACAAAAAACAGTTGAAAGCAGGTATTGACAAATTGCCAACTTGTCAATTTGCTTTGTGTCACGCTGTTACCTCGCTGAGAGTGAAACAATTAGTCAACAATTACCAGCAATCCGTTGTCAAATACGACGCCCAAGTCAAACAATCCAGCTCAGACACGGCAAATAGCAGTATAGTGTACATTCCTAAAGCTGACTCTGTTTTGCCCGATCGCGCTGCTTTTGACAAAATGGCATCTTTGTGGTACGAATCCTCGATCGCGATGAATCAAATTTTATCAAGTAGAAAGATTAAGTATTTTCACTTTATCCAGCCCAACCAGTATTATCCAACTAAACGAGCGTTTACCGGCAAGGAAAAGGAAATCGCGATTAACAAAGAGAGTCCTTACATTGAAGGGGTGAAAAAAGGTTATCCGGTGCTTTTGTCAAAAGTCGATGATTTGCAAAAAGCTCGGGTTAATGTTTTTAGCGCCGTGAATATTTTGGACAATACAAAAGAGACGGTTTACAAAGATGCCTGCTGTCACTATAATTCAGTGGGAGAGGAAGTATTGGCAAACTATATTTCCAGTTCCATTATTAAAGTAGTAAGAAACTCGAAATAGATATTCATGAAAGATTTTAAGTTGATTAACAAAAGCCAAGAAATCATAAAGATTGCTTTGATTAACTTAGCACTTTTACTGGTTTTTCTGGAACTAGGTTCCTTGGGATGGTATTTTGTCAAGCACAAGCAATTTTTCTATACTAAAGAAAAGACGCAGGATAAATCGGCTTTAGGAGTTAATTTAGAAGGATTGCGGCTGAATCAGTCTATTGTCGAAAGGTTTCATCCTTTCTTTGGGTTTATTCAAAACCCCAGTGCTGATTTTCGACCGGGTTTTAAGGTTAACAACTATGGATTCATCTCTCCTTACGATTACCCGTTTAAAAAATTCAAGAAAAATCAATTTGTCATCGGAATTTTTGGCGGTTCCGTGGCTTCCGATTTTTCAATTTTTCAAATTCAAAATAAAATTTTACCTCAATATCTCAAACAGGTTCCGGGTTTACAAGATAAAGAGTTTGTAATTTTATCTTTTGCTACCGGAGGCTACAAACAGCCGCAACAGTTATTAATTTTAAACTATTTTTTGGCTTTGGGTCAAGAACTGGATCTAGTAGTTAATATAGATGGTTTTAATGAAGTAGCGCTTTCTAATTTAAACAATAAAAATCAGATTAATCTGGCGATGCCAAGTATTCAGCATATTTCGCCGCTGACTAGCTTAGCGAATAATAGCCTTTCGATTAAGGCTATGCAAGCAACTATCAGAATTAAAGAAAATAAGACTAGGATTAATGAGGGTTTGGAAAGTTTGCAACACTGTTATTTAGCTGCGTGCGATGCTTTGACTTCTGTTTATGTTCAAAACTTAGTCAACAATTATCGCAAAGATATAATTTTATTTGAAAAAGAACGCAGCAAAAAGCAAAAGGATGAGGAGGGAAGTGTGATTTTTATTAATAAAAATAAGTCGATTTTAGAGGATTCAGCAGCTTTTGAACAAATGGCATGGAATTGGGCAAAAAGTTCAATTTTTATGCACAAGGTTTTGTCTGCTAGCAATGTGCCTTATTTTCATGTCCTTCAACCAAATCAGTATTATCAGACGAAAAGGGTGTTTGGTGAAGCTGAAAAGCGAATTGCTTTTAACAAAGAGACTCCTTATGCTAAAGCTGTGGAACTTGGGTATCCGGCTATTTTGGGTAAGTTTCCTAATTTACAAAAAAATAATATCAATATTTTGAATGGGGTTAAGGTGTTTGATAAGACAAAAGATGCTGTTTATGTAGATAGTTGTTGCCATTACAATAAAGCTGGAGAGGTAATTTTTAGTAATTATGTGGGTAGTTCTATTCTGGAATCTTTGCGGAAGGATCGGGCTAGGAACAAAAAGAAATAGATATCAATTCCGGCTGCGCCGGAATAATATAGAGGAGACGGCAGTGCCGTTTCCCTACAATTGATCGCGGTAGGGACACGGCACTGCCCATTAGTGTCAACAATCGCCTGAAAGCCTTGATAAATGTCGTTTTTACCATAGTCCCGATCCCCCTCGCATCCCCCACCCCCCCTTTCCCCCCCTTCTTAAGGGGGGGAAAGGGGGGATCTGGATTTAATAGTCAAACAACCGTCTCTGACTGGGTTTGACCTGGTTGTTGACACCTATGGGCACTGCCGTCTCCTGATTTCTGAGTTGGAATTTTAGGTTTTCGGTTTGCTAGTGTGTCGATCGCCTATTGAGTCGATCGGCATTACCAAGATTTTATCAACTCGGTTTCCGTCCATATCGACTACTTCGACGCGCAAACCCTCCCATTCAAAATGATCTGCGGCTGCCGGAATTTTGCCCAAATGTGTAATCACAAAACCGCCCATTGTGTGGTAACTTCCTTTGTTTTCTGATGAAATTTCTTCGATTCCAAACAACTCAAGAAAATCTTCTACTGGTAGCATTCCGTCTAATAGCCAAGAACCATCCTCGCGTTGCACGGCTTGCGGATCTGCGGCATCTTCTATTGAGGGAAAATCGCCAACGAGTTCGACTAAGATGTCGTTGACTGTTACTAATCCTTGAATTACGCCATATTCGTCTACTACCAAGGCAAGTTGATTGCTAGATTGCTTGAAAAGCTCTAATACTTTTAAACCTCGCGTGCTTTCCGGCACAAATAAAGGCCTGCGTAAAGAAGCGCTTAAATCGAACGGTTGACCTGTTAAATTCCTCGACAGCATATCTGTAACGTGGACTAAACCGATAACGTTGTCGAGCCCGCCCTGACAAACCGGAAACCGGGAATGACCGCTGCCAAGCATTTTTTGGCGGTTTTCTTCAACTGAATCGTCGAGGTCGAGCCAGGTAAGATCGGGCCGCGGGGTCATTAAGGCGCTGACTCGCCGATCGCCCAAACGAAAGACTCTTTCTACCATGTCTTGTTCGGCTTCTTCAAAGGTTCCGGCCTCGGTTCCTTGCTCTATTAAAACTTTAATTTCTTCCTCTGTAACTTGCGGTTCTGTTGAAGGGACAATCCTCATCATCCGCAAGATTAAGTCAGTGGAATGACTTAAAACATAAACGGCAGGAGCGCCAATTTTTGAGAGCATTCGCATGGGAATAGCGACACTAGAGGCGATCGGCTCCGGGTTGTTGAGGGCCAGCCGCTTCGGCACGAGTTCGCCGATAATTATGGTGAGATAAGTTATGGTTAAAATTGCGATGACTGAGCCGATCGGCTTAGAGTATGGCGCCAAAGCCGGAATTAGCCGCAAAGCAGGCTCTACTCTTTTCGCAATGGTCGTTTCTCCGAAAGCGCCGGACAGGATAGCCAGTAGGGTAATCCCGATTTGAACTGTCGGCAAGAACTGATTTGGGGCATTAGCCAGATCCAAAGCTACACGGGCATTGATTGAACCCTGGTTTGCCATCTGTTGCAGTCTCACCTTCCGTACTGAGATGATGGCCATCTCTGACATCACAAACACGCCATTGAGGAAAACCAGCAGGAGAACAATCAGAATATCGGTACTTGGAGACATTTCTAAAATTATTCGGTAGTAACGGCGAAGCGCTCTTCCTGGTTAAAGGAGAAGCTTGCAAACAGAGAATCTCGATCGCAAAATTGAAATTGTTGTCGAGTATGTCCCTAGATTAACGGAACAAGCTCGCCGCGATCGTAGGTTCGATACATTTAGATCGGGCACAAGAGCAGAAATCTATCCCCAGGGGAGTGGAACTGCCAAGAGCCGTTAGCGCAGCCCTCGAAGAGGATCGCCACAATAATTGATGTTTGTCGTACAATCGAACTTAGTAGGCAGCAGGGAAGAGCCTTCGCCCATCGGGGATAAAAAATTAACCGCCCATGACTTTCTCTTCGATAATTCGTATTCTGGGGCGATCGCCCCTAGCAACAGAACTTCTCAACAAGCTCAAACGGCATCACTGCGTCCAACTCAACGGCATCGCCCGTTTGCCCAAAGGATTAGTAGCTTCCGCCCTCGCCCAGCAAGAAGGGCGAAACCTATTAGTCGTGACAGCAACTCTGGAAGAAGCCGGCCGCTGGGTGGCCTCTTTAGAAGCGATGGGCTGGCAAACTGTACATTTTTATCCGACTTCGGAAGCTTCGCCCTACGAGCTATCTTACTCCGACGAGAACGAAATGACTTGGGGACAAATGCAGGTGCTCGCGGATTTGGTGGACAAGGAAGAAGAGAGCGCCACTGTGTCTAAGCCGATCGCCATTGTAGCTACAGAAAGAGCTCTTCAGCCTCACTTACCGCCTAGAAGTGCCTTTGAACCCTACTGTCTGACACTGAATCGAGGCGCGGTTCAAGACTCCAAGATACTTGACCGCCAACTTGTCTCGATGGGGTACGATCGGGTGACTCTAGTCGAAACGGAGGGCCAGTGGAGTCGCCGAGGCGATATTGTGGATGTGTTTCCGGTGGCGGCGGAGTTGCCGGTGCGACTGGAGTGGTTCGGGGATAATTTGGAGCAAATTCGAGAATTCGATCCCTCGAACCAACGATCGCTCGATAAGGTTGATCGGCTAGTTTTAACTCCAACTAACTTTAACTCAATTATTAAAGCGGTTTTAGCGGAAAAAAATCTTGACGAAATCAAAGGTATAGATCCTCTCGATCCCGAAAAAGCAGCAGAAAGATTTGTTCGCAGACTGTTGGGTTTGGCTTTCGAGAAACCTGCCTGTGTGTTAGATTATTTGCCCGAAAATACTTTAGTTGTCGTTGACGAACCGGATGGGTGCGAAGCTCACAGTAACCGCTGGTTTGAAAATGCACAGGAACAGTGGGAAAATTGCGATCGGCAATCGGAAGCTGCGGATGCGGGAACAGAAAAGTTGCCGATTGCTAATTTGAAGGTTCCGAAAATTCACCGCAGTTTTGGTGAATCGATGGCGGATGTCGCAGCTTTCGATCGGCTGGAACTTTCGGAATTAGGATTGGATTCTACTACCCAAAAATTAGATAATTCTAGTGTGAACCCGCAGTCACCGCCTGCGATCAATTTGGCTTCTCGTCCCGTGCCGGTGATGCCTCACCAATTCGCGAAGCTATCTCAAATGCTCAGGGAAGAGCGCGATCGAGGTTTTACGGTGTTTCTGGTTTCGGCTCAACCCAGTCGATCGGTCTCTCTACTCTCAGAACACGACTGTCCGGCTCAGTTTGTGGTGAATCCTCGGGATTTTTTGGCGATCGACAAGTTGCAGTTACAGCACATTCCTGTGGCTTTGAAATACAGCGGGCTGGCAGAATTGGAAGGGTTTATCCTGCCGACTTTTCGGATAGTTTTAATTACCGATCGAGAATTTTACGGCCAGCATTCCCTAGCGACTTTTAGCTACGTCCGCAAACGCCGTCGCGCTGCGAGCAAAAAAGTTGACCCGAACAAGCTGAGTCCCGGCGATTATGTGGTTCACCGCCAGCACGGAGTTGGCAAGTTTCTCAAGTTGGAACGCTTGACGATCGATCGGGAAACTCGCGAATATTTGGTACTGCAATACGCTGACGGCACTCTCAGGGTGGCAGCCGACCAGTTGGGCGCTTTGTCAAGATTTCGGACTGTTGCCGATCAGGCTCCGGCTCTCAACAAACTCACAGGTCAAACTTGGGAAAAAACTAAAACAAAGGTTCGCAAAGCTGTTAAAAAATTGGCAGTGGATTTGCTGAATCTTTACGCTAAAAGAGCTAAGCAAGTCGGTTATGCTTTTCCGCCTGATATGCCTTGGCAACAAGAATTAGAGGATTCTTTTCCTTATCAACCAACGCCGGATCAGTTGAAGGCAACTCAGGATGTGAAACGCGACATGGAGGGCGATCGACCAATGGATCGCCTAATCTGTGGCGATGTCGGTTTTGGCAAGACAGAAGTCGCTCTGAGAGCGATTTTTAAGGCAGTTACAGCGGGCAAGCAGGTAGCTTTGCTCGCACCGACGACAATTTTGACCCAACAACACTATCACACGCTCTCAGAGCGTTTTGCACCCTATCCGATCGAAGTTGGTTTGCTCAATCGCTTTCGCACTGAAACCGAGCGCCGGGAAATTCATAAACGCTTGGCAACTGGCGAGTTAGACGTGATTGTCGGTACTCAATCTGTTTTGAGCAAAGCGATTAAATTTAAGGATTTGGGCTTGTTGGTGGTGGACGAAGAACAGCGATTTGGAGTCAAGCAAAAGGAAGCGATTAAAGCTCTGAAAACCGAAGTAGATGTCCTCACTCTCACCGCGACTCCGATTCCCCGCACCTTGTATATGTCGCTGTCGGGAATTCGGGAGATGAGTTTGATCGCGACTCCGCCACCGAGTCGCCGTCCGATTCAGACGCATTTATCCCCTTACAATTTGGAATCGGTGCGGACGGCAATTTGTCAAGAATTGGACAGGGGCGGTCAGGTTTTTTATGTGGTGCCGCGGATTGAGGGGATTGATGAGTTGGCGGATACGTTGCAGCTTATGGTTCCAGGGGCGAGAATTGCGATCGCCCACGGGCAAATGGAGGCTTCGGAATTAGAATCGATCATGCTGACTTTCAGCGCAGCGGAGTTCGATATTTTGGTGTGTACGACGATTATTGAGTCGGGTTTGGATATTCCGCGAGTCAATACAATTTTGATTGAAGATGCCCAAAAGTTCGGTTTGGGCCAGTTGTATCAGTTGCGGGGACGGGTGGGACGTGCGGGGATTCAAGCTCACGCTTGGCTGTTTTATCCGAAGCAAAACCAACTGTCTGATGCTGCAAGGCAGAGGTTGCGGGCTATTCAAGAGTTCGCACAGTTGGGCTCGGGCTATCAGTTGGCTATCCGAGATATGGAAATTCGTGGTTCGGGTGATGTTTTGGGCACTGAACAGTCTGGTCAAATGGAGGCGATCGGCTTCGATTTGTATGCTGAAATGTTAGAGGAGGCTATTAACGAAATTAAGGGTCAAGAAATCCCGAAAGTTGAAGATGCTCAAATTGACCTTAGTTTGACGGCGTTTATTCCTGCTGATTACATCGCGGATTTGGATCAAAAGATGAGCGCTTACCGATCTGTGGCTTCTGCTAATACTCCCGAAGAGTTGCAGCAGATTCGGGCCGATTGGTGCGATCGCTACGGCCCGATTCCTCTTTCAGCCCAACAACTAATCCGTGTTGTCGAGCTCAAACAAATCGCTAAGCAAATCGGTTTTTCTCGGATCAAACCGGAAAATAAGCAGCACATTGTTATGGAAACGCCGATGGAGGAGCCTGCTTGGAACCTGCTAAAAGCTAATTTGCCAGAACACTTGCACTCTCGTTTTGTCTACAGCAAGGGGAAGGTTACTATTCGAGGTATGGCAGTTTTGACTGCCCAAAAGCAGTTGGATAATTTGATTGATTGGTTGGGTAAAATGCAGGGCGCTTTGCCGGAAGTAAATTTCTGATTTTAACAGTAAATTATATTTTCCTTCTTCCTGAATTTCCCCCCTTGGGGGGTTGACTTCCTTCCTTCTTCCTTCTTCCTTCGGCTATAAAATCGTGAAAAAGTTAGTGTGTGTTTTTTTGGCGATCGCGCTAGTGCAAGGAGTGCCAATGGCGGTGCAAGCTCAACAAACCATTGACCCGATCGATCGGGTTGTGAGTGCAGGATTGATGAATAAAGATGCCAGCGGCAATTTTAATGCTGAAGGCATTATCAGTCGCGCCGATTTGGCGGTGATTTTAGTGAAAACTTTTGGTTTGGAACGACGCAAAACAGCTCAGAAACCGGATATAGAATTGCCGGACGTACCTAAAAGTTACTGGGCTTACAGTGCGGTTCAAACTGCTTTGAAAACTGGAACGATGAGTGGATATCGCGACGGAATGTTTTTCCCAAATCAAAGGGTAAGTCGCGCTGAAGCTTTGGCGATTTTTGCTCAAGCTTACGGAGTTTTTCAGTTTCCCGAAGCTACCATTGCCGAGATTTTAGCTAAGTATTCAGATGCAGGCGAAATCCCTGATTGGGCTAGAAAGTCTATAGCTACTTCACTTTATGAAGGGTTTGTTAATATTGAACTTGCAACTAACAAGATTTATCCTTTGAAGCCGATGACTCGCGGGGATATTGCTTACGCTTTGAGCAAGTATTTGGAACGCCAGGTAAGGCCAACTTCTTTGCCTCTCCCGAACGATCAGCCCCCTAATCGGGGCATGGGAAGGTGAATATGGGTAATTGGGAATTGGGAATGGGTAATTGGGAAATAGGGAATTGGGAATTAATCTTCTTCCTGAATTTCCCCCCTTGGGGGGGGCAGGGGGGGGTTGACTTCTTCCTTAAAAAGCCGATCGCCCGCCATGCAAAATCCCGGAGATTTGGTGACTGTAAAAGCAGCCATCAAATCCCCAGGATTTCAAGTTTTCCTCTTTAACCGAGGTTCAAATTGTCACCCGCAAGCCTTAACTTACTCAGCAGTAGCCAATTCGGTACTAGCAGCGCCGCGCTTCCGCGTCAGGGTATTGAACAGCATTTGACCGACAGCTTTAATCAAATTGCCTTCTAATTCCATAAACATCTTCATGTTCATGCCAAAAGCTGCATTAGCTTCGTCCACAATTCGCTCTGCTGTGGCTTCGTCGATCGGCAATTCGTTCATTGCTTGACGGTAGTTAGTCTTGAACTCTTTTTCATCAGGAATATCGGCAAATTCATAGAAAGCAGTGCCTTCTCCCTCAGTAAGATTCATTCCTCGTTGGGCAATTCCCTTCAGGATTTGTCCGCCGGATAAATCGCCGAGGTAGCGAGTGTAAGAATGAGCAACTAACAGTTCCGGTGCTGATTCAGAAATTTCGTGAATGCGCTTGATGTAAGCTTTGGCTGAAGCTGATGGAGCTATTTGTTCGCGCCAATTCGCACCGTAGTAGTAAAACAAATCTTGCTCTAAGCTTTGCTTCCGATTCAACTGGGAAAAGTAAATTTTTGAAATGATCGGATGCTGCTTTTGGCGTTCCATTTCCTCTTCCATTGCCGAATAGACAAAGTAGAGGTTTGCTACTAACTTCCGGTAAGAAGTTTTTTCTACAACGCCTTTTAAAAAGCACTTGACAAAACCAACGTTTTCTGCCATTGAGTGAGATTTTTTGGTTCCCTCACGCAATTTGGTCGCTAAATTGATGCTCATAATATCTTGTCCAACTTTCTATTTTCGTGGTGGTCGATGGATGCGCCAAAAATCTAAAAATTACCTAAGTTATTAGATTAGACTGATTTAATGAGAGATTGTATTAATTTTTATAACAAAAGTTGCAGTTGGCAGTAGTTCAGTTGGCAGTAGTCATTAGTCATTAGTCATCAGCCACTAACTAATGACTAATGACTAATGACTCATCCTCGCCAGCAACTGTCAACTGTCCACTGTCAACTGTCCACTGTCAACTAATTTAGATGTCCAAGTCAAGCATATTGAGTTTGGGGCCGTAGGTTTCGATAAATTCGCGGCGGGGGGCGACTCGATCGCCCATGAGGATCGTAAAGATGCGATCGGCCTCCGCAGCGTCGTCAATTTCCACCCGTTTCAGCGTCCGAGTTTCCGGGTTCATCGTGGTATCCCACAACTGTGTCGGCATCATTTCGCCCAAACCTTTAAACCGTTGGATGGTATAGTTGGCATTCGCCGGAAATTCATTGCGGATCAGAGCATTCCTTTCGCGTTCGCTGTAACAGTAGTAATGATTGCGTCCCCGTTCCACTTTATAAAGAGGAGGACACGCAATATAGATGTAACCCTGTTCTACAAGTGCGCGTTGATAGCGGTAGAAGAAAGTCAGCAACAGCGTGCGGATGTGAGCTCCATCTACGTCAGCGTCAGTCATGATCACGATGTGGTGATAACGCAATTGTGCCGGATCGAATTCTTCGCCTTTAATTCCCAAACCCAGGGCTGTAATTAACGATTGAATTTCGTTATTTTTGTAGATTTTGGCATCATCGGTTTTCTCAATATTGAGGATTTTACCGCGCAAAGGTAGGATGGCTTGGAATTGTCGATCGCGCCCTTGTTTTGCCGATCCGCCCGCAGAATCACCTTCCACGAGATAAATTTCCGATTTTGACGGGTCTCTGGAACTGCAATCTGCCAGTTTTCCGGGCAATGGAGACGATTCTAAGACCGATTTGCGGCGGACTAAATCGCGTGCACGACGGGCAGCTTCAGCAGCCTTAAAAGCTTGAATAGCCTTCTCTAAAATGAAGTCGGCTACCTGGGGGCGGAACTCCAAATATTCGGTCAATACTTCGCCTACCAAGGAATCGACAATTCCCCGAACTTCGGTATTACCCAGTTTAGTTTTAGTTTGTCCTTCAAATTCCGGGTCTGGGACTTTGACCGAAATCACTGCTGTCAAACCTTCGCGGACGTTTTCACCCGCGAGATTTGGTTCGTGTTCTTTGATTTTGTTGCGCTTGCGGGCGATCGAATTCATCGTCCGCGTCAAAACGGCTTTCAAGCCTTCTAAGTGCGTCCCACCATCGATCGTCCGAATGTTATTAGCAAAACCAAGAACATTGTCACTAAAAGCATCAACGCACCACTGCAAAGCCACTTCTATTTGCACATTATTGCGTTCGCCTTGCACATAAATCACTTCTTCGTGCAGAGGCTGTTTTTCGCGGTTCATGTAGGCGATGTATTCCTTGATTCCGCCCTCATAACAGTAAGTTTCGATGCGAGGTTCATCACTTTTGAGCAGTTCCAAACGGTGGTCGCCAAAGGTAATTCTAACGCCCGCATTCAAGTAACCCAATTCTCGCAAGCGCCCGGCAAGTATAGTGTAATCAAATTCAATGCCAGTGCTAAATATCTGAGTATCTGGCATGAAAGAAACTGAAGTACCGCTGCGATTGCCTTTGCTGGGTTTGGCGTTAAGTTCGGTAACTGGATTGCCTCTTTCGTAGCGCTGTAAATGTTCTTTTTGGTCGCGCCAAACTGTCACTTCTACCCATTCCGACAGCGCGTTAACAACAGAAATACCTACACCGTGCAATCCTCCAGAAACCTTGTAGCCACCACCGCCAAATTTACCGCCGGCATGGAGTACAGTCATTACTGTTTCTACTCCCGATTTGCCAGTTTTGGCAACGATGCCGGTGGGAATGCCCCGTCCGTCGTCTGTTACGGTAACGGAACCGTCGGCATTGATGTCAACCTCGATGTGGGTGCAGTGGCCAGCCAGCGCTTCATCGATCGAGTTGTCAACAACCTCGTAAACTAAATGGTGGAGTCCTCGCGGGCCTGTGGTACCGATGTACATCCCCGGTCGTTTGCGGACGGCTTCGAGACCTTCGAGAACCTGAATTTGGTCGGCGCTGTAGCTGCTGGTCATACAAAAATAGCTCCAATAATGAGGCCTAAAGCCCCAAAAGCTTCTAAAATGGGAAAACTTCTAAAATTATAGCACAAAACCGTCAAATGGCGATGCTAGGGCTTACTGAAGCGAAATTTATTGGGGGGACGGAGGGGAATAGTTTTGAGATGGCTTCGGGATTTTCGAGGTGTAGTGCCGTCAATCAGCGGAGGGAGAGAGGTTTCGGGGATTTGATGGCTTTTATCGGGAAATGAAAGATGCTTTTTAAATGTGCGACGGCTTATGTTTAGATTAATTACGATTTGTGGGGCGACGGCGACGGGCAAGTCGGGAGTGGCTTTGACCTTGGCTTCGCGACTGCAATCTTCGATTTTGAGTGCGGACTCCCGTCAAGTGTACCGCGAATTTGACATTGGGACAGCAAAACCGACAAAGGTCGATCGCACTTCTGTACCTCATCACCTCATCGACATCTGCGATCCGACAGAAACTCTAACACTCGCAGAGTACCAGGAGCAAGCTCAAAAAATTATTGCTGATGTGGTGGATTCTCCTCTGTTGTTGGTGGGAGGGACGGGCTTGTATATTAAATCTGTAGTCAAGGGTTTGAAAATTCCGAGAGTAGGGCCGATACCGGAATTGCGATCGCAATTTGCCGAACTCGGACAATCTCAATGTTACGCTATGTTGCAGCAGGTCGATCGGTCTGCCGCCGAAAAAATTCACATCAACGATTCCATCAGAACTTCCAGAGCACTGGAAGTATTTTATGTCACCGGTCGCTCTATTTCCGAACAGCAGGGCGAGAATCCCCCCAATTATCCTATTTTACAGATTGGGTTGGATTGTGATATTGACATTTTAGTCGATCGGATCAAACAGCGCACCGAACAAATGTTAGAACGCGGTTGGTTAGCTGAAGTGGAATATTTGTCTAAAAAATACGGCTGCGATTTACCGCTGTTGAACACGCTGGGCTATCAGGAAATGAAACAATATTTAGCGGGCGACATTACCCTGAATCAAGCTAAAGACTTAACAATTTTGCACACGCGGCAATTTGCCAAAAGACAGCGGACATGGTTTCGAGCGTATCCTGAGATTGAATGGTTTGATGTTAGCAAACCCGATTTGTTGGAGCAAATTTGGCACAGAGTCCAGGAATTTGTGAGAGATGATTTTGGCGAATATAAATAATCATGTTCAGATCAGACAGATCCCCCCTAAAAAAGGGGGGAACAAGAAGGTGCTGCGAAGTCCCCCTTCTTAAGGGAGATTTAGGGGGGGATATCCGGGGAATTAACGGTATTAACCCAAGCGTATTGGAGTATAAATAATCAGGTTAACTTTGGCTTAGTAAAATCTCTCTAATTCTTTGTCGAAACAAACGTACAGCCGCTCGTTGTCCGATAGTTCTGCTTTGTTCGATGAAACCGGGAATTTCTGCAACAGGTAAAAAGGGGAAGGCTAAACTGCGATCGCACATTTCATATTTCCCCTCTACCAGTTGATAAACTTGCAGAGATTGCCGGCGATATCTCCAAAGTTCGGGAACGCCAAGAGCAGCATATAGACCATCTTTATTCACTGAAGAATTTGTGTAATCCGACTCTATTGCTAAATCTGGTGGCGGGTCATTTGGCAAGTTGATATTTCTGCCTCTAACTAAAAATTCATTTTGAATGTAGAAACAGGAATCAGGTTCTACAGCACGAGTTAAATCTTCCCGTTCCAGAGTCAACGAACCAAGACTCCTAAGTTCAATTTCCAGCTCATCTACTATGGCTTCCACAAAGCTTTCTATCAGTCGTTTGGGTTCTTCGTGTTCTTCCAGCGGCATCCTGATTTCCAATACTCCTCTATCGTAAGCAATTCGCCAAGCTCTATCGTCCCCAACATCTACCAGCAATGCCTTAAAAGTTGACCAACTGACACCTTTTAAAACAACTCGATTTTCTGCTGGGGTAACTTGCTGCTCGACGGGAGTTGATGTTGTTGTTACCATTTAACAATTCCTTGGTAGCTTCATCAATTTTTATTATAGAGGATAATAGGAGGTTTTTTCTAGTTCCCAGGCTCTGCCTGGGAATGCCTGAAGCCGAGGCTCGGCCTCGCGGGAATAGGGAGGCAGAGCCTCCGTAGCTGCGTTCCTAGGCAGAGCCTAGAAACGAGGGAAACGAGGGATTTTCCTTCAATCAACTGTACAAACTCGCAACATATTCGCCGTAACCGTTATAAGGCAAAGTCGGGCGAGTTTCCCACGACCAATTGTTACCAGGGCCGACTACCCGTTCGCTGGCTTGCGACCATCGGGGGTGCGGTTTGTCGGGTTCGACATTTGCTTCAAAAGCGTATTCGTTGGCGCCGATTGTATTCCAAAAAGTGGCGGGCTGTTTTTCAACAAATTCAATTTTGACGATCGACTTTGCGCCCTTAAAACCGTATTTCCAAGGAATCACTTGCCGCAGGGGCGCACCATTTTGTTTTGGTAGCTTGCGGCCGTACAAACCTGTAGCAAAAAATGCTAAATCATTGGCCATTTCCTCGATCCGCATACCTTCGGTATAAGGCCAAGGGTAAAATTGCGACATCAAACCGGGGCCGGGAGTGATTTTGGAGTCGTAAAATGAGGTAAAGCGAACGAATTTAGCGTTTGATTTTGGTTCAACATCAGCCATCAGTAATTTCATGGGAAATCCGACCCAAGGAACTACCATCGCCCAGGCTTCTACGCAGCGAAATCGATAAACTCGTTCTTCGATGGGAAATTTTTTGGTGAGGTCGTCAATATCGTAGGTGCGGGGATTTTTGACTAAACCTCCTACTTCTACTTTCCAGTTTTCGGTTGGTAAAGCTTGAGCGGCTTCCCAAATAGATTTTGTGCCACCGTATTCGTAGAAATTGTTATATTTTGTAGCTAAGGCTTCGTCGGTAATTGCCCGATCGACTTTGGCAAAGTCAGGATTTCGGGTCAATCCCGAATATGCTTCGGTTGAGCTGCGATCCAAGCCAGTTTTTGAGCCAGCATTGCTTTTGCAGCCGGTCAGCGGTAGCAGCGAAGCAGTCACGCCAGCGCCAATTAAATTTGTCATGAAGCGGCGACGGTTGACAAAAGCTGCTTCTGACGTAATTTGCGGATCGAGGATTTCCCAAGATTTGGGGACGCGAATTAATGGCATAAGTAATAGTTAAAAGAATGATTGTTGACTGGGAGTCGAAGAACAGAAAATTGCGGGCGTTGCTGAATTTAGGTATGATTCACTCGCTATAGCAATTCATGAATTGCCCCTACTAAATTTCGGAGGCAAATCATACTCCAAATCAGCAACGCCAAATTGCGCTTATATTTGGTAACGTGACTCGAATTTATAATTTCGATGCTACCGGAAACGATATTAGTAGTTCGTTTGGCGATTTTGCCTAATTTTCTATCTTTCTGTTGCTAGATTTGAGATTTTAGATTGACAAGGCTAGAACAGAGAATCGTGGATTTTAGCCAATGCTTCGCGATTGCTTTACTTGGCTGCGATCGCAAAAAGTATCGGCAATGACAGTATAGCTTAATTCGGTAACAGGGAATCGGGCCGATCGATCGATCGACCTATTAAACCTCGCTCGCAGGAAAGTCAGCAATAATTTACGGGCGATCGATCGCAGGAATTGTGGCGAAAATCTGGGAAACAATTATCATAAAGCAAAGATTCTAATTATTTAATTTGTCCACAGGAAGCGGCACGCACCGCCCCGCTTTCCTCCCCCACCAACGCCAGCAAGTCGGACGGGGGTCACCAGCGGCAAGACAAATGAGTTACTGTATCAATCCCCACTGCCAGAATCCCCAAAATCTCGATCGCGCGACAGCCTGCAAAAGTTGCGAGTCGAGTTTACTGCTCAAAGGACGCTACCGAGTCTTTCACACCCTCGGTCAAAGTCTCGGCGGCAGCACTTTTTTAGCAGTCGATGAAGACCAACCTTCAAAGCCCCGCTGCGTCATTCAACAATTCTGCGGCATCTCCTCCGTCGCCGACGGTAGCACACCGCTAAATCGGACATTTCGCGGCTCGACTTCAGTCCTCGACGAGTTGGGCAAACATCCGCAAATACCGAAATTGCTGGCATCTTTTGAAGTCGAAGGCTGCCAGTATTTAGTGCAAGAATACATCCCCGGTCGCAATTTAGCCGATCGGCTTTCCGAAAAAGGTGTCCTTAAAGAAATTCACATTTGGTATCTGCTGAGCGAATTATTGCCTGTCTTGCAACTGGTTCACGACAGTCAACTAATTCACCGAGATATCAAACCGTCCAACATTATTCACCGGAAAACTCCTCAAACTTCCGCAGGTTCGATCAAAGAAGAGTATCTGCATTCTTGGGACGAGCAATCTGGGCTGGTTTTAGTCGATTTCGGCGCGGCAATTCCTGCCAACAGCGGGCCGCACAAAACAGAAACAGTGACTGGTTCTGCCGAATACGCGGCCCCGGAACAAATCAAAGGCCAAGCTATCCCCAGCAGCGACATCTACAGTTTGGGAGTAACTTGCATTCACTTGTTAACGGGAATGTCGCCCTTTGATTTGTTTGATATCCAAGCCGAAAGTTGGGCCTGGAGGCATTATTTGAAAGTACCGGTTTCAGCGCGGCTCGGCCGCATCCTGGATAAAATGGTGCAGCGAGAACCATCAAAACGGTATGGATCGATCGAAGCAATTCTCAAAGACATGAAATACGGCCCGACACCGATCGAGGTCATCGCCAGCAAGCCCAAGTGGACTTTGGGGCTTTGGGGAGGAGCGGCAGTAGCGCTGCTGTCGGTGGTGCTGAGTTCTCGCTTGCCATCACCAGGAACAGCGGCTTTCACTTCTAGCGAGCCTGTGTCTAGCATTCCCGAAATTCGGTTCAATCCGCCCCCCATGCAGAATTTCAGCGGTCAGGCATCGCAGTCAGGGCCCGCAGTGCGGATTCTGGCGGAGCAAGACAAAAACCCGGTTTGGGCCGTAGCAGTCACTCCCAACGGCCGCGTGATAGTCAGCGGGAACAACGACGGGACAATTCGCCTGCTGCACAAGCGTCACGGCAAAGTCCTGAAGGTTCTAGGCGGACATTTGGGGCCCGTGTGGTCGGTGGCTGTTAGTCGCGACGGCAGGACGATCGCCAGCGGCGGCGCTGACGGTACGATTAAATTGTGGAATCTGTATTCTGGCAAGTTAATTCGGACTTTGGAAGGACACCAAGACGGTGTGTTCTCGGTGGTTTTCAGTCCCGACGGCCAGGCCTTGGCAACTGTTGGTAAGGACAAAACTTTAAAGTTGTGGCAAGTCGAAGGCGGGGCCAAGTTGGAAACTCTCAGCGGGATTTCTGACGAAGTGTATTCGGTGGCTTTCAGTCCTGACAAAGACACTCTGTTTAGCGGTAACGCCGACGGTACTATCAAAATGTGGAATTGGAAGACTGGGGAATTCCAAGCGACTCTCACAGGTCATGTCGATGCTGTTTCGGCTCTTGCCGTCAGCCCGGACGGTACAATTTTGGGCAGCGGCGGTTGGGACAATACGGTGAGAATTTGGGATATCAGGACGAATCACGGGCCGCAGCCCTCGGGCGAGGTGACTTTTAAGGGTCATGACGATCCAATTCAGTCTGTAGCTTTCAGTCCCGACGGCGAGACTCTCGCCAGCGGCGATTTGACCGGAACTATCAAGCTGTGGCGGATGGATGGCGGGGAACCGGGCACGCTCAAAGGTCATTCGACTTGGGTGGATTTGGCTTTTAATCCTGAAGACAAAACCCTGATCAGCGGCAGTTTTGACGACACGATTAAGGTGTGGCGTTTGTCTCCTTGATTTGTGAGGCGCTCAGAGATAGAGGACACGGCAGAGATAGAGGACACGGCAGTGCCGTGTCCCTACCCCGATTAATAATTGTAGGGACACGGCAGTGCCGTATCCTGATTATGGGTAATGTTAATTCCGATGCTAGTTGCCCAACTTGCTTCTGACCTATGACTGTAAATTCCGAGTTAGCCTCGCAGCATTTAGAAACGGGCGATCGACTGCAACAACCTGGTAAATTTGAGGAGGCGATCGCCCTTAACAAGATTGCCGAAGTTTATTATGCTCAACAGAAATATGTAGAGGCGATCGCCGGATGCTACCAAACCCTGCGCCAGCAACCAGATTTTGCCCCCGCCTACAAAACCCTAGGCAATATCCTGCAAGCCCAAGGCAAGATTGAGGCGGCGATACGGGCTTACTCAAAGGCGATCGAATTTAATCCTAACTTTGTCGAAGCCTATGTTAATTTAGGCAGTATGTTTTACAAACAAGGACGGCTGGATGATGCCATAACTTACTACCAAAAAGCGATCGCTATTCAACCAAATTTAGCCGGAGCTTATTGGAATTTAGGCAAAGTTTTGGAACAGCAAGGGCGAATCAATGAAGGTTTATTTTATCAGAAAAAAGCTTTAGATTTACAGCCGGAGTTAGAAGGAGTTCAGTAAAAAAATAACACTGATAGCGTTAATAGTATGGATTCAATAGAAAAAACTCAAGATCAGCAGCATCCGCAATATCGGCGCGATCGCACTACAGTCAATACTTTACTAGCCGGAGAAACAACCGACCACAATTTATCAGAATTAGCCAGATTAATAATTCGCTACCGAGGCTTTCCCGGCGCTAGAGACATCCAAGCAGACTTAAAAAAAGTCCTGCAACAATGGAATCATACCGAAGAAACACTTTACGAACAAACCCGCAAAATTCACGCCAAAGGAGAAGTTTACAGGAAACAGAAAAGCGACCAAGAAGATTGGGCTTAATCTCAAAGCTTAGAAGTGAAGTAGCGATCGCAATTAATGAGTGATTTTAGGTCTCGGAGCCGGTGCACCTCGCAGCATTCCTTCTGTACTGAGGTCTTCATCAATTTCTTCCCAGTGAATGCCATAGCCTCCTCCACATACTTCCCATTTTTCCCTTTGATCGGGCGTTGCATTAAACAATCTTGGATACCAAATTAAAGGCACGGTAATGATTCGTCCATCCATCAAATCAACACTAATGGTTTCTTCTGTAAAATGAATGTGCTTAACTCTCTCGTCCGCTCGAATCGCCAAAATACCCATACCAAGCCTCCAAAAGCGTTTGTTGATTTTCTTGTACTACCGAATGTATTTTACGAAGTTCTTTAGCGCTAAAACCGAGGTTGTTTCCTAAACTGACTGGCTCCAACCAAAATTTAACCGATGATTTGTCTCTGTCAATATGAACATGAGGTGGTTCATTTGGTTCATGGCTGTAAAAGTAAAGTCGGTAAGGGCCTATTCGTAAAATAGTTGGCATAGTTCCAGGTCATACAATACTTCAATGGGAATCTCTGTATTTTTTAAAATTATTTTTCTTAATTCGGTTTGCATTGGTAATCATATAGAGGACACGGCAGTGCCGTGTCCCTACCGGGATTTATTGTAGGGACACGGCAGTGCCGTGTCCTGATTTCCGGTAACAGTTAACAGTTAACAGTCAACTGCCAACTATCTTTAAACCATCTCCGGCGAGACTTGCATTGCCGGCTGCGGCTGGAATTGGAACAGCGAATAAACCACATTCCGGCGAATATCCGTCATCATGTCCAAAAACAGCTCGTAACCTTCAGTTTTGTACTCGATTAACGGATCTTTTTGTCCGTAACCGCGCAATCCGACAGACTCACGCAAAGCATCCATTTGTTGCAAGTGTTCCCGCCACAAAGTATCAATTTGCTGCAAAATAAAGAACCGTTCCGCATCGCGCATCAATTCAGCTCGGATTGAATTAACTTCCGCTTCCTTCATGTCGTAAGCATTGCGGACTTGTTCGTGCAAGAAAGTTTTAATTTCCTCAACAGACAAATCTTCAAGCTGATCCGGTGTCATATCAGCCAGCAGATAAACAAATTCCTTCACCTTGCTGACAAGTTTGTCGAGTTCCCATTCTTCCGAAGGCAAATCGGGATTGATGTATGCTCCCACAATGTCGTCCATCGTTTGTTCGGCATACTTAATTACCTGTTCCTTCGAGTCCAAACCTTCCAAGACTCGGCGGCGTTCCGCATAGATGGCTCGACGCTGATTGTTCATCACTTCGTCGTATTCAAATACCTGTTTGCGGATGTCGTAATAGTAGGTTTCGACTTTTTTCTGAGCACCTTCGAGGGAACGAGTTAGCATTCCAGATTCGATCGGCATATCTTCCTCAACCCCAAAAGCCTTCATCAAACCAGCAACCCGTTCGCCCCCAAAAATCCGCAGTAAATTATCTTCCAAACTCAAGAAAAACCGCGTAGAACCGGGGTCTCCTTGGCGTCCAGCGCGGCCGCGCAACTGATTGTCGATCCGGCGCGATTCGTGGCGTTCGGTACCGATGACGTGCAAGCCTCCCAACTGCACAACTTCATCGTGTTCGGTGCTGGTAAAAGCATCGTATTCGCTGCGAGTTAGATTGTAAGCTTCCCGCAATTTTTGAATTACCACGTCTTTTGTGGGCGCTTTTTCCGAGGCTACAGCCACTACATCATCGGCTTGCAATTCCGAGAGCGATCGCTCCCCGTACTCCTTCACCGCCAATTCCACCGACGCCTTGAGCATTTGCTCAGCAGTTTTCGATAGCTGCGTCGGGAAAATCTGCGCCGAAGCTTTCCAAGACTTGACCTTTTTGGCAGTTTGACCAAAACCTTGAGCTGCGGGGCGGCCGCCCATACCGGGCGCTTGCACCAGCGTAAACCCGTCCTCATCCTCGGGCCGCACGATCCGGGGCATCAGATACTCGCGCAACTTCAGACGGCCCATGTACTCAGAATTACCGCCCAGAATAATATCTGTACCGCGTCCGGCCATGTTCGTGGCGATCGTCACAGCACCTTTGCGTCCAGCTTGAGCGATAATTTCCGATTCCCGTTCCACATTTTCCGGTTTAGCATTCAGCAAATTGTGGGGAATTTTCAGTTCCTGTAGCAGTCGCGAGAGCAACTCGGATTTTTCGACGCTGGTAGTCCCCACCAGCACTGGCCGACCGATTTCGTGCATATCTGCACAGTCTTGGGCGATCGCCTTCCACTTGCCGGCCTCTGCCTTGTAAACCATATCCGACAAGTCGCCACGACTAGGAATCCGGTTTGTCGGAATCAGCGTCACTTCCAGATTGTAAATCTTCTGAAACTCAGTCTCCTCAGTCTTCGCCGTCCCAGTCATCCCCGACAGCTTCGGATACAGCAAAAAGAAATTCTGATAAGTAATAGTCGCCAGCGTCTGAGTTTCCGGCTGAATTTCCGCGTGTTCTTTCGCTTCGATCGCCTGATGCAAACCGTCACTCCAGCGCCGTCCCGGCATCACCCGCCCGGTAAACTCATCTACAATCACCACTTCGCGATCGAGATTGACGATGTAGTTAATATCCTTAATAAACAATTCCTTCGCCTTAATCGCATTAAAAATGTAATGCGCCCAAGGGTCAGCCGGGTCATACAAATCGGTAACGCCCAACAAATTCTCAGCTTCACCAAACCCTTCATCGGTCAACAGCACATTCCGCGCCTTTTCGTCAACCTCATAATGTTCTTCATTTTCCTTGATCAGGGAAGCCGCAACTTCAGCCGCCCGGATGTACTTCTCGCTGGGGCGTTCGACTTGGCCGGAAATAATCAGAGGCGTGCGGGCTTCATCAATCAGCACCGAGTCAACTTCGTCAATCACGCAGAAATTAAAAGGACGCTGCACCACATCTTCCATGACAGTAGCCATGTTGTCGCGCAAATAGTCGAAGCCGACTTCGCTGTTAGTGGCGTAGGTAATATCGCAGTTATAATTTTTCTTGCGTTCCACCTGATCCATGCCCTGCTGAATCAGTCCCACAGTCAATCCCAGGAAGCGGTGCACCTGCCCCATCCATTCGGCATCCCGTCTGGCGAGATAATCGTTGACGGTGATGATGTGTACGCCTTTGCCGTTGAGGGCGTTGAGGTAAGCCGGCAGCGTGGCTACGAGAGTTTTGCCCTCACCGGTTTTCATTTCGGCAATTTGGCCTTTGTGCAGGATGATGCCGCCGAGGAGTTGGACATCAAAGTGGCGCATTCCCAAAACTCGCTGTCCGGCTTCCCGCACCACTGCAAAGGCTTCTGGCAAGATTTCGTCTAGGATCTCTTTCTCTTCATTGAGAGATTTAGCTTTTGCCAGACGTTCTTGAAACTCAGCCGTTTTAGCTTTGAGCCCGTCGTCTGAGAGGGCGTGAATTTCTTCTTCTAAGATTGTGATATCAGCTACCCAAGGCTGAAATTTTCTCAGTTTGCGTGCGTTGGGGTCGCCGAGTAGATTTTTAAACATGGTAGGAGAGGCAGATTTTTAATAATTTAGCTATTAGCTTTCGGGGTTACGGGCTGTAGTGTTAGCCACAACGCTTACCTTTCCCGATTGTAGCAACCATTGGGTCTGCTAAGCGGTCGAAGGCGTCTTTGGGGGCGATCGACCGAATCTTGGTGGCGATCGCATCCACTTCCCAAATCTCCAGTACGTTCGTCTCCAGGCACTCGTTGACTCGAATGAATGCGCGTGCATCGGTTGCCACACCAGCAGCGGCTAGATTTAAGATATCGAGCGATCGACCCTTAACACCTTCGCCTCCAGCAACTATTTGCTCCATTCGTCCCATGCTGCCTTCGCCACTTTTGCGATGACTTCCTCGCGTATCGCATTGTTTGCCCCAGAATCTGAAACAAAAACTGCGATCGCCATATGTCGTCCATTGGGGAGCGTCACGAGTCCTACATCATTGGTTGCAGCCGTCACTCCATTTACAGTAGACGAAGTACCCGTTTTGTGCGCCACAACCGTCCCATCAGGCAACAGTCCTTTAATGCGCTTTGGACCTGTAGTTGTCTCTGTCATCAATTGCAGCAATAAAGCTTGACTAGATTTTGAAAGCCCTTTTCCCTCATGAAAGACGCGCAACAAAACAACGGCAGCATCAGGTGTCGCATAGTTACGATACTGCACTGCTGTGTCTTGCGCTAGCTCCTTCTCCGTGTTAGCAACAACGATATCGTTTACGCCAAGACCACGCAAATACTCCGTGACAATCCTTGGTTCACCAACTTGTTTTAACAGCAGATCGGAAGCCGTATTATCACTTTCAGAAACCATGTACTTCAATATTTCAGCCAGACTGAATTCCATTCCCTGCGATTTCTCGTCGAGAATCCGACTACCCTGGAGGACTTCGCTGGCTTCAACACGAATTTTCTGGTCTAGCTTCAGTTTTCCTCGGTCTACTTGAGCCAGAACAGCCATTGCAATCGGAAACTTGTAAACGCTTTGCATCGGAAATTGCTGATTTCCATTCAGAGTCACTGACTCTCCGGTTTCTAGCACTGTGGCTGTAACCCCAACACGCCCTCGAGCAGCCTGAGAAATTTGTTCGATCCGATCGCGTAATTCGTTTGTGCGATCGGCGTTGGATATTGTGATACCGCGAGGCGCACTTGTTTGGTTGTTGGGGGTGTCTTCTCTATTACTGGAGTTAATGATCGTGCAACCAAGAGTTAGCAAAAACAAGCAAAATGTGTAAAGCCAAGCTTTTTTAATCACTGGAATCATGTCAATATTTCTCGGTTAGGGTTAAGCCGTATTAAGGATAGAAAAAGTTAGGGGTGGGATTTTTATTCCTGTTCCTCTGTGCATTGGCTTTTTAGAGGGAAACTTACAGCGAGGTTTTTTGACGGTTCTAGGGTTACTTCTGCCTTGTCTAAGCGGAATTTTTTCATCCAAAATTCATAACGTCACCAGTCAAGTCAGTCAAATCAAGGCAAGGCCCCTAGGAAGTGCAGGCTGTTTGATTCTTTTTGTTTGTAGGGGCAATCCCACGCCCGGTTGCCCTCTAGGGCTTTTCAACAGGCCTGGGTACTTCGTAAGTCAAAAAGTCATAGGCCATTTTCGTATTCGGAAAAATTGCCTGGGCTTCTGTGAGCAAATCATCCAGGACGATCGCATTTCCCGGAGCATAACGCGGGCTAAAATGCGTCATAATCAATTGTTTCGCCCCAGCCATCAAAGCAACTTGAGCCGCCATTGTGGAAGTTGAATGCAATCTATCGAAGGCCATTTGAGCATCTTGATGAGCAAAAGTCGCTTCGTGTACCAACAAATCCGCATCCTTCGCCAATTCCACCGCGCTGTCACAAAAAACCGTGTCAGTACAGTAAACAAACTTCCGCCCGACTTGATCCGGGCCGCAAAAATCACTACCTTTAAACTCCCGCCCATCTGATAACTTGACTGTCTTTCCTTGTTTTAACTCACCGTAAACTGGCCCCGATGGAATCCCTACAGCTTTCGCTTTTTCGACATCAAAATGTCCCGGACGGTCTTTCTCGGTTATCCGATAACCAAAAGCAGTAACTCGATGCTTTAAAGGAGCACAACTCACAATATATTCGTCATCTTCATAGATCACCCCCTCGTGACTTTTGTGCACTTTTACTGGATAAGAAAAATGAGTTTGAGAATAGCGAACACCAGCTTGCAAATATTCTTCCAGTCCCGGAGGCCCATAAAGATCGATCCGCTTGACATTCCCCGCTAAACCGCAGCTAGCCAGCAAACCCATTAAACCGAAAATGTGGTCGCCGTGCAGGTGGGTGATGAAAATGCGGCTCAGTTGGCTGACTTTTAGCTCGCTACGCAGGAATTGGTGCTGGGTTCCTTCGCCGCAGTCAAACAGCCAGAGTTCGGCTCGCTGGGGCAAGCGGAGGGCGATGCTGGATACGTTGCGCGATCGCGTGGGTACGCCGGAGCTGGTTCCGAGAAATGTAATCTGCAAGAGTTAAATTACCTCAATTTAAAGTTAAAAAATATGTTAAATATATCCACAGTATGCCCGATCGGCTTTCTTGGAAATAGTCACAGGCAGGAACTGGGATAAATTGTCGTTCCTGGGAGCATCTACAAAGCTAAAATCGTTTTTGACCAGCACTGTCGATGCCCAAGCCAATTCTAACGTTTTCTCTCTGCGGTTCTCCTTCCTTTTTCTCTTCCCTTCCCTTGACCTTAAAAATTCTTAAACTCATACAGCACAGGAGGAAAATTTTCAGATGCAGTCAGGACTATTGTTTGCTTCCGTTCTTTCGACATTAAAAAAACGCTACTTTTGGATGGGGCTGTTGTTTTGGCTGGTGATGGTAGCGCCAGCACAGGCCGCGCTGATTTTGCGAGTTGCGGTACAAGACGGGACAAGTCAGGTAAAAGTTGGCAGTTCTACTAAGGCTGCAATCCGCGACGGTAGCGGGCGCAATTTGGGCGAACTGCCCGCAAATAGTTCTCAGTCGGCTCAATTTCGATCGGGAACAGTGGCAATTGGTCGCTGGGCGGCTAATCAAATTTGGATCGAGCCGACTGGGAACGGTTATGTTTGGATTGGCGATCGATGGTATCGGGGACGCACGCTTCTAGTTCCCGAAAAAGGAGCCTTGACTGCCGTCAACTACGTCGATATCGAACAGTATCTCTACAGCGTTCTCGGCGCCGAAATGAGCGGTAATTGGCCTCAAGAGGCTTTGAAAGCTCAAGCAGTCGCCGCCCGTTCCTACGCTCTCCACAAGCGCCTCAAAAGCGAAACCGACCTTTACGATGTGGACGATACTCAGTCTTCGCAAGTTTATAAAGGACTGCAAACAGAATCTTCTGGCACTTATGCCGCCGTGGATGCCACCGCTGGTCAAGTTCTGACATACAACGGTCAAATTATTTTAGCTGTTTTCCACTCTGCCTCTGGCGGACATACTGAAAATGTCGAGGATGTTTGGACGGAACCCCTGCCTTACCTGCGGGCGGTTCCTGACTTCGACCAAGGGGCACCGGTTTACCAGTGGAAAGAAAATTTTTCCCGGGCTCAAATCAGCAACAGGATTTCTGGTGTTGGGAATGTGATCTCGATGAAGCCAGAACGCGCTACTGCTTACGGCAGCGTTTTGACGATGAAAGTAGTCGGAGATGGCGGTTCTAGGGTGATGAGTGGCGCAGATTTGCGTCGGGCTCTAAATTTGAGGAGTACCCGCTTTACTGTGATTCCTCAGTACGGCGGGATTTTTAGTGGGAGAAATAGCGGGCAGCCTCCTACGGGTTTTCAAGTTGCTGGCAAAGGTTTCGGTCACGCTGTGGGCATGAGTCAGTGGGGGGCATACAATTTGGCGCGGCAGGGATACGGCTACCAACAGATTTTGTTGCATTATTACCGGGGTACTGCTTTGGCTAGAATTGCTGTTCAATAGTTGGTAATGGGGCATGGGGCATTGGGCATTGGGCATTGGGCATTGGGCATTGGGCATTGGTAAGAAATAACAAATAACCAATAACAAGTAATAACTAATAACTAATAACTAATAACTAACCAACTGCCAACTGCCAACTGTCCACTGCCAACTGCCAACTGACTACTAACTAAATTAAGGATTGCTATGCAAAAGTGGGATTATTTATTTGTGGATGCGAATATGTATCCTTTTGGAAATAAGCTGATTAGTTTATATGTAAATGGTGAAGAACAGCGAGATTGGAAACAAGGCTCGCTGCATCTATTTGTCAATGAGTTGGGGGATGATGGATGGGAACTTGTGGCTCTGCGTCACGACTCGAAGTACGACCAAAATTGTTTGATTTTTAAACGCCCTAAAGTTGTTAAAAAAACGAGAGTAACACCAGATTCTGATATTCAAAAGAAATAATTTGTAGTCGGGATTTCTGATCTCCGGCGGTTCTAATCTCCGGCGGTTAGAAACCGCGACTACACAAACAAAGTTCTAATCTCCGGCGGTTAGAAACCGCGACTACACAAACAAAGTCCACCTCCGTGGACTAAGAAAAAATCTGATTGCTTGGGCTATACATTATCCGATCGCCCAATCCGCTTTTGCCATTCGGCATCTATTTTCGCTGACTGTTCTAGTTCTTGTTCGTTTAATTCGGTTTCTGTTGTATAAGCTAAATCTTCTCCAGTCAGAACGTTTTCTGCTGCAAATTCCTGGGCGTAGGCCAATTTTTGCTGCAAGTTATTATCTGGTTGGTTTAATAATATGGCTCGCTGCTGTCGCTCTAGATTGCGGGATTCTATCTTGCTATTTTTCCACTGAATCCAGAAGTAGCGAATTAAAGGAATTGTCAAAAACCCGATGCCGTAGATTAACAACAGTGGATAGATACTGCTGACAAAACCAATAAGTCCACCTGCGATCGCACTTTTAGCTAATAAATTTCCCAAAACTAACGCACCAACCAGATTGACGGCCCCCAAGCCTGCCGCGAGCATAACTTGTCCAGAACTAGCGTGGCTGAAACGCCATACCATTTCTCGCAAATAAGCTCCCACTGGTTCAGAATTTCTCTCGATGGCTGTGGTTTGCAATTGCGGGAAGTGGTAGACGATTTGCCCTTCGGGACTGACTTCGGGACGGCCGTCAAAACGGGCGAGGGCTGGTAACATATATTCTTCGTATTCTCGCGCGTATCCCTGTCCGAGGTTGTCGAGATAGGGCGCAATTTGTTCGGCGGCGATCGCACCTCGGTTGTTGCGAATCGCGGCGGCAATACTGCTCCATTTGCGCTCGTCTAAATTGTAATTGGGATTGCCGTCTCCAAATAGAAATGAGAAAACTGCTTCCAAAAAACTCATCTCGGGTTTTGGCCCAGTCGTCGATCGCGATCGCTGTTGGTAATAAGGTTCGTGATTCCAGTAAAATAGCCAAATTAAGTCGTTAGTGGGAAAAAACCAAAAGCCGCCGCCCCTGTCGTCTCCTCCGCCTCCGTTATTGTCGCTGCTGCTGCTAGATAGTAAAATAGTGATCGCAACAAAAATTAAGAGGATGGAAGCTACCAGCACTACGCCAAAAGATATCCGAATCAGGTAAAATAGGATTCGCCAGATTTTTTGCCACCATTCTTGCAACTGCAAGCGCAAGAATTTGTTGCGTAAAACATCTCGAAAATTTTTGGGAAATAGGTAGGCAATGTCGCCGGATTCTGCTACTTGCAGGTTGCCGCCTGCTTCGGAGGCGAGGATTAAAAGTTCTCGCTGGGCAAAATTGACATCTAGTCCAGCTTTTGCCGCCACGTCTCCAACCGTAACGCGGTAGCCAAGTTGCTCGACAGCTTGCATAATGGTGGGATTCGGAGCCATAGGTTTCTCTCTGTGAAAATTACCCGTTATTTTTATTATATATTGCGGGAATTCGATCCCGTTTTGCCGTCGTGGTTTTGGATTTTTTTTGATGCTGCTCTTGACTTGGGAGCCAAATATTGCTAGTGTTTTGGTCGATCGCCCGTAGGATGCTGCCAATAGGTTAAAGAAATGTGGTTTTTTTTTGCAAGTCTGGCAATAGTTATTTAAAATAGATAGGACTTGCGCGAGTGTGGCACGCAAACGTCTGTTTTCAGGTTTGCAGTTGTGTTTCGCAAGGTTTTTTAGTGTCCTCGGCGCCACTCTCAACCCAAACAGTTGTAAAACTCTTAATAGGAAAACTTTACAGGCTAATTTTTCAGATTAGTCGCTAACCCAAAAAATTGCATTATGCCTAGAACTCAACGCAACGATAACTTTATTGACAAAAGTTTCACGGTAATGGCTGATATCATCCTGAAGATTATGCCGGCGAAAAAGCAGGCGAAGGAAGCTTTTGCTTATTACCGGGATGGTATGTCGGCTCAAGCTGATGGCGAATACGCTGAAGCGCTGGACAATTATCATGAAGCGCTGAAGCTGGAGGAAGATCCTTACGATCGCAGTTATGTCTTGTACAATATGGGCCTGATCCATACTAGCAACGGCGAACACGATAAAGCTTTGGAGTATTACAGCGAAGCCCTGGATCTCAATCCGAGAATGCCGCAAGCGCTGAATAATATTGCTGTGATTTATCACTATCAAGGCGAAAAGGAAAAGGAAGCTGGCAATGTTGAAGGGGCGGAAGGGCTGTTTGATAAAGCTGCTGATTATTGGAAGGAGGCTATTCGCTTGGCGCCGAACAATTACATTGAGGTGCAAAATTGGCTGAAGACGACGGGCCGATCGCAAATTGATGTGTATTTTTAAGGCAAGTGTTTTGTAACAATATGCTGTCGTGGGTTATTGGTTGTTAGTTATTAGTTATTAAACCCAATAAGTCATCCCAATTTAATGAGTCGTTGCACATATCTCGATCCCCCTAAATCCCCCTTAAGAAGGGGGACTTTGATCGGAATCTTGTCCCCCCCTTCTTAAGGGGGGCTAGGGGGGATCGGATTCTATGCAACCTCATAAAAAATTGGTATAACAAATAACCAATAACAAATAACAAGTAACCAATAACAACCAACAACCAACCAATTCCCAATTCCCAATTTTTATGATTGACAGAGAAGAAGTTCGGAAAGTAGCAAATTTAGCCCGATTGGAATTAACGCCGGAAGAAGAAGAACAGTTTACAGGTCAACTCAACGGTATTTTGGATTATTTTGAGCAGTTGAGCGAACTGGATACGAGTAAGGTTCAGCCGACAACGCGGGCGATCGATGTTAGCAATGTGATGCGATCGGATGATTTGCAGCCTTTTGCTAACGGAGAAAGTATTTTGGCTGGAGCTCCCGATCGCGATGGGGAGTTTTTTAAGGTTCCTAAGATTATGTAGAGCGCCGGAATGACAAGCGAGGAGACGGCACGTGTCCCTACAATTGATCGCGGTAGGGACACGGCACTGCCGTCTCCTCCGTCTCCTCCGTTTATGTCATTCCGATGCAACCGGAATTGATTATTAATATCCATTCCGGCGCAGCCGGAATAATATAGAGGAGACGGCAGTGCCGTGTCCCTACAATTGATCAATGTGCTAAATTCTGACTCCAAAAGATGCGGCTAATTCCCGTTCTGGCTGCATACCAACTGTAGGCGGCATGGAACGGTTTGCAACTTGCTCAATTAGCTGTAACTGCTGCGGCAACATTTTGGCTAAACTGTAGCGTTCTAGGGCTGTTTGACGAGCCTTGACGCGAACTTCTGCCATGCGGGTAGGATGGTCTAAAACTTCATCAATGCGATCGGCTACTTGTTTCGGCGAGAAGTAATCGACTAGCAAACCGTTTTCTCCATCGCGAATTACTTCTCTCACTGGCCCGGTGTCGGAACCGATTACTAAACATCCGGTTGATAGAGATTCAATCATTGACCAAGATAGCACGAATGGTCGGGTTAGATAAACGTGTACGTCCGATGCTTGAATTACTTTTAAATACAGTCCGTAAGGTAGCGGCCCGACAAAGTGAATTCGCGACAAATCTAGTGGCACTTTCTTCAGCATATAGTCTTTGTAAGACTCGCCGTTGGGTAAAGAACGGCCGTAACAAACTCTGTCTGAACCAACTACTACTACGTGACAATTAGGGCGACGTTCTTGTACGTAGGCGATCGACTCTATGAACTCTGGAAAGCCCCGGTAAGGTTCCATTCCCCGCGATACGTAGGTGACAATTTCATCAACGCCGGATAAATCTAAGTTCGGCAAAACCAGTTTAGCACCCGGATCTGGTTTGAAGTAATCGGTGTCTACGCCGTCGTGGAGCACGGACAATTTTTGCTGTAATTCTGGGGGAAATTGCGATCGTTGCCAGTATGTGGGCGACAAACCCCAATCGCAGGAGTATAAATCGATCAGAATCGGCGCATTTTTGACTCTAATTCTCGCCATATCATCTACTGTTAAAGGTTCCGCTGGATCGAAATCTGCGTCGGAGCCGATCGAGTGATAGAACCACTCGAAGTAACACAAAAGTGGCGTATTTGGAAAAGCTTCTTTGACAAAAAGTGTCGGCCCCCAACCGGAATGTCCGCAGATAATATCGGGTACGAAACCGTCTGCTTTGAGTTGTTCGGCCATTCTAAATACGGCTTGTCCGTAGATGACTGCACTTTCTAAAGGACGGACGTATTGGTGAGTCTGCGGGTTGGGTTCGCGGCTGGGGGTAAATGCTGCTTTGCGAACGCCGGGAATGTTCCATTCTGGGCGCTCGTTTTTAGTGCCGAAAACAATTTGATTTTTGGGATTTTCGCCTAAAGCTGTGATGATATGGCGATATTGGGCGGGGAAGTTGGGATGGAGAAATAATGCTTTCATTGTGGAAGGAAGAAGGTTCGGCAGCGGATTTTGTAACGGATGTAACGGATGGAAAAAGGAAGTTCGGCAACGAATAAGCGATCGGGATTTAACGGATGAATGGAAGAAGGACTTAAGTCTTTACTACAAGCTGGGGGCTTTGCAGATCCAGACGCAATCTCGTGGTACTGAAGATGTGTTTTTCAGGATGATTTCATAGTTTAAATGGTTGAGAAATTTTTCCATAATTGTATCAGTCATAATTGAAAATGCAGTGCCATCTCTGGTTCCTAATAAGTTTTTATCCCACTCGGTGGCGAATTTTTGCCAACCTAATTCGCTGAGAATATTGCCGTGGTGAAAGACGCAAAGCCGATCGCCCCGCAGCAGTTTTGGAATTCGTGTTAGGTAGTTGAATATGTCTACGGGCTCTACGTGTACCATTGTATCGTAGCAAAAGCAGACATCGGCGGTCGCTGGGGCGATGCCGTCTAATGTTAACCCGTCGAGTTTGACGTAGGAAACGCGATCGCTCCCCAAGCGCGATCGGGCTGCTTGCAGCATTTGACTGGAAATGTCGGCACAGATTAGCCGATCGCAATATTTTAGCAACAGCGAACCAGTTTTTCCGCCGCCGATCCCAATTTCTAAAACCCGATGTTCTGGTTTGATGTACGGTGCGATAAATTGCTGTTCGATCAGCGCTTCGTATTCGGCTAAGGAGTTCGCCGCACCCGCAGCTTTTCCGATCCATTCATCACCAATATGGGCAAGTTGGGAGTTAGTTTTTTGCCACTGTTGGGCGTAACTGTCCCATGCCGTTTCATAATCTACTTTTGGGCGATCGGTCATTTTTTTATCGTTCATTTTTGATTATTTTATAGTATTGATGGCTCGATTTCCAATATGTTCCGCAATTCTCGGTAATATCAATTCCGGCTACGCCGGAATGAGATGGAGGACACGGCAGTGCCGTTTCCCTACCCCGATTAATTGTAGAGACAAAGGCACTCGCGGTGTCCTGGTTATAGTAAAATGATTAATGACTGCTAAAATAGGCTTCGCAGAAAATATCTGCATAAGCTTGAGTCATTTCCTCGAAAGTATTTAGTGAATCCAACACATATTTAGCATTTTCTGCTAACTCTTCCCGTACTGATTTATTCTCCAATAAACTAATCAAAGCTGCAATTAGTTCATCCGGGCGATCGGGCGTATAAAACAAACCGTTAATTCCCGGTCTCACTTGTTCTCTAATCCCAAAAACTGGCGTTGTGATAATTGGCAAATCGCAGGCCATCGCCTCCAAAATCACCCTCGGAAAACTTTCGACGCGAGAAGTACAAACGAAAATATCCGCGGCTTTATAATATTTTCCGGCTTCCCCAGTTTCCGGCACTACTGTCACTCTTTGCCGCAAATTTTCCGGCAATTCCGCCACCATATCGGCTAATTTGTTGCTGTAAATACTCGGTCGATCGCCCACAATGAAACACCTAATTTTATTGTGCCATTTATCAGGCAAAAGTGAAAGTGCTTTAACTAAATCTTGCTGCCCTTTGCGTTCGCAGACTGTTCCCAGAAGCAAGATTACCACGTCTTCATCTGCAATACCTAAGTTTTTTCTAGCCAATTCAGGATGACCCAAATTTGCTAGTTTACTCAAATCTAAGCCGTTATGAATCACTCTAAAATTGTGATGGCTGTTGAGAGGTAAATACCTGTCCCGCGTTGCATCCGCCACAAAGATTACCTTGTAAGGAAAGCGGAAACACTCCAAAGCTCTTGCCGCAATCTCGGAACCAAACCGATTAAAATAAGTTTGCCACGGTTCGCTTTCATGGACGTTCCAAACCGCAGGAATTCCGATTAGTCGTGCCGCATCAACTACAAAGAAGTTTTCTAAAGTATTGGCATAAATTGCATCAACTTTTAAACTTTCAATCTCCTTGCTGAAATTGCGGATAGCTTCATCGTAAGCATCGCGCTGATACATATGTTCCAGAGGATTGTCGCGCACGATTACTTCAATTCCGTGCTCTTCGTAAGCTTGACGCAGGGGCCCGTCTGTCGCACAAAGTACGATCGGCTCAATGACACCATCAGCCGCCAATTTCACCGCGATTTCGTACTGATGCAAGGGCGCACCCGTAAAATCCAGCGAATTGCTGCACATCAAAACCCTAACACGATGAATCAGATTCCCCGCTGCTATCACCAACAAACCAGAATCCTCTCCGACTTTCCCCCCTTGGGGGGGGCGCCGATGCGCGCTTGCTCCAGTGCAGCCGCCATGAATTTTGCTACGCTATTCATAGCAAACAATGGCGTGGATGTTCGACAAAGTG
>JANPMV010000008.1:0-149200 GCA_031427135.1 Cyanobacteria bacterium VAR_87_metabat_62 | reverse complement strand
AGTGAGTTGAGGCACTTCTTTGGGTGGTTCCCAACCGATTAGCAGAAAGCAACTTTGATGGGATAATTTTTCTATCTGTTTGAATAAAGAGCGATATTCTTCATATTTTGGTTTATACTTTCCTGCGAATTCGCCGCTACAAAAAAGGTTGTGAACGTCATCCAGGACTATTAAACAGCGATGGTTTTGTAAATATTTAATTAGTGGTAAGCGTTTCTGGTTGGTTGGGGATGAATCTGGGTTTTCTGAGTAGGAAAAAAGCTGTATTAGGTTAGGTTGAAATTTATCGATGGTGGGGAATTCATCTAGGGTGCACCAAACTGCGTACTCAAACTCGTTTTTGATTTGTTGTACCAGTTGTACTGCTAGGGATGTTTTGCCGATGCCACTGATACCGGTGAGGGTGATGAGGCGACAGTTTTGTTGTAGAATCCAGGTTGTGAGGGTTTGGAGTTCGTGGGTGCGATCGAAGAAATTGCCCAATTCCGGCATTTCGCTTAAATCTTGATGTAGAGTTTTGGTTTGTTGTGGGTTAGATGTTTCCTGATTTGGTGGGTTTGAGTTTGGGGTATTTAGCGGGTGTCTTCCTTCTCCACAAATGTTGAAAATACTACTCACATTGTTTGGAAAATTTAAAGCATTAGAGTTTTGTAACCTATGAATTGCCGATCTAAAATTCGTTTTATTGACATTTTCTCCGAACTCTTCTGAAAGTAATTGCCATAATTCCGAAGCCACATTCCTAACACGACTTTCAGAACAGTCAAAGTCTTTGGCTACGTGCTTGTATGTCTCATGTTGTAGAGTCCCTTTCAGTACCGCCTCTTGTAAATCATCAAGGTGTTGACCCGTTTTCTCGAAGACTATGCGATCGGCGAAGTTTAACATTTCTTTGAGATTCATCGGCTCAAGAGGATGAGAAAGTTTTGTGTACTCTAGCACAGTTTTAGATATCTTAGTATATTTTTAGATATTTTAGTACATAAGTGGATTTAAATAGAGTGAAAGCAGGAGAAAGTTGTCGGCAAAATAGGACATTTTTTAGATAAAAAAAGCTCGGATTTATGGATAAATAATGGCAAAATTATTAAAGCGTAAGCTTAAACTCTAAATGCTTGCGGTTTTATACTCTGTAATGGCGTATTATGTCGCTGTTGCGTTTAAATAAAAAATTTGCAGGCACGCAAAGAGATTCTATATTTTGCCTTTAAAGTTACGGATGTTGATAAAATAATTATTGCTACTTAAGGAGCCATGCTATGACAATCAGAAATTTGTACTTTGGAAAAGATGATGCTGAAACCGACTTTACTAGCAGTGGACTTTTACAAGGCAGTTTTTTGAAAACAGCCATTTTTGACCAGATCAAGTCACGGTCTAAGTCATTAGTAATTGGTAGAAAAGGTTCAGGAAAAAGCGCGTTATGTCTTATATTGAAAAAGGAGCTAAATCAAGAAGACAAAACATATGCTTGTGTCGTTACTCCTGATGCAATTTCTGCTGATGAAATTAAGCGTTTTCAGATGGCTGGCATTAACGAACAACAATCTAAAAAGTTAATCTGGAGATATATTTTTTTGGTTCATATTTGCAAATTTTTATTAGAGGCATCAAGAAATAAATGTAATTCCGATTGGTCAGCCAAATCAGAGCAGTTTTCTGATTCAGACTGGTCGAAGGAGCAAGGTTGCTCATCGCAGTTAAATAAAATTAGAGAATTTCTTGTTGAAAATCGAGAAGTAGATGACATGAATTTTCAAGAAAATTTTTGGAGGATAATAAATAGAATTCAGACTGCATTAACTTTCAAAGCATTTGGACAATCACTACAGTTAACTACCAACCAAGCGCCAAATGAAGGCTTAGATTTTAACTCAAAGTTAGAGTTTTTAGAGAGTTATTTGAAAGAGCCACTAGAGCATTTTAAGGAGTATAAATTCTTTTTGTTAGTAGATAAAGTTGACGAGATTTGGGACGGGAATCCTTCATCCAATGAAATGGTCATAGGATTGCTTATGGCATCAAAAGAAATTAATCAAATGAACAGCAATGTATCATGTGCTGTGTTTCTTAGAACAGATATATATGAACAACTCCACTTTTTTGATAAAGATAAACTTCGTGGAGATGAAGTACCTGTTTTGTGGAACTCAGAAACATTGCCACAAATTATCTTGGAAAGAGCAAGGGTATCGACCAAGCAAGAAAATATGGCTACTCAGGATTTTTGGTCGCAATATCTTCCTTCAGAAATTGAGGACACCAAAACGTCTGATTTTATCGTAGCTCACACTTTGATGCGACCACGAGACATTATTCAACTATGTAATCTTTGTGTTGACACTGCAAGAAGAGAAGGTTCTGATCCTGTTCAAGTGAAACACATACGACAAGCTCTTGATATGTATTCAAGCTGGAAGCTCAATGATTTACTTGGTGAGTATCGAGTAAATTATCCATTTCTGAATGATTTGCTGATCATATTCAGTAACACTAGCTATGTTCTTCAAAGAATACGCCTTGAGGATATCTACAAAAGAATCAATTCAGCGCTGGAAGATCGTTATCCCAATTACAGACAACTATTAAGTATAGATAGTATTTTAAACATTTTATACGGTATAGGCTTTATCGGGGTAGAACGAGTTGGAGAAGTATTTTTTTACTATCAAGATCCAAGAACGGTTGAGGATAATGACAGCGTTTTTACAGTTCATCCAGCCTTCAGAAATGCTTTAAAATGTACATCTAGTATTGATATTAAACCCTATTCACCAACTGATAGAATTTCTAACTCTAGGCGTTTCGAGCGGCCTTATTTGGAAAGAGAATTTCTACGGAGTAGGTCTCCTATTAGGTCAATATTTGAGTCTTCATTAAAAGATGAAGATATATATGAACGTTTACTTCAACGTTTAAATGCTTTTAGACGAATAGTTATTAGAGAACAACAACTACCTGCTGAAGTCGTTGGTGAAATCAGCCGAAATCTCGGAGTTATGATCGGTGAAATAAATGAAGCTATCAATGGATATTCTGATATTATAGAGCTTGAAATGTGTAGAACTAATGTGCTTAGATACTTAGAAAGACTCAGAGAGAAGATTCAAGAAGCAGGTTTTGAATCTAAGAAATCTTCTATCAATGCAGAACTAAAAAGGTTGTTAGATGATAAGTTTGATGGCTGAATAATCGCTCATTTGAGACGTGCTATCTAACTTTATGCTCCATCACAGTCTGGTTGAAGTGCTTGTGCGAAGTTCTCGGTTGTGAGTTGGGTGCGATCGCCCTTCACGCATAAAAGGCGATCGCCCTTTGTTGTTTCTGATGACCGGTCGCGCATCAAGATCGATCGCACTTATCTAATTCCCAGCCAACAAACCCGACATATTCAGCACTTTTTCTGACCAAATCCTTCCCTCTTCTCCAACTCTCATTCGTTGTTCCGCATCCTCCCAAATCCCAGCCCAAGAATACTGCCAGCAAGCTAACTGAATCTGCAACTCAACTAACTCAGCAGCTATTTCTATCTCTGTATCTTGAGCAGTCCATTCAATAAACAGCTTACTTTCTTGCAGCAGACTTTCAATTATTGCGCCATTTGCTGCATTTTGACAGCGAGATTTAATTCGTGCCAAGTTCGATGCTAAATTTCCCAAACGAATGGGTAATTCGTCTCGCAAATAGCGTTCCTTTAAAGCATTCCAATCTCTCATAATCCTCCTAATAACTGTTGAACGATCTGAGCAACTTGTTCTCGAATCATCGGATCTTGAATTTCCATCGAACGATTGTTCTGACGGGGACGGATATTGATTAGAGATTCATATCCTACTTCTTGTGTCAGCGGATACCAATCTGCTCCCCAAATATCTACCTGCTTGCTCCCATTTTCGAGCAACACAGCTTCGCAATCAGCGTGAAGTTCTCCACCACCTGTCAAAATTCCCCGTTCGATATCCACTGCTAGTTTAATATAACTGTTAAGGATTTCTAACATTTCTTCAAGTTGCTCTTGAGTCGCACGCTCTTGAATCAGATTAATCATCTGTGTCTATGTTTTAGATTCAGTTGTAACATTATACCAAACACTGCGATCATTGTACGGAGTGTGAAGGGCGATCGCACCAAATACCAAACACTGTGATGATTGTACGGAGTGCGATCGCCCTTCACGCATAAAAGGCGATCGCCCTTTCTTGTTTCTGATGACCGATCGCCTAAAATGAAAGAGCGATCGCCCTTATCTAATTCACAGCCAACAAACTCGACATATTCAGCACTTTTTCTGAGCAACTCATTTACAGACTTAAGATACTTTACTTACCTTTTTCATTCTTCGTTCGTGCCATTCTTTTGCACTTTCTTTAAGTTCCTCTATCTGCTCAAAATCCACCTGCATCACAGCCGTTTTAAACTCCACACCCAAAGCAAAGCTAATCTCAAGTAGTTCCAAAAAACTAGCACTTTGATAACTTTTAGCCTCATGCTCTTTAATCCGCTGTTCATCAATTCCCAGCATTTCAGCTAATTCTTTTTCGCTCATCTTGGCGGCGATTCGAGCTTTAATTAAAGCATCTGGTAGTTTATTCAAATTCTCGACTACAATTTCGATCGGTTCGCTTTTGTCACAATTAATTAATCTTTCATATTCAGCGATTTCTTCATGTAACTGATCCAAATGGAATTGTATCGCACCTCTACCTGCATCCCATTTGAGAAAGTCCTTTGTTTTTGCTTCTTCATCCCGCTCCATCGCGGCCATAGTTTTTGTAAACTTTTCTACCCATTCTTGACTGACTTCATACTGTAATTCATCTTTAATCATGGTTCCCACCTCATTATATCTATAGCTATGATTCCTTTCTTGTTTTGATTTCTATCCTTTTGAAAAAATTCAAAAGAATTATCTCCGTATTACCTACAGGTTGGTCTGAGGGGAAAATCTCCCCTCTATACTTAGCTTTTTGGGCATTCCGGTCATAATGATTGAACAATCTAGGAGCATTAACTCTCAGATTATCCATGTCTACAGTTTCTCCATCGTAACAAGCATCAAAGTCGTTAGGATCTGGTTTGCTGGTAACAAAACTACCATTAATATAAACAGTCCTACAACCTGCTGCTTTTAACTGGGTCATTGCCAGTTTCAAGCCCCGTATCATATTCTCTCTTTTAAAATTCGTACCAAATCTCTCGTTAAACTCCTCCCATTCACAGAAATGAACTCCTGGTGGTAGATTGCCGTTTTCATCGAATTCTGGAATCACTTGCTCACACTCATTCCACACATTAACGATTCGTCTTTTGATCTTACCATAGTTATCATTATAACTCACCATTATCCAGACAACCGACTCGCTATAGGTGTAGAGGAATGGATTGGGCGATCGCCCTTCGCACCCAATACCAAACACTGCGATCGTTGTACGAATTGCGTTAGCGAAGCCCTCGAAGAGGATCGCCCTTTGTTGTTTCTGATGACCGATCGCCTAAAATGAAAGAGCGATCGCCATTATTTAATTCCTAGCCAACAAACCAGACATATTCAGCAGTTTTCTTGACCCAATTATCCAAACCTTTAGGCTGTTTTACTTGTCTTCTCCCTTTTTCGTTTGCGCCGTTCTGCTACTGTTTGTTTGGTAAACTCTATTTCCTCAAAATCTACCTGCATTACAGCCGTCTTAAACTCCAAACCCAAAGCACAACTAATATTAATTATTTCCGTCAAAGTCGCGCTTTGATAATTTTTTTTTTCGTGTTCCTTGATGCGTTCTGGGTCAATATCCAAAATTTCCGCTAGTTCTTCCTCACTCATTTTAGCTGCCATTCGAGCTTTAATTAAAGCATCCGACAGTTTATTGAAATTCTCAACTACAATTTCGATCGGCTTGCTCTTGTCCCACGCCATCAATCTTTCATATTCCGCTATTTCTTCATGCAATTGATCCAAATGGCACTGGATAGAACCTCTACCTGCATCCCATTTGAGAAAGTCCTTCCTTTTTGATTCTTCATCCCGCTCCATTGCTGCTATAGTTTTGTTGAACTTTTCTACCCATTCTTTGCTGACTTCATACTCTAGTTCATCTTTAATCATGGTTCCCACCTCATTAAATCTATCGCTATAATTCCTTTCTTCCTGTGTATTCTATCCTTTTGAAAAAATTCAAAAGAATTGTCGCCGTAATTGCCGACAGGTTCGTCGGATGGAAAAATCTCCCCTCTATACTTAGCTTTTTGGGCATTTCGATCGGAATGATTGAACAATCTAGGAGCATTCATTCTCAAATACTCCCTATCTACAGTTTCCCGATCGTAACAAGCATCAAAATCATTTGGGGTTTCTTTGCTGGTAACAAAACTACCATCAATATAGATAGTTCTAGCACCCGCTGCTTTTAACTGGGTCATTGCCAGTTTCAAGCCCCGTATCATGTTCTCTCTTTTAACAGTCGTGCCAAATCTCTCCTCAAACTCCTCCCATTCACAGAAATGAACTCCCGGTGGTAGATTGCCGTTTTCATCGAATTCTGGAATCACTTGGTCACACTCATTTCACACATTAACGATTCGTCTCTTAATCTTACCATAGTTATCATTATAACTCAGCACTATCCAGACAACCGACTCGCTATAGGTGTAGAGGAACGAATTGGGCGATCGCCCCTCACACCAAATACCAAACAGTACGATGATTCTACGGAGATCGATGCTTGAGTAAAAAAGAGCGATCGCCATTAAAACGCGAGTTTAAAGGCTAAAATAAACGTATGCAATCTTAAACAAGCGATATGCCACTTAGCGAGCTTTTACCCACCGTCGATCAATTATCTCATCAAGATAAACTGCGACTCATTCACTTTCTCCTACTTGCAGTTGCTAAGGAACAAGGATGCAGCCTCGAGCCTGCTGAAGATACTAATTCAGAAAATGTACTTCTGAATCAACTAGCATCAACGAGTGCAGTTGTATGGTCTCCACAGGCCGATCGAGAATCAGTTCAAGCATTATCAGAACTTCTACTTGCTACCCAAGAATCAGCTCATGCTTAATAGTCAGCGATTTCCATTTATAGAGCGAATTGATAGCCTTGGGCGATCGAGTATCATGCCATATTTGCCAATTACTCTTTCCAACGGCAGCAACTCCGTAGAAGTGATGGCATTGTTGGATACGGGTGCAAGTGTCAACGTTTTGCCTTATCACATTGGTCTACAACTAGGGGCAACATGGGAACAGCAAACCGTTCCTATTCAATTGAGCGGGAATTTGGCTCACAGTGAGGCGCGGGGATTGGTGATTTCGGGTACAGTTGGTCAGTTTTCGCCCCTCTTGCTGGCATTTGCTTGGACTCGTTCGACAGATGCACCTGTAATCCTTGGACACCTCAACTTTTTCTCGGAGTTTAATGTCTGTTTCTTTCGTCACGAGTTGGCTTTTGAGGTTTACCCAAGGGAAAAATGAATTGTTTAAGCAATATGCGATCGCCCATAAGTCAAGAACTTTAGCACACCCTATGACCATCACTGCAATTACAGTATAATAAGTGAACATGATCAGCGTAAAAATTGCAGAAAAATCATGACTATCGATCTACAGATTTTTCAAACTGTCCTCAAGATGCCAGAATCTCTCAAACAAGAGATATTGCATTATGCAAAATATTTACTGGAGAAACACGCCAAAACTGAATCATCTTCAGAACAACTCGAACAGTCTCATGGTTATGGTAGCTGGGCCGGTCAAATTGTTATGTCTGATGATTTCGATGAACCGCTGGAAGATTTAAAGGAATATATGTAACATGGAATGCCTTTTAGATACTCATGCCTTTCTGTGGTACTTGCTTGGCGATTCCAATCTCGGTAGTAAAGCAAAAGAAGCGATCGATACTAAAACAGGTTTGTATTTTAGTATTGCCAGCCTGTGGGAAATCTCCATTAAAATTAATGTCGGTAAGCTTCAACTGAATCGATCGTTTGAAGACCTGCCGAAAGAATTGGAATACATTAACGTTCAAATTCTACCAATTACATTTGAAGACACTAATATTTATACAAGTCTTCCTCTGCATCACCGAGATCCGTTCGATCGCATTTTGGTAGCACAGGCGATGAATCATTCGCTGGTTTTGATTAGTCGTGATGAAGCTTTTGATGCTTATCAAATTCAGCGGGTGTGGTGATGAAGGAGGCAAAAAGTTTATACTCGCGATCGCGCTTCACACCAAATACCAAACATTCCGATGATTGTACGGAGTACGCGCGTGCGTAGCTATCCCGTAGGGAATCGCCCTTCACACCAAATACTGCGATCATTGTACGGAGTGCGATACTAATGCAAAAACTTGCGGACTTGATATTCGCGACTTTCGGCGATCGGCATTTGCAACTCACCCATTTTTGCATCTAACTCATCGATTACACTTTGTGGCACCGACTTCCACAACTCTCTAGTTTCCCAACGAATCAACATCACCACCTCATTCTCCACCGGATCTACCCAAGTTTCCTTGCCCAAAAAACCGGGTAAACTTTTTAGTCCCGCTGTCCAAACTTCCTCATCTCGTTGAATAAATGCCTCCCACTTTTCTTGAGGTACTTTAAATTTAAGCCACTCGATTACCATATTATTTACCTGTTATTAATCGTCACCGATCGCAATTTTAACGATCAACTCAGTTCCCTGTCCCGGACGAGAAACACAGTCCAACTTACCGCCGTGCTTTTCTACTACTAAATGCTGGGATATTGCCAGACCCAGACCAGTGCTCGTGGCCGAGGATTTAGTGGTAAATAAAGGGTCAAAGATGCAGCCGAGGACTTCTTCAGTCATGCCAGGGCCGTTGTCGCTAATTGCGATCGCCACTTCGCTTTCCCCTACAACTTCCGTCCGAATCCGAATCTCGGGATGGGATATTTCAGCCCTCGATCTGACCGCAGACAAGAAAGAATGATTTTGCATTGTACCATACTTTTCCGGATTTCTCCCCCCTTCTTCCAAAGCGTCGATCGCATTTGTCAGCAAGTGCATGAACACTTGATTTAACTGTCCCGCATAGCAGCGGACTCGCGGCAAATTCCCGTATTCCTTGATCAGATTAATTCCAGGGCGTCCCCCCTTAGCTTGCAGGCGATTTTGCAAGATCAGCAAAGTGCTGTCCAAACCTTCATGGATATCTGCGGGCTTCATTTCGGCCTCGTCGGTACGCGAGAACAAGCGGAGCGATCGCACCACATCCCGAATCCTTTCCGAACCCACTTTCATTGAGTTTAGCAGCTTTGGCAAGTCTTTTTTGATAAATTCTAAGTCTAATTCTGCCATCCAATCTCTAATTTCCGGCACGGGATCGGGATAATATTTTTGGTAAAGCTCGATCGAGCGCAGCAGTTCTTGGATGTAGCCCGTCGCGTGGCTGACATTGCCGGAAATAAAACTAACTGGATTGTTGATTTCGTGCGCTATTCCTGCTACCAACTGCCCCAGAGAAGACATTTTTTCTGTTTGAATCAGTTGAGTTTGAGTTTGCTGCAAAACTAACAGCGTCTGCTCTAATTTCGTCGCTTGCTGGCGCAGGCGTTCTTCCGATTCTTGCAAAGCCACAATAGACTGTTTGCTTTCTGTAATGTCCAATCCTACAAATACCGCCGCTGTACTTTTTTGGTATTTTTGAGCGACAATTAAATAAGTTTTATTCTCTCCTTTGATGCTTGCTGTTACTTCTTCGTATTTCTTGTTTTCACGGCTAGCAAAAAAATCGTATACTAAATCGTTAAATTTGGGACTTGTCTCTAAAAAACCTACTTTTTGACCGAGAAATACTTCGGCAGGCATTTGGTAAGCAGTAGCTAAATGTCGGTTTACTCCCAAGTAGCGCAAATCGGAACTTACCCAAGAAACTAATCCGGGCACAGCATCCAAGACGGCTTGAAGCTGCTCTTTCGCCTCTAAAAGAGCTGATTCTGCTGCTTGGCGAGCCGAAATGTCGCGGGCGATCGCGCAGCGGTATTCGCACCCGGCGTATTCTAAATAATTGACTTTGACTTCGACAGGAAAACTGGTGCCATTTTTGGTTTTGTAACTGGTTTCAAAAGTGAGGTTGCTTTGCTGCTTGAGTTGAATCCAGTGCTCTGGCCAATCCGATGCTGACAACTGGGAATCGATGTCGCTAACTGTCAGGTTTAGCAGTTCCGATTCCGAGTAGCCGAAAAGATGGTAAGCGGCTTTGTTCGCATAGCAAATTTGACCGTCGGAGGTAGTAAAAAAGACTGTATCAGCCGCATTTTCTAGGGCAAGTTGAGTTAATTGCGGTCTTGTTTTTAACTGCTTGTTGTTAACATCGGATGAAAACTTATTGTAGCAATTTGTTTCAGCGAGATCCTCAGCTATCTCAGATGCAAACAGGATCAAACCGCCGATCGCACCACAGCTATTTTTCCAAGGCCGAAATACCCATTTTACCGACCCGCTAACAGCCTCTTCGATTTTTGCTGCTACAGATGCGGTCGATCGCCCAACCACAAACTCGCTGTATTCCAAAACACCAGCCAAACAAGCCCGGGCATTTTCCTGCCAATATTCCGGGAGATTCGGGAACAGTTCCCAATGAGAGCGACCGATCGCCTCCTGGCCACCTAACCCGCAATCTGTTTCCCAGCGACGAGAAACCGCAAGATAACGCATTTCACAATCTACCATTGCTGCTTTGTCGGCGGAGCGCTCCACCAACCGCCGAAATCGGTCTTTACTCTCGGACACGGCTGCCTCTGGGGTTGTTGGGCGATCGGGGTTGTCCCGTCGGCATACCTTCCCAGTCCCCGACTTGGTTGCTGAACTGGCGCGAGTTTGCACGGTTTGGGATTTCCTCCATAGCTGTCTAATTTGAAAAATTCTGTTTCAGACCAAAAGTGCTGTTCCCCTGATTTGCTCGCTTAGGCGACACCCATAGAGGGTGTCACCCATCAGTGATATCATTTTTGAGGGAATGTGTCCATAGGTACTTAATAAATTTTCCTTAAGCTTGGAGATTCAGAAGATTTCCTGGCGATTGTTCGGTATCCCGCGGCCGTGCAGCCAGTAACATCGCCCAGATTGCTTGAGACTTTAAGAGTTCGCTCAAACAAATTTGTGCGTAAATTCACTGATAAAGTCCACTCTGCCTTTCCGCAACATTGCAGGATCTAATCTTTCAGTCGTGTTGCAAGTCATCAAAACTACGAGTTTTTGCGGAAATTGAATACCGTGTTCGTCCATGACGCTTTGATACAAAGTTCCATCCAGCAAACTCAAAATATGTTCAGTTTTGTTAGTGCCGCTTGCCGCTGCGGTCGATCGATCTTGAGCCAAATTATCAGCCTCATTGATAATGATGCAAATCCGCTCTAAATAACTCGGCGGCACAAAATTCTCCACAGCATCATGATCTAAGATAAAAATCACATAACCAAGCGGCACCAAAATTTCCTTTGCTACCGCTTGCGTCCAAGCAGTTTTGCCCGTACCCGGTTCGCCGCTAACCAAAACAGCCAACTGATTTTGATCCAGAATTGCCTGCTGAACTGTATCCGTAAAACTTTGAACTTCCGCAGAAAATGTGCGAATTGGGAACTGACTGTGAACCTGTCCGACGCGGCTTTTGTACCCGCTCAGAATCACCGCTAAATTGTAAGTTGCCTTGCTAACGAGCGGCGCAATATCTTTGCAAATCAGAGTGTAGCAGCGTCTTCCCCTGTCGTAGCTGTCAATTTGCAGCCAACAGCCGCATCCGGCCCAATAAGCATAAACAGTACCCAAAATTTCCAAGCGTTCCCAGCTAATAAATCGCTCCGGCGGATAAGAAAAATGCCGTTCCATAAAAGACTGGGTAATCACATCCGGTTTTCCCAACAAATCCAGAACTTTGAAAATAGTAATCTCTTGGAGTTTGTTGAGAACGTAGTCGATGGGAATGCTACTGCGGCTGACCATTTGAACCACTGGCGTTTCGGTAACTAAAACGTCTTTGTAGCGGTAATCCGGGTAAACTGGCTGCGGAGTAATGTAATCCCAAAATTCATCGATTTCGTAGCGCGTAGTTTCCGAAAATACATTTAAGATATTTGCCAACCAACTATATTGTTGGCGTCCCATCGCATCGGCAATATCGCTGGCTACATCTAAGGTTTTTTGAGTTAATTCCTTGGGATCGGTAGATGCTAGATGCAGGAAGTGTTGCCAGTCAAATTCCCGATATAGAGGTCGCCAGCCCGAGCCTAGCAGCCCTCGATTTTGAGAATTATTTTGATTAAAGTTGTTTTCGCGATCGCCCATATTTTCCGCACTCATTTTTGGCAACTCCTACTTACTCTTATTTTAAAATATCCCGCCCAACATTTATACAAAAACCGGGAATTTATCAACTTATTTTTAGATAATCTGGCGGCACAAAATCTACTAACCAAACTTTATTTTCCGAGCAGTAAAATGTATAGTCGTCGCGCTGCATTGCTGCGGCATCTACAATAAAGACGGCCGGGATGCCATGTCTTCCACCTACTTGGCGCGCCGTCTGGATATCCGCCGACAAATGAACGTGATGCCGCGACATTTTGCTAATTCCTTGCTTGAGTATTGATTCCACTGCACCGCTACCTGTTCCGTGATACAAGATATCGGGGGGGACGGCTGGTTCTAACTGCAAGTCAATCTCTACACTGTGTCCTTGATTGGCGCGAATCAGAGTCCCCGTTTCGTCGAATGAAAAGCGCTGTTTGTCATTTTCGGCAACTACTTCTTTTAGTTCGGCAAGCTGAATTGCAAAGTTATGTTTTTGGCAAGCAGCTAGAAGCTCGCTAACAGCAACCCAGCCGCCGGGAGCGAGTTTAATACCGATGCGTTCTGGCGCGTGGCGCAGGTATCGGCTGAGATATCTGCTGATTTTGACCGTTCGTGAATTATTCATGTGATGGATTAATTAATTAGCTTTTTACTCCGCCAAAAATAGCAAAATTGAGATAGCGCCAGTGACATCCTGTGTCTGCAAAACCAGCTTCTGCAAGCCACTTTGTCTGCTCTTCCACAGAGGAGGGAATATCTTCTTTTAGATAGTTTTGAAACCAGGCTGCATCGTCTTCTCCGCTGGCTTTCATGTACTGTCGCCACAACTGTTCGTATTGCTCGGTCAGCCTGGGAGTAGCACCTGTCACAATATCTCGAATGAGCAAGATTCCCCCTGGATTCATGGAGTGGAAAAGTTTCTTAAATAGTGTTTGTTTTCCGCCGCTGTCTAGATGGTGGATTGCCAATCCTGAAACTACCAAATCATAACCGCTGCCGAAATCATCTTCGGCGAAGTTTCCTTGCTGCAAAGTCAGGCGTTTTCCGAAAGCGGACAAGTTAGTTTGACAAATTTTCAGCATATTTTCCGCCATGTCAAAGGCTGCCACATTTGCTTGAGGAAATGTTTGGAAAATCAGGGCAGACAGTATGCCTGTGCCCGCGCCTAAATCCAAAACTTTTATGTTAGCATTGGTTTCAAAAGGAATTAACTGCAATATTAAATCGTGTTGCTCGCGATAGCGCGGAATGAGGCGGGGAATTAAGCCGTCATAATCAAATGCTCTTTGTTCAAATTGCTCGCGTACAGCGTCTAAATTCACAGAAAGTTTTCCTCAAACTGTTAATAGTTGAGTGCGTTAATGCAGTTTTTCTGCTCTCTCGTTTGAGGGCATATTACATATATAATACAAAAGATGTACAGTGTCAAGATGTAGAAGAAAATAATTTAACAAAAGTTGCTGTCGATCGCAAGATACGGACTTTGTTCGCCCTTTCCCCGCAAATTATTTGGGAACTGTCAAGCCCTGCACATATATCTTTTATGTGGACATGAGGCTTTCGGGTCGGAGGCTCGAAAGCCTGCGGAAGAGGAGATTTTGTGCCAGATGCGGGATGGTAATTATGAGAAAAAATTTGAAGGTTTGTATCTGTAGTCGATCGAGCTCTCTCTGAAAAAATATGTCTTCAGATTGACAAAGTTTAGCCAAACTGTAAATAAAATTTGATGTGACTCCCTAGTGGATCGGCAGACGGCAGAGTTTTCAGGAAAATGAAAATATACAAAATATTACACTCGCTGGCGCGGGAAAAAAACAGTGATAATGAATCAGGATGCGAGTAGATTAGCTGTCAGCCATCAGGGGAAAATAGAAGCAATGGAAATCCAACAGCGGAGCAAGGATCAGGCCGATCGCCAGCAACCAAACGGGCCCGATCGCCAGCCGCAAATTTCTACGACAAAAGAACTAGATTCGTCGCTGCAAGAATGTTTAGATTTTAAAGGAGCGATCGACCGATCGGCGCTGGCGGTGAGGACAAACGCCCGAGGAATTATCAACTACGTCAGCGATCAAGTTTGCTCGCTCTCTAACTATTCGCGCGCCGAACTGATCGGCTGCCATTTCGGCATCCTCCACTCGGAATATAAGTCTTCGGAATTAATCAAAAATCTGCGGTCAACTGTTGCTAAAGGTGAAGTTTGGCAAGGAGAAATTCAGCATCAAGCCAAGAATGGAATCGATTATTGGGTTTACTCCGCAGTAGTTCCGCTGTTGGACTGCAAGGGAAAACTCTCTCAGTATTTGGCGATCGGATTCGACATCACCGATCGCAAAGCCGTTGAAGCAGCCCAAGCCTCCGCCAACCGCGCGAAAGACGAATTTTTGGGCATCGCCGGACACGAACTGCGATCGCCCCTGAGCGCGATTTTGGGATGGGTGCAGCTAGCTCGATCGCGCAAATTAAACGAAGCCACCACCAGCCGCGCTTTGGAAATCATCGAGCGCAACGCCAAAGTGCAAAACCAGCAAATAGACAATCTCCTCGACCTCTCGCAGCTTCTGCGGGGGAAAGTCCACCTGAACGTCGGTCGAGTTCACCTCCCGTCTGTCATCGAATCGGCGATCGACACCCTCCGTCCTGCGGCAGATGCCAAAAACATCCGCATAGATACACATTTCGACCCCGCCGTCAGCTACATTTTGGCAGATGCAGAACGCTTGCAGCAAATAGTCTGGAACTTGCTTGCTAACGCCATCAAATTCACCCCAGAATCGACATCAGGCTCAGTAGAAGTGCGGATCGAGCCTACCCCGTCAGGCACCTTGATTCGGTTCAGCGACAGCGGTTGCGGGATCGATCCCAAATTTCTGCCCCACATCTTTGACTACTTCCGCCCCACAGATAGCTGGAATTCCAAGGAACAGCACCGGCTCGGGCTGGGCCTCTCAATTGTGCGGCAGTTGGTGGAACTGCACGGGGGAACTGTTTGGGCGAGCAGTCCCGGTATCGAGCAGGGGACGACGTTTGGCGTGCAGCTACCGATGGCTCACAGCACCAATTCGAGCGATCGCGCTCCTGCGATCGCCCAAATGGAAAGCAGACCCGGATTGGTGTCCAAACCCCTAGCGGGAAAGCAAGTGCTGGTGGTTGAAAGCAGCGCCGAGATCCGGGAATTTCTGAAAACAGCCCTCGAAGCCTTTGGAGCCAAGGTGACAGCGGTGGGTAGCGCCGGCGAAGCGATGGCCGAGTTGGAACAGTCGCGGCCCGACGTGTTGGTGAGCGATATGGCGATACCGGAAACAGACGGCTGCGATTTGATCAGTCGCGTCAGAGCAATGGAAATGTCCGAGCAAAGGGAACTGCTGCCGGCGGTGGCGCTGACCGGAGGCGTCCGCGAGGAGGATTCCGCCTCGGCGCTGGAGGCGGGGTTTCAGAGGCATTTGTCGAAGCCGGTGTCCGCGAATCAGTTGGTGAGCGCGATCGCCCAATTGGCTGGACTGACTGAATTCGGCTTCGGAGAGTGGGCCCCGGGAGATGTCGGGGCGATCGCACCCGAAGTCGCGCTGCCGGACTATAACAGTTTTGACGACAAAAATAAGGGCGAACAATTAACAGCAGACAGCCGAGAATTACCGCTGTTGCTTGTAGTAGAAGACAACAATTTTTTGCTAGCTTACCTCCAAACTTTATTGACTCCGTACTATCGAGTCGCTGTGGCAATGGACGGGGTTGAAGGTTTAGAAAAAGCTAAAACTTTGCACCCAAACTTGATATTGAGCGACCAAATCATGCCCAGACAAAACGGGCTGGATTTGCTCAAGGAGATTCGGAACACACCGGAATTGAGTTCGACTCCGGTCATCTTTTTGACAGCGCGATCGGGCATGGAAGCTCGGATCGAAAGTTTGGATGCGGGTGCTGACGATTATATCTCCAAGCCTTTTGACGAGAGGGAACTGCTGGCGAGGGTGAGAAATTTGCTCAGAACCCACGCAGCAGAACAGCAGTTGACGGTGCTCAACCGTCAGTTGCAGCAGCAGAAACAGCAGTTAGAAAAAGTCAATCTAGCCTTGCAGTATTTGGCCACTTACGACAGTTTGACTGAGGTAAGAAACCGCCGCTTTTTTAATGACTATATGGATACGGAATGGCGGCGTTTGGCGAGGGAAGAAGCACCGCTTTCTTTGATTATGTGCGATATCGATTATTTCAAACTTTACAACGATACTTACGGCCACCAAGCGGGGGATGAATGTTTGCGGCAAGTGGCGGCGGTTCTTAGCGGTTCTGTAAAGCGATCGGCCGATTTAGTAGCGCGTTACGGTGGAGAAGAATTTGCAGTAGTTTTGCCAAATACGGATATTCAAGGTGCGGCTTCGGTAGCTGAAATTATCGTCCAACAGGTGCGGGGTTTGCGGATAGTTCACGCTAAGTCTGCTGTCAGCGAATACGTGACGCTGAGTTTGGGTGTAGCTTGCTGCATTCCGGCGCCGATGTCGCAGCCGGGGACGTTAATTGCGATCGCCGATGAGTCTCTCTACCGCGCCAAAAAAGCAGGGCGCGATCGGGTTTCAGTTGCCACATTTTTAGGATAATATATATTAGTTAAAGGAGGTTGTGCCATGACAGTAACATTAGATAAACCTAAAGACCAACGGTTAATTCAGTCCGGGATTGATTGGCAACAATTCAAACTAATCGAACAGGGATTCTCGGACTCTCCCGGCATTAGACTGTTTTATTTCAAAGGTGAGGTAGAAATTTTGGCAGTTTCGCAAGATCATGAAGTCTTCAGCGGTGTAATCGCCCTGTTGTTGGGTACGTATTTTGTCGAAAAAGAAATCGAGTTTACTCCTACAGGAAGCTTTACTCAAGAAAAAGAAGGAAAAGCCTCCGCACAAGCAGACCAATCTTACTTGATTCGCAGAACATCGGGAGACATTGCAGACATCTCGATCGAAGTTGTATTTACTAGGGGTAACGAGAGCAAGTTGAATCGCTACCAAGCCTTGGGAGTCCCGGAAGTTTGGTTTTGGGAAGATGGATTGTTTGGTTTGTATCATTTGCGATCGCACGGCTATGAAAAAATTGCCCAAAGCGAAATATTGCCAGATTTAGATATTAATTTATTGTCTCGCTGTCTGCTGATGGCTTCTAGGGTTGAAGCACTTAAAGAATTTCGTCGCGGGATTTATGGGGTTTAGATAAAAAGCAATAGAGGACACGTCAGTGCCGTTTCCCTACCGCAATCAATTGTAGGGATACGGCACTGCCGTATCCTCCGTTTATATCATTTCTTATTTAATGTTAACTGCTGCAATCCCGAACCATCAACATTCATCACATACAAACTAGGATTATCTCCTCCCAAAATTACAAAAGCAAATTTTTTACCGTCGGGCGACCAAACTACATTTTGTACCCAAGTATCTTGTTTTAAAACTTTGAGATTTGAGCCATCTGCATCGATCGCACAAATCGAATTTGCGTTGTTACCTGCGCGACAGATAAAGGCAATCTGTTGCGCGTCAGCCGACCAAACCGCATTATATCCAGTTGCAAGTTTTCGAGGTTTACTCGTTCCATCCGCATTCACCACCCAAATACTTTGTACGCTTTGTACGATGTTTTTGTTCTGTTTATTCGAGTTGTGATAGAGAACTTGCTTGCCATTTGGCGACCAAGTTGCTTGATAATCCCACCGACTGCTGGGTAATTTTCGGGGTTTACCAGATGTATCTGAATTCATCACCCAAAAAGTGGGATTAGAACCGTCATCGGAGTTGCCTGTTCGACCTTTAGCATAGAGAATTTGCTGGTGATTTGGCGACCAACTGGGGCTATATTCTTCTCCATTTCCTGATAGATAAGTTTTGTTTAAACCGTCTGTATCCGTCACAACAATTCCTTTGGACAAAAAAGCTATTTTCTTGCCATCCGGTCGCTGGTTGACGAAATTTTTACCGTCTGGTGACAGTTTATTCCAATTTTCATCGGAGATAAAAGTTGGATTGGAACCATCGGAATTCATAACATAGCGGTTTGCATCTGGTAGAGGTTGATTGTCGGCGGCTAAGAAAAAAATCTTTTGTCCGTCAGGCGAGAAGATTGGAGAATGGGAACTTCTGTTTGGCAGATTTGTGAGGCGCTTGAGTTTTGTACGATCGACCTTTATCTGATAAATTTCTGTTTTCCCCAAAAACGGAGTTGCAGAAAAAAGCAGTGTTTGTCCGTCTGGCGACCATACAGGCGGGGCATTTTGGACTTTGTAGCGAGATTCTAGGGTGCTCCAAAGGGCGATCGGGATTGAGACAGTACAGATGGCCGCCAAGCCGATCGCCACCTTTTTAACAGACCAAAAAGTACGCATGGTTTGAATTTAACGGCTAAATTTCTCGGTAGTCTTGGTTGCATCTCAATGAGTGAAAGGAAATGCTTCGCCCTTCCACTCATTGAGATGCACCAATCAAGAACGATTAGAAAGAGATATCTCTCTCCAAGTCTTTGAAGTAGGTGTTTCGCTATTTTTTTCTAATGTACTCTCAAAGATATCGCGAGATTTGGGAGGCATAGTAAAAACAAGTGTTTTTAATACTTGGCTGTGAGACTCAGTAGGTAGTTCATCGAGTGCAGAAATCAAGTCTTGAGGGTAATTAATAGCTACGCTTGACAATATACCATAGATACCTTCGGACGGCCCTCCATCGGACTGCGGTACTAGGTTGACAAGTTCTTTAATTGCTGTGCGATCGCCTTTATCGGCTGCTTTTCCCAGTTTGCGAATTATGGCAATTCTCTCGGTTGTGTCTGATTCGGCATAGGATCGGGACGGTGATTTTTGCTCAGTAGTCGTGCTGATTGGTATCGGCGATCGCGGAGTGCGACAACTGGCGATCGGCAAACCCGTTATTATTACCATGAGGGCGATCGGATAATTGCGATACATGGAGTAAACCTCTTGTTTGTCGCCGTTGAGTATTGCGATAATTCATATTAACATAGCAGATTAATTCGCGACTACAGCCCACAGCATTACCACTCCAATAACTGCAAGTAGAAAGACCAAAAATACGATAGCCAAAGTTAGGGAAGCATCCAAATAATTAACTAATTTCGCCATAGCATACATCCAACGTTCCGCACCGCAGAAATCCAATGTATAACAGAGATAAAATTAGGGCGATCGCGATCGCAGTAAACAGCAAAAGCTGAGGTAAACTGGGATAGCCATATAAGTTGATATATTTCATCGCTGAAACAGCAAGAATAATGCCGATCGCAATTCCGATCAAAATCAACATAAAACCACCAAATAAACGACGATTTTCTTTGTCGGGTGCTCACTACCAATAGCAGATATAACGATTTTCCTGTCTGAGTTCTGTCAATGCGATCGCCTGGATAGATATACTGTCAAGGCAATTATAGCCAATAGTAGAGGAGAACCCCAAAAAATATAAAAAAACCATACGAATAAAGCCCATTTCCAGCGTTCTTCCCACGGGATGTATTCTTGTATTGTGTTATCGTACCAATAAGGGTCTATGCAAACTACAACATAGGCGATCGCATATACAATCAACAGATAAGAGACAACAATTAAAATGATTCGCTGGCGCAGATTCATATCTTTATGTTAACTTTGGATCTCATTTTTATAAATATATTCATAGGGGCGAAGCATTCCGGCAGTAAATCTCTGGTTATCACTAATAAATTGTCTGCCGGAATGCTTCGCCCTTACAAAATATCGCACTTCCAATCCTAATACAAAAGTTATCAAACCAGGATCTTGACGTATTTGTAGTATGTTTGTATTATGAAATTGACGGGAAGTGCGATCGACCTGTCAACACCACCACACAAAATTAACAAAAAAACTATGCAACCGATTAGACAAGGCGACGTAATTCTCACTCCCACAGAGCAAATTCAAGGACAAAAACAGCCTCACCTCACACTCGCAGAAGGTGAAGTTACCGGACATTCTCACCGCATTGTTGAGGGACAAGCTAAACTTTACGAAAAAGACGGCACGCTGTATTTGCGAGTGCTTTCGCCCACAGCATTGCTGAGTCATGAAGAACACCATGCGATCGCAATTCCCGAAGGTAATTGGATGGTGCGAATTCAGCGGGAATATAAGCCCCAAGGCTGGCGGTATGTCGCAGACTAAGCTTAAAAAATTGATACCAGCACAAGAGGATCTGATTCCAGTTTATCAGGAAAAGTGGAGAGCGATCGCGCTTTCCACAGGCCCGATAGATCGATCGCAAGCTGCGGAAACAATTTTGTTAAAAATGACTTGTCCGAGTACGGAATTTATTCATGCTTTGCGAGTGCCTCCTGATTTAGAATCAGCACTAGAAGGAATTCCTTGGGTAAATTGGGGAATTGCAGCAGCCGAATTTAGCGTGCAAACATGAATTACTTAAGACTTACCAATTTGAATTGAAATTTAGTATGTCAGAACCACAAGAAAACCAACCAATTAATTTCAGTAGCTTTGCCGACGAATGGTGCTTTCACAAAAATAGTCTTTCAAAAGAAGCGAAACATACAGTTGAAGTGCTGTTAAAAAGAGCAGGAACTTCTGCCTGTTATAAAGCTGAGCGAATCCTGTCAAATATAACTTCTCTGAGTTTTGTAAGCGATCGGATATCAGACCTCACACCCCTGCAATCTCTGACCAATTTGACTTATCTGAATCTGGACAACCATCAAATATCAGACTTAACACCCCTGCAATCTCTAACCAATTTGATACATTTGAATCTGAACAACAATCGAATATCAGACTTAACACCCCTGCAATCTTTAACCAATTTGACAGAGCTGTATCTCAACACAAATCAAATATCAGACTTAACACCCCTGCAATCAGTGAGGAATTTGACTCATCTGGGCCTGAGCAACAATCAAATATCAGACTTAACACCCCTTCAATCTCTGACCAATTTGACTTATCTGGGGCTGGGAAACAATCAAATATCAGACTTAACACCCCTTCAATCTCTGACCAATTTGACGGATCTGAATCTGAACAGCAATCAAATATTAGACTTAACACCCCTGCAATCTCTGAGGAATTTGACTTATTTGAATCTAGACAACAATCAAATATCAAACTTAATACCACTGGAATCTCTGATCAAATTAAATTATTTGAAGCTGGAAAAAAATCAGCTTCCAGACTCAACACCCCTGCAATCTCTGTGGAGAGCTACCGTCAATTCTACAGAGCGAGTCGATCGCACTCGTGCCACAGCAGCGATCGAATTTGCTTACGCCATTCTCGGCAAGACTTGCCCGGAAATTATTTTTTGTGCGAGTCCTAACTCCGCCATAGCACAATTGAAAAGTTTGGAATTTCTAACTAATAAAACTGATTTATTTGTGTGTTTTTATCGACAAATAACATCAGCCTGTCGGCTGTTTTACTGCATGAAAAATTGTGTGAGTCTTTCAGGAATTAGATGGGAGGGGCAACTCGAACAAGAATTGCGACGAGATATTTCGGACTATTTGAACTATTCAACGTCGATCTTTACTTGGAATTCTGTTATGAATTCTCTGTTGAAGACCATCTACATAGCTGACTTTTGTGTGTCTGTAATTGAAATTTTTATCAACCCCGATGCACAAAAAGCTTTTGAATGTTTGAAGCAGCTTTTAGTTGAATGCGGGTGGATTTTTGCATTTGAGGATGTCTGCGGCGTGTGCGATCGCCCCTCAAAACTATCCCTCGACAGTGAAGATCGGCTGCACGCAGAAGGAGAAAGCGCGATCGAATTTGCCGACGGTTACAAACTCTACTCATATCACGGAGTAACCTTGCCGGAAAAATACGGACAAATACACTCGAATCAGTGGGAAGCACGATGGATTTTAGAGGAAAAAAATGCCGAAGTTCGGCGAGCGTTAATTCAGGGAATTGGGTACGATCGCATTTGCCAACAACTCCAAGCAGTAGAATTAGATAGTTGGCAAGAATATACGCTATTAAGCATCGATTTTGATGACGATTTTGATGATGAGGGTAATTCAAAGCCGATTTATTTGTTAAAAATGACTTGTCCGAGTACGGGACACATTCACGCTTTGCGAGTGCCTCCTGAAGTAGAATCAGCTAAAGAGGCTATTCGTTGGGTAAATTGGGATATCGATCCAGAGGAGTTTAGCGTGCAAACTTGAAAACGAAAAAGCAGAAACACAGGAACTTTACATTATTTGTTCTTTAGGATGATTTCAGGAGATACGATCTATGGTAGTTGCAATAAAGTCAACGATTTCTCTGGCAGAGTTTTTGCAGTTGCCAGAAACTAAACCCGCCAGCGAGTACACAGATGGTCAAATTTATCAAAAACCTATGCCACAAGGAAAACATAGCCGATTGCAAAAACGATTGCTGGATACAATTTCTGAGGTTGGGGAACCTCAAAAGTTAGCCTGTGCATTTCCAGAATTGCGCTGTACGTTTGGGGGGCGATCGATCGTTCCCGATATCGCTGTTTTTGAATGGTCTAGCATTCCCGTTGATGAAGATGGAGAAATTGCCAACCGCTTTAAAATTCCACCGGATTGGATAATTGAAATTTTATCACCAGACCAATCTCCGAATCAGGTGATTAAAAACATACTTTTTTCGATCCAGCACGGCACTAAATTGGGTTGGTTCGCCGATCCGAGCGATAAATCAGTAATAGTTTTTCAGCCGAATCAAATGCCTGAGTTTAAATCGGGTACAGATATTTTACCTGTGCTGGGTGTGTTGGGAGATTGGCAACTATCCGCAGCCGATTTATTTAATTGGCTGAAAATGAATTGATTTAATATTAATTTCCCAAAGCTGGACACGGCATTGCTGTTTTTTTACCCGCGCGCCGGACACGGCAATGCCGTTTCCATACCTGAAAATCGCGATCTTGAGAAAAACGCTAATCCATAAAACACTAATAAACATTCCCTATGTGCCAGTTCAAATGGTGGAATGCACAACCCATCACTTTAGTAAAAACTGTTAATAACATAAGAAAGAAGCCCACCTTCAATCAAAGGTGAGCTAAATTCATGCCAGCTTACCGACAGCTAGGCAATCGGGTCTCTTAGCCGATTGACGTAAAAGTTGAGAAAAAGATCCGAATCTTCTGGAAAAACTTATCCCCAACAATTAAGCTTCAGTTTACCCATGTTCATCAGGAAAATTTCGCCCGCAGCGATATTCTCCTGAAAATGGGGAAAACTGGAGCTTCAATTTTCCAGTATTCCCCATTTTTAACTTTCATTTCCCAACCGATTAAGCATCTTCATCGTGAGCAAAGCGGTGGAACAGGAAGTCTAGGGCGTAGTTCCGCAAGTTGTAATACTCGGGATCTTCCATCATTTGAACCCGATCGCGCGGACGAGGAAACGGAATCTCCAGAACTTCGCCAATTGTAGCTGACGGGCCGTTAGTCATCATCACCAGTCGATCGGCTAAAAACAGCGCTTCATCGATATCGTGAGTAATCATCAACACCGTACAGCGGTGATCGGTCCAGATTTTCAGCAACTCTTCCTGCAATTCTTCCTTGGTAATTGCATCGAGTGCTCCAAAAGGTTCGTCTAAAATCAGCACTTTTGGGCGAATTGCCAAGGCGCGGGCGATCGAAACCCGCTGCTTCATCCCACCAGAAATTTGCGGGGGTCTTTTATCAGCAGCTTCAGTCAGTCCCACCATCGCCAAATGATCGTTGACGATCGCATTTTTTTCGACCTTCGACTTCTCAGGAAATACAGCATTAACAGCTATATAAACATTTTCAAACACCGTGCGCCAAGGCAACAAAGCATAACCCTGAAACACCACCATGCGATCGGGGCCCGGTTTGGTAATTCTCTCCCCGTTAATCGTCACGGTACCTTCACTGGGAGTGTTAAAACCAGACACCATATTTAACAGTGTTGACTTGCCACAACCGGAGTGTCCGATCAGGGTAATAAACTCTCCTTCAGCTACAGTCAAGTTAACGTTGTCTAAAGCTTTGTAACCGTTTGGGTATGATTTGTAAACACTGTCTATTACCAAAAAAGGTTGGCGGCGATCGTTCCCTTTCTTGTTTAACTTTTTGGTATCAGTCTGCTTTTTAGTGGTGTTAATCATGGGTTTGGAACTTGTTAGTGGGTGATTGGCGAAGAAAGAAGGAAGAAGGAAAAAGTCAACCCCCCCTGCCCCCCCAAGGGGGGAAATTCAGGAAGAAGGAATAGGGAATTACCAACTAACTATTAGCAATTACCCTACTTTCATCGAACTAAAAACAACTCTAAGCAGCTCTGCGATCGGAATCGAGGATGACTTGGGCCATCGTGAAATCACGTTTAATTGCCAGATTGTTGAGGTATCCGATCGGATCGTCAGGACTAAACACGGTGCCATCAAACAAGCGAAGAGAGCCACGAGTATGAGTAATATCAGACATTCCCAACTCTCGCGCCGCCGTGCTGAATGGGCCAACCCGCACGACACGTTCCAAAATTTCCACCCAGTTGCGTGGGAACACAGTATCGCCCCAACGTGCCATCTGCACCATGTGCCACAACTGTTCAGTACGACTCGGATGGTTCACTCCGTCTCCGTAGAACAAGTGGTGAGCGTATTCCCGCATGGGAGTATCGAGGCTGCAAGCAGAAGAATTAGGATCGCCGAGTTGGATGTAACTTTTATCAGTAGCGACATATTCCCGTCCCGCAACAATTTCCGAAACCTCTTCGGCGTGATTTGGATCGGCGCAGTATTCAGAAGCTTCCAGCAAAGCTTTGATTAGAGCAATGTGAGTGTTGGGATAAGCATTTGCCCAGTCTTCTCGCACTCCCAAAATTTTGGCGGGGTGTCCGGGCCACAGTTCCAAATCTGTAGCTACTGTAAAGCCGACTCCTTCCATCGAGGCCCGCAAGTTCCAAGGTTCGCCCACACAGAAACCGTCAATGGTGCCGCCCTGCAAGTCAACAATCATCTGAGCTGGAGGGAGATTTTTGAGCACTATATCGTGATCGGGGTCAATGCCGCCGGAAGCCAGCCAGTAGCGTAGCAGCAGGTTGTGCATGGAAGAAGGGTGAACGATGCCCAAGCGGTGAGTTTGAGCGGGGGTTCTACGCAGCATTTCTTTGAAATCTGCCAGATTGTAGATTCCTTGGTCGTAGAAGCGCCTCGCGAGGGTAATTCCGTTACCGTTGCGGCTCATGGTGAGGGCTGTAACGGTTGGTATTGGCTTCTCTTGGTGGCCTCCTAAGCTCAACCACATTGCCATTCCAGAAGGCATTTGGGCTGCATCTAAGTAACCAGCGGCAATGCCATCTACGATACCGCGCCAGCTTGTTTCGCGGACGAGGTGGACTTCATCGAGACCGTGTTTGGTAAATAAGCCTTTTTCTTTGGCGATCGCCAGGGGAGCGCAGGCTGCTAAGGGAATGAAGCCGAGTTCTAGGTTGACTTTTTCCAGGCCGTGGCGGGCGATCGCAGGTACTTTCCTTGCCCGCAGTTTTTTGACCCGTTTCTGCTGGTTGAGGAAGTAAATCATTTCGCTGCGTAGAGCGTAGTAACTGGGGTGCGTGACCACTTCCATGCGCTTGCGGGGGCGGGGGATGTCTACTTCGAGAATCCCGCCAATCTTGGATTCTGGGCCGTTGGTGAGCATGACGATGCGATCGCTCAGCAGCACTGCTTCGTCCACGTCGTGAGTTACCATCAGGGCGCTGATTTCGTACTCTTGGCAAATTTCCATCAGCTTCTCTTGCAAGTTGCCGCGAGTCAATGCGTCTAGAGCGCCGAAGGGTTCGTCTAAGAGTAACAGTTTGGGACGCAGGGCGAGGGCGCGGGCGATCGCCACGCGCTGTTTTTGTCCGCCTGATAGCAATGCAGGTTGTTTCTCCGAGTGGGGCCCCAACCCTACCATGTCGATGTGTTTTTGGATGATATCCAGGCGATCGGCTTTTGGCAAGCCTTGCATCACCGAGTCTACGGCTAGAGTAATATTTTCCCTCACCGTCCGCCAAGGTAGCAGCGAATAGTTTTGGAACACTACCATGCGATCGGGGCCTGGTTGGGTGATTCTTTGTCCTTCGATCGTCACCAATCCTTCTGTAGGCAAATCCAAACCTGCGACCATATTCAGCAGTGTAGATTTGCCACAGCCCGAGTGTCCAATTAATGAGACAAATTCTCCTTTTTTAATCTCTAGGTCGATTCCCTTGAGGGCAACATATGTGCCGCCATCTGATAGATTAAATGCCTTTCCGACCTGTTCTACTGCAATCAAAACTGACATGGTTTTCTTGCCTTTTTTGTAGGTTTATTACTTTACTATTGTCTGTTGACTTTAACTGGTTCCTAGGATCCGCCTGGGAACCGATGTCACTCTTGCTCTGCCTCGATCCTCTAACCGGAAAATGAGAGGCAGAGCCAAAGCATCTGCGTTACCAGGCTCTGCCTGGTAACGAGTAACTTTCAACTACTTTCCTTGACTAGGAGCAATTTTATTCTGTAACCAAGCCATCATGCGATCGAGCATCAAACCAACCGCGCCGATGTAGAACACCGCTAATAGAATTTCGCTGATGTAGTTTTGTTGGTAAGCATTCCAAATAAAGAAGCCAATACCAGTAATCCCCGACATCACAATTTCCGCAGCAATAATCGCCAGCCAAGCCAAACCGATCGCAATTCTCAATCCTGTGAAGATATAAGGAAGTGCTGACGGAAACAAGATATTGATGTAATACTCCTTCCGAGAAAGTTGCAGCACTTTCGCAACGTTGTTATAGTCGTCAGGAATTTGGCGCACACCTTCAGCGGTGTTGATTAAAATCGGCCAAACTGAAGTGATAAAAATCACGAACAAAGCAGCAGGTTCGTTTTGTTGCAATGCAGCTAGGGCGATCGGCACCCAAGCCAAAGGCGCTACCATCCGCAAAAATTGGAAAATAGGGTCTAAAGCCTTATTCAAGTAAGGATTTGTACCTACGACAACCCCCAGGCTAATTCCCACAGCAGCAGCCATAGTGTAACCTTTTGCCACTCGTTCCAAACTAGCTAAAGTTTGCCAAAATAGTCCAATTCCATAGGTTTTGGAATTCATGAAAGGATACATCAACAAAATCCGAGTCCGTTCATCAGTCCAAACGCTTGTGGGAGGGGGCAATTTGATAATTCCAGAACCTGACAGGAATTGCCAAATAAACAGAAATCCAAGTAATCCTAAAATTGGCGGCAAGATATTCTGGGAATTTTTCTTCCAAAACTCACCAAATGCTCCTTGGACATCGACTCCGCCTTTCCGACTTGTACTCACAGCCATGCTGCTAATCTCCTATATTTCTGCGCTGTTTTGTTCGTAGCTAATTTTTCGAGACTAAATTATGGGAAGTTAGAACCCCATCACACTATTAACTGTCAACGGTTACACAATCTTGCTGTCAACTGTCAACGATTACACAATCTCGCTGTCAACTGTCAACTGCGTCGCCCTGAGCCCTTCGGCTACGCTCAGGATAAACTCCGTCGAAGGGTCAACTGTCAACTGTTTAATCACACTTTTTTAATTGCCAAACTCTTGAGATAGTCTTCTGGCTTTTCTGGGTTAAATTCTTTGCCATCAAAGAACTTCTCAATGCCGCGAGATGGACTTTTGGGAATGTCAGCTTCAGGAACTCCTGCTAATTTGGCTGCTGCTATCCACAAATCGCCACGGTTGACTTTACCGACAAGTTCTTTCTTTTCTGCCAAGGTTTTTGTTGGCAAGAAACCCCAACGAATGCTTTCGGTTAAGAACCACAAATCGTGACTTGCGTAGGGATAAGAAACGCTACCGAGATCGTCTTTCCAATATAGCGGGCCCATCTTGAAGTCGTTGATGTCTGGTTTGCCGTCGCCCATGACATATTTGCCTTCATAGGGTGGTGCCAAAACTAGAGGAGATACATCAAAGAAGCCTTTGCCAGAAACGATGGAGACTAATTCGGGTCGATTTTCCGGCTTGTCACACCACTGCTGTGCTTCCATTAGTCCTGCTAGCAAGGCTGCGGTGGCTTTCGGATGTTTGTCTACCCAGTCGCCGCGAATCGCTAGATACTCCTCTGGATGAGCTTTCCACATTTCGGCAGTCAGGGCTGACATGAAGCCAATTTTTTCACTGACGATTCGCAGCGGCCAGGGGTCGCCTGTGCTGAAACCGTCCATACTTCCGGTTTTCATGTTGGCGACGGTTTGGGCGGCCGGTACTGTCAGCAACTCGACATCTGCGTCGGGATCGATGCCGTTAGCAGCTAACCAGTAGCGAATCCACAGGTCTTGGTTGGCTTTCGGGAAGGTGTAGGCTGCTTTGAAGGGAGTACCTGCTGCCTTTAGGCCTTTAATGTAATCTTGGGCAGCTTGCTCTAGTTTAAGTCCGAGGCCTTTGCCTTGGTGTTTGCCCGCGATCGCAATTCCATTTCCCTGAGTGTTCAACTGGGCCAGAACATACATCGGGATTGGGGTGCTGTTTTTGGTAATCAGGCCTTTACTAATTAGATAAGGCATGGGCATTTGCCATTGGCCACCGTCAATACCGCCACCGGCTGAGCCGATTTCTACGTTGTCTCTGGCAGAACCCCAGTTGGCTTGTTTAGCAACTTTGACTTCTGTCATGCCGTATTTGGCAAAGAATCCTTTTTCTTGGGCAATGATTAATGGTGCTGATTCGACGATCGGGATGTATCCCAATGTGATTTTAGTGGTTTCAATTCCTTCTACTCTTTTTTCGTTTGCCACAGCAACTGCTGAGGTGGCTGCTGGCACTGCCCCGCCACCAGCAGTAGCACCAGCGCCTGCACTAGCACCCGGTTCGGGAGGATTGCCCAGACAGCCTTTAAGCAATACCGAACTCACGGCAGATGCGCCTGCTGTGACGATAAATTTACGCCTGGAGAATTGCTCTGAAAATTTTGTCATAGTCTTTCCTCACTAAAATTCATAATCTTCTGTAACGACATCACTGAAGTTTATCTAAGCGCTTTTTTGGGTTCACCGATCGCGCGCGATCGGTAAATTCTTTTGAGCGCCCGTTGGTAAAGGCGATCCGAGGACAATCGAATGGCAAGAGCCGGCAGGACTGTCCTCTCTGATTCATTTAAAACCTTTTATCAACTCAATATCTTTGTCAGCTCAATAAGTGTTGACTCAGTTTTGGTGAGTAGCACATCTAACCCTGATTAATTATTAAGCTTACCGCACTCTACGTGAAATTATAAAACAAATATTAAATTTGAATGATAAGTATATGTTCTAAGTACCTGCTTTCAATAAGTAACCCTTGGTTTTGCCCCCCTGTTTTACTTATGCTAAGTATTTCCTCAAAAAGCTTGCTGTGTAAAGGTTTCATGAATTCATCCCTCAGTCTTAATCCAAATTTAATGTCAATAAGCCCTAAATGCCTTGTCGATCGCACATTGGTAAAACTTAACAAATGTAGATATTTTTTGATTATTCACTCATGTGTAGCCTGAAATACAAAAATAAATATATTTTTGTGGTAATGAGGCTAAGCATAGTAAGGATCGCGAGAACTTCTACTAACGGGAATTGTCGATCGCTCCTCTGGGCATTTTGTGAGTCCGGGCGAGAATCAGCGCGATCGCACCTGACGGCGCAGGCAAAAAATGAGAAAAAATTAAGTTTTGAGTATTAAGCTGAGAAACAAGCTCAAAACTTTATCTCCAGAGGAAAAGCCTCGTAAGCAAGAAGGAAAATAGGATGCTTTTCCTGGTAACAAAGCATTCAATGCAAGTTATTAAAAAATTGTCGATAAATGATTTAGCTGGCCCGATCTAACTTAGAAATTAAATGCTAAAACTTTACAGTTGCTATAAAATAAAGAAACCCAGTTTATTGAATAAACCGGGTTTCTGAATAGCCGAAATTACTAATGACAGTACCTACAAATTCGATTAGTTGGGCGGATCGAATCGGTTGACTGAGAGAGCAACACCAATCATTGGTAGCGCGACACCGAAACAAATCAGCCACTGATCCAAGTTCATCGGAGCAGTCTCAAATATTTGATTGATAAACGGAGAATTAGCAAAGACAATCTGCAACAGCATCGCCAAAACAATTCCCACAGCGAGGGCGGGAGCACCGCTAACTTCTTCCTTAGAACCGCTAAATTTAGCAATCAAAGAAGGCAGCAACTGGCTGAGGCTCAATAGGTAAAAGATTCTTCCCATTACCAAAGCTTGAATGGCCATTGTGCGGGCAAGTTCGATCGTTCCCCACTCCGCTTGACGTACCCATTCAAACATTCCGAAAATCACAGTCCAGTTGTAAAGAGAAATGGCGATGATTCGCTTGATGCGATTTGGAGTCAGCAAAGGTTCATTTGCCGATCGCGGTTGTTGCTGCATCACTCCCGATGACTTAGGCTCAAAAGCCAGCGGTACAGTCATCGTGATCGAGTTGAGCATATTCAGCCACAGAATTTGTAGTGACAAAATCGGCAATTCTCGGCCCAGCAGTGTGCTGAGCAAAATTGTCATCGATTCTCCGCCGTTGACTGGGAGAATGAAGCTGATTGCTTTGAGCAGATTTTTGTAAACTGCTCGCCCTTCTTCGATCGCACATTCGATCGACGCAAAGTTATCATCCGTCAGAATCATGTCGGCGGCTTCCTTAGAAACCTCCGTACCGCTACCCATCGCAATCCCGATATCGGCTTGTTTGAGAGCAGGCGCATCGTTAACGCCGTCTCCCGTCATCGCCACAATTTCGCCCTTAAGTTGCAGGGCTTCTACGAGGCGGAGTTTTTGTTCTGGGGCGACACGGGCAAAAACTGAGCCAGCTTCCACAGCTTCGGCTAGTTCGTTTTTGTCCATGGCGGCGAGTTGAGCGCCGGTGTAGGCTACAAGTTCCCTGTGGTGCTTGGTTTTGCGGAATCCCATGCGGCGGGCGATCGCCTTAGCTGTAGCGATGTGGTCGCCGGTAATCATTTTGACTTGGATTCCAGCCGTTTGACAAGCTTGAACAGCCGCGATTGCCTCAGCCCGTGGCGGATCGATCATCCCCTGTAGTCCTAAGAAAATTAGCCCAGATTCTAAGTCAGAATGAGCGACGGAATTTTGGCTTTCGGGTACGGGCTTTTTCGCTAAAGCTAAGACTCGCAAGCCTTGCTTTGCCATTTCATCGACTTGATGGTTAGTTTGTTCGCGATCGACTTCGACGGGATTTCCTTGAGTATCGAGACTAGAATCGCAGCGGCTCAGAATCGATTCTACAGAACCTTTGGCATACAAAATTTTGCCAGTGGGGGTTTGGTGTAGCGTCGCCATGTATTGAAACTGCGATTCAAACGGAATTGAATCCAGTCGCGGCATGGATTTTTCCAAAACTTGCTGACTCAATTCAGCTTTTTTGCCCGCAGCAATTAACGCTCCTTCTGTCGGATCTCCGATGACAATCCAATTATCATTTTTAAATTCCAGGTGAGTGTCGTTGCAAATCAGTCCAGCTTGCAAACATTCTTGCAAAGTAGGAGTTTGACTGACACTAATTGGCAGTTGGTTGAGCTGAATTTCCCCTTCGGGGCTGTATCCCGTCCCCGTAACCGAGTAGGATTCGCCACCAGAATAGATGTCTTGCACCGTCATCTGGTTTTCCGTCAAAGTTCCGGTTTTGTCGGAACAGACGACTGTAGCGCCGCCTAATGTCTCTACTGCGGGCAATTTGCGGACGATCGCATGGCGAGTTGCCATCCGGGAAACGCCCACCGCTAGGGTAACGGTGATGACGGCGGGTAAACCTTCGGGAATTGCGCCGACAATCAGGGCGACGGCGGGTTCGACTGCTTCTTTAAAGGCTGAAACTCCGGCTGGGACGGGTCTGCCCAATCTGACTGCGAAGGTCAAGGTTGCCATTCCCAGCACGAATAACAGCCAGTTTTGACTGAATTCGTTGAATTTGCGGGTTAAGGGCGTGGTGAGGTCGATGTGCCGATCGAGTAGTTGGGAGATTTTGCCAGTTTCGGTTTTATTGGCGATCGCAATTACGATGCCGCTACCTTGGCCAAAAGTAACAAAACTTCCGGCATAGGCCATGTTGTCCCGTTCTGCTAGTGGCGTTTCTTCGGGCAGAACCAAGTCTCCAGATTGTCCTAGTTCTTTTTCGACAGCAACAGATTCCCCTGTAAGTCCAGATTCGTCAATTTGCAAGTCGCGCACTTTCACTAAGCGCAAGTCGGCCGGTACTTTGTCGCCGGAAGTCAGGGTTACTAAGTCACCAACAACGAGTTCTTTTGAGGGAACTCTTAATTTTTTGCCGCCCCGAATGACTGTAGCTTCAGTGGTAACAGCCTTGGCGAGAGCATCAATTTTTTTCTCAGCCCCAGCTTCTTGAACAAAACTGATAATGGCGTTGGTGGTGGTTACACCCCAAATTACGCTGGCATTGAGCCATTGTCCGATCACTGCTTTGATTAAACCTGCACTCAGCAAGATGATCAGGAGGGGTTGGTTAAATTGCAGTATAAACTTTAACCAGGCAGGTTTCCCTGCTTTAACTGTTAGTTCGTTGGAGCCGAATTGCTGTTGGCGATTGGCGACTTCTGCTGGTTCTAAACCGCTTTCGAGGTTGGTTTCTAATGTAGATGCAACCTTTGATCTTTCTAAGTAGTGCCAAGATTGATCTGCTACGTCTACATCGTTGGCGACTGTTGATGGCATGGTGCTTCCTGAATATTTGGTAGGCATATGACGAGTTTTTATAGCCCATTAATGGACGCGCTTAATATAACTCCTGGTTGGTTAGAAGGTGAATATATTGAGCGAGCTAATAGTGTTTTATTACTTTAATGGGGTGTGACTCAGATCAATATTACAAGGGATGTGTCCGTCTGCTCCAAGAGATTTTGGGAATTCTTTCCGGCGCTAAATCTTTTTGGGGACTGCGTCGCCCTGATGTGGAAAAGTTGCTCAATTTCCTTGACATTTTGCAGATTTTAGGCGTGGTTGAAGGAAGGCACGACACGGAAGTCATGGATACACAGATTGATTATTTAGCAGGAGTCAGGATTTCTCGATCGCACAGCGTGTTAAAACCTACTCAAGCGACCAAATTTTGAGAAAAATGGAAATACTTGTGACGCTGGTGCTGAGTTCGGTGCTGTTGGTCTGGGGAATGCGGTTCGGGCGGGTGTTAGTTCGATCGGGAGTGACGGCTAATGACTTGTTCAAGGGCAGAAATGCGATCGCCCTGCTGTTTTTGGGTTTCTACTTTGGCTTGCTGCTGCTGGCTCTAAATTTGCCTCAAATGCCAGTTTTGCCGATCGAGTGGCGCGTGCACGGGATGCGAGTTACTTGGACTTTGCTGCGAGTGATGTTGATGGGAGTCTGCGGTATTGGCTTGACTATAAGCTGGCAGACGGCGCGATCGCAAGTAATTGCAGTAATTTTAATTGGCTGCTTGGGATTGGCAGGATTTACAGGCGCTGAAGCTTATTTCCTAGCACCAATTTATGCTGATTTATTTGACAATTTGCAGCCCAACGGCGTATTTCGCCAAACATCTAACAGCAGTTGTGCTCCAGCGGCGCTAGCAACAGTATTGAGACGATGGGGAATGGATGCGACGGAATCGAGTGTAGCTAGGGAGGCCGGCACAAGTCGTTTAGGAACTTCCATGCCGCAGTTAATCGTAGCAGCAAGAGCTTTGGGAATCCAAGGAATTGAACTGTCTCCGACTTGGGAACAAATGCAGCAAATTAATCGCCCTGGAATATTAGCAGTTTGGCTATTTGACGGCCCTCGCAAACTTTCCCACGCCGTCGCTTTATTGGGCATGAACGACACCACCGCTGTAATAGGAGACCCCGCGCGCGGCAGAATTTTCTATTTAGACAGACCAACCTTTGCCAAGATTTGGCGCGAACAATACGTGCCGATTTTCCGTTCAGCGGATATCTTGTTAAACGACAAACAAGCTAGGGATTCTTTGAGTAAGTTGGGATATAATTCTGGTAATTTGCCAGCAGATATTGAGCGCTTTCAGACTGATAAAAAATTGAAAGTAAGCGGCAAATTAGACCGGATGACTGAATTAATGTTAAGCGGCCCATTCTTGGAAGGCGTACCGAGATTGGACGGGAAATAAGCAAGGAAATGTATGGGCGGGTTTTACCAACTATAAACGCTAAAAATTGCTCGTCTCAAAAACCCGCTCCCACCTAATAAACTTCATCATGAGTGCCGATGTCTAGCAGAACAATGACTTCTGTTTTTGTTTCAGCATCCAGCTCGATAGAGAAGACAACACGACAATTATAGCCACAATAACAAGACTGAAAACCGTCAAGTTGGCCGCTTAGTTTATGAGTACCCAAGCCTGGGAAAAATACGTCTGCTTCCATTTGTTGAAGAGTATCTTCAATGCGCTGCTGGAGTTCAGCATTTCGCCTCACAAACTTTCGGAATGCCCGTTTGAACTTAGGGGTTAAAATCAGCCGTCTCATAATTATGGCTCGTCGTACAAAGACTGGCGCAAAGCTGCAACGACATCCTCGGCTGATTGCTGTCGAAATTGACCTGCACGGAAATCAGCCAAGGTTTGTTGGGCATCCGCAGCTATTTCTGCACGGCGACTTTCGCGGTGACGGTTTTGTAAAATTTTAATCAACATTTCCTGCTGTTCATAGGTTAGATTCAAAGCAGTTTCTAGCACTTGGTCAAGGGTATTCAAGGTCATACTTATAGCCTGTTGCTTATACCAATTTAATGTGAAGTTGCACATATCTCGATCCCCCTAAATCCCCCTTAAGAAGGGGGACTTTGATCGGACTCTTGTCCCCCCCTTCTTAAGGGGGGCTAGGGGGGATCGGATTCTATGCAGCTTCACAAAAAATTGGTATAACTTATCTTTATCCTACTTCAAACTCAGTAGATTTAACCACATTCATTCCCGCCGTCGCAAATCTTTGAAAAGCCGCATCTGCTGCTTCCGTAAAGTCAACAACACTCGGAACAACCACAGGCGAAGTACAATCTTCTAACAAATAAACCTTCTTTGCCAACTGCGAATCTCGCGCCAAAATTTCCGTTAGCAAATCATCAATCGTCCAAGCAACGCAATGACTTTTGGCTTGTCCGGCAATAATTATTGCATTAAATTCGAGCAACTTCTCAATAAAATTAGCATTCTTTTCCGCAATCGGATTTCCATCGCATCCATCTAAGACTTCCGGTTGCAAAACCGAATAGTTTTCGGTCAGTGGATTGCTACCTTTGATTTCAAAAAGTGCTTGGCTATTCCGGGCGATATTATGAAAAAATATCGCTTCTTCCACAGCCGAAACCAGGGCGTATCCAATCCCGCCCAGCATCGAATGATAGGGCCAAATTGTCAGCGGAAATTTGCCATTTTCACTAAGTTTAGTGACGTAGTGCAGAGCGTGTTTTTCCAGTGCTGCAAAGTTGCCACCGCTGATGCTATCAGCCACCGCTGGATTAACTTTCCAGATGCCTTTTTGGACATCTTCTAGGGTAATGGAAGTTGCCGCAGGTTGCGGGTGTTCGCCTGCTGCATTTATCCAAAATATAGGATGAAAAATTTGCATGGCGGTGTGCGTGTCCATTGTCGGCGCAATGGTGGTAATTCCGTCTAAATTGCGATAGATAAATTCGCACAGCCGCACATTGTCGTCTACTGCACCGCTACCGGAACGCCCACCAACAAATAGTTCAAATTCCGGCAAACAAAAAGTATTTTGGGCATCGATTATCAACAAACAAATACGGTTTGTGTCGCTGGCTGCTGACTGAATATTATGTTTTGTAGCCCAATCTTTGGCTTCGATAGCGCGTTCTTTATAAGGGACACGCCAGACTTCGCTGACTTTTGTTGAGTCAAAATACTCAGGGATTGGGAGTTGGGTTTTTGTGGTCATGGCTAATTAGTTTTGGGGTGAGTTACCGGATTTGAGATTTGAGATTGAAAAGCAGTATAATGCTGATATAGCAACGGCAAAGACGATTAGGATGTTCTTAATTGATTAAGCTATTGCTATTATTGCATCTTTCTTCTTCCTTCTGCTATTTACGAATGAGTCATGCCAAGACAAAAAAATCAAGATTTTGCTAAGATAAATTTTAGACGAATATTATGGCTGTTTGCGATCGCCCTTTTTCTCGCTTTCTTAATTCTAGCAACTAAATCCTCCTACATTCAAGATGTTTTAAGAACTGTGTTAATCCAGATCCAGGATTTAGGCTGGTGGGGCCCAGTAGCTTTTATTGTCACCTACAACTTAGCTACTGTACTATTTATACCAGGTTCTGTGTTAACTCTGGGAGGCGGAGTGATTTTTGGTCTGTGGTGGGGTTCAATCTACGTGTTTGTCGCGGCAACTTTAGGCGCTACCTTTGCTTTTTTGATCGGGCGATACTTGTCACGCGATCGCGTGGTAAGATATATGGAAGCTCATCCTAAATTTAAAGCTCTCGATCGCGCAGTTTCCCAACAAGGATTAAAAATAGTTTTTTTGACTCGTCTTTGTCCTTTGCTTCCTTTCAATTTATTGAATTATGCTTTGGGAATTACCCAAGTTTCTTTGAAAGATTATGTACTAGGTTCCTTCGGGATGATACCAGGAACAATTCTGTATGTTTACTCTGGTTCTTTGGTAGGAGATTTGGCTGCAATAAACGTGGCAACAGAGTCTACAAATCCCCAGGCATCAGCAGTAAAATGGTTGATTAATATTGTAAGTTTTATGGCGACTATTGCTGTTACTGTTTCGCTCACTCGGATAGCCAGCAAAGCTTTAGATGAAAGTGTTTAATTAGGAGAATTTGCTCATGTCACAGTCAAAGGTCGATCGCCTAAATCTCCATCCGATGGACGAATATAATCAAAAATTAGTCTCTTATTTGCATCCGCCGGATTGGGTAAATCCGCAACCAGCCACCCGTTACAATTTAGTAGTAATTGGCGCTGGCCCTGCTGGATTAATTGTTGCCGCAGGTGCCGCTGGTTTAGGCGCGAAAGTGGCTTTGATTGAAAAACATTTGATGGGCGGCGATTGTTTGAATGTGGGTTGTGTGCCCTCAAAATTGCTGATTCGATCGTCTCGTACTGTCGGCGATATCTGGGAAGCCAGTAAATTTGGTGTTAACGTTCCTAATGGTACAGAAGTTGATTTTGCAGCCGTAATGGAAAGAATGCGACGCATCAGGGCGGGAATCAGCGATGTCGATTCTGTCGATCGCTATCAGCACAAATTAGGAGTTGATGTTTTTCTAGGTTCCGGTTGTTTTACTAGCAATAGTACCATAGAAGTTGCAGGTCAGACTCTCCGGTTTAAAAAAGCAGTAATTGCCACGGGTGCAAGGGCGATACAACCACAAATCCTCGGATTACAAGAAGCTGGATATTTGACTAATGAAACAGTCTTTAACCTCACGGAAAGACCCCAACGTTTGGCAATAATTGGCGCTGGTGCGATCGGCTGCGAATTAGCTCAAGCCTTCCGCAGACTGGGTTCGGAAGTAGTGTTGCTGCACAAAAATACTCACATTTTGGACAAGGAAGATGTTGATGCAGCCGAAATTGTGCAGCAGGCTTTTGTGCGGGAAGGAATTCAGCTAGTCCTAGAATCGAAAATAGAGCGCGTTGAGCAAACAAATGCAGGCAAAGTCATTTATTATCAATGTCAGGGTCAGGAAGCATCAGTAACTGTAGATGAGATTATCGCCAGTGCAGGGCGATCGCCCAACGTCGAAGGGCTAAACTTGGAATCTGTCAGTGTCGAATACGATACACAAACTGGCGTATTTGTCAACGACAATTTTCAAACTACTAATCCCCGCATTTACGCCGCCGGCGATATTTGCATGAAGCATAAATTCACTCATGCTGCTGATTTTGCAGCGAGAATGGTCATCCAAAATACGCTGTTTTTCGGACGCAAAAAGCTCAGCGCTTTGACGATTCCTTGGTGTACTTATACTAGCCCGGAAATTGCTCATGTCGGAATTGGCGAAGCTGAAGCTACAGCTAAAGGCATTAAGATCGATACATTTTTAATTCCTTTCAGTCAAGTCGATCGGGCAATTATTGACGGTGAAGACGAGGGTTTTGTGAAAATCCACGTCAAGAAAGGTAGCGACAAAATATTAGGTGCAACTATTGTAGCACAACACGCCGGGGATATGATTAGCGAAATTACTTTAGCAATAGTTAACAATATTGGTTTAGGAAAAATTGCGAGTGTAATTCATCCATATCCGACGCAAGCTGATGCGATTCGCAAAGCCGGGGATGCGTACAATCGGACTCGCTTGACACCGTTTGTTAAAGATTTGTTTAATAAATGGCTGGCTTGGACTAGGTAGTTTGAAGTGTATTGAATCAACACCAGGTAAAATTGAACCGTAGGGGCGGGTTCACCAACCATCTATGGGAAAAATGAATAATTTCGTGAACCCGCCCCCACCGATCGCAAATACAAATCCACCATTAATTTATTGGATAAAATGTTGATGCAAAATCAGGCGGGGACTGGGATTTCGGTTTTCAACTGTCATCAGAGTGACACAATAGCGCTACCTTAAAAATCCCCTTCATCTACTTGAAATACAGTCAATCCCAAGCTTCTCCACATATCAACAACTTGCTGGCGATCGTCCAAAACAAACTTAATGTTATACTTCCCTTCAATATGCTGCCGATAGATTTCCTCTTTCATAATCGCATCTTTCCTCATATCTCCAGTTTTCCGCAAATAAAGACCAGCATAATTAACCTCATACTGCTGCAACCATTTTTCAGTTTGAGGCTGACAATCATCGGTTCTGCCCGAAACTACGATAATATTAACGCTAGACTGCCACTTGTGGATGGTATCTAAGACGGGCTGATTCGGTAAATCGCGATCGCACTTAGAAGCATCAAAAGGATTTCTACCATTCAGAAGCGATAAAGTACCATCCATATCCACAATAATTGCATCGGGCAAATCGGGATTATATTCCGGTGGAGAAACCGGAACACGCACATACTTATTGTACATCTTCACGATCACATCTTTGCCAACAGAATTGAGTCTTTTTAAATCCCGCTTAATACATTCCTCCACCGGAACTTGCAGGAAAGAATCATTAACTTCTACCACAGCTTGACCTTTGACCAACTGCTTAATATGTTCGATATGCGGCCCAAAGTTAGTATCATCAACAATGACGTGTTTGCCGCTTTCCAAAGCCATCAAAATAATCGTATCTCTCAACTGTACAATAAACTTCTCATTCGCCGGCGACCAATGAGCAGCGTGAGCCATTTCTCGCAACAAATCTTTATTGCTGCGAACCCATCTAGCAGGTTCAGACAACAGCAATTCCTTAGCAAATTGAGACTTTCCAGAAGCAGGTAAACCGACAAGTACAATAACTCTTTTCATGGTAAATTGGGAATTGGGAATTTGGCATAGGGCATAGGGCATAGGGCATAGGCAATTGTTGACTTTTGACTGTTGCCACACCCTCGATAATTAATCCGTGTATCCGTGTCAAAATCCGTGTCGTGCCTTCTTCTTCTTCTACAAACCTAGATGGATATAATCCAAACCCAACAACTCCTCCATCTTATGAATCGTAACATCGCGGAGAGCTTCTTTCACCCCCACAACTCTGCGCGCCCGCAAAGAAAACAAAATCCCAGAATAGGGCAAATGCTTCACAGCTAAAGCAAAATCTTTCTGCACTTCAATAGATTCATACTGTCGATAAACATTCTCGATTTCTTCAACCAAAGATTGATATTTTTCCTTAACTTTTTGGTACAATTCAGTCCACTCGGGAAAATAAGCTAAAAACTCTTCCCCTTCATTAGTCAAAATAATCTCGATCATCCTGCGAGTAGAAAACCCTTCGCGAAGATGGGAAATCGCCACATATTGAGGAGACTTTACTTTAACTCTGTTGAACTCAGCATCACAAATAATATAGCCTTCCGAATCCATCGGATCTAAATGTTGAGATGCTTCGATAACTTCTTTCCAGCTAGTTAAAGCATAAGATTTGACTAATTCCCATCCATATTTATTCGCCCAAATAGTCGGCTCTGTTTCTAGCAATGTTTGAATATTGCGAACGCCATGAAACACGATTTGATTGTTTCTTTGTTGGACAACTATTCGATTGTAAGGTGTCATTAACTCAAAGATAAAACATTGGTCGGTTTCTTGTGGCAATTGATATCCCAATTCTTGCCAAACTCTCCAAAAAAGTTCGGCAAAGCTAAATCCAAAACCGTTAACTTCGCCGGCTGCGTCAGGAGTTCCGCTAGATTGCACTCTCCATTGTCCGTTGTAAAAATAGAGTACAATCAGAGAACCGTCTAGTTTTTCGTAAACTTTGGCACTGTTCCAATCAATTGTAGCGGCGTGTCCTTCTCCGTAGTTAAAAAATTTGTCGTAGGGATAAGAAACTATCTGCCAATCTTGGGATGAGTCTAAAATGATGCCTCGACACTGTTGGACTATTTTTTCGCCCAGCGGGGATTCTATCTGCGAGTATTTCAGGCAGACTAAATCGGGATATTGCCGATCGCGCGTAACCTTGATATGATAAGTTTCGGATAAAGTTGCTAATCCGTGCTGGCGTAAATACTTTTGCAGTTCCACGATGTACTCCTCTATTACTCACATTTTTTATATAACCGATCGCAGTCTACGATAGCAAATTTGTAAATAAAATGTAAATTGTTAGTGTCCTCAAAACTATTGTTACCTTTATATTTTAGAGTATGATAAATACATTAATGTGGTTTGGCTAAAAATGCGGCTGTTTCGCGGGTATAAAAAAAATGAATAACAAGTTATTGTTTTTGGGAATTTATTCGTGCATATTGACTATCTTAATGCCTGCATCGGGAGTTTTTGGAAAATGTCCACCAGTTCGTCATATGCCACCTGTTCCAATAAGTGATATTTTGCCACAGTTAAAAGGTAAAACACAAGTTCCTATTTTCATTCCTGCCAATCTGACTATTTGGGATAGAATTTATTATCGAAGTCGAGCAACAACTGACAGGTATACTATTTCTATGGAGTATACAGCAGATTGCGGAGGGGCGGGAGCTTGCACTCTGGGAGAAATTCGAGGTCAAAAAGCTGGTGACTTTTCTACAAAGATAGAAGGTGTAACTAAGACGCTAAAAAATGTTCAACTTGCTGGGGGAGTTAAAGGAGTTTTTCATAATGGTTGTGGGGCTTATTGCACGGCCAATATTGAATGGAAAGCTCAAGGTTTTCTCTATACCATAGCAATAAGAAACGGAGTGGAAGCTGATTTAATTCAGATGGCAAATTCGGCAATTCAAGCAGGTAAGCTTTAAATTACTTTCCCAAATCCCGGACTTCTGTCAGAAGTCTGGGATTTGAATTTAAATGGATGGCTATAGAATAGTTGTAACCAAAAAAGGAAAAAGATGATAAGTGGAAAAAGGCTGTTTTGGGCTGTTTTTGTTGGTGTAGCGACTGCGTTGACGATCGCACTTTCAACTCCAAAACCACTCGTCGCACAGACAGATGTGCCGATCGCAGAAATCCGCTGGTCTAATTATACTTCTAAAGATGGCTGGCAAGCGATAAAATTTACTGTAGCCGATCGCCATACTGCAAAATCGACCGGCGATCGGAAGTTGCGGTTGTACGATGTTCATATTGCTAAGATGTTTGAGATTTCTCATTTTTTGTGCGAGCGCGATCGGACTTCTGTCGGTTACGATTGGTCTTATGAAGCGGAAAATGGCAATATTGAAATGGGACGCTTCAAAATTAGCTGCAATCTCGCCCGCTCCACAGCCGCAACTTATGGATTAGGCAAACCAAAAACTACAGTCATTCGCCGCAACTTCAACCTCAAAAACGGCCGCCCTTCTATTGCTGTAGAAAAATATGCAATTCCCACTCTAAATATCGCTAAAAATAGAGTTGTACAGTGGAAAAGTTTTGTACAAACATTCCCGCCACTTCCTGATAAATTAAGTGCAAATAAAGCTAATAGTCGTTTTCCTGCGAGTAACATCTTCCGGCAAATCAAAGGCAAAACGCGAGTGCCTGTTTTTTTGCCTAATATACTTCCTTTATCTGAGATTCAGCAACTTGATTTTGATGTACAAGCGGGTTCCCACGGTTATATTGTTGCCATGTATTTAGGCAAAGGATGCCGCGCTGGAGCCTGTTTTTTCGGCATAATCGAAGCTAAAAGAAACGAACCGTTTTCGTCTCCTTCACAATTACCGCAGGATACTTATAGAAGTATTGAATTAGCGGGCGGAATGAGGGGGATTTATTTTAATAATTGCGGTGCTTATTGTACTGCTTTTGTTGAGTGGCAAAGGCTGGGGGTGCTGTATCGAGTCACGAGAAAAAATGGCACTCAGCAAGAAGTTGTGCAGATAGCAAATTCTGCACTTCAAGCAGGACAACGTTAAATTTTGGTGAGATATGGAAAAGATACGCGCGAGCGAAGCTATCTCTTTCCCTGCACGGGTTCCCGAAAAGTAGGGTAAGGTAACGAATCGACTTTTTTACTCCTGATAAACAACTTTATTCTGGACAAACTGAATGATCGCGGTCAAACCAGATGATGTAGTAAATAGACTGAACCCGGAACCCAAATATCCGTTTCTTCTCGTCAATTCGTATTTCTGATAATCTCTCATCTTCAGGAATATTGTCAGGCAAAGTCGGATGAATATTAATCAACTTATAACCCAATACGGTTCACTTAAGACAGATCCCCCCTAACCCCCCTTAAAAAAGGGGGGGAAAGGGGGGGTGAAAGTCCCCCTTCTTAAGGGGGATTTAGGGGGATCTCCGGCGCATAAATAGTGTTAAGTGAACCGTATTGACTTATAACCAGTTCCCACTGATTCACCTCGTTTTTTTGATCCGTGACCTTTGATTTGACCCCAAGTATATTTCTCAATTTTCTTTAGTCCTTCAATTAGGTCATTGATTTCTGATGATGTCCAGTCGGACAAAAGCCAACGATTTTTATCTGCATAGGTAAATCTGAAGCTAGGATGCTCATCATCTGTACTTATTGGTCGATTTAACTGAGTTGCTTGCTCTGAAATTCTGCTTTGTTGCTGTTGCTTTTTTTGAGGTGGCTTTGGTATTTGACTTTTTTTACTCACTTACGCCTCTACCAAAGGTGTATAGTAGGATTTCATATCCTCGTGTGATATGATTTTTGTTGATGTTTCGGCAGGCTCTAATCCCTTGCGAGCATTGAGCCAAGGTGTCTCTGATTGCGTCAATTCTGCAAGATGTTTAGCACTTAATTCTCCATAAGCATTCCAGACTTCTTCGAGTACCTCGATCTCACCTTCATCAAATTCTGCTTCAAAATGATCGGGAGCGGGAATATCGCTATATTTGTAAGCTTTGTACTCATCCCAAACATCGCGGACAATAGGGCCGGAAACCCAAGCTTCAATACCTCGATTAAATACTGGCTGCTTCCTAAATACTAAACTCCAAGCTTGTGCATAATACACGAGCTTTTGTAGTTTCAGAGGAGAAATGGTATCGCCTGCTTCTCGATCGACACGACATAAAAAGTAACGCGCAACGTCAACAGCACTTTTCATAATTTTTAGATTTTAGTAATTTGACAAATTCACTTTTGATGGTAAGGTATTTGGCTGCTGGAGAAGTACGATCGCAATGACGATTCCCTTCGGGATAGCTTCGCTCGCGCGTACCTTTTCCCCTGGTGCCTAAATTTCTCTCCCCAAATCACGCAACCTTTAAGCTGCTGCTGAGCTAACTCCTCCAGCCAACCAGCTTCAGCCGGACTCACCCTAGGTCGATCGTACATCGTCGGTAGCCTTTGCTGAGGAATGTCGCCTGGAGCGCAAGCGACGCCCAATGCTGGATCAGAAACATCATCAAGACTCATCGCTACGGGAACTCAAAATCTGGTATTTATATTTTATCCCCTGAATTATCCCGAGAGCCGATTAAAGTCACCACCTGCGGTACGCTAGATCAGGTGAATATATTGGCTGATTTCAAGCTATCCTCCGATCGATCTTATGTCCCCAACCACATCTGCTCCCTCCCGAACCGTCCGCATCGGTTCCCGCAAAAGCCAACTCGCTCTCGTGCAAACCTACTGGGTGCAAGAACAGCTACAGAAACACTTCCCGGAACACACTTTTGAAATCCATACCATGTCCACCCAAGGGGACATAATTCTGGATGTCGCCCTCGCTAAAATTGGTGACAAAGGACTCTTCACCAAAGAATTAGAAACGGGAATGATTAACAATGAAACGGACTTTGCCGTTCATTCCCTCAAAGATTTACCTACCAATTTGCCCGAAGGCTTAATATTAGGATGCGTCACCGAACGGGAAAATCCCGCTGACGCCCTGGTAGTTCACTCCAAGCACAAAGACAAACAACTAGACACTCTCCCACAAGGTGCAGTGATCGGTACTTCTTCCCTGCGGCGGCTAGCTCAACTGCGACGCCATTTCCCTCATTTTGAATTTAAAGATATTCGCGGCAATCTCAATACTCGACTCGCTAAATTAGATGATGGCGGTTACGATGCCATTATTTTAGCAGTTGCCGGACTCGAAAGATTGGGAATGGGCGATCGCATCCACCAAATTATCCCTCCCGAAATCTCCCTTCACGCCGTCGGACAAGGTGCTTTGGGCATCGAATGCCGCGCCGGAGACACAGAAATCATGGCACTGATTAAATCTCTAGAACATCCTGAAACTGCCCAAAGATGTTATGCCGAACGCGCATTTCTGCGGGAATTAGAAGGCGGCTGTCAAGTGCCAATTGGCGTAAATACCAAAATAGAAAATGGTCAATTAACCTTAACCGGAATGGTATCGAGTCTCGACGGCAAGCGATTTGTCAAAGATACCGTTTCTGGCGCTGCCGAGACTGCTGAAATGATCGGAATTGACTTGGCTCACCGCTTGCGGGAACAGGGAGCAAGTGTAATTTTGGAGGAAATATTTATCGAAGTTAGACGCGGTTCGTAAAGCCAACATCGGGGGTTTTAGACCCAAAAATCGCCTTTTTATAAAACAATAAGGGCGATAGTTTTGAAAAATAGGTACGACAGCATTCTGGTTGTAGATTTTGAATGGGAATTTTAGATATAAAAACCCGGTTGAAAAAATGTAATGAGTTATCAACATACCCGTCAAAAATCTACAGTCAAATAGCAAAAATAAATCAGTAACCAATTTCAGGGAAAGGCAAAATATGAGCGCTCAGGGAACTCAATTAAAACTAGAATTGGCAAAAGTTCAGCAACTTTATCGCAAAATGCAGGCAGACCAAAAAGCTTTGCAGCAGCAATTGAAAGAGTTTAAAACCCAGACGGGAAACTTTTCCGATGTTGTCGAGCAAGTCTTGCCTTCTGTAGTGTCAGTTTACGTAATGGATTGGGATACAGGAGAAGAAATTTCTTCCGGTAGTGGCTTTTTTGTATCGCCTGACATCATTGTCACTAACTACCACGTTGTCGAAGATATTGCCGATGAAGATTATTTCTATGAAGAAGATGAAGTCGAACAGGTTTTAGTGGAAACTCACGACGGCAAGTTGAGAATGGCAGAGGTGGTATTTACTGGCAATGTGGAAGAGGATTTAGCATTGCTTTTGATTACTGGCTTCATGATCGATCCAGAAACAGGGGAACAAGTTGAATCTCCCGAAGAATATCCTCCTTTAGAGTTGTCTTTTGATGTGAAAGTGGGCGATCGAGTAATTGCTGTGGGCAATCCTTTGGGGCAGTTTGCTTCAACTGTAACTCAAGGTATTGTGAGTGCAATTCGCGAACCCGATGAGTATGAGGAAGGCGACGAAGATGATGATGATGTTGCTGAGGTAAAAGTGTTGCAAACGGATGCGGCGATTAATCCGGGAAATTCTGGAGGCCCGTTGATTAATATGGCCGGTCAAGTTGTTGGGGTGAATACGTGGGGATTGGAAGATGCTGATAGTATTAATTTGGCGATCGCCTCGGTTGCTTTGGATGACTTTTTAGCTGGATTTGAGGAGACTTTTGAGGATGATTCCGATAATTAGTTAATAGTTATCGGTAGATTTTATCCGATTACCATGTATCTAGATACTGTCTTGACAGGTCAAGACAGTATCTACAGATTTTATTCAATATTTATCATGCAATCGGAAAAGCAATCGCTCTTTGGTTCGCCGCAGAGCGCCGCCGATAAACACGGATATCGCATTCTTGAGTAAAGTGCAATCGCAACACAGCAACTCAGACTTATATTGTTTTTTTGGGCACTGCGTTCATATTGCGGCACTAGCCATTTAAACTTAATCTAGACTAACTATCTCAAGGAACACAAAAAAATAATGCGTATTTTATTTGTATCCGCCGAAGCAGCACCCCTCGCCAAAGTTGGCGGTATGGGGGATGTCGTCGGCGCTTTGCCTAAATTTCTGCGCCGCATGGGCCACGATGTCCGCATCTTCATGCCCTACTACGGTTTCGTCCCCGACAAAATGGACGTTCCCAAAAAACCTGTTTGGAATGGGGCGGCGATGTTCCAAACCTTCTCCGTCTTTGAAAGTGTTTTGCCGGGAACCGATGTACCTTTATACTTATTGCAACATCCATCTTTCTTGCCCCGCCGGGTTTATGGCGGTTTAGATGAAGATTGGAGGTTTACTTTCTTTGCCAATGCTGCCGCTGAATTTGCCTGGAATCACTGGAAGCCTGATATTATCCACTGTCACGACTGGCATACAGGAATGATACCTGTTTGGATGAGCCAAGACCCCGATATCAGGACGGTTTTTACTATTCACAATTTAGCTTATCAAGGGCCTTGGCGCTGGCGTTTGGAGCAAATGACTTGGTGTCCTTGGTATATGCAAGGTCACAATACAATGGCTGCCGCAGTCCAGTTTGCCGATCGAGTAAATACAGTTTCGCCGACTTACGCCGAGCAAATCAAAACCCCAGCTTACGGGGAAACTTTGGAAGGTTTGCTGTCTTTCCTCGGCGGCAAGGTGTCGGGGATTTTGAACGGAATTGATACAGAATCTTACAACCCAGAAACTGACAAGTACCTCCATCAACAATTCAGTGTTGATACTATTGAAAAACGCCCCGCTAATAAAATTGCGCTGCAAGAAGAAGTCGGTTTGGAAGTGAATAAAGGTGCCTTTTTAATCGGCATGGTGACGCGGCTGGTAGAACAGAAGGGATTGGATTTGATCATTCAAATGCTCGATCTGTTCATGGCCTATACGGACGCTCAGTTTATTGTACTCGGAACGGGCGATCGCTACTACGAAACCCAACTCTGGCAAATGACCGCCCGCTATCCCGGTCGGATGTCCACCCAATTACTCTACAACGAAGCCCTCTCCCGTCGCGTTTACGCAGGCTGCGACACCTTCCTGATGCCCAGCCGTTTCGAGCCCTGCGGCATCAGCCAAATGCTCGCCCTCCGCTACGGCTGCGTCCCAATGGTGCGCCGCACAGGCGGTTTAGTCGATACCGTTTCCCACAACGATCCCATAAATAATACCGGTACCGGTTACTGTTTCGATCGCTACGAACCCCTCGACTTGTTCACCTGCATGATCCGAACTTGGGAAAGTTTCCGCTACAAAGATAAGTGGAAAGAACTGCAACAGCGCGGCATGAGAGAAGATTTTGGCTGGGATATTTCGGCTAAGAAATACGTCAACTTGTACAGCGATATTTTGGGACTGCCGCCCGAAAAATCAGCACCTGAAGCGGAACCAGAACCAGAACCAGAATTGATTCTGGGCAAGGGTTAATTGACAGTTAACTGTTACCCATGCCCAATTCCCCAATTATATCAATTCCGGTTGCATCGGAATTAATATAACCCGAAATCAGGATACGGCAGTGCCGTATCCCTACGATTAATCACGGCGCAAGAAACGGCACTGCCGTGTCCTCGCTTGTCATTCCGGCGCAGCCGGAATTGATATTAATCAACAAATAAATCGAGAGGTAAATGACCGTAAGTCCCCGTCACTCCGCCTTCCAGAGCAGATTGACACGACACCAAAACGCCCCGGTAAGTTCCGATATAACCGTCAACATAATACGAACCCTTCAAAGTATTGAACTTAATATAAACAGAACCAGCAAAGGTCGAAAAAGCATTTGGATCTAAAACAGCTTGATATCCCAAAGCTTTCAAATAAGTTTCTAAAGCTGAAAAACCCTCATCCGTCGAAGACGCGCACACACCAAGCATTTGGTAATCCGACAAACTTGCTACCAGCAAAATCGCTTGACGCAGTGCCTGTTTTTCCAGCGGCGATGCTACAGACTGCATATCCAGACAGGTGAAGTCTTTGAGAATTTGCTGTGCTGCTTCAACAGTTAGGGTAGTTGGATTTTGAGTAGACATTAATTGCTTTGAGCTTTCCAAAACTCATTGTATCATAGACTGAATACCAAAATCTGACTTCTTTAAGAAATCCGCAATATAAGGTAGAACGTCATTTTAAATTGAATGAGCTTCGACCTACTTATCTAAATTCCAAAAAAATTATAAAAACTCCCGGTTTATTGCTGAACTTGCCTCTATTATTGACAAATGTAAATAGCACAAAAACCGAGGGCGATCGCATGAGCAACAACCAATCCCTAAAAAAACTGAAAATTTTGCAAGAATTTCTTTTTCGTCGGCTACACAAAGCCAAACTTATCTACATATTCATGATATTGGCGATTAGTCTAAGTATTTCCGGCTGGAGTATAGAATCTGCTGCTGTCAGAATTCCAATTTTCGGATTTCACAACATTATAGATACTCAAAACACCGCCGACTTACCACCTCGCAGACCAGCTTTTGACAACGACTATAGCAAACAAGATTTTTCAGTATTTTTAGAATACTTATTTAAGAACAACTATTGGTTTTTATCATCTCAAGAGTTGTATGTATATTTTATTGAAAAGTCTAAACCCATACCAGAGCAAAAACTGGGGAAAAAACCAGTTATGATTAGCTTTGATGACGGCTACAAAGGCGTTTATACCAACGCACTTCCCGTGTTAAAAAAATTGTCATCTATCTATAAAGAAAACGGAAAATTTGTGGTATTTGTCAATCCGCACTTTTTGGGTGTTGATATGGGCAGAAACTTTTTGCCACACACTACTTGCAAGGATTTAAGAGAAGGATATCAAAGCGGTCTTTATGACGTTCAATCCCACGGTTTCACTCACAAAAAATTAACTGAACTAAATGGCTCAGATTTAGAATTGGAAATTTCTAAATCTAAGTTAGCTTTAAGAAAATGCCTGGGCGAATTAGACAAAAATAAAGTTACCGCCGCTTACATCGCCTATCCCTACGGTGCCTCAGACAGGGAAGTGGAAAATATTTTACCTAAATATCACTTAGCTGGCTTTTTGTACAATGACAAAATTTTGAGAGTACAGCGCTTAACAAATAACTATCGAGTCTCTCGTATAACTACCGACAAGAATATGTCACCTAGAGAGTTAATTGGGATAGCTAAAAAGGCTTCAACTTTACGAAAGACAAAATGATTTTAGTCAAACAACAAAGTTTCTTATCTAACTGTATCTATGGAGTTTTTACCGATGTTTTCAAGTTAAATCAGTCCGCCTTTTTTCAGCTTTGCTAGCGCATCTTCGGCCGCATTTTTCTCAGCATCTTTTTTGCTTTTGCCTTTACCTTCTCCATAGGATTTCTCTGCAACATAAACTTTAGCGAGAAATTCAGGAGCATGAGGCGTTCCTCCTGCTTGGATTGTCATATATTTCGGCGGAGTTGTGTCACCGTTGGCTTGTACCCATTCCTGAAAGCGATTTTTCAAGTCTACAAGGTTTTTTGGCCCAGCATCCGACTCAGGAGCAACCATACTATCAGCAACTGGAATAAACAGCTTTTTAACATAGGCGCGGACAGGTGTAATGGTTGAGTCGAGATAGTACGCACCAATAATCGCTTCAAAAGTATCGCAAAGCAAAGAGGGATTTTGGCGACCTTTATCTTGTTCTGCGCCTTTTCCTAGGCGCATCAACTTGCCTATACCTAGTTGTTCAGCAAACTTTGCTAGCTGATTCTGCTCGACTAATCCAGAGCGCAAGCGAGTTAATTGAGCTTCGCTAAAATCTTCATAGCGCTTGTACAAAATTTCGCCAACTAGATAACCTAGCAGGGCATCGCCGAGAAATTCTAGTCGTTCGTTATGTTCGCCTGCTTCTGGGTATTCGTTAACGTAGGAACGGTGAGTGAGCGCATGAATGAGAAGTGATTCATTTTTGAATTTTGGAAGTTTGTACATTTTTATGTCTTGACTTGCTGGGAAATTAATAGGATCGAAAACGTCTCTATATTAGCCGGAGTTTTTTTAGTGCGACTTCAGCAGCACGTTTTTCAGCTTCTTTTTTACTGCGACCACTACCTTTACCGTACACCTTACTATTTACGCGCACTTCAACACTAAATTCTTTAGCATGATCTGGCCCTGCCTCCTGGATTGTGATGTATTGAGGGGTAATTGGCCCGATATTCTGGTGTACCCATTCCTGAAACCGATTTTTTGGGTCTACAAGAATGTTAGAGTCCGGTTCTGGCTGAGAAGAAATAATTTCTTCCACTACTGGCGTAAATAACCGTTCTACAAAATCCCGGACAGCCTCAATACCAGAATCGAGAAAATACGCGCCGATAATTGCTTCAAAAGTGTTGCTGAGCAACGATTCTTTAGCAGAACCTCCACTTGTTGCTTCACCTTTGCTTAACCGCATCCATTTGCCAATGTCTAACCCGATCGCAAAATTTGCTAACTGTGCATTATCTACTAACGCAGAACGTATGCAAGTCAGTTCACCCTCACTTTTCTTTGAGTAATCACGATAGAGATACTCAGCGCTGAGGAAAGTTAACAAGGCATCACCGAGAAACTCTAGTAGCTCGTTGTCTTCGCTGACTGCTTTAGGATTTTCGTAAAGATACGATCGGTGAGTGAGTGCCTGATTTAGCAGAGAAGCATCCTGAAAAGGCAGTTTTTTGAGGATTTCATCTAATCTCTCTCGAATGCGTTTTTCTTCATCATGGGAGACAACTGAACCCTGGCGATTTTCGTAACGGCTTTGCTCTTGAGACAAGATTCGCAGGACTTCTAGCTTTTGTTTTTCTACATTTTCTGCCTGTTCTAATGCAGATACAGCCTTGAGAAGTATAGCAATTCTGTCGAGAGCGCGATAGGTATCATCTATAGAAATACTAGATTGGTGAGCCCATTGGTTGCGGACATTTATCAGCTCACTCACTAGAGTGCGTTCGGCTTGACCTAGGTTTTTTTTGAAGACTTTATCCCACTGTTTTGACATGACTATCAGTGGTGCAGAAACATCCTCGCGCAGAATGTCTGCGACATTGCGCTTCGAGGTTTGGTGTTCGGGGAGATGTGATGTGGCGACAGTCCGCCAGCGATCGCCGTGAACTGCCTGCATCTCTTGCTCGACATAAGGATACAATCCCTGACCTAGAAGATTTAAAGCTTTGGTAACTCGTTCGTGATTGCTAATAGCCATCTGTTGTTTTTGCCGAAATTTCTTTCTGGTTGCTACATTAAAGGTTATGAATTTTTCGGAGCATACAGCCCAGCTAGATGGAATCTCTGTGTTAAGCCCAGCACTGTCCCGCTCTCCCCTCGGCTCTCAGTCATTAACACAGTCCTGGATGCACCTCGCCCCAGAAACCGGGTTTTTTAGATAATCTGAGGGCTGTAACCAAAGTATTGTCGCAAAAACCCGGTTTCGCATGGCCCCCATGCGTCAGTCGTCAAAACTAAATGTAAAAATATGTTGCAATGTTTCTATTGCTGTGTTAAGTTTAGTTACATAAGGTTGAAATTTAACGAGGTTTCTGGTCATGGAAAACAAAGACGCAAAGTTGGGCTTCACTGAGTTCGCTGAAACCTGGAACGGTCGTTTGGCAATGCTGGGCTTCGTTATCGGCTTAGCTACCGAATACCTCACCGGTCAAGGCATTCTTTCTCAAATCGGTTTGATGTAATCAGCTTAACTGCACGCAATAGCTGTAATTCACGGGGGCGATCGACTCATCACTGCGATCGCCCGCCCGCCAACAAGTCCCCCTGAGTCACACTCACAGGGGATTTTGCATTTTTTATTAAAAAAATCTCACCGATGGCACAATCAAAAATCTTTTCCGTCTCAATATTTATCGCGAGACCAACTCCAGCCAACTAAGCAATTCCTACCGAATCCAAAATCTTTACTTTAGGAGTCAAAGCCGGAAGTTTCACCAAACCGTCCCGTTTGTGAGTCCGCAGGCTGTTACCTAAAATTATCTCCGACAGATCCGGCATTTCCTGCCAGCAATACGAGCAGAACCAATAAACCCGATTGTGGCGAGCGTGGCGGAGCAATTTAGAGGAGCAACAAGGGCAACTATTCATGATTTTTTAAACCTTCTTTAAGATATGGAGCGATAACGAATTCATTACAGAGATTGACAAATGCGGGTGGATCTTAACTTCAGACACAAAAATAAAAAATCTATTTCACTCAAAACTTTCAGCGTCTCCCAAGTAGCACTTTTGGAGGCTCAGCAGCAACATTACAATCAGAAGCTGAATACTCCAAGGAGCTAAGGAGAAACCCCAAACAAAACAATCCAGTCCCGCCAAAGCCACAAGTACAAAAATATCTTGAGAGGTTTGCCAGTAAATCCAGACGGCTGCCAGAGAAATTATCAGTAGCAAAATGTAAGCTGAGGGCATTGTCGTCTTCTCCCAAGGTGTCTGCCAAAGTCAGGATTAAATCCCGACGATGTGCTTAAACTTAAAACTAAAACCTGAAGAACTTATGAAGATGAGCGAGTTGTTACAAAAAAAAATATATTCCTGCCAGCTTATATTTATCCGATAAAATAGCAAAAATAATTTGTTTTATTTGGTTAGAAAATTAAGCGTGCGATCCTCTTCCAGGGCTGTGCAAACGACCTATGCTTGCTCCCAGCCCAAAGCTTCAGCCACCTGAGCAGCCAAAGCCATCGGTTCAAAAGGCTTAGCAATCACGCTCACCACCCCCAAATCCGCGAACATCCGCCTGTCGCCAGCCAGAGCCTTAGCCGTCAATAAAATCACCGGAATGTGCTGGGTAGCATGATTAGCTTGCAACTGTAGAAAAGTAGTAGGCCCGTCTTGCTCGGGCATCATCACATCCAAGAGAATAGCATCAGGCTGTTCAGCAAGAGCCTTAGCCACACCCTCGCGGCCAGAACTCGCCGTCAGGACTTCCCAGCCCCCCACCACCTCAAGACTGACTTGAGCCACTTCCCGAATATCTTCTGCATCGTCAATCACCAAGATGCGCTTGGCATTCAAAATTAACATCTTTTTTAACAAAGAGAACTTATTCTCAGCCTAAAGCCCAAATCTGAATATTTTTTGACACTCCCTGACCTGAAGGTGCAGGGATTCTTGGATCAATCAGTCGATTTGCTTGTTGATGCTGCCACCAACGAGTAGAGATCGGTCTGTCCCCAAGCGTTTATTTCGGCGTGCCCCGCCGTATTTAAATTGATTCCTGCCTGCTTCAACCCTTTAGCCAAAATGTTTTTTGCGGCATTATGATCGCGATCTAATATCGTGCCACAATCACAAATATGAGTTCGAGTTGACAGCGTTTTCTTGACAAGCTTGCCACAGTTTGAACAGTCTTGAGAGGTGTATTGAGGTGCAACAGCAATCACTGTTTTGTCATATACTTTCCCAAAATATTCCAACCATTGAGCAAACAGTGACCAAGCTACATCACTAATCGATTTAGCAAGCTTATGATTTTTAATCATATTTTTAACCTGAAGGTCTTCGTAGGCTACAAAATCGCTAGATTTCACCACGCACAACGCCGTCTTAATGGCGAAGTGTTTGCGCTGCCTACTGACTTTTAGGTGCTTTCTTCCTAACTTATTAATCGCTTTTTTACGATTGCTAGAACCTTTCTTTTTTCGAGAAATCCGTTTCTGCAATCTTTTTAAAGCTTTTTCACTCTTGCGGAGATATCGAGGGTTGGCGACTGTCTCACCATCGCTATCAGTATAAAAGTGGTTCAATCCCACGTCTATCCCAATCGCTTTGCCAGTAGAAATAGGCTCCAATGAGCGTTCCACATTGATGCAGAATTGGGCGTAGTAGCCATCAGCACGACGCACGACTCGGATTCGTTTAATCTCGTCGGGTGCATAAAAATGCAAATCCCGATTGCCGATTAACTTGAACTTCCCAGCAGCAAAACCGTCTTTAAATGTTAGACATCTTTTGTCGGTAGAAATCGACCAACCCGAAGTTTTATACTCGACTGAGCGAGTATGCTTCTTGAACTGCGGGTAGCCTTTTTTGCCTGGTTTCTTGGCTTTGCAATTAGCAAAGAAACGCCCGATAGCAAAAATGGCACGTTCAGCCGAGGCTTGACGTGCCATCGAGTTAAGCTTACCTGCCCATTCAAACTCTTTTGCCATAACGGCGCATTGCTTGTATAGGTCAACTAGCTTAACTCCTTGATTTTCTGTCCAGTATTTAAGAGTTTTATTTCGGACAAATTGAGCTGTTCTGATCATCTCGTCGATGATCCGATATTGCTGCGCTTTGCCTTTTAATTTAAACTCTAATGTTATCATAAAAACAGTTTATCATTTTACAAAAACTTCCGCTTGCAAAAGGTGTATATTTCACAATTATTTACTGATTTCGGAAATTAAAGCCGTCCTATAAGGACGGGGCTTTCAACCCATTTTCTTGGTAAAGCAAACTATCTTACCAGATTAGGCTTGACAGTAAATTTTCAAAACTCTATGGCAGAACCTATAGCTGGGCGGAACTGAGCACCGGCAGACTTAAGAAAAAAGTGCTGCCCTCCCCCAAAATGCTCTCCACCCAAATCCGGCCCCCGTGCTGCTGCACGATGCTGCGACAAATAGCCAGCCCCAAACCAGTACCTCCCGAATGGCGAGAATCAGAAGCATCAACTTGTTGGAAGCGTTCAAAGATGATCTCCAGCTTATCTGCCGGAATGCCCCGTCCTTGGTCTTTCACCGCAATCAGGATGGATGAGTTCACTGGCAAATGCAGATTGGTGGCAGACTCAGGAGATAACAAAGACGACGACGCTGAGTTTAACCCAGCTTGTTCTGCCAAATCCTGCTTCTGGGTCAACTCCGCGCTCAGCCAAATCGTAGCACCCGCAGGTGAAAACTTTATGGCATTGCTGAGCAAATTTGTCAAGGCCTGAATTAGCCGATCGGGCACACCCCGCAATTCGGCCCCCACAGGCCGCACCGACAGAATAACTCCCGCCTGCTGGGCCATTCCTTGCATCTCGTCAGCCGCCTGCTGCATCAGCTCAGCGACATTGCAAATTTGTTTGATGGCAGTGCTATAACTCGACTCCATCCGCTCTAAATCCAGGATGTCGTTGACCAAGCGCACCAAGCGGTCAGTGTTGGTGACCGCAATCTCCAGCATCCGCTTGGCTTTCTGGGGGTAAGCGTCAAGCACGCCGCTGTTGAGGAGGCCGAGGGCACCGTGAATCGAGGTCATCGGCGTCCGCAGTTCGTGGCTGACAACAGAGATGAATTCATCTTTCATGCGCTCAATGGCAAGGCGCTCTGTAATATCCTTGAAAGTGACCACAGCTCCGATAATTTTGCCTCCTTCCCGCATCGGAGCGACAACGTACTCAACTGGAAAACTGCTGCCGTCTCGCCGCCAAAAAACCTCATCGGTGACGCGCCGCGCCTCTCCGTCTTCCAAGGTGGCTAAAATTTGAGAACTTACGAGCAACGGCAGTTTTCCCGCCAGCGGTGTGGCTCCGTCTGGGACAATTTCAGAGCCGGAATTGATGTCTGTTGCAGGTGACAGTTGCTCGTTAGCGCAGCCCTCGAAGAGGATCGCCCTTGAGCATTCTGCCTGTGAAGCGTTTATGGTTTCATAGAATGGTCGATCGATCAATTCCTTCGATTCGCAGCCTGCCATTCTCACCGCCGCCGGATTGACAAAAGTTACTTTTCCCTGTTTGTTCAACCCGCAAATTCCTTCTCCTGCGGAAAACAAAATCATTTCTGTTTGGTGGCGGAGTTGTTCAAAAGCTTTTTCCACTCGCTTGCTGTCACTGATGTCGCGAGCAATTGTCGAAACGCCCGTGATCATTCCTGTGGCGTCTTTAATCGGAGAAATCGTCAGCGACACATCTATCTGTTGACCGTCTTTCCGCAAGTGCACGGTTTCATAATGGTCGATGGTGGTTCCAGCCCTAATATTTTCCAGAATTTGGGGTATTTCCTTGGGGCGTTCGGGTATTGCTAAAATCTCGATCGACTGCCCCTTGATTTCCGGCGCGCAGTAGCCGTAAATCTTCTCTGCTCCTGCGTTCCAGCTCTGAATTGTCCCGGCGAGGGTTTTGCCCACGATACCGTCGTCTGAAGACTCGACAATCGACGCCAAGCGCACGAGTTCGTCTCTGGCTTGCTTGTATTCCGTGATGTCGCGGCCCAAAATCACGATACTTTTGCGCCGGCCGTCGGGGTGAAATACGGGTACTTTAATCACATCGTAGATTTTCACAGTACCGTTCGATCGGGGAATCACCTCTTCTCCCCTAGAAAGCGTACCTTTTTCCCACGCTAATTGATCGCTAATCTCGCACGCCTGTAGAGCCTCCCGGTAAAAAATGCTGAGTTCTCCTAGCTGAGAATCTGTGAGTCCGCAGTAGTCTATTTTTTCTAGCTCGAACACTTCCAATATCCCTTCATTTGCCTTCTGCCACCTGCCGTCGCTATCTTTGAAGCAGACAATATCTGGCATGGCATTCATCAGCGATTCGAGATAGAACTTTTCTTGCAGTGCAGCTTCTACCTCCGCCCGCTTGCCGATTTCCCGTTGCAGGTTTTCGTTTGCCGTTTGCAGCGAATCGATTAACAAATTTTCTGTAAAATTGCGTTCTTTAATTAGTTCCTGAAGTCTGTGGAGTTCTAGCGACAGCCGCCTGCGGGCCAACAAATTTTCTACCCGCAAATGCAGTTGGGCGGCATCTACGGGAGTTGCTATCAAATCGTCTATTCTGCGTTCGAGTTGTTTTGCCTGCTGCGAAAACGGCGGTTCATAAATAGCTGGCGTTTGGGATTTTTGCAGCAGCAAAAACGGTAAAAATATCGGATCTGCTGCTGCTTTTAATGCTTCGATCAGTGGCCCGATGCGATCGTAATTTTCCTCATCGAGAATGCACAAGTCAAAAGCAATTTGGGGAATGGAAATTTCGGAGTTTGGTTCGGAAGTGCGATCGGGTACGATCGCCTCATGCTCGATGTTGAGGTGTGCGATCGGCAAATATTGTTGTTGATGGCGATCGACCAAAAGTAAAATGCGGCTCATTAGCTTGTTAATTTCTCAATGACTAATGATATCAATTCCGGTGGCACCGCCAGGTGACTGTTGACTACTGCCAACTGCCAACTGCCAACTGTTGACTGCTAACTGTTGACTGTTGATTAATAATTACAGGACTTATATCATTTCCGGTTGCATCGGAATTAATATTACCCGAAATCTGGACACGGCAGTGCCGTGTCCCTACCATTAATCTGGGGCTGCCGTGAAACGGCATCTTGAGTCTCCTTTATATCATTCTGGCGCAGCCGGAATTGATATTACACAAGTTTTACGCATAGTAGTAAGATGCGCGATTGCACCCTACCAATAGGGTTTCTGCCTAAGTTCTGAACGGATGACTAATGACTGACGACTGATGACTTTTTACGGCATTCCGATCGGAATCAAAGAATCGAACGGCATACAGGTAGCATAGCTCTCCCCGGACGATAAAACCGCAATCAATCGCAGCGACCAATCGGGCATAATCTGCAAATCCGCCCACGGTATTGCTATCTCCAAACATTTATCCAGTCCGACTTGAGCCCGGCTGATGCGGGGATGCCACTCATCGCCCTCTCCTGCTTCCTGAAACCAAGTCGATTTCGTCAGCAAATTAATCTCTAACTGATGGTGGAATCGATAGTTTAGCGGTGCTTCGTCGGGCAAACCCGACAGCGGAATCAGACTGTTGTGCATCGGGCGATCGGGATAAAACCAGAACAAGTTTAACTCCGGCGGGCAGTCAATTCCCGGCCGTATTCCTGCCTTAAAGTCGGCACGAATGTAAAAATTCAAGTGGTCAACCCCGTACCAAAGCCGCTGAATTGCCGAACTCTGGTGCATCGTACCCCTTGCTCCCCCAACTTCAATCCTGCCGGCTTTGTCCCAATCCTGTTCGTTGCCGATACCGTCAATTACCGGGTGAATAAAGCTCAGCGGCTGGTGGTCGCCTTGAACAGAGTGCACCTCTACTTGCCGCCGCACTTCCGAGGGTACTGGCTCGCCGAGAGCTTCGTAAATTGCCGCTACGTGTTCGCGGAAGAGTTGGTCGAACATGGCATCTTGATTCGAGGTGTGGCCTTCGCCAAACCACCAGAACCAATCGGAACCTTCGGCCGCGAAAAGCGCTTCCCAAGCTTCTGGGTTGCTTTCTTCTGTGGCTTCTGGATGGTTTGCCAATACTTGTCTCGCCGCGCCTAACAAGTCCCAAGCGCGATTTTTGGCGGGGTCGCCGATCCAAGTTGTCAGGGAACCGTCCACCCAGGAACCGGTGTGGAGTTGGGCGGCGGGTATGGTTTCGGTTGCTGGGAATTGGTCAAGAAATTCTGAGACTGTGACTAATTTGATATCTGGATTGTCGCTGAGAGTTTGATAAAGCGATTCTAAGAACGGTTTGCCGTCTTGGGGATAGAATTCCCAGCAATTTTCGCCGTCTAGGGCGATCGTCACTAACCACGGATTTTCTAATGCTGTTTGGCCGTCGGGTTGTCGGTGTTTGAGAGTTCTGCCGATCGCCTCCAAGTGTCCAACTAAGTCTGACGCAGCTTTTTTGGGTTCCATCGAACCGTAAGTAAACCCGATCAAATCAGACAATCTGTGGTCTCGAAATACGATCGCCAAATCGCCGTCAGGAGTTTCTAAACGGTAAGGGCGATACAACAATTCTGGTTCGCAGACATTCCCCGCAGCATCGCGGTTAAAAAAGTGTTTAATTGTACACCCCAATACTGCTTCGTCCGAGACTATCCATTGAAAGCCTTGTTTCGCAATATAGGGCAAAATTTCCGGGCTAACTGCTTGTTCCGACGGCCACAAACCGCGCGGTTTGCAATCAAATCGGTCTTGATACATTTCCCAGGATTTTCTCAAGTGTCGCGGAATATCTTCTGCCCACTGAAACCTGTGTTCCGGCAACGTCATGTTTGGAATGGCTATGCGGCCAACCTTGGTGTCGGCAAGCAGCGGCAAAATCGGGTGCGTGTAGGGGGTTGTGGAGACTTCCAACTGTCCCTCAGCTTGCATCTTTCGGTGCTGGGGAATGATTTTGGCGAGGATTTCTTTTTGTTTGGAGTAGATTTTTTGTCTGTCTGCCAAACTAAAATTTTGTCCTTGCTTCAGCCACAGAGCAATCTCGGGGTCATCCCAAAACAGCGGGTCGATCCAAGCTAAATTGTGCCACGCCAGCAAGTCGGCAAAGTCTTGCACTTTCCAGTTTGCCAAACACCACTGAATGCCTTTTTCCTGCCGCTGAGTGTAGAGTTGAGCGTAGCGGGGATGCGGCTGGATCAGGGTGTGGTAATTGGCATCAAAGAAGTGTTCTAAGATGAACTCTTGTTCTTGGATGTTTAAAGTTTCGGCTGACTTTAATGTCACCGCCAAGTAAGGGTCTATTGCTTTGTCTGCGATGCAGTCTTCTATCTGCAAAATCAAGGACGGAACCAGATTTACGGTTTGATGCAGTTTGGGATATTTTGCCAGAATTAAGACTAAATCCAAGTAATCTTTGACTCCGTGCAAGCGCACCCAAGGCAGTCGATACTCGGATGCTCCTGCGCTAGCTGATACTCGGGATTTGTACAGCGGTTGGTGTTGGTGCCAGATGAAGGCTACGTAAAGAGGATGAGACATTACTCTAGTCCTTAGTCATTGGTCAGTGGTCAGTAGTCCTTAGTCCTTAGTCCTCAGTCATTGGTCATTGGTCATTGGTCAGTAGTCATTGGTCAGTAATATGATTTATTAGCCATTAGTTACTTTAATTTGCTTGTAACTGATGACTTCAGACTAATGAATAACTTTAGTCGTTAATTTCCTAATGACTACTAACTAATGACTAATGACTGATGCCTAATTACATGACCTGTTCAACTTCGGAGATTTCTGGGATGGCCTCGCGCAGGCGACGTTCAATGCCCATTCTCAGAGTCATTGTGGAACTCGGACAAGAGCCACAAGCTCCTTGTAGTCTCAGGTGTACGACTGGGCCGTCGATTTCTACGAGTTCGACGTTGCCACCGTCAGATATCAGGTAGGGGCGCATTTCATCGAGAACTGTTTCGACGTTATCTCTGGTTAGTGCTAGTGTCGTCATAATATTTCGCCTCTGTGATGATTTGTTTCAGTTGATTTTGTTTGATTTGACGGAGTAGCGGGAAATTTCAGAAACTGATGGGTTTCTCGATCGAAGACTTAGGCACTCAGTTGAGCAGCTCGCAGGAAATCTGGTTTCGGTGAGGCTGATGCTTGATCGAATTTCTGTCTCTGCTTTGATCGTACCGTTACTTGCCGCCAAATCAAGTTGATTCTGATACACTAACCAAAAAACCCGTTTTATTTAAGAAATCGGGTTTTTTGGTTAGCGCTATACTAATGCTGGTTCTAGCAGTTTGACGTTGGAGTAGTTAAACTCGGTGGTTGTCAGTTCACCTTTTTCTTTCGATCGCACTACTTGCTTGGTCATCACATAATAGTCGCCGATCTTCTCAAACGAATCTTCAAATTCGAGTTCTTTGATAATTTCGTTTGTTTGGGGGTTGCGGAAAACGGCGTCGTAGTGGCTAGCCAAAGAACCCTCGGGAGTCTCTAAGCTGTTGTGGGTGTCAATAACAAAAGCCATCCGACCCATCACCCGGCTGACTTGACAAATTGACAGACCTCGGATTTTATAGTTAGACCCCATTGAGTCGCCTTGTACCAAGATGTCCACAGCTTCGGTGCTGTCCTTCTCGCCGAGGGTAAAGCTATTTTTGCCGTGAGATTTTTCAAATGTCGATCGTTTGCGGTGGGTGACAATATCCCGCATTTGGGTGTAGACGCTTTGCTGCACTTCTTCGTCTTCAATGCCGCTGACTTCCACGCTCATGTCGGGTTTGATGGAAACATGACCCGTATAGATTTCCTCGCCCTGTTTGAGTTCAATATCCGCACTGTAACCCGGAAAGTTGGCATCCCAGGTGTAGCGGTGTTCGTAAGCAGCGCGAAACAAATCGCGAGCGTTGGCTTGCTCTGTCATAAATCCCTCTTTGTCTTGACACCAATCTATTTTAGCTTAACCGCTGCAAGCCTTACATTCACCGGATAGGAGAGTTACCCGCACTCGCGCGAACACTTTTTGGGGATGCTGCTGGGCTTTTATTCGATCGCCACAATAATTTCTTTGCTGTATCGGTTGCTATGATCGGAAAATAAAGTCACAAAATAGCTGGTGATTGAGATTGCGGTCGATCGGCCCACAGCAGTCTCAGTTATAGGTTATGTTAAAAAAGCTTGTGTTCGCTTGTTAGGTTTCACCTGTGGCAACTATCAAATTCCCCGATTAATAAAATGTTAGAAACAGTCTACAAATACTTAGAAATATTGCAGGAACAAGCTAGCGAATTGCCACCTCCGCAACAGGCAATTTTAACAAAAACTCTGGAAAATTTATCAAATTCTTTGCAGGAACTGGCTGCGAGCCGCCAGTTTGAAAGCGCGATAAATAACGCGGCAAAGCTGGTAGAAGTCGAAAAATCAAATCGTCTGTTGGAACGCACTGTCGCGCAGCAAGCGGCGGAAATTAGAAAGCTACAGGAGCAGTTGGAAAAAGAAATCAGCCAGCATCGCAGGGACAATCAAGCATTAACTAAAAGCGAAGTTAAACTGCAAGCTGTGCTGCGGAATTCTCCTGATATAATTAGCATTCTCGGCTCCGACGGGCGAATTCGATACCACAGCGGAGCCCTACACCGGGTTTTGGGTTACACCCCGGAAGAAAGAATTGGCAAGTTTCATGGCGAGTTAATCCATCCAGACGATTTGCTGGCTTGGCAGGCGTATTTTGGCAAGTTGTTAGAATATCCCGGAATTGCGGGGGTGATCGAATATCGGAAACGCCACGCTGACGGTTCTTGGATCTACGTGGAGGCGATCGGCAACAGTTTGCTTTACGATTCTAGCGTGCAGGGAATTATAATTAATTCGCGGGAAATTGGGGAACGCAAGCAAGCAGAAATCGCAGTCCGGGAGTCGGAACTGCACTACAAAGTTATGTCGCAAATTACTTCGGATTTTGCCTATTCTTTTAAGGCACTTCCAGACGGCAAGTTCGCCTGCGAGTGGGCGACAGAAGCTCTAGAGCGCTGCACTGGTCGAATTCCTGAAGAATTAGAATCGTTTGGTTGGTGGAACTCCGAGCTCGTTCATCCCGACGACAGGGAAATCTTAATTAAACAATTACAAGGCTGTACTTTTAGCCGCACGGGAGCTAACGAGTACCGAATTGTTAATCAAAAAGGCGAAGTGCGCTGGGTACGCGATTGCTGGCAAGCGGTGTGGGACAAAACTGCTGAACGGATTGTCCGTTTGTGGGGCGCTTGTCAGGAAATTACCGATCGCAAGCAAGTAGAATTGAAACTGCAACTCGTTAACGAAGTAATGATAGCGCAGATAGCCGAAGCGCCACTGGCAATTAACTGTACCACCAATGACGGTCGTACCCTGGTCTGGAACCGCGCCGCCGAAGAACTTTTTGGCTGGACTTCGGCTGAGGTTTTAGGGCAACCTTTACCAAATATTCCTCAAGCCCAAAAGCAAGATTTTTACGCGCTGCTGAAGTCGGCGTCTAATGGCAAATCGCAAAACGGTTTGGAAGTGTGTTTGTTGAAAAAAGACGGTAGCTCGATCGATGTTTGGGTTTGGGCTGCACCCGTGCGAGATGCCGGGGGCGAGAGAATCGGCAGCATCAACATCTTTTCTGACCTTTCCGAACGCAAGCGTATAGAGGAGGAGCGCCAAAAACTAGCATCGATGAAAAATATGGAAGAACCTTTTTGGGCGCGTTATGTCAGCCCTCCACAAACCAAGAAAAAAAATAGTAATTCGTAATCTCATCTAGCACAAGTTGAAAACATTAAAAGTGAGAAACTGCAATGTTCTGCTTGGAATATCATTTCCGGCGTTGCTGAGAAAGGAGTATGATTTGCCTCCGAAATTTAGTAGGGGCAATTCATGAATTGCCCCTACTCAGCGAGTTTCAGGGATTGCTATAGCGAGTGAATCATACCTAAATTCAGCAACGCCTCATACCAATTTTTTATGAGGCTGCATAGAATCTGATCCCCCCTAGCCCCCCTTAATAAGGGGGGGACAAGATTCCGATCAAAGTCCCCCTTCTTAAGGGGGATTTAGGGGGATCGAGATATGTGCAACGACCCATTAAATTGGTATCATTTCCTATAAAATAACCGTTCTAGGTTGGTAGTGAGGACTTTATTCCTCACTATCAACTTATTTGATGGGGGCGTTCGATCGCACACATAATATGATAAATACACCCAGATGCTATGTTTAGTAGTTTGTATCGTGTGCTGTAGAAAACCCTAATGACCTAGAAATAATTGAGTAACGATCCACGGATTTTATTGAGGGAATATATAAATGCAAGTGTCAGATTTTCCTGGCAGAAGACTTGTCTGTATGGTAAATATTCGACTTTTTGAATGCGCGGCTCGAATCTTTATGGGTGTTCAGATTTCTCCTGGCTCCTCAAAGCGGCTAACTCTGCGTGAGTCTGGCACCCTTCATTTGACTGAATGAAATCTAAGACATTACCAATTACCTTAGAAAGGTGGAGAGCCGAACGGTGAGCTTCTTGGATAAAAGCTCTCTCTTCTATTGGATCGTCCGCCAGATCATCTACAGTTAGTTGTAGATAGCCAATAATGTGATTTAGGGGAGTGCGAATCTCGTGGGATGCATTTAACAAAAATTGCTTTTTGAGCTGGGACATTTCTACTGTTCGCTGGCTGTTCTCTTGGTAGAGGGTTGCGAGGGCGATCGCACTTCCTACTTGATCGGCAAGTTCTTGGGCGAATTCGATCTGGTCTTGAGTCCAAGCTCGATCGGCATTACCCTTCTGGGACAATTCGCCCTCGCATCGGTGCAAACTAATTATGCCGTTAGGTTGCTCTTGATAAGCCGTAGCCACCACTAGCACCGACTGCCGCTCACAACAATCATCGGTCTTAAGTGACTCTATTACCACAGGTTCGAGGGTGGCTAGAGCTTGAACGAAATGAGGTGCTGATGTCAGCGAGATTTCCATTCCCAGCATGGGTAGAAATGGTTCTTGGCAATATTCAGCAGCTACCTTGACTTGCAGGCTAGAACTTGGATAGGGACAAATGATGCAGCGGCTGACGCCGAGATTTTGTCCCAGAGTGTTAACTGTTTGCTCCCAAATGGTGAGGAGATCCAAGGTCCGACGGATCTTTCTGCCAATTTGGAGTAAAAGTTTTTGCGATTGAGGTGATATTTGCTGATTCATAGCAACCCTTTTTCCACTAGACTGGCCAAAAAAGTTTACCACGCCGCCAACAGAGCGGGAATTCACTGAATTTGCCATGCGGAGGCAGTCCTACTTGGGACTTACGTAATTACACTTAAATGTTGCCACACGCGATTAAAGATTACTAAGTATTCTCAGCATCTTTACGATATCTTTATGATTCTCACATCTAACTTAAATCGTCAACTTTTCTTAAAAATACTTTACATTAGGGCTTGTAAAGCTTAATCAGTGGTATAGGTTCGCATTAAGTTATTGTAAAGTTGGCGATTTGCGTGAGTAGTTTGGGGGGTGTAAGCCAGCAGGGGACAGACAAAGAGAACCTGTTATCTCACCCCCCGGATTGCAATGATCGGAATTCTGGGTGGGGATGGGAATCGGTGGGAGCGATCGGTCTGAGTCCAAAACACCCAAGGAGGAAGGTTGGCAGCGGATAAAGTAAAAATTGATACTGTGGATATTTGGGAATGGGGAATTGGGAATGGGGAATTGGTAAGAAAGCTAGCGAGTACAGAGATGAAAGTTGAGAAGCGCCATAGCTATTTTTTGGCGTTGCTGAATTTAGGTATGATTTACTCGAGCAATCCCTGAAATGAGCGAGTAGGGGCAATTCATGAATTGCTAAATTTCATGAATTGCCAGTAGGGGCAATTCATGAATTGCCCCTACTAAATTTCGGAGGCAAATCATACTCCTTTCTCAGCAACGCCTATTTTTTATCTCTTCCTTATTCCCTTTTGCTTCTTGATTCGCTATAACTTCTTTTATCAGACTTTTTTGGTCAATATCTATCAATTGAATTTGTTAAATTCATTAGAAAATCCGTTGCTGAAATTCCCTCAACATCTATCGGTTAAATCCGTTAAATCCCGTACACCGCTTGTTGCCGAACTTCCTTCAACGTCCCAATCACCAATGATCGATCACCAATCACCAATGACTAATGACTAATGCCCAATTCCCAATTCCCGCGATCAATTTTTAAACAGTGGTTCTTGATAAAGTGGCACAGTAAAAGTAACAGTCGATCCGAGTCCTTCCCCCATACTGTAAAAATTTACTGTACCCCCCATTGCTTCTACCAGTTTTTGAGAAATAGCCAATCCCAAACCTGTGCCGCCGTATTGCCTGGTACGAGCGCCGTCTACCTGAAAAAAGGATTCAAATAATTTATCTTGCTTGTCGAGAGAAACCCCAATGCCAGTATCGGCAACTCGGATTTTTACCATTCCGGGTAACTGCTGATTGTGAATAGTTACCTTTTTCTTAATAACTTCGGCACTGATACGAATTCCTCCTTCCCTGGTGAATTTAATCGCATTTCCCGTGAGGTTCAAAATTACCTGAAGCAAGCGTTGATAGTTAGCGTACAAGATAATCTCGTCCTCGACAGCGGGTTTTTGGATTTGAAATTGCAATCGCTTTTGCTGCACTTGAACCCGCGTAAAATTCTCCACTTGCTGCAAAACTTCGCCGAGTTTGACGGGAGCGAAGTCTAAGTGCATTTTGCCAGCTTCGATTTTAGCGACATCCAAAATATCGTTAATTACATTGAACAAGTGTAATGCCGATCGATAAGCTTCCTCGATGAATTGGTGCGCTTCTTCGGGGTCATCTGCCATGCCGTCCATCAGCAGTTTCAAAAAGCCGAGGATGCCGTTGAGAGGGGTGCGGAGTTCGTGAGAAGTGTTGGCAAGAAATTGACTTTTAAGTTGGGAAAGAGCTACGGCTTCGGCGCGGGCCTGTTCTAATTCTTGGTAAAGTGTAGCGTGGGCGATCGCACTGCCGACTTGAGCGACTAACTCGCGAGCGAATTCGAGTTCGACTGGACTCCATTTCGGGGAACTCCCGCAGCGGTGCAAACTGATCAGGGCATTGGGTTGGTCTTCATAGGAGGTAGCTGCTACGAGCACGGAATGGCGATCGAAGGGATCGGAAACGCGGGAGGCGTAATCGACTGCTACTGGTTGTAAGGTGGCTAAAGTTTGAATCCATCCAGGTTGTTCGGCGGCGCGTAGTTCTAATCCCAGCATGGAAGAGTGAGGTTCTTGGCGGTATTCAGCTACTACTATAAAAGTTTTCGATTGGATATTTTCGATTGGATCTAGTCCCAGCGGGGGGGAGGGATCGGTAATTGAGTGTGGTAATTCGGCTGCTGGGGCGGTCGAATTTGGCTGATTTTCTGCGGCAAAGAATGGGGAGGATTCGAGATTTTCGCTGTCTTTTTTGTGGGAACAGATGATGCAGCGGCTGGCGTTTAAGACTTGACCCAAACTGTTAGCTGTTTGTTGCCAAATTGTCTCTAGATCGAGGGTTCTGTGCAGGTTTTGAGCGATTTGGGAGATGATTTTGCGATCGATCTTTGAGTAGGGAGGGAGCGTTCGACTGGAGTTGCGGCTGGCGGGAAGCAGCATTTGTTGGCGGGCGTCGGAGGATGATGCGAAAGCTGGATAGGGCATGAATTCTGGGGAATCTGGCGGCCTGTATGTGGGTGTGTCAGATAGCAGCCTTCCCATAACTAAGACTTTTGCAGCTTGGCCGTTTGAGTCGATCGCGGGAGTAACTGTCAAATCGAAGAGAAAATATTGTCTGGCGTGGCAAAATGGATAGCTGAACCGTTGCGGTACGAGGGTTTCGATTGTCTGTCGCACCCGATCGAGATAAGGCGAAGCGGGAATCGGTTGCAGGGTTTCGCTGAGGGGGCGATCCTCTTCGAGGGCTTCGCTAACGACAATTTGCTCTGCTGTGAGGTTGTACTGCTGGGCTTTTTGCCAGTAAAAAGATAGATATCGACCCCTTGCGTCTTGGGTAAATACTAATTCTGCCCCTAACTCTTGAAAAAAGGCTGTAGAGGCGAGGCTCGATCGCCGGAAATCTGTGTTAGAGTCCATCAGAGTTGGGGATGAAAGTAATTCGGATTTTTGAGTGTTGAGTTTTTTATAGCAGAAGTCTGATGGAAGTCGGAAGCAGATCGATGTGAATAAGCAATCGACTGTATGGGTTTGCGCCATTTAAGAACCTCCTAACCATCAGGGCGGTTGCTATAATTTGAAACTCAATACTCAAAATTGTTTTGGGCTTCGACCATTAAGTTGTGAGCTATTAATCAACTAAAAATTTATTATATTTAATTAATAATTCACAGATCATAACTCACAATTCACCACTATTTTAGGTCTCTACCATTGCGTTGTGAGTTACTAATGAAATAAAAAAATATTAATTTTTTATTTCATTAGTAACTCACAACTCAAAACTATTTGTTGTCCGCCGTTTTGGCTAATTAAAAAATAAAACTTAAGATTTAGGAATTAGTAGTCTGCACAGATCCAAGCTCGAGTTTGAAAATCAGCCGAAATATGAGGCTGCGAACAACCAAAGTCCCAGACTGGCTGGCGCATTTTGTCCGTCACCTTCAATAGTTATGAGGTTGCGAGTTGGCGCAGTTTGCTCGCCCATAGCCTGTAGCTTTTTCTGCGAAATCTGCCGGATCATCAAAATTTCAAAGCCAGCAGATTTGTGGGCGCCGTTTCCGACGAGCTCACGCCTGAAAATTGGGTCTGAAGCCTCCCCGTTTAGGGGGTAATCAAACAAAATGATTCATTGCTCCAATCCTCTCATATCGACGGAAGAGGTAGCTGTCAACTGTCAACTGATGAACTCAGTCGTTCCACTCGCCGCGGGGCGGGACTGGGGGGGTGCGACGCAAACTCATAGCCTGATCCTCTTCGCGGCGCTCGCCTCTAAGCCACTGCTTGATTGCTGTTTCAATGACTTTGCTGGGGTCATTCGTCAAGTGCTTAATTTGGTCTAGCAGTTCAGAATCTATATGGATAGATAGTTCCACTTTTTCTGACGAACTGCGGGAGGGTATACTTGACTCGCTCATAGTTAAAAAATCCTAGTTTTAATTCTTAAGTTTCAATTCCTTCTAGGAATTTACGCTTTTTTGTCTGGAAGGAAGTGATGACTTACTCCTAGTAGGGATTCACAGCGGTTGAAAACCTATACTTCTTACACCCTTACCGTCCCGCTTCCGTCATTTGACCAAATTATCTGCTTCTTGTCAAGCGCCACCAACTTCTAACGAGTGTTTCTAAGTTGGCGATCGCGCACGCTGATGAGCAACCTGACTAAATTGGAGGTTTGAGGATTGATTTTGGCGCTCGGCAGCATCCCCAACCGTTCAACAGCTTTCTGTACAATAACCGAGAGCTTTTTTTTTCGGAGGGCGTCTTCGCTCGGTCGCTTAACTTAGCATAAATATAATGGATCTGTCAACCCACCGCTGAGAAAAAACTAAATTCTATTTAAGTCTCTAAATGACTATAAATGACTGTAGATTGAATGAAGTTTTATAATACAACAAAAGTCAATCTTTTGCCGATAGGTTTTATGACTAACGTTCCTGTATCTCGCATTCGCAATTTTTCGATTATTGCTCACATCGACCACGGAAAATCCACTTTGGCCGATCGGCTGTTGCAGGCGACTGGGACAGTCCAAGCACGGGAGATGAAGGAGCAGTTTTTAGACAGCATGGATCTCGAACGCGAACGTGGCATCACGATCAAGCTGCAAGCCGCTCGGATGAATTACACTGCCAAGGACGGTCAGGAGTACGTACTCAACCTGATCGATACTCCCGGACACGTGGACTTCTCCTACGAGGTGTCGCGATCGCTCGCTGCTTGTGAAGGCGCATTGCTGGTGGTTGACGCTTCTCAAGGTGTGGAAGCACAAACCTTGGCCAATGTCTACCTGGCTCTGGCAAATGATTTAGAAATTATTACAGTTTTAAATAAAATTGACCTACCGGGAGCAGAACCAGACAGAGTAAAAGGGGAAATTGAAGAAATTGTCGGCCTCGACTGTAGCGAGGCGATTCTGGCTTCTGCGAAGGAAGGTATCGGTATTGATGATATTTTGGAGGCGATCGTCCAAAAAGTGCCGCCGCCGCAGGATACGGTTGATAAACCGCTCAGGGCGCTGATTTTTGATAGTTATTACGATGCTTATCGGGGGGTAATTGTTTATTTCCGGGTGATGGATGGAAGTGTCAAAAAGGGCGATCGGGTCCTATTGATGGTTTCGGGGAAGGAATACGTCATTGATGAATTGGGAATACTTTCGCCAACTCAAATTCCAGTAGATGAACTACACGCGGGAGAAGTTGGTTATCTTGGCGCATCAATTAAGGCAGTAGCTGATGCTCGCGTCGGAGATACGATTACCTTAGTCAAAAATCCTGCATCCGAGCCTTGGCCTGGTTATACTGAAGCGACACCGATGGTTTATTGCGGCTTGTTCCCGATCGATGCCGACCAATTTCCTGATTTGCGCGAAGCTTTGGAAAAACTTGAACTAAACGATGCAGCGCTTTCTTACGAACCAGAAACATCGAGTGCGATGGGATTTGGTTTCCGCTGTGGTTTCTTGGGTTTGCTGCACATGGAAATTGTGCAAGAAAGACTGGAGAGAGAATACAATTTGAATTTGATTGTGACGGCTCCTTCTGTGGTTTATCAAGTCACCACAATCAAAGGAGAAGTGTTAGTAATTGACAATCCGAGTCGCTTGCCAGACCCTCAGTATCGTGAGAAAATTGAGGAGCCTTATGTGAAAGTGGAAATGCTATCACCGGAAGCTTATGTGGGGACGCTGATGGAATTGTCTCAGAATCGGCGGGGCGTTTTTAAGGATATGAAGTATCTCAGTCAAGGGCGGACGACGCTGATTTATGAGTTGCCTTTGGCGGAGGTGGTGACGGACTTTTTCGATCAGATGAAATCGCGATCGCGTGGTTACGCAAGTATGGAGTATCAGCTAATCGGCTACCGCGAAAATCCCTTGGTGAAATTGGACATTTTAATTAATGGCGAACCAGTTGATGCTCTGGCGATGATTGTACACCGCGATAAGGCTTATAATGTGGGCCGTGGCTTGACGGAAAAACTGAAGGAGTTGATTCCTCGCCACCAATTTAAGGTGCCGATTCAAGCGACTATTGGCGCGAAGGTGATTGCTTCGGAGCATATTCCGGCTTTGCGAAAAGATGTGTTGGCGAAGTGTTACGGCGGCGATATTTCGCGGAAGAAGAAGTTGCTGCAAAAGCAGGCGAAGGGTAAGAAGCGGATGAAGTCTGTGGGTACTGTGGATGTGCCGCAGGAGGCTTTTATGGCTGTGCTTAAGCTCGATCGCGATTCGTAGTAGTTTGTCTGTAGGGATTCTTTGTGGAACAGGCTTTCCGGCCTGTTCCACAAATAGTCAGTTTTTTTGTGGGATGGGCCGGAGAGCCCGTCCCGAAAAGGCTTATTGAAAATGATGTAAGATGTTGATATAATTAAAAATATAATTCTCACTTAAATTTACTATTATGACTACCAAAATATTACTGAAGCCGTCGGACAAATTAACTAACTTTTCCTTGACAGCGCTTATTGAACAAACAACAGACGGAAAATATCAAGCGATTGTTTTGGGTTTACCAGAATGTCATGCAGATGGTAATACTCGCGAAGAAGCCATAACAAATCTCAATCAGATTGTCACAAATCGTTTAAAAAAAGCGGAACTCATTTCTCTGGAAATCCCGCAGCCAAATCCCGATCGCCCAGCATTGACAATCCTGATTGAACAGGAAACAGAGGGAAAGTACCAAGCGATGGTTTTGGGTTGGGAAGAATGTAAGGCTGAGGGTAATAGCCGCGAAGAAGTTATTACCAATATTAGCAGAGTTGTGGGCGATCGGCTAGAAAAATCCGAACTGATTTCATTGGTAATTCAACCGCCAAAACTGGAACATCCTTGGATGAAATTTGCTGGAATGTATAAAGATAATCCGCTGTTTAATGAGGTGGTTGCTTATATGGAAGCGGATCGCAACACCTTTGATCGGGAAATGACAGCAGATTACCAGCAACTTGATGCGGAGCTCGAAGTAAAATGAGTTTGTGGGTAGTGGATACGGATTGTTTGACCCTTTTTCAAAACGATCATCCGCTGGTAAAGCTGCGAGTTAGTCAGGTTAATCCTGAAGAGATTGCAGTAACCGTGATTACTGTAGAGGAACAAATGCGGGGATGGTTAAATGCGATTAATCAATCTTCTCAATCGGATCGAGTAATCTGGGGTTATAAGGGATTTCAGGATGGAGTAGAGTATTTCAGCAGTGTGAATGTGTTGAAGTTCGATCGCGATGCTTACAATTGCTATACAGATTTAGTGCGTCAAAAGATTCGCATCGGCACAAAAGATTTACGGATTGCTGCTGTTGTGATGTCGAAAAATGCTATTCTGGTGACGAGGAACCGGCGGGATTTTGAGCGTGTGCCCGGTTTGAGGTTTGAAGATTGGACTATTTGAGGAGTCGGGTGAGGGATGAAGGGCGATCGCACTTGACGAAAGAAATTGGTTGAGCTAAACTAAGGTTTACTTTTAATCCTGATAAATACAAAGAGTTATTGTCTCAGTATCAGCCAAAAATAATTAGAAACGAAGCGGATAATGAGAAAGCTCTGGCTATTGTGGAAGAGTTGATGCACTCCTGGCTATCGAGATATTAGTAAATATCTGGCATTGATTCTGGGGAGTTTTTTTCATGTAGAGCCGAGTTTGTTTTGTAATTGAGAAAAGTGACATTAAGGGCGATCGCACTTAATTAGAAATAGAGTATAAAATATGGTAAAGTAGAATAGAAAGTTTACAGGGGTAAAATTATGCCTGTTGCGTCAGTCGCGATCGATATTGGAACGCTGATTACTACCAATCCGGGAATTCATAATGGTTGTCCAATCATTGCGGGTACGGGAGTTACAGTACGACGGATTACTATTGATTATAAGATGGGTATGAGTCCAGAGGAGATTGCAGAAGAAATTCCTCATTTAACTTTATCTCAAGTTTATGCTGCCTTGGCTTATTATCATACGAATAAAGAGATGATTGAAGCAGATATCGCAGCCCAGGAATCTGAGGCTGAACGATTAGAATCTGAACACATGGCAGGTTAATAACAGTGACTAAAATACGTTTATATCTGGATGAGGATTCGATTAAAAACTCACTGGTTGTTACTTTGCGGAATGCTGGGGTTGATGTCATAACTGCTTCAGAGGCTAATCAGCTTAGTTGTACCGATGAAGAACAGCTAATCTGGGCAACAAAGGGCGATCGGGTTATCTATAGTTTCAACACTGCTGATTTTTGTCGCCTTCACGTACTTTATATGGCCCAGGAGAGAAATCATGCTGGAATTGTGTTGTCGAAACAGCGTTACTCAGTAGGCGAACAGTTAAGGGGTATTTTGAGCTTAATAGATGCTATTTCAGCAGAGGGGATGAGGAACCAGCAGGTATTTTTGGGAACTTATATTAGGGGTTAGTAGGGGCGATCCTCTTCGAGGGCTTCGCTAACGTACTTTTGGACGTTAAGGGCGATCGCTTCCGTGAATATAGAAAATATGAACGATTTTTTAAGGGCAGGGTATTTTAGTTTCTGTACCAACATTATCAATTAAATAACTATTATTATTCAGTACAAAAGTAAAATCTCTGTATTCACACTCTTGTGGGCTGTTATTTTTAGGAAAATAACGCAATGAAACTGTCATTATCGGTCTAGTCGGCGATGATTCTTTCGTAGGCTTCGGGCTATCAATAACTTCGATAGAATTAAAATTGCTAACAAATGTTTTTTGATTGTCTGCATCTGTTGAACTGTTTTTTTTCCTGAAATTATCAGTTGTAAATTGTTTCCCGGCTGCCTTATTATCTTTGACTGTCAGTTCATAAAAATTCTTTATAGTCTGCTCAGGCGTCGAACTCACCGGAGTATTTTTGGAAGGTAAGACTTCAATATTAATTGTGTAGTCTGACTGATTAGGTGCAGAAACTTCAATAATATAATCTCCTTCACTTGACAATTGACTTTGCCATTGGGGTGCGCCCTTCACAGCCTTACCAATTTTTTGACCGTTAGGAGAAATAATTGCCACATTAACATCTCCCTGCTTGATTTGCACAGTCATGGGCTGTCCGCTACCGCAGTTAATCGAATAGCGCTTTGTTTGATTTGTTACTAGACTGCTACTAATTGTTTTTTGTGTACTACCTTTATCAAAGCTTACTCGTTCCTCTGAAACCGAGGGTGTAGGTGAAGTAATTTGCGATCGCACTTCTTCTTTAGGGCTTGGGTTAGGTGACGAACCTAAATTTATAGACTGAGGCTTACCCTCTTGAGCCTGATAACCCGCTGGACATTGAATAATCGCTGGAGATTTTTGATTAACAATTGTTGACAAATCGGGGAAAGAAGTAGAAGCTTGAGCTTCTTCGCAAAAAAGTGTTTCAGTGCTATCTTTTTTGACTATTGCAACAATACCAACATAACCTTTGAGGTCAGATTTTTTTGGTTCTGCAACAGCTACAACTATTGAATTATTCGACCTTTGAGGAATTTGATATTTATAATTGTCTGTTTCTAATTTTATTCCCAGACCTAAATCAGGAATATTAGTGGAAAAGGAAGCCTTTTCTGCAAATACAGCTTGTTGCCCTTTGTTCATTGAGCCTACATATTGTTTTGCTTCAGATTGTTTTGCTTTGTTTGCTTGATTCGTAAATGAAGGTAAAGCAATAGCACTTAAGGTTAACACAATTGCTCCTCCACCTATTAAAGTTTTTATTTTATTTGGGCTTTGGAAAAGTTTTACTGGTGACGGATTGACAGGAATTACAACTGGTTTTACAGGCTGTACTTGTTGCTTTATTGGATTTTTATTTACTCCCGGTGACACAGGAGGTTTTTGCGTACCGGGAGGACTTGCAAACATATCATAACCAAGTTGGCGCTTTCTTTCGCACCAATAACACTTACCATAAGTTTTCGCATAGTGATGCCCAGATTCAACTGAACATTGAGTTAATTCTGAAATTGCCACTCCCAAGGCTTTTTGCCAATCGGCTGCACTAGGTCGAGCATCAGGTTTTTTATGCCCGTCATTAAAGCATTTACGAAATAATTGCTGAAGTTCAGGATGTATGATATTTAGAGGCATCGAGAGCTTACCAGGACGCAGTTGAGAGCTTGAGCCATACATCCACCATCCCTGCTCAATTAGTTGATCGATATTGGGTTGGTTCCCACTTCCTGAGAAATCTCCTGAAAAAGGATGATAGCCAAACAGTAACTGCCAAATGATTACACCTACTGCGAAGCTATCTTGAAATTCTGATCTATCTACTGTTTGTAAGTCTTTACCAAACATCTCTCTAGGTGTAAATTCTTGAGATGCTACAGGACAGCGATAAATTTTGCGTGTTCGTCTATCTACTATTTGAAATGAATCTGTGTCAATAATAGAAACATACGCATTAGGAGTCACTAACAGATTATCAGGCTTTAGATCGCCTACCACATAGCTATTCTTGTGAATTGCTTGAACTATTGAGGCAATATTCATCGCTGTTGTATGCAGGTAAAACCAGTTGAAGCCGGCTGCTGTTTTTTCGCGACGAGCTGGATTATATACATTGATAAGCGTCTGTCCATTGCCAATTGCCGACATCAAAAAACCTAAGCTTTTGCCATAGCTATCTTGTAGTAGGCACTTTGGCCACGCGATTGAAACGTGACCTTGCGATCGCGTAGGATCGACAGGCGGGTTTTTCACCATCACCTGTAACTTGTCGATTTGCTCTTGAGTGATTGTATGGTAAATTTTTGCTAAAAAGCCTGCCTTACTTGTTTGATAGATTCTCCCCTCGCCACTTTTACTAATCTCTTTACCTAAGTTAATCCACTCACCCGTCTCTGAACATTTTAAGCGTGTCATAGTAGTTTAGTTTGTTCTGATTCTCAAAAACCAAATACAGGAAATAACGATTAAACTAAATATAAAGGAAATAATTATGCCTAAAATTTCAGGCAGTAATGTTTTCATTAATCCGAAAAGAACTGTTAGACCTGCTGCAATAGTTATAACTGTGGCTATCTCTAAGAACCTATTAGGTACATTAAACTCTTCGACCCAGCAAGGTGTTTGAGTATCTTTTATGAAGTTAGATACTTTGATTTTTTTGATTGGTATGAGGCTTAATATTTTACTATCGATAACTGCTTTATGAACGACATGAGATAACATATCCTTATCATTCAAACTGCGGTCGGAGATAATATTACATATTAAGTAAGACCGCTCGATCTTGATTTTTGGAGTAATACCATAAGCTACACCATTTTCAAATATACGATATATACGATCTGTAATAGCTGCTATTTCAGAATCTATATCTTCACGTCTTTTTTGTTTTTGGCTAACTGTGTCATTTGTAGATGGTTGCACCGTTCCCGTTATTTTAGATTGTCGTGTATTGGCTGTTTGATCTTGTAAGTTATTCTGAGAGACAGTGTTTTGATTTTGAACATTAGTAAAGTCACTGTATGCACATAATAGTAATGTCTTGTCATCATCTGTTTGTTGATTAATTTGTTCGGAATTCAAGAAATCCTCAATTTCTTTTTTCTTGTGATCTAGGCTTTTTGTTGACAGCATTATTTGTTCTTCCAAAGGTTTAAAAAATCCCTCAAAAGGTCTCCAATTTTCAGGTTTTACCAGGGATATATTTTCTATACCATCGGTTGCTGCACAGATAAATTCGTAAGAACCTGACTTGACACAAACTTGCATCTCTTCGAGGGCATGGGAAGAAGTAACAGAGGTAGTTTCATTGCAAAACTCGCCTTTATCTGGCATGAAAAGAAGCTGGTAATCTCGACCTTTTGAACGAACCACAATCAATCCATCGCCAACTTGCATCGCTGCTAACCATTCGGGCGTAGCGACAAAAGCCAGTAAAGTACAATTTAAGTCTTTTACTGAATAGCCTCCATTTTCTGCTTCCTTTTTGAGTGTGGCTTGAACTTTTCCCAAGACGCTCCGAAAAATTTCCCACGCTTCTTCGTCATTTTTGGGTTGATTCAGCCAACACTGTGTACTCTTTATTTGAGAAAGTGCTGTCTGCACTGCCAGTTTAGAACCAACATCCGATCGCCTAGCACTGCCCATGCCATCTGAAACAGCACCAATGATAATTTGATCGCTAATCCTTTCATAACACACAGCATCTTGACATGAAGTTCCTCCTTTTATGTGCTTAGTTCCTATGGCACTACAACCAACAATTTCCCACTGCATAATTCAGCCTCACATTTATGTATTTGTTTGAGCCCATCCAGTAATGGCTGGAAGGGAAGCCTGCCCGCCACCTACTTTACTGCTTGATACTCTCTTCATTGAGTTAGAAAGCCAGCGAAACAACTCCTGAAATTGCAATCCTTTTAGCATTAATGGTGGGATATTAACTGGAGCTATTTGTCCCAAGATGTTCATATCTGCTCCCTGAACCCCAACTGCATAAAAACTTATCTTGCGATCGGCATCTGCTTGCCTTACCCGCTGTGCTGCACTTTGCCAACTGTCAGTTGGCCCCCCATCAGTGATTAAAAATACCCAAGGTTGGTAATACTGAATGCCATTACTTTTATAGATTGCTTTTCGACTTTCTACCTCGTTAAGTGCTAATTCAATCCCTTCACCAATTGAAGTTGTACCAGAAGTCGTCAGTTGTGGCGGATAAAAGTTATCCATTGTGACAAAATCTTGGACAATGTGTACAGAACTATCAAAGGTTATAATAGCGACTTCCACGCGCAATGATGCTGTTGTATCTTTCTCTACATCCTGTTTGAAACTAGCTAATCCTGCATTTAATTCATCTATTCGCTCACCTGACATGGAGCCAGATGTATCTAGTAGCAGTACAACTGGACAGCGTGGCTCAGGATTTTTGGCGAATTCAATATCTAATGGCATTTGTGTCTCCTAATACTATTGACTTGAAACTAGAATCAAGACTAGATACTTGTACTTATGGCTTAGTTATTTCTCTGGTTCGCATCCAGCTAGCAAGATGCTCTAGTTGAGAACGTAGAAATAGTTTGACCTTCGGCTTTTGGCTAATATAATTAGCTATACTAGGACTGATTTTGTAGTAGATTTTAACTAGCTGCCTACCAAAAGTATTACTCAGAAGCTGTCGATCCCTAAACTGCCTGAATGTAGTTAGATCGGGATGTCTGGATGTTGAATAAGCAGCCGTAGCAATAAAGCAAGAATCACTGCTACTTTCAACTGATTCGGATAATTCATTGATAATTTCATCGGAACTGAGTGATATCCTGGATGCTAAATACGTTGCAAAATTTCTAACATTTCGTCGATCGCGATTAGCTTCAATAGAATCATAGAGTTCTTTTATTGAATCATAAGATTCGGTGGTTCCCTCAAGTTTCCACCCCCAACCACGATCGTACCAGTATTCCCTACACCACTTCCCTTGTTTATCCTCAGTGATGTAAGCTACGCCACAAGCTTCTCTTTTATCGTCCAAGAATAGGTCGTGATGCAACTGCTTTTTCTGAGGATCTGAATCATTGGGATATGGAAACAGTAAATCTCTTCCATCTCGGCGAGTGATTACCTCCAAATCCCTGATACAACCGTGTGGCCCATCAAAGTACCTTAAATAAGTTCTTTGTCCTTTTGCCATAGTTCTTACTCTGACTTACCAATAATTCGGATAGTTATCGCGACCTCCTCTTGGAAAAAGGTAGTTAAGCGAAAATTTTGCATAGCAAAGCTTTCACCATCGCACTCACAAAGAGCTCAGTCCGCAGAAGGCGCATTGCAGCCTCCTACTTATATATCAGGGCCACATCCACAAAATTATGCAAAACCCAGAAAAATAAATTAAAAAAATTACCAGCAGTACCCGAAACTAGAGTCAAACCCAGAAAATTACCAAAATTCAGCCCTAATCCCTGTCGTAACACTAACTACCATCAGTAATCACTCAAAAGCCCTGCCACAAACTATTTGACGTGTAAAATGCACCATTTACACTTGAGCTTTCAAGTATATTATGCTAAATAAAGCTGGTTTTACACTGACATACATCAGGACTTATGTTAGACTTCCATCAGGAACTTTACACACACCTATATATGGCATCCACAAACGATCGCTTCGTCGAAGCAGAAAGCCGCTGGGACTTAAAAACTCTGTACGCAGACTTGGCCGACGTTAAGGGAAAGCCTCTCACACCCGTCGAAAAGCTGCACCTGCGGGGCTTGCTTTGTGGCAATAGTCCCGCTGAAATCGCCGAAAAGCTGCAAAAGAATCCCAAAGGTGTTGAAACTGACCTGTGTGCCACTATTTATAGATACGTTAAAGGCTTTGTGGGTAAAGGGATTGAAAAGATCGAAAATTGGAGAAATATTGCTGAATGGCTTGAGGATGCTGGATATAAAACTAAGCCACCTGCTAAATTCACTATTCCAGACGGTTTATCTGAGAATAGTAAAGTTAACATAACTAATATAATTTGTGATAATAATCAAATAACAATTGATGTTTTCTTACAAATAACTGTACCGCTACCTTCAGAAATCTCAATAGAAAATCTAGACATCAACGATAACAACGCTAACTAAAATTTTGCCACAATTCAACTGATTGGTAGGGTGAAGCGATTAAGATCGGGAAGGGCGATCGCACTTTTACCTTGTCTCGCGGGGCGATCCGCTGCATTTTTCAAATAAGGGCGATCGTACTTCTATTGTGCTACGATTCAATCAGGGCGTCAGTAACTAAAAAAAATGGCAACAATTACCCTTCAAATTCCCGACGAATTGGCTCAACGTCTAGAACCTTTGCAAAATCGATTGCCAGAATTGCTTTGGCAACTTCTAGAACCAACTAAAAAGCCCACAACTATTGAGCCGGAAATCACCACTCATAGTGGCGATATTCCCGCAGTTTATCAAGAAGTTCTTGATTTTTTGATCGAGAGTCCAATTCCACAAGACATTATTAATTTCAAGGTTTCACAACAGGCTCAGACACGCCTCCAAATTTTGCTTGACAAAAACCGCGAATCGATCCTAAATCCAATGGAAATAGCAGAATTAGATGTTTACGAGCAGCTAGAACATCTAATGATTTTACTAAAAGCAAGAGCTTATTCAGAGATTTGATAAATGACTTCTACTTCCATTTCTGCCGAACTCCGCAGATTAGTTGTTGAAAGAGCTTCAGGACACTGTGAATATTGTCTGATTCATCAAGATGTTTCAATGTACAGCCATGAAGTAGACCATATCATTGCTTTAAAATATGGAGGTAAAACTCGTGCTGAAAATCTCGCTTTTTCTTGTTTATCTTGTAACCGCTACAAAGGTTCTGATTTAGCTACTATAGACCCAGTTAATGACGAAATTGTCCCTTTATTTAATCCACGTCGTCAGGTATGGGACGAAGATTTTGTTCTTAATGATGCCAGAATAACAGGCATCACTCAGATTGGTCAAGCTACTGCAAGATTACTCAAAATCAATGCTCCAAATCGCATACTTGAGCGTCAAGTTTTGATTAATCAAGGACGGTATCCATAAACAAGGCTAAGAACAACGCTATTTGAATTATGAGAATCCTCAGAGGCGATCGGGATTGAGAAGCTTTTTTTGAAGATAATGGAGAATAAGTTAGGAAATTTGTAATTTTCATGATTTGCTCGATACTATTTTAGATTTTGGCGATCGATTATGACCATCAAAGAACAACTTCTCGAAACCATTGAAACAATGCCTGATGACTTGCTCGCAGAAACCTTATTAATTCAAGGAATTGGCAAGTGAATAATTTGGTCTTGGTATTCCTCATCAAAAGAACCTTCTGCAATCACCATTAACTCGTCAAGTGTCTCCCCAATACCCATATCGGGGTTGAAGATAAATATACCGGGTACGTGTCTACCTTGGATAATATGATCGGTCAAGTGTACGGGCATTGATTTGCGGTTATTAGTCAACAGCACAAAGTTATGGACTTCACACCAAATTAGAATTTCTGGATCTAATGTACCTTTGGGAGGAGTATCAGGTTCTCCCACAGCCCGAATAATCAAGTCTGATTCCCGTCGTCGCAGTTGATTGATATAAACTGGATTAACATTTTCATCCATGAGATATTTGAGCATTGTTGTCCTTTTTTATTACTCTTTCTGCCTTTAACTTCATCAGTTTTTGCACCACAGGTGACGGATTTCGCTGCTGTTCCTCTCGCATTCTACGCCCCCATTCCAGCCAATCAGCGATGTACTTGCTAACTGCTTCTTTGTTGTGCAGATAATACAGAATCGTCGCATACACTTGTTCGAGAGTCAGTGAAGTGTAAATATTAGCAATTTCTTCGGGAGTACGCGCTCGATAAATGTACTCGTACAGGATAGTTTCAATTCCGATGCGCGAATCTTTCAACCGAATGTCATCAAGTGCTAGAAAGTTGAAATATTCTTCTAGTTGCATAGTTCTAATCCTTCCTTTTTAGCAGTTCCTACTACCAACTATTATTTGACTATAATTCTACCTTTTATTCGAGCAAAGTGCTAAAAAAGACCGAGCCATTATTTAACCTTATTCCTATAATATCGTTTTGAATACAAATTGCCTCTAATTTTCTCAAAAAAGCCCGTGAAGCGTAGCTATCCCTAGAGAATGGTTCTTTTATGAGATAACTCAAGACAGAAGCGATCGGATCACCAATCACAAATAACCAATAACCAATAACTACTAACTCAGAACTGGATTATTGTCAATAGTATTTTTGCGGAATATCGAACTTTAAATAATCATTGCTACCTGAGATATAAGATCGCACGCACTCACTTCAATGTATTTGGAAATGCTAAGTTAATTAAAGATTTGATGAAGGAGACGCATAAGTGTTTACATAGGCGATCGCAATTTTGCTATTCTATTAGCAAGTTTCACTTGATCGCCTGAATTTTTGTCCCATAGTCCTACCACCTAAACAGAACGGCAGTTTCCACCATGAGAATTTTAGTCACAGGCGGTGCAGGTTTCCTCGGTTCCCACTTAATCGATCGGCTAATGGCCCAAGGACACGAGGTAGTCTGCCTAGATAACTTTTACACCGGGACTAAACGCAACATCCTCAAATGGCTCGACAACCCGTATTTTGAGCTGATCCGCCACGACATCACCGAACCGATTCGGTTAGAAGTAGATCAGATTTACCATCTGGCCTGTCCCGCTTCCCCAGTACACTATCAGTACAATCCTGTCAAGACAATTAAAACAAATGTCATCGGCACGATGAATATGTTGGGATTGGCCAAGCGGGTGAAAGCCAGATTCTTTCTCGCTTCCACTTCCGAAGTGTACGGAGATCCTGACGTACATCCGCAAACAGAAGATTATCGCGGCAACGTTAATTGTATCGGCATTCGGAGCTGTTATGACGAAGGCAAACGAGTCGCTGAAACTCTATCTTTTGACTACCATCGGCAAAATGGGGTAGACATTCGAGTTGTCAGAATTTTCAATACCTACGGCCCGAGAATGCTAGAAAACGACGGCCGAGTTGTGAGCAATTTTATTGCTCAAGCTTTACGAAACGAACCGCTGACTGTGTACGGTGACGGTTCCCAAACCCGGAGTTTTTGCTACGTTTCCGATTTGGTGGAAGGATTTATTCGGCTAATGAATTGTGACGAAATCGGGCCGATGAATTTGGGAAATCCAGGGGAGTACACCATCTTGGAATTGGCACAAAAAATTCAAAACATGATTAATCCAGGCGCAGAAATTATCTTTAAACCGCTCCCAGAAGATGACCCCAAACAGCGACAACCGGATATTACTCTTGCCAAAAAATGGTTGGGATGGGAGCCGACTGTTCCGCTGGATCAAGGTTTAGAGTTGACTATAAAGGATTTTCGCGATCGCATTGAGGGAAATAAAAAGTAGAGACTGAAGAGAGGGGGAGATTGGGAGAGTTGGGGATGGGGAAAGGGAGAAGAGAAAAGAGGTAGAGTGGAAGATGAATAATTGCGAAAATCATCCCAATTCCCAATTCCCAATTCCCAATTCCCAATTCCCCAATTCCCAATTCCCCAATTCCCCAATTCCCAATTCCCAATTTCCATCTGAATTCAATTACTTTGAGGATATTTCTATGCGTGTATGTGTCATCGGTACTGGATATGTTGGCTTAGTCACCGGCACTTGTTTAGCTCACATCGGACATCATGTGATTTGTGTAGACAACAACGAAGAAAAAGTCAAGTTAATGAAGTCTGGACAATCGCCAATTTTTGAACCAGGATTGTCTGAATTAATGACTTCTGCATCTGCATCAGGCAATCTAGAATTTACCTCAGATTTAGCGGCTGGAGTTGCTCATGGAGAGATTTTATTTATTGCCGTGGGTACCCCTCCTTTGCCTACAGGAGAAAGTGATACTCGTTACGTGGAGGCAGTTGCGCGCGGCATTGGAGCTCACCTCGATGGCGACTACAAAGTATTAGTAAATAAATCCACCGTGCCTATCGGTTCGGGAGATTGGGTGCGAAGAATTGTCCTCGACGGTTTAGCGGAACGTCAAAAACCTCAAAGTAGCGAAGGGGCTACAGGCGAAGAAGTAGTAGCAAAAACTGGTGTTCAATTTGATGTAGTTAGCAACCCAGAGTTTTTGCGAGAAGGTTGTGCGGTTCATGATACCTTTAATCCCGATCGCATTGTTCTTGGAAGCACTTCTGAGCGGGCGATGAATATGATGGTACAGTTATACAAGCCGATTGTCGATCGCAAATTTGCAGAAAATGCCTCTTTACCACCGGTACCCGTGGTGATGACTGATATTAGTTCAGCGGAGATGATCAAGTACGCTGCTAATGCTTTCTTGGCAACAAAAATTAGCTTTATTAATGAAGTTGCTAATATTTGCGATCGTGTCGGTGCAGATGTTACCCAAGTCGCGCGAGGAATCGGTTTAGATTCGCGAATTGGCAGCAAGTTTTTGCAAGCAGGAATTGGTTGGGGTGGCTCTTGTTTTCCCAAAGATGTTTCAGCCTTAGTTCATACTGCTGATGATTACGGCTACGAAGCACATTTACTGAAAGCAGCAGTGGAAGTTAACGAACGTCAGCGATTGATTGCGATTGAAAAATTGCAGCAAGTTTTGAAGATTCTCAAAGGCAAAACTGTCGGACTTTTGGGTTTGACTTTCAAGCCAGATACTGATGATTTGCGCGATGCTCCTTCCCTGAATTTAATCGAGAATTTGAATCGATTGGGAGCGAAAGTTAAAGCTTATGACCCGATTGTTTCTCAAACTGGAATGCGCCACGGTTTGTCTGGAGTATTGGTAGAAACTGACGCGGAAAGGCTGGCTGATGGTTGTGATGCTTTGGTTTTAGTTACTGATTGGGAGCAGTTTCGTAACTTAGACTATGAGAAAATGGCGAAGTTGATGAATCATCCAGTGATGATTGATGGCCGTAATTTCTTAGACAAGAAGGTTTTAGAAGCGGCTGGTTTCCAATATGTGGGAATTGGAAGGTAAATAAGAGTTTTTAGTAGGGTGCGCCGAAGCGCACCTTACATTTGCTCGCGGCGAACAATCGCGGGTTTGTCCGCGCCGACTATTTTAAAAAGTTTCCATTAATGTTTTTTCTTCGGCGTAAACATCTCGTAGCTGTTGTAATGCTGAGGCAGAAATTACCGCTTTAACTTTAGCGACTAAGAGGCCCCATTCAAGCAAGCTGTCAACTGAAACAGCCTCTTTGAAATTGTATGTATAGAATTGAGTCCAAAACTGAGGTGCTAATTTCGCATTCCAGCGTTTGTACCATCCGGCAAAATCTTGAGTGCAGGGCTCTTTTACTTGTAAGATTGGGGGGAAATCGGCGTAGCTGACAAATCGACTCAGGCCTTTTGCATGAACGTACACCATGTTGTGACAGCATTCGATCCGGTAAATTTCGTCTGGCGAGATGTTGAACAGGAGTGCTACTGTTTCTTCGGTGACAAATCTCGATCGCGCATTGACAACCGAAGACTTATGAATAATTTTTGATGCGCCGATCTCTGACGCTCTTAACTGATTCTCTGATATCATTGTAGTTGCACCTGGTGGTAAGTAAATGTATCTGCTAGGTGCGATCGACAGAAATTATCTGTCGCGACTAATTTTAACTGGCGATCGTCTTTAGTTTGCAGACCGGGGGCGATCGCCTTTTGATAGTATACTAAATCCAAAATTTTGTAAATAGTTAATATGAGCAAAGGCTTAGTCAGGTTGCGGGTTCGAGAGTTGGCTGCCGAGAAGGGATGGACGCTCAAGGAGGTTGCCGAGCGATCGGGCGTGGGCTACAGTACGATTAGCAATTATGCCCGTTCTCAGGGGATGGCAATGGTTGATTTTGCCGCAGTGCACAAGCTGGCTCGTACTTTTGATGTGATGATTGAGGATTTCGTGGTAATCCTCGAAAAATAGCTGAACGTTTTGCTTAAATTCAATGTTAAGTGCGATCGACCTTTGGTAGACATTATAGTTTAAATCGGATCGACAACCGTCCCGATATATTGGACATGGTAGTGCCGTTTTCCGACTTGACATCTGTTGAAAACCGCTATATTGAAGCGATCGATCGCTAGCAAAGCTCGATCGACTATCATTAAACTAACCTCTTGCAACCTGAAATTAGGAGAACACTCAAATGCTTGATGCCTTGCTATTAGGAAGTCTTCTCAAGGTTGCCTTCGATGGAATAGTCGGCACTCAAGCCAATGAAGCAGTCAAGCACCTTTGTTTAAAGGGAATCACAAAGGTATCACGAAATGGTCAAATCGTCAATCACGATTTAGAAAAAGCGCTGAAATGTTCTTTCCTAAAAGCTCAGCAACAAATCGCTTCAGAATGCAAACAGGAAATCGATCCGAAAAATGCGGCTTACCGAGAGAGTTTTGCCTATTCGCTGCAAGACAGGCGCAAGGATTTTGATTGGTTGAAACGAAAGCTCGAAAACCTCCAATTAGAATTAGAGCAAGTTGATAAAGAAACAGTCCCGTCTGGGATTCCGATTGCCAGTTTAGATGAGATAGAATTGCTGCTGACTTCCCCAGATGAGTTAAAGCAGAATCAGGTTGAAGCAGTTAAGCAAAAACTGCTGGAAGTCGCCCTGGAAAATTGCGATGTCGCACCCTACAAGACAAAGTTAGAGCAAGAATTATTTGCCTTAGTATCTGCATACTTTGCTCAGGAAATCAAGGAAAATGAGAAAGTTTTTCAGATTTTTACGGGGCAGAGTTTAACGCGGATCGATCGCAGAACCCAAGAGATGTATGTTTGGCTTGAGGAGATAGTTGAAAAGAGCCGGATTGCTTACGTGCCGATTGATTGGCGGGATATTTGCCAGCAGATTTTAGACGAGAAAGAACAGCAGCGGCTTAGTAGCGATCAATTAACTTTTGGCAACCATGAAATAGATGATGTTTACGTGCCGCTGGGATTGGTGGAACGGCACAAAGTGACTCAGCAGCGGGAGAATCTTGGGGCTGAGGAAGGTTCGGATTTGTATCGAGAAAAGGAAGTTACTCAAACATTTGAACATAGCGAGTTTCTTCAGCAAGTAATCCAGCAAGGAATTAGCCCAAAAAGTGATGGGAAGCGGTTAGGAATTATTGGGGAACCGGGGGCGGGAAAAACAACGCTGTTGCGGCAGATTGCGAATTGGGTAGCGACGGGCATTTCCGAGGCTATGGTAATTTGGGTATCTTTGGCGGATTTGCAGGGGAAGGAATTAGAAACTTATTTATTTGATAATTGGTTAGTGGCGGCAATTAAGAGAATTGGGAAGGCTGAGGCGACGGCGGATATTAAGGATGATTTTTTAGCACAATTTAATGCTGAGCGCGTGTGGTTGGTGTTGGATGGGGCGGATGAGATGGCGGTGGGAGATGGGAATCCTTTGGCGGAAATTGAGCGGCAAATTAGGACGGGTGGCTGTATTCAAAGGGCGCGAATTGTGCTAAGTTGTCGGCAGAATGTTTGGGATGCGATCGGTTGTGCGTTGGATACTTTTGATACTTATCGCACTCTGGAGTTTTCCTATCCCGAACAAGTGGAAATGTTTATCGATAAGTGGTTTCGATCCCCCCCTAACCCCCCCTTAAGAAGGGGGGGGACAAGAGAAGGTGGGGACACTCTTACTACCCAATTCTTAACGGAGGGGACAGGAGAAGAGGAAACTCCGGCTCCCCCCTTCTTAAGGGGGGCTGGGGGGGATCTAATTCCCTCCTTCCCAACAGAAGAAACTCTTGCTCCTCCCTTAAGAAGGGATCTTTCTCAACAGCTACGGGAAGCATTAGCAGCATCAGGGAAAGAGCGAATTCGAGATTTAGTAAAAAATCCCCTGAGATGTTCGCTATTGTGCGGCACTTGGCAGTCGTTGGATGGGGATTTGCCGGATACTAAGGCTAAGCTTTATCAGCGGTTTGTGACTACTTTATATCAGTGGAAAAAACCGCACTTGAATTGGAGTCAGCAGCAGGATTTGAATGCGGCTTTGGGGAAATTGGCACTTTCAGGGATGTTAAATGAAATTGCGCGGTTTCAGTTGCGAGAAAGTGTGGGATATCGGGTGATGGGTGCATCGCAGTTTGAGTTAGCTTGTCGTTTGGGTTGGCTGAATTTAGTGGCGAGGGATGCGGAGACGCTGGAAGGGATTTATGCTTTTTACCATCCGACGTTTCAGGAATATTTTGCGGCGTTGGCGGTTGAGGATTGGCACTTTTTTTTGAATCATATTCCTGAAAATCCGCAACATCCTGATGCTCGATATCGCATTTTTGAGAAGCAGTGGAAGGAGGTTATTTTTCTGTGGTTGGGGCGTGAGGAAGTAGGGAAGGAGGAGAAGGAAGCGTTTATTAAGGCGTTAGTTGAGTTTGAGGAGGGGTGTTATTTTTTTTATAAACTTCGGGCGTGTTTTCTAGTGGCGGCGGGGATTGCTGAGTTTAAGAACTGTAGTCTTGCTGATGAGATTGTATCGCAGATTATTCAGTGGGGATTTGGTTATTTTAATGAGGAAAAGCAGCAGTGGCAAAGATTTATCGATCCACTGGCAGAGGGTTCAAAGGAGATACTGAAACAGACCGATCCGGAAAGGGCGATCGCAGCTTTAGCCGAGTTAATCCGCAATTCAGGTAATGAAGAAACCCGGTGGAGAGCGGCATATAGCTTAGGGGAAATAGACAAAGATAATCCAGTTGCGATTGAAGCTTTAGTCGAGTTGATCCGTACTTCTCAGGATGAAAATACCCGGTGGCGAGCGGCCGATAGCTTAGGCAAAATAGGCAAAGATAACCCAGTGGCGATCTCCGCTTTAGTCGAGTTAATAGGCTATTCAGGTGATGAAGATACTCGGATTCGAGCGGCATATAGCTTAGGGGAAATAGACAAAGATAACCCAGTTGCGATCTCCGCTTTAGTCGAGTTAATCCGCAATTCAGATGATGAAGATACCCGGTGGCGAGCGGCCGATAGCTTAGGGGAAATAGACAAAGATAACCCAGTGGCGATCTCCGCTTTAGTCGAGTTAATCGGTACTTTACAGAATGAAGATACTCGGTGGCAACCGGTATATAGCTTAGGGAAAATAGGCAAAAATAACCCAGTGGCGATCGCCGCTTTAGTCGAGTTAATCCGCAATTCAGGTGATGAATCTACCCGGAGACTAGCGGCATCTAGCTTAGGGAAAATAGGCAAAGATAACCCAGTGGTTATCTCCGCTTTAGTCGAGTTAATCCGCAATTCAGGTAATGAAGATACCCGGCGGCGGTTAGCGGCATATAGCTTAGGGGAAATAGACAAAGATAACCCAGTGGCGATCGCCGCTTTAGTCGAGTTAATCCGCAATTCAGATGATGAAGATACCTCAAGGTACGCGGCAGATAGCTTAGGGAAAATAGGCAAAGATAATCCAGTTGCCATCCAAGCTTTAGTCGAGTTAATCCGTACTTCTCAGGATGAAAAAAACCGGAGGCAAGCGGCATATAGCTTAGGGAAAATAAGCAAAAATAACCCAGTTGCCATCCACGCTTTAGTCGAGTTGATCCGTACTTCTCAGGATGAATCTACGCGGAGGCACGCGGCAGATAGCTTAGGTAAAATCATGAAAGGTCAAGACTTCGCCACCGCAGTCTCTGGTTTGAAAGATTGCCTAACTTCCGAAATCTACGAAAACGACTTTACTCTTTATCACAAGTGCTGCCTAGTCATCTGGAACTGTGCCCAAAACATGACTTACCCAGAATTTCATCAAGCATGGCACACCCAACCCACCAATTCCCCAACACCCGATCGCAACCACTCACAAAATACAGATATCCCCACACTCCTCAAACAACTCCAACCCACCGATAAAACCTTCCCCGTTCCCCTCAACATTCGCGCCTTAGAAGGCGAAACCGATACAAGTGCGATCGCCCAAGAGCTCTGTACCCAACTATATCAAACAATCTTCCCCGCAGATACAGACATCCCCGCCATTCGCAACGCCCCCGAATTCAAGCGATTAATTCCCCAACTCAAAAACCGCCTGCAAAAACAGCACATCGTCTTAATTTTGCACTCCTGTCCCTGCGAAGATGCGCTTTCATCTTTCACCCGCAAACTCGCCGACACTCACATGGGAATTCATATCGCCTGGATTACCGATACACCGCTGGAATTGCCGTTAACAGGTTTTCGGGTGGATGGAGATGATTTGTTGGATGCGGTGGCGAATTGGATTGGGGGGATTGGTGCGTGATATTGGGGCGGATGTATTCAGAGACTGCTGCTTATCGCTGAGGCCAGATCCCCCCTAGCCCCCCTTAATAAGGGGGGGAAAGGGGGGGTCAAAGTCCCCCTTCTTAAGGGGGATTTAGGGGGATCTGGCCTAGGGTATAAACGAGAGATAAAATGTGCGATCGTCGTACACCTAAACCATCAACTTCGATCGCTCTTTGTCTTCAACCCGCGTAGGCGGGTTTTGTTTGTGTAGGCGCGATTTCAATCGCCCGCCGCTCAATCGCCCGCCGCTGCTGTCCTTTAACCTACAATACTAATTTACCGATGCCATCCACCGAGCCTCCCCAAGACTCCCCCAAACCATGTCCAAGCAAAAAAAGACTGCCACCAAAACCTACACCGAAATTAACCTCAGTGACCCGCAATACTACTTCAACCGAGAACAAAGCTGGCTAGAATTCAACAACCGCGTACTCCACGAAGCCCTCGACCCCCGCACGCCCCTCTTAGAAAGACTCAAATTTCTGGCTATTTTCAGTTCCAACCTAGACGAATACTTCATGGTGCGAGTAGCAGCCCTCAAACAGCAAGTAGAAGCAAAAGTCAGCAAATTGACCTCCGACGGCAGCACGCCCCAAGAACAGCTAGATGCTATTAATAAACGGCTTTTGCCGATGGTTACTCAGCAACACTCGTATTTTGAGCAAACCCTGCGACCCAAATTAGCAGCAAGCGGCATCCACATTCTCGACTACATTGACCTCAATCAAGAACAGCGAAATTACTTGCACCGCTACTTCAAAGAACAAGTATTTCCCGTACTCACTCCCCTCGCAGTTGACCCCAGTCACCCTTTCCCTTTTCTTTCCAATCTCAGCCTCAATTTAGCAGTAGTAGTCAGAGATCCCGACACGCGCGAAGAATTGTTTGCCCGCGTCAAAGTGCCGCAGGTGTTACCGAGGTTTTTGACACTACCGGCGGATTTGCAGTGGCAGCAGAGGGGTAAATCTGCTGTGTGGACAGGGGTGCCCTTAGAACAGGTGATTGCCCACAATTTGGAAGCTTTGTTTCCGGGGATGGACGTTGAGGAATATCACCCGTTCCGCATTACTCGCAATTCCGATTTGACGGTGGAGGAAGATGAGGCAGAGGATTTGCTGCTGGCTATAGAACAGGAACTCCGCAAGCGCCGATTTACCGGTTCTGCGGTGCGGATGGAAATTCAAGCGATTATGCCGCCTGCGCTGCGAGATATGTTGAGGGAGGAGTTGGAACTCGGTGAACAAGATGTTTACGTCGTAGAGGGGCTGCTAGGCCTCAAGGATTTGATGTCTTTTATGGGGCTGCCGGTGCCGGAACTGAAAGACCCGGCTTGGACTCCGGTTGTGCCGCCCCGTTTGCGGAACTCGGAATCGCCAATGATTTTGGGCAAGTCGATGTTGGATGTTGAAGATGGTGAGGATATTTTCACCGCAATCCGCCGAGGGGATATCATGCTGCACCATCCCTATCACTCCTTTGCGGCAACGGTACAGCGGTTTATTACTGAGGCGGCGCACGATCGCTCCGTGTTAGCGATTAAGATGACTTTATACCGGACTTCTGGTGATTCGCCGATCGTCAGTGCCTTAATTGAAGCCGCACAAAATGGCATACAGGTGGCTGTTTTGGTAGAGCTCAAAGCTAGATTTGACGAAGAAAATAATATTAATTGGGCTCGCAAGTTAGAACAAGCCGGAGTCCATGTAGTTTACGGTTTGGTGGGACTCAAAACCCACACCAAGATTGTGATGGTTGTGCGCCGCGAGGACGGTTGCATTCGCCGCTACGTCCACATCGGCACAGGAAATTACAATCCGAAGACGGCGGGACTGTATACGGATGTGGGTTTGTTGAGTTGCCGCGAGGATTTGGGTTCTGATTTGACGGATTTGTTTAATTATTTGACTGGTTATTCGCGACAGGTATCTTATCGCAAATTATTGGTGGCGCCGGTCAATATGCGCGATCGATTTTTAGCTTTAATCCGCCGCGAGGTCGAATTCTGCCGCTTGAATGCCGAAACTGGTAGCGGTAGCTGCGGCCGGATTGTCGCTAAAATGAATGCTTTAGTTGACCCTCAAATTATTGTTGCTTTGTACGAAGCATCGCAAGCTGGAGTTAAAATTGATTTGATTATCCGGGGGATTTGCTGTTTGCGTCCCGGCGTTGAGGGTGTTAGCGAAAATATCAAAGTTATCAGTATTATCGGCCGCTTTTTAGAGCATTCTCGAATGTTTTATTTTTTCAACGGTGGTAACGAAGAGGTGTATATTGGTTCTGCTGACTGGATGCAGCGCAATCTCACAAGACGGGTAGAGGCGATCGTCCAAGTGGAAGATCCAACCATTTTGATGGAGTTACAAGAAATTTTGGGAGTGATGCTGGCTGACAACCGCCAAGCTTGGGATTTGCAGTCTGGCGGACACTACTCTCAGCGGCTGCCACCTGCGAATTCCCCAGAAGTGAGCTCTCAGCAGATTTTGATGGATATGGCAATGAATTAGTCATGGGGCATGGGGAATTGGTTATTGGTTATTGGTTATTGGTTATTAGTTATTGGTTATTAGTAGTTAACAGTTAACAGTCAACAATTCCCAATTCCCAATTCCCAATTCCCAATTCCCAATTCCCAATTCCCAATTCCCAATTAATTAAAAGTACGCTTGAATTCTTCTAACAAATCGTCAATTTCTTCGATCGCCTGACTGACATCTATTCTCAGGGCTCCTAAGTCCGATCGGTCTAACAGCCGCACGAGAGATTCCCGCTTGACTTCAATTTCTGCTACGCGCTCTTTGATTGTCTGTGCATCCATTGTTTGTTGCCTTTTGCTAGTATTAACAAAAATATTTGACATTCTCCCCTGCGAACAGACGAGGATTCTTAATTCACCGACGTACCCATTATGAGCCAATTCTTCACTGTTTTTAGATTGTCAGCGATCGACCTGCTCGGGGTTTTTGAGTCTGTGTTATAGTTTGATTGTACATCAAAACTTCAGCGCAGAAAAGGCGGACGTTTAGTATCTGCGGGTTTGTTTTTCATCACTTCAGTTAAAAATCGCTTCAGAGCCTTCTCGCGGTTTTTCATAAAAGCAGACCAAAATCCTGGTTGATATTCATCCATCGTCTTGGCTAGGGCCCAGACATCGATCGCTAAGATATTATAAAGCCTTTCATCTTCGCGTTTGAGCGAGTTAATCTGTTCTAGAACCGACTTGTTTGCTCCAGCATTTTGTTTGTCTTCGTCCTTAATCATGTCCGAAAAGTGGTTGAAAGGGCAAGAAGGTCGATCGCGACCTCAACTCTCTATACTTTAATGATACTGCCGATCTGATTGCCTTCTCGAACCAACGCCGCGCAATTTACACGGATATTTACCCGTTCGTTGCCCAGTGGCGACTCCAACGGGATAAGTTTCGGAAGCTAGAGACAAGACTGTGGATGCACACGGCTCCCGCGCTCATAAATGCTAGCAGTTTTCGTGGGTCTTTTTGCAAAAAAACTAAATTTATTCAAGACTTTTTGACAGATAATAATTAAAGTATATTATTTCTGTCCGACTACTTACCACACTAATATGTTACGTAAAATTTCTTTAGCAAGCCTAGCCTTAGTTGTTGGCGCTATTTTAGCAGCAGTCGGGTTCTATGCCTACTTCACAGACAAACCTACCCTCAACCTTGCTGGTTTTTTTTATGGGATTCCCCTGTTGCTGGGAGGTTTGGCCCTGAAAGCGGCCGAACTAGAACCGGTGGAGTTCACCGATCCGAGTTCTGGCGAAGTTCTTCTCCTGAGAGAAAGTCAGGCGACAGATACTCAAAACCAAGTCCGCAAAGATATCACCCGATTTCGGTACGGCCAACCCGCGCACTTAGATGATGCTTTGGAGCGCTTGGGCCTAGCCCCGACAGACGAGGAACGCCCCCTCCTCCAAGGGTTGCGGGAAGTTGATGTTGACGGTGCTTATGGGTTAATTCTAGAGTTTTATTCGCCGCTGATGCCGATCGAATTCTGGCAAGAAAAGCAAGAAAAAATAGCTATTTTCTTTGGCCCTGGCTTGCGCGCAGAAGTGAGTCAAAAGGCTGATGACAAAATTGAATTGGCTCTAATTAAAAATACTCAAGCTTAAATAGTTGGCGATCGCAATTCGCAATTCGCAATTCGCAATTCGCACTTGGCACTTGGCACTTGGCACTTGCGACCTCAGAAACCCGGTTTCTTGGTATATTTATCGTTCCTCGACGCAAAATTTTCGTAGAAACCGGGTTTCTAGCTTCTGGCAGGGTAATCAAATCCGCGCTTCATCCTCCATCCTGGTCACCAAAGCATAAGCGCAATCGGTAAGTTTTTAGACTCACAGTCAACAGTCAACAGTCATTTCGCTCAGGCAACCGGAATTGAGATTCCAACTATTAATTAACTGTGCCGCACTGGAATTTCTATCCTAAACTTAGTACCTTTACCCGGTTCAGAAAAACACTTTAACTCCCCTTTGTGCTGATCTACAATTATCTGATAACTTAAAGCAAGTCCCAAAGCCCTGCTGTGTTCAGCAGGTTTCAAAATCAAAAGTGGGTCAGAAACTTGCGCTGTGATATCTTGGCTGATTACTAGGCCGTTATCAGCAATCTCAATAGAAATCCGCTGAGCATCGATTACCTGAGTGCTAATCAAAATCACAGGCTTAAATTTGAGCGATTCCGACTCATCCAACTCTTGACTAGACTCTTCCAAAGCATCGATCGCATGATTGATAATATTCAGGAAAGCTTGATTGAGCTGACCCGCGTAACACTCAACTTGCGGCAAATTTCCGTATTCTTTCATCACCTTAATATCCCGCCTGCCCTCCCGAGCCGGCAAGCGGTGCTGCAACAACAACAGAGTATTTTCTAAACCGTCGGAAATATCGAATAACTGCCAGCCCGATCGATCGCTGCGGGAAAAATCCTGTACCGACAAGATTATTTGGCGGATGCGATCGCTCCCGGTACGCATGGAACTCACAATTTTTAACAAATCGTCGAGGATGAATTCTACCTCCATATCTTGCTGTTTTTGCAGAATCTCCGTTCCGGGATTGACGAACTGTTTTTGATATAATTGCAGCAGTTGAATTAAATCGGTTGCGTAACTTTGGACGTGAGTTAGATTGCTGTAAATAAAAGTAATTGGGTTGTTAATTTCGTGGGCGATACCAGATACCAATTCGCCCAAACTAGACATTTTTTCGTTTTCGACAATTCGATCGCGCGACAGTTGCAATTCTTGCTGAGTTCGCTCCAGTTCCCGCTTCAACTCCCGCCAGCGCCCGCCCGCACGCACCCGCCCCAACAATTCCTGCTTAACTATCGGTTTAAATAGAAAATCGTCAAAGGGGGCGTCCAATTCTGGGAGTTCTGCAAATTGCTCCGGTGTTGTCAGCAGCACAAAATAGGCGGATGCCAATTCTCGTGAAGCGAAGCTATCCCGTTCCCCGTAGGGGTTCCCGTTCCCCGCAGGGGTTCCCGAAGGGTAGGGTAGGGAATCGGCTTTCAGGAGCCGGCACACCTCCAACCAGTCGATTTGAGGCGAAGTCCCGTCGCAAATTATCAAATCCGGGGACAATTCCCTCGCCAATTCCAAACCCCCGCCAGCATCGAGAGCGACTCTCACCTGATGTCCCTCCCTCTCCAGTAACTCTTGCACGACTTCCAAAGTCACAGCATCCGCGATCGTCAGAATCTTTGCCATAACATCCGCTCCATAACTTACCCTTTAGAATACAACTGCCAGAATTGCTCCGACATATTTTAAATTCCCAAATAGTTCAATCCCATCAAAAAACAGCAGATTTTAGCTTCCTCAAACCCCAAAATAGCTCAGTAGAAGGTATAATTTTAGACGAGCAATGCAAAAATGCAAATTCTCGCCTTCCTCATTAGTCTTTAGATCACAAATTTCTGCCTTCAGACTTCTGAAAACTATCCTAGATACTTTCTCAAGTTTCGTGCCGAAACAATAAAAAAACTTTAAAATCAATTAATACTACCGTCAAATTCACCTTCTCGGTCAGCGCCTGAGAATGCCAATTACCAACACCAGCTCAACTTTGATTCAAGCCGAAACACTAGAACTATTAGAATGGCCGCGCCTGTGTCAGCACTTGGCTACCTTCGCGGCCACCAAACTCGGCGTCGCCGCCGCCCTTGACCTCGAAATCCCAGCAACGATCGCCCAAACAACAGAACTCCTAGCCCAAACTCAGGAAGCTTATCAGTTAGACAGCCGCGCTGGCAGTGCTTTGAGTTTTGAAGGCATCCAAGACATCGGCATTTCCCTGCAGCGAGCCGAACTGCAAGGTTTGCTCGGCGGCGAAGAATTGCTGGCAATTGCTACCACCCTCGCCGGGGCGAGGCAATTGCGTCGGATAATTGACTCTGCGCCCGAGGTACCGGCACTCAAAGAACTAGCATCGCAACTGCGGACTTACCCCGAAATCGAACAAGAAATCCATCGCTGTATAGACGATCGCGCTCAAGTAGCCGATCGAGCCACTCCTAAATTAGGAGGAATTAGAGTTCAAATGCGACAGTTGCGCGATCGCATTTATCAAATACTGCAAGGCATTTTGCAGCGCCAATCCAACGCCGTCCAAGAACAGGTAATTACCCAAAGAAGCTCGCGCTTTGTGATTCCCGTCAAAGCTCCCCAAAAAGATGCCATACCGGGCATCGTTCACGACTCCTCCGCCAGCGGCGCAACACTGTACGTAGAACCCCACAGTACAGTCAATCTTAACAACCAAATGCGGCATTTGCTCAGGCAAGAACAAGCCGAAGAAGAAGCAGTCCGCCGCGCCCTCACCGAGCAAGTCGCAGCAGTCAAGCCAGATTTAGACAGATTGTTGGTTGTAGTTACAACTTTAGATTTAGCGGCCACAAAAGCCCGTTACGGTTTTTGGTTAGAAGCAAATCCACCCAAATTTATCGAACTGGGAGAACCCGAATTACCAGCCGAAGATATAGAAAATTCAGATGAAGAAACAGCAGAAACAGCAGATGAGAAAAAATCAAAAAATAGTCGATCGTTAATTCCCAACTTGCGATCGCAAATCACCCTGCGCCAGTTGCGTCATCCTTTATTAGTTTGGCAGCAGCAATACGAGCAAGGCTTTGCAGTCGTGCCAGTCGATTTGACGATCGCACCGCACATCCGCGTCGTCGCCATCACCGGCCCCAACACCGGCGGCAAAACAGTCACCCTCAAAACCTTGGGATTAGCAGCTTTGATGGCGAAAGCCGGAATGTTTGTCGCCGCCCGCGAACCTGTAGAATTGCCGTGGTTCGACAACATTTTGGCCGATATTGGTGACGAACAATCTTTGCAGCAAAGCTTGTCTACTTTCAGCGGTCACATTCGCCGCATCAGTCGCATTTTAGAAGTTTTAGGTAATAAATCGCAGCCTGAAAAGGCAGAAAATTCAAACATCCGAATTCCGAATTCCCAACAGGACGATCGGGAATTCACAGAGACAAATATAGCCGTTTCTAATCTCCCAATTCTCAAACCAAAATTCCCAATTCCTTCCCCCCTTGGGGGGGGCGAGGGGGAGGTTGCCCAATTCCCAATTCCCAATTCCTTCCCCCCTTGGGGAGGGCGAGGGGGAGGTTGCCCAATTCCCAAATCTTTAGTTTTGTTAGACGAAGTAGGAGCGGGGACAGATCCTTCAGAAGGCAGTGCATTGGCGATCGCCCTATTGCAATATCTCGCCCGACATTCCCTATTAACAATCGCAACTACCCACTTTGGCGAACTCAAAGCCCTCAAATATCAAGACTCCCGCTTTGAAAACGCCTCAGTAGAATTTGACGACAGTTCCATGCAGCCAACCTATCGCTTACTGTGGGGAATTCCCGGACGTTCCAACGCCCTCACCATTGCCAAAAGGCTCGGTTTGTTAGGAGAAATAGTCGATGAAGCTCAAACCTATGTTGGCGGTGCTTCTGTCGATGTCAATCAAGTCATCGCCGGACTTGAAGCACAGCGCCGCAAACAGGAAACCAAAGCCCGAGAAGCAACTCAACTGTTGCACCAAACCGAAAAACTGCACAGGGAAGTTTCTCAAAAAGCAGCCGCTTTGCAAGAGCGCGAGCTAGAACTAAAAATAGCTCAGGAAGTGGCAGTAAATGAGGCGATCGGCACGGCAAAATCAGAAATTGCTCAAATTATTCGTCGCTTGCAATCTGGCAACCAGACTGCTCAAAATGCCCAACAGGCGACGGATACCTTAAATCAAATTTCTGAAAAACACTTGCCTTCTCGGAAGCAACCCGCGAAACCGAAACCAGGTTTTATGCCAAAAACGGGCGATCGTATCCGCATTCCCAGCCTCGGCCAAACCGCCGAAGTCCTCAGCGGCCCCGACGCTAACGAAGAGTTGAGCGTCCGGTTTGGGATTATGAAAATGACTGTCAAATTGGCAGACATTGAATCCCTCGACGGTGAAAAACCGGAAACCAAAGCTCAATTAGCCAAGGTGGCCGCCCAAGCACTTGCTACCGCCAAGGCCAAGCAAGCAGCGTCGGAACCTGCAAAACCCAATCCCGAAATTGCCATTCGGACTGCTAATAATTCGATCGACCTCCGGGGTGCAAGAGTCTCAGACGCCGAAATCGAAATCGACAGAGCTCTTTCCAAAGCCGTCGAATACGGTGCGCTGTGGATAATTCACGGTAAAGGTACGGGACAGTTGCGGCGCGGAGTTCACGAATTTCTGGACACTCATCCGCAGGTTTCTCGCTACGAGCTCGCCAGTCAAAAAGAAGGTGGTGGAGGTGTGACGCTGGTTTATCTCAAATAGTCGGAATTGAGGTATTTCTGATTGTATCGGAATTATTAGTAGCGGAAATTAGGAGACGGCTTGGCCTTTGTCCCTACCCAAAATAACATTGTAGGGACAAAGGCACTCGCCGTCTCCTCTATCATGTCTGAGTGCAACCGGAATTGATATGATATAAACAGCATAAAGTATCATATTGAGTAAACGGCCCGACTCATGAAAAAAGCTCCTTCAAATGAAGTTTTGGTTGGCGACTGTCGTGAAGTGATGAAGAGATTCCCAGAAAATTATATTTCTGCGTGTATCACTGACCCACCTTATAATTATGAATTTATTGGTCATAAATGGGATGACTCAGAAATTCAAAGACGTATTGAAAAAGTCAATGACAAAGGAAGTAAAACCCTTGTTAAAAACATTCCCTATGGCAGTGGTTTAGCAGGTGGAGTCAGAAACGAAAAATGGTATCAAAGGAATCGTAACAACACTCTGGATTATGAAAAGTGGTGCTTTGATTGGGGTGAGCAGCTTTTTCGGATCTGCAAACCGGGTGCAACAGTTTTAGTTTTCAACAGTACACGAACTATTGCTCACGTACAAATAGCACTTGAAAATGCTGGATTCTATGCGAGAGATATGCTTGTTTATAAAAGATCCAGTGGTATCCCTAAAGGTGTCAATATCAAACAACAGTTCGAGAAGAAAGGATATGAAAATCCCGAAAAATGGGATGGTTGGCACAGTTGTCTGAGGAATGAATGGGAAGCAATCTGCGTACTTCAAAAACCACTGGTCAATAATTACTTGGAAACTCTACAGGAGTATGGTACGGGTTTATTTTATACTAAAGATCAGTTTGGTGGTTTTCAGTCAAATATTTTAGAAGGTATACAGCGTGAGAAAACCGAGGAGTTTAACCTTCATTGTACAGTAAAACCGATCGCTCTCATGAGAAAGCTGGTAGAAATATTTGTACCGCGTTTGGAAAATTCTATTCTAATCGATCCTTTCGCAGGATCGGGAACTACATTACTGGCGGCGCAAGAATTTGGGATTAGGTATGTTGGCATTGAAATAGTACCTGACTACATAGAGATTATAAACAAGCGCCTTGATAGTTTCAGCGGTATACAGGGAATTCTCCCACTTTTTTAGTAAGAAATGACTTTAAATCAAACCCGCTTATTGTTTGTATGAACTCAAACGAAGCGTCCCCAGTATAAACCTTCCAAGTCCCTACTTGGCAGGCTGTAATAGCTGCAGGCAAATTATCTTGTCTAAGTATTAAAAATACGGGATCGTAATTATAAGTACGAAGTAGTGGGCCATAAGATTTGAACTTTTTCAGTGTTCCAGAGTCTCCTGAGCCAATACGATATTTTGTATCTATCGCGTACCTATCAACAATCAGATCGCACGGCTCATCGCTTCCAACTTTAAATGCTGGCTGAAAGCTACTGCAATATGTTTTACACGTTTCAGTAACTAACAATTGCCAACACATACCTAGCTCACGTCCCCAATATTGCCTATTTTCTTTTTTTATTATGGGAGAGATACCAAACACATCCATTAAAATATCGTGTTCTTCATTCTCTTCTGCATAAACTTTCTCGGTAAATGAATTTTGGTATCTTGCTAAAATCTGCTCTAGTTTTTTTCAGTCATCATCAGTTACCAGTTCAGCTAGACTAACGGATAATGCCTTGGCTATTTTGCTGGCATTAAGCAGCGTTATATTCCTTTCACCTCGTTCAACGGAGCCAATATAGGTGCGATGTAATTCAGATAGTTCTGCAAGCCGATCTTGGGAAAGATTTCTGAGCTTTCTGAAATGTCTAACTTTTTGACCGAATTGCTCTGTAATATCCATAGGCTGCGCCCGATTAAGTAATGATAACCATAATCTGACCGACTATAAGTAGCATTGGACACAGCTAAGTCTCGATCTTTGGACTTATATAAGTCCCGATCGTTTCAAAAGACTGATTTGATTTCGATCGCTCTGTGGCGTAGGATGGTTGGGGGTAAATTTTTTTGGGTTTTGCTGCGGTTGGTCGATCAAACTTGCAACCGCAACTTTCAACTGGCAAATCCGTCCAGCAGTTAGGATTGCCGGAATCAAAGCAACGAGTTATGGAGAAAAATTAACAGATCAGCTTTTGTCCGGCCACAAAGCTTGCATCACTGCATACTGTTGGATATCCTGCCTCACCCTGTCTTATTTCCCGTGCTGAAGCCATGCGCTCGACCTTAAAGCCCTCCGCTCCCACCGAAACGGGCCCATCTCCCAACTGGGAAGAATTGACCCAAAAAGCACCAGAACCTACCCAGTTGGACAACATTAAAGCCCAACTGGATTTAGTGCTGTTAGCCCTAGAAGCACTGGCAGAAATTGGCTCAGAGGCGATGCTCAAAGTAGCAGCCGAACTGAATTTAGAGCCAATGGTAGCCGATCGAGTTGCTTTGTGGCGACTGCGACAATCTAATCCGCTGCGGAAAGGCCAGGGAGGGCGCAAAAAACTTGATGTGGAAGAAGCTCGATCGCTCGTTTTGATTAGCTGTCACTTAGCAAAACAGCACCAAGCTTTAATCCGCCGCGCTGTGGCTTTGCTCGAACAAATGGCTGAGCAAAACCGTGAACCCCACACAGTCGCCTTGTTGGGAGATTATATTGATAGGTTCAGCAACACTTATGCCGATCGCATGGAAGATGCAGAAACTTTATCGGCCCGAGAATTGACTAATTTGGCCCTGAAACTCCTGATCGATTTGCTGTTTTACAGCAGTCCCGGTGGTCACAGACGGCTCTGGCTGGCTCTCCTAGACCGCGCTAAGAATTAGTCATTAGTCATTAGTCAGTTAACAGCCAACAGTTAACAGTTAACAGTTAACAGTCAACAGTCAGCAGTCAACAGTCAACAGTCAGCAGTCAACAGTCAACAGACTTTTATGGTTCTCAAACGGTACACGCCCCCTACTTGCACGCTGGAAATTACAGCCAAAAGTTCGCCTCTATCTCGTTGGGCGGGCCAACCCGTGTTTAAATCTTTAAATTTCGAGTTGCGACTAGATGACCCCAGGCTACCAGATACTCAACACGTTACTCTCAGGGGCGATCGACTTCAACTCGAAACCCTCCACCAAGCTGTCAGCAACTACGTCCAAAACTTGCTCGGCGCATCCCGCGATTGGGAAAGCAACCTCAACTCTGAAACCGACCTGACTGCTGCTAGTCCAGACTTACCAGACACCGCGCCGGGCGCCGTCATACTCGATCGGCCGATCGACACTTCCGAACTAGCAACCCCCGCCCCGAAAACGGCCTACCTTCTAGTCCCCCCACGCTTAGAACCCCGAGGCTTACTCGCCCACAACTTGTTTTTAGGATCTTTAAGCGCCGCCGAATCCGGGCCAGTAGTGCCCTTGAGTACCCTGCAACTTTTTGACTTAGCCACAGCATTAGATGACTGCGCCGCCGAAGCGATCGCCCTCCCCAACCTCGATCGATCGCCCAGACGGCCCAAAGCGATACCCTGGCTGAATCTGGCAGCAATGCTCGTCGCAATGGCGGGTTTGACGACAGGAATTGTCAAAATGCTCGATCGACCCCCCACCTCCCCACAAACCGCCACAGCCCCCGCCGCCGCCGTCAGCCCACAATTCAGTACCCCTTCACCACAACCCCAGCTAGCCACCGGCGTCACCCCCAGCCCAGTTCCCGCCCAACCCACACCCCCAGCAACACCTGGTTTGCCACCCCTACCGCCCCCGCCCATCAACACCGCCACCTCCCCCAGTCCCAGCTTGCCTCCCATCGCCCTCGCCCCAACACCAACCACCAACAAACCCAGCCCCATCCAGCAACCACCCCTCCTCTTTCCCCCCAACGGCAGCGCCCCAGCTCCCACTCAAGGGCAAACAATCACAATTCCCGACCCCGCAGAACAACAAATTGCCGGCTCCCAAGCACCCGCACCAGTACCCTACCTGCTCCCTCCCCTACCGCCGAGACTAGCTCCCGCCGTACCGCCGCCCCTGCCGCCCTCCCTATCTGCTTCCCGATTTCCCGTTCCCCCGCCGCAACCATTCCCCCGCCTCCCCCAGCCGATCGTCCCCCCCGCCAGTACCGAACTCCCAGCCCTTGAAGACACTCAACCGCAAGCCCAGCCTGAGAACAACAACCAAGCCGTAGCGAGCAAAAAAAACCGCACTTTATTTGATACAATTCCTCAAGTTTCAGAAGCTAGAACTTACTTTGAGGAACGCTGGAAGCCGACCGAAGGAATGGAACAAACTTTGGAATACAGCGTGCAGATCGATGAAAACGGGTCTATTCAAAGTATTATGCCGATGGGAAAAGCAGCATCAGATTATATCGAACGCACTAATATGCCATTAGTCGGCGAGCCATTTGTTTCTGCCGTTGTGTATGGAAAAAACCCGAAAATAAGAGTTGTTTTGAGACCAAACGGTCGAGTCCAAACCTTTTTAGAAGAGAGTAATTGAACGCTCTCAAACACATTATCCAGATCGGAAATCCAGGTTAATTGCCAATGTTAAACCAAACCAAAAAAAAACAATTATTCACAGCCACAGCAGTCGCCAGCCTGTTGACAGTTGCTCCTGTTTGTGCTGCAAACATCTCTTTACCAGTGCGGGCATCAAAGTCACCACCCAAAAATAGTTTAGTTCAAAATACCGGAGCAAACGAATCTTTCCAACAAGGCCTAAACTTTGCCGCCCAACAAAACAGAGAAAGTGCAGAAGCAGCATTTCGCAGAGTTATTCAAATAGACCCCAATTTTGCCGAAGCTTACGCTAACCTGGGCAGTATTCTAGCCAATCAAAACAAATTAGCAGAAGCACTACCCAATTTTCAAACCGCAATTCGCCTCAAACCCAACGTCCCAGAATTTCACTATATGCTCGCGCAAGTCCTGTACGCACAAAATAAAATGGCAGATGCTGTAGAGTCTGCAAAAAAAGCCAGGGATTTATTTAGAAGCCAAGGCAAAACTCAAGAAGCAAATTCACTCGAACAAGTTATCAAAGACATGGCAAAATAACTAATGTGGGGTGCGGACTACCCACGATAGCCTAATTGACGATTGTCTATCAAAATCTGGTATTGCAGTTTCTCTCAATTCCCTTTTTTTCTATCCCAAACTTCTCCAATTCCATAAAAAACTGCAATCCCGGCAAAACTAAATAAAAAATCTTCAATACTAGCAGTACGATTTGGCAAAATCGCTTGTAGCATTTCTTCCGCAGCAGTGAAAACAGTAAAAAGTGCAGGCCCGAAAGGAATTGCATAATTAAACAGACGTATCATTTTCTTTCCCGTCGCTCGATGGCACAAAAAAGATGCTATTCCGTACAAAACAAAGTGTCCGAGTTTGTCATAAGGCGGATGAGCCAGAGGAAAGTTAACTAATTTTCCCATATCTGCTATCAGCATGATACTGAGAATAATTAACAAGTACAAAACAGAGGCAACAATCCAGAATTTTTTTGATAACTTCATCTGATTCTTTTTTCCAAATATATTCGTAGGGGCGAAGCACCTGACGGCACTAAATCTTGGGTTCTCACTAATAAATTGTTTACCGTCAGGTGCTTCGCCCTTCCACTCTACAAGTTTTTTAGACGTTCTGGTTCCCAATGACTGAATTCCTGTAAAATACAAATATAAATTTATTTGTGCATCAACCACAACAACCTTAACTATATGAATACAATATCACCTTACGGCTCTTGGAAATCTCCCATTACTTCAGATTTAATTGTTTCGGGAACTGTTGGACTCGGGCAAATTGCAATCGACGGCGATGATATTTACTGGGTAGAAGGACGACCCTCGGAAGCGGGCAGAAGCGTCATCGTGCGGCGCACTCCCGACGGTAAAATAACTGACGTAACACCCGCGCCTTTTAATGTTCGCACTCGAGTTCACGAATACGGCGGCGGTTCATTTGCAGTTGCTGCTGGTGTTGTCTATTTTTCACATTTTGCCGACCAGCGTATTTATTGTCAAACATTAGATTCTCAACCAGAACCTCTGACACCTGCTGCTAATTGTCGCTACGCAGATGCGATTGTTGACACGCAAAAAAATCGCTTGATTTGCGTGCGCGAAGACAATGCAGGCGACGGCGAAGCTGTCAATACTATTGTTAGCATTAATTTGGATAACGGCGAAGATATTCAAATCTTAACTCAAGGCAATGATTTTTATGCTTCGCCCAGTTTGAGTCCTGACGGTTCTCAACTTGCCTGGATTAGTTGGAACCATCCAAATATGCCTTGGGATGGTACAGAATTGTGGGTAGCCGAAATTAATGCTGACGGTTCTTTATGTAAAAAAAAGTTAGTTGCTGGCGGAGTTGATGAATCGATTTTTCAACCGGAATGGTCGCTTGATGGAGTTTTGTATTTTGTTTCTGACAAGTCGAACTGGTGGAATCTCTATAGAACCCCCCTCAATCCCCCCTTGCTAAGGGGGGAGGCTGGAATAGAACCTTTGTGCGAAATGGCTGCTGAATTCGGCCTTCCTCAGTGGATTTTTGGAATGTCTACCTATGCCATTGTCTCGGAAAGCAAAATTATTTGCACCTACACTCAGCAAGGCAAGTGGCAGTTAGCGAGTCTTGATTTGATCGCAAAGCAGTTGACAACAATTGAGACACCTTACACTGATATTTCGTCTGTCAAAGCACGGGGAGAAATAGTTGTTTTTCTGGCAGGTTCGCCGACAGAATCTACAGCTATTGTACAACTAAACTTGGCAACAAGTCAACGAGAAGTATTGCGCCTATCGAGCGATTTAAGCATCGAACCTGGTTATCTTTCAGTAGCGGAACCGATCGCCTTTCCGACAGAAAACGGTTTAACAGCTTTCGGATTCTTCTACACACCGCAAAACCAAGACTTCGCTGCACCTGCGGGTGAAAAACCGCCGCTTGTCGTCAAAAGTCACGGCGGCCCCACTGCTGCGACTTCTAGCAGCCTGAGTTTGAAAATTCAATATTGGACGAGTCGCGGTTTTGCTGTCCTTGATGTCAACTACGGCGGTAGCACTGGTTACGGCCGAGAATACAGAAAAAGACTGCAAGATAGTTGGGGAATTGTCGATGTTGACGATTGCGCTAACGGTGCTAAATATTTAGCTCAAAAAGGCTTAGTGGACGGCGAAAGAATGGCGATCGCCGGAGGCAGTGCAGGGGGATACACCACTCTGTGCGCTCTGACTTTTCGCGATGTTTTTAAGGCTGGTGCTAGCTATTATGGAGTTAGCGATTTAGAAGCTTTGGCAACGGATACTCACAAGTTTGAGTCGCGCTATCTGGATGGATTGATTGGGCCTTATCCTGAACGCAAAGACTTATATGTAGCTCGATCGCCCATTCATTCCGCCGAACGTTTATCTTGTCCGGTTATTTTCTTTCAAGGATTAGAAGATAAAGTCGTGCCGCCCAATCAAGCCCAGATGATGGTAGAGATATTGAAAGCTAAAGGTTTGCCGGTTGCTTACGTTGCTTATGAAGGGGAACAGCACGGTTTTCGACGCGCTGAAAATATCAAGAGAACCCTAGACGGCGAATTCTATTTCTATTCGCGGGTGTTTAAGTTTGAGTTGGCTGAATCGGTGGAAGAAGTGCCGATTTACAATCTTTAGCACAAATTAAGTTTGCAGTTGTTCTGTTTGCGCTCAAACGCAACTGCACTTTACTGCATACTTTGCAAATATTGAATGTGATTTAGTTCACAATTTTTGCTGTTTGCGATCGCAAGTTTTTGCTGTTTATTGTCACAGCCTTTAAGGGAATATACGTAGAAAATATAAAGATTGCGATCGCCCTCTGTTACCGCAGAAAAGCCCGTGAAGCGCAGCTATCCCGAGCGTGAATCGCCCGATCGCCGAGTTGAGAGTATATCTCTATGCAAACTCCTGTAAACCTCATTCCATCTGCTTTAGGCGAACTGTTTGCCGAAGTTAATCACAATGGCTACATTACTTTAGCCGATCGCTACGGTTTGCTGGCGGCTATTTTTGACGAAACTTTGACCGAAGAAGAGAAACGCTCGATCGATCGCCTCCTGCGCTCTGTGTGCCGGGGCAGGATAAAATTGGTTAACGAACTGTCTGCGATCAGATAGGTGCAGATAATTTTATTTGACTGTAGTTTTTAAAATCTCAACAATCAAAAAAAAGTCCCCATTGTCTCGCAACGGGGACTTCGATCGAGGAAACTCTTTTTAATTTGTTCTATCATGGACACAGAAACCGGGTTGATGGACGAAAATACACAGGTTATAGCCCAATACGCTTGGGTTAACACTGTTAATTCCCCAGAGATCCCCCTAAATCCCCCTTAAAAAGGGGGACTTTGAGCAACTTCTTGTTCCTCCTTTTTAAGGGGGGCTAGGGGGGATCGGTCTTATCTGAACCGTATTGGGTTATAGCCTTTAATCCCGGTAAAAAACCCGGTTTCTTTGGTATTGATGATATTGATGCGTCCAGAACTGTTTTTATCTAGTTTGGCGCGCGAATTATAGGTGTAGGGTGCGGAGTATGCACCTTACATCTAGAAGTTTTGGCTAAGTTCCAACAAGTTTAACGTGCAGGTATAGCTGTAGCGAACTGCAACTTGCTCAAACTTTCTTCTGGTTGAAAATCCATCTGATAGGTGAGTGCCAGAGGAATCCCGAGCACGCAGCATGGAAAATTCTTTCCTAGTTCCTTAATCAGCCGGTGTTTGCCAGAATTGCAGCCCAAAAACAGTAAATTTGCTGATTCTGCTTCTACCACATTTCTCAGTTCTGTAGCAACCCGCCCGAGGCGCAAATGAGCTTTGAATAAACCGCGCCATTCCTGGGCTAAACAGCGCGCTTCCCACAGCAACCTATCTGCTACTTCGTACTCATTGTTTGGACAGAAAATTGCTCGGAAATAAGGCGGATCTATCCAAGTTGTTCGCTGAGATACCGATTGGATTTCGGCCGTCGGTAAAGCGATCGCAGGCGCTGCACAATTAAGGGCGGATATCTCCTCCAACTCTGACATTCCTGGCCCGATAGCCAAGGGATTTTTTACACCAAAATTGCCAGCATCTTTGCTGTAAGTATTAGCCTGTTCGTCGATCGCGTAGACGACTTGCACCGTTACTTCTTTAGTGGTTACTAAACGAGTTTGATGCGCCATCCAAAGGGTAATATCAAGTGCAGTTTGACTTTTGGGAGAATTGTTGTAACCGACAATAAAATTGATAGCTTTTGCCGACTTTGTAGATTTTGATTTTTGAGAAACAGGCACTTTTGGCTCCGGCAGCAGCACCATGTCTTCCGCTAAGTTTTGGCATCCCAATGCACTTTCAAAACGCGCTAAGATTGTTTTGAGATTCACAGGCTTGACCTCTCTTAAGTGAATTATTTTGTCGGTTCGTCGGCTGTTATTCGTCTTGGGTAAAGTAGCGATCCAGAAAATTCAAAGCATAGTTGCGAAGTTCGTAATACTCCTGAGATTCTCGCAACTGCTGGCGATCGCGCGGATGCGGAAATGGGACTGCCAAAATCTCGCCTATTGTCGCCGCCGGGCCGTTTGTCATCAACACAATGCGATCGGACATATAGATAGCTTCGTCCACATCGTGGGTAATCATCATTACAGCTTGTTTGTGATTTTCCCAGATATCCAGCACCTGTTTCTGCAACTTGCCGCGAGTCAGAGCATCGAGCGCTCCAAATGGTTCGTCCATTAATAACATCTTCGGGCGAAGTGCCAAAGCTCGCGCAATCCCAACCCGCTGTTTCATGCCCCCTGAAATTTGATCGGGATATTTATCTGCTGCTGCTGTTAAGTTTACCATTGCTAGGTGTTCGTTGACAAGGCTAATCTTCTCGGCGCGGTTGAGATTTTGCAAAACTTCATCAACTGCTAGCCGAATATTTTCTCGCACCGTCAGCCAAGGTAGCAATCCGTAGTGCTGAAATACCATCATGCGATCGGCTCCCGGCTTGCGAATTTCTTTGCCTTGAAGTGTCACCATTCCCGCACTCTGTTTTTCCAAACCTGCGACTATTTTCAGCAGCGTTGATTTGCCACAACCCGAGTGACCGATTACTGAAATAAATTCGTTCTCTTCAATACTTAAGTTGATATTTTCCAAAATGCTAGATTCACTGCCGTCACCATTTTTATAGGACTTGAATAAATTGTCAATTTGCAGAAAACCGGAGGAGTTAGGGACTTGGCTATTAGTGTGGATTGAAGTAGCAGTATTTTGAGTCATCTGATGTACCTGGTAATTGTTTAGTGGTTTTTGTATATCTCGCTTGCAGCCGAGTTTCGATCCCCCTAAATCCCCCTTAACAAGGGGGACTTTGAATGCTTTTATCTCCTCTTTTTAAGGGGGAATTTGAATACTTTTATCCCCTCTTTTTAAGGGAGACTTTTAAGGCTCCGGTTCCCCGCTTATTAAGGGGAGTGCCAGGGAGATCGAGGAGCTAGGAGGAAGCGGGAGAAATCCAGAAGGAAGACAGCAGATATCAAACTTTAAGACTGAAAAAAAGATTGAGGGCGATTGGCTCTAATTTCAAAACTATTGAGATAACCCACCGGATCGCTTGGATCAAATGCCTTTTTGTCGATGAAAGCTTCCGCAGGTTCTACTTTGTAATCCTCCTTGGGACAATCGATCGCCATTTCAGCCACAATCTTCCGATAAAGGTCGGTTTTCCAAGCTTGTTTAGCTAATTCATCTGCATTTTTCGGCACCTCCTTAATGTGTCCCCAGCGGGCGGCTTGAGTCATCAACCAAATACTCTGAGATTGCCACAGAAATGTTGAGTGATTTCCCGGTATTTGAGGCAAATTCTTAGGAATGTCATAGAAAATAGTTGTATCTTCCGATATTATAGTGCGGTCTTTATCGTCAAACCCTCCATAGTTATATTCGCCAACTATTCCCGGCCTCGTAAATTTGTCGATCGCCCCTTTTTTCGGTTTCGCCCCCGTAAACGAGCGCTCAGTCAACAGCGCTGCTATTTCGCTGCGATTTTCCGGCTTGCTGCAATATTGACAAGCTTCCACCATTGCCTTAACCAGCGAGTAATAAGTCTTCGGGTTTTCGTCAATGAATGATTGCATTACTCCCAAAACGCGATCGGGATGTCCCAGCCAAACTTCCTTGCCTTGTGCAAAGGTAAACCCGATGCCCAAATTGCCTTTAATTGCCCGCGTATTCCAAGGCTCTGCCACCATGTAAGCCTGCATCGCCCCGATTCTCATATTCGTTACCATCTGCGGCGGCGGCACAATAATTACCCGAAATTCTTTGAACGGATCGACACCCGCAGCAGCCGATATATAACGCACAAAGTATTCGTAAATAGCCGAACTGAGTACAACAGCCCAGACTTTATTTTCTACTGGTTGACTTTCAAAAAAGCCTCGAAATTGTTTGCCAAATTCTTCTAAATTGCCGTTGTATTCGTGCCACGGGCGCAAACCGAAATCCCACATCGCTTTGCTCATCGTCATCGCGTTGCCGTGGCGGTGAATTGTCATTGCAGCGCACATGGGTGCGTGACGCGCTCCTTCAGCACCAATGCGGGCGTTTGTGATGGCGCCGGATACGACTGGGGAAGCGTCGAGGCGGCCGAAAATCAAGCCGTCGCGGGAGGTTGCCCAGCTTGCTTCGCGGTTGAGTTTGACGTTTAAACCGTATTTGCGAAAAAAGCCTTTTTTCCAGGCGATCGCAAATGGTGCACAATCGTTAACGGGGACGTATCCTATGGTTAAATTTGGTTTTTCTAAGGTTTGAGAATCGACGATCGGCTTTACCGCTTCGGCTTCTTCAGTCAGTCCTTTTGCCGATCGATCCGCGCTAATTGCACAACCAGATAAAGCCAGTCCCGCCGCCGCCGAACCCATTCCTTGCAAAAACTCTCGGCGGTTCCATTCATTTGAAAACGTATTGCTCATATTTAATTCTTGATCGCTAATAGCTAAATGTTCGCCATCAAAAGCCCTGAGCTTTTAGCTAATGACTAATGACTAATGACTAATGACCCTCGATCGATCGATGCGTTACTAATTCCTGAATTTTGCCAACTGCCGCATCGAGCAACAATCCAGTCAAACCAATTACAAACACCGCTAAAAATACCGAACTCAGATTCAAACGGCTCCATTCATCCCACACAAAAAAGCCAATTCCCACACCGCCTGTCAGCATTTCCACCGCCACAATTACCAACCAAGCAATCCCCAAACTAATCCGCAAACCTGTAAAAATGTAGGGCAAACTCGCAGGCAAAATTATCTTGGTAATCCGCCTCCAGCTCGACATTTCCAGCACTCGCGCCACATCCAGATAATCCTTGGAAACGCTAGAGACTCCCAAAGCTGTATTGATCATTGTCGGCCACAAAGACGTGATAAATATCACAAAAATTGCCGACGGATCTGCTAAATTAAAAATCGATAAGGCGATCGGCAACCAAGCTAGCGGCGACACCGGTTTGAAGATTTGAATCACCGGATTGAGCATCATCATTGCCGGTTTCGACATCCCGATCAGAAAGCCCACGGGAATCGCCACTGCTGCACCCAGCAAAAATCCTAGCAACACCCGCCGTAAACTCGCTAGCAGCAGCCAGCCAATGCCTAAATCTCCCGGCCCGCGCTGGTAAAATGGATGCAATATGTAATCTAAATTAGCAATTAAAGCCTGATATGGAGTGGGAATCAAATCGCTTTTGAAGCTGGCAACAATCCACCACAGGCCAAGAATTCCCAAAAAACCAGCCGCTGGCAACAATACACTATCTCTGATAACAGCGGGTTTTGCCCGCTTCCACGCTGCAACTCCGGCAACTGCGATCGCAGATAAATTAAGTTGAATTGACATTTTAATCTCCTTCAGAGTCAGGGGCGGTACAAGAATCTTGAACAATACCAACCTGAGACACTGATGAAGCCAAACTATCTATTAAAGACAAGTTGACTCTTCAGTCTCTTCTCAATGCCTGCGAAGTTAGCTGACGGGCTAGGACTGAGAGATGTCCTTCTCTAGAGATTTCAAAATCAAAAATTACACTCAAATTTGGGAATTTTTAACTTTGGTCTTTAATTCTCTAGAAATTCGCCCCGAAAATTGGTTCCTCCGCTCCAGCGACACGCTCGTCTTGGCAACTTGTGCGATCGCGCAACACTGGATTAGGCTTGACTTTACGGCCAATTTAAATTAACTTAGCACCAGATTATAATTTTGTCAATAGGTCTTTAGGAGTAGCTATTGGCGATCGGGGAAGCTAAAAACTTCAGCAACAGAACTAATAAACCTCTCCTCCTTTCTTCAAGTATTGGGCTGGATGCCTAACCCTACTCCCCATAAGAATTACTGGAGAAGTTTATGAATTATTAGCTAATGACTAATGACTAATGACTAATGACTAATGACTAATGACTTCTTCAAATCAGAAATCTAATAGTTACATAAACAGCCGCAGCCACCAATTGCAAAGCCATCACAGGCAGCCCATAACGTAAAAAAGTTTGAAAAGAAATCCGGCGTCCGTGCAACTCAGAAATTCCCGCCGCCACTATATTAGAAGAAGCTCCTACCAAAGTGCCGTTTCCGCCTAAAGTTGCCCCGTACATCATCGCATAAAACAGCGGCAACACTGCTGGTGGAAACTGCCCTGCAAAATCGGGAGCCAGCACTTCCGCAGGCGCTAGCCCGACGTTAACAACATACTGTTTTAGCAGCGGCACCATCGCCACCACTAACGGAATGTTTGGCACTACACTTGATAGCAAACCCACAAAAAATAACAGCGTTAAGGAACCTAAAAGAATATTTTTACCTAAAATAACTGCTAGTATTCCCGACATACCAGCGATGACTCCGGTTTTTTCCAAACCGCCAATCAGCACAAAAATCGACATGAAAAATAGCAGCGTACTCCAATCTAAATCCCGCAAGATATTGTTAACAGAATCTATTTTAGATTGATGAGCTAAGAGCATTGCCAAAGCCGCCCCCAACAAAGCAACGGCTGCTGGTGAAATAGGCACTGGTAGCGACTCTCCCACTACAAAAAATGTCAGCACGAAAGCTATGATTAAACCGCCCGCTGCTAAAACTCGCGGGTGATTGATTTTTGGGTGCGGCAAGTGTTCCAAATCGTCTAATTCTTTATGCCAAATGTCGGGGAACAGCCACGGCAACATAACTAATATGACTCCTACTGCAATTGCCCCGCCCAAACTTAACTTTAACAGGTAATCCGTAAAGCTCATGTTGATAGCATCGCCGACAATGAATGTCGCCGGATCTCCCACGATTGTCAGCAGCCCCGAACTGTTAGCTACAAATACCATTAAAATTAGTAACGGCACAAAATCTACTCCGACTTCTTCTGCCATTGGCGGAATTAATGGGGCTAGCAGCATGACTGTGGTGGCATTGGGCAAAACTGCACAAATTGGCGTAGTAATCGCGACAATACCCAGCAAGAGATTTTTGCCTTTGCCTTTCGCTAAAAGCACCATTTGAGTTGCCAAGTAGTCGAATACTTTGGTTGGTTCAAAGGCTCTCACCATTACCATGACTCCAAAAAACAAGCCCAGCGTACCGTGACTGCGACCGATATATTCGATCGCGTCATTTAACGTCATCACGTGGGTAAAAACCAGAATCAACGCTCCCAGAAATGCCGCAACTGTGAGGTGTATCCATTCTGTAATTATTAATAAAATTACACCTATAAATGTTGCCGCCGCGATCGCAGCTTGCACGTTTTCCATTTAGCCTCCTGACAAAATAAAAATTTTAAAATTAAAAACTTTGGATCGGAGCGAGTATACTACTTTATGGCTTTTATGTCAATAAGTTTAAATGCTCCTTTTTGCTGCAACAATCTGAGATCGAATCATCGCGAAAGCTTCAGGACAGGCGAAAAATCACATCAAAACTATTTCTTTTGGCCCTGTCGCGATCGCCCGAAGTTTGGTATGGCGATCGGGCGATCGCTCAACTACAATGAAGCATGGGCAATATCTGCCAAAATTCACCCCCATGCAGACATTATGGACTACAGCCAAGTGCTCGCCGACAAAACCGATACTATCGTCAAAAACTGGATTGAAGCAGTTCGTCAGGATCGGAAAATTGAAACCGCTGACGCCTTACCGCACTCAGCAATCGAAGATCACATACCTCACCTTTTGGCGGCGATGGCCACCGTGCTTTCCGAACATCAAAACAGCGACATAAAAGTAATAATTGAAGCCAGTTTAGACCACGGATTTCTCAGAGCCGAACAAGGCTACGACGCCGCAGAAGTAGCCCGGGAATACCATTTATTGCGTCAAGTAATCTTCTCCCACTTAGAAGCAGAATTGCTAGCAGGAACCACCGCAGAAGTATTCAGAGCTTTTCGGCTCATAGATGCCGTAGTAGACGAAGCAATTGCCCAGTGTTTCGATAGCTACGTCGCTCAGAGGCTGCGGGAACTTCAACAAATCCAAACTCAGTTAAAACTCACAAATCAAGAACTATCTCGCCTCGTCAGCGTCCATCAAGAAAACGTCTACCATTTAGCTCACGAACTCAAAACTCCCCTCAACTCAATTATCGGTTATTCCGAACTGTTTTTGCGCCAAGAAAAATGGCAATCCGAAATCAAAGATACCCTCCCGGGCATCGAACATATCGAGCGAGTCTTGCGAAACGGCAGACAGTTGCTGCGCCTAATTAATGACGCACTAGAACTTTCTCGCGCCGACAGCGGAAAAATTAAACTTTACCTGCGGCAAACTAATGTACGATCGGTAATTAACACCGTAGTAGAAATGATGCAGCCGCTGGCTGATGCTAAAGGATTAAAGCTCGCTGTTACCAGCGATTGCGCCCCAAAACAAGTAATCGGTGACGCCCAGCGCCTGCAACAAATTCTCACCAACCTGCTAAGCAATGCCATTCGCTATACAGAATCTGGTAGCATCGAATTAAGTTGCCACCATGCCGGAGACGCAAATTGGTCGATCGCAATTACAGATACCGGCATTGGCATCGCCCCGGAAGATACCAACCGCATCTTTGACCCCTTCTTTCAAGCAGGAGAAGCCAGCCAACAGCACTTTTCCCCTGAAAGCACAGGGCTGGGATTAGCAATAGTATCGCGGCTTGTCACACTCTTGCAAGGCAAAATAGAGCTAGTATCACAAATAGGAGTCGGCTCAACTTTTACCGTGATTCTGCCCCTAGAAGTCAAAGTTCTTCAACCAGTAAGCTAAAGATTAAGTTCAAATTTCCACATCCCAAAATCCTATGCCCGCAGCCAATATTAGCCCTTCCACAACCGCCTTTCCCCTCACCGCCGTAGTCGGGCAAGCAGCAATCAAATTAGCCCTGCTCTTAGCAGCAGTCGATCCCGGATTGGGAGGAGTTGCGATCGCCGGCCGCCGCGGCACAGCCAAATCAGTAATGGCCCGCGCCTTGCACTCCCTACTGCCACCAATTGAAATCATAAAAGACTCTTTTTGCAATGCCGAACCAGATGAAAATTTGGCAGAACAGGCATCCTCTATATTAGAAGAAAATGGGCAAAACGCTCGCGCCACCGATACTAACTCCTCAAATACTGAAATAATTCCCACACCATTCATTCAAATTCCTCTAGGTGTCACCGAAGACAGACTCTTAGGTTCAGTCGATGTCGAACAATCAGTAAGATTTGGCGAAACCGTATTTCAACCCGGACTCTTGGCCCAAGCAAATCGAGGCGTACTCTATGTAGACGAAATTAACCTTCTCGACGACAACATTTCCAACCAATTGCTCACAGTATTAACCGAAGGACGCAACCAAATAGAGCGCGAAGGCATTAGCTTCCAGCACCCCTGCAAACCTCTATTCATCGCCACCTACAACCCCGAAGAAGGCCCGCTGAGAGAACATTTGCTCGATCGCATCGCGATCGTACTTTCAGCCGACGCAGCACTCGAACTAGAAGAAAGAGTCTATGCAGTAGAACAAGCTTTATCCTACTCCAGCTCCCCCCAACAATTTCTCAGTCAATACGCCGAAGACACCGACAACCTCAAAACCCAAATCATCCTCGCCAGAGAATGGCTCAAAGATGTCAGCATTAAACGCGAACAAATTGCCTACCTAGTAGAAGAAGCCATCCGCGGCGCAGTTCAAGGACACCGCGCCGAAATATTCGCAGTGCGCGTCGCCCGCGCCTGCGCCGCCATCGAAGGACGCACCGAAGTTAACGCCGAAGACTTGCGCCGCGCCGTAGAATTAGTCATCGTACCCCGCGCCACCGTCATCCAATCCCCCCCAGACGAAAACTCTGCTCCTCCTCCGCCACCGCCACCGCCCCAAAAGCAGTCAGAACAAGAACAAGACGAACCAGAAAACGCAGAAGACGAACCGGAAGACCAAGAAGACGAAGACAACCCAGAACCTCAAGAAGAACCAGAACAAGATACCATTCCCGAAGAATTTCTGTTTGACCCCGAAGGCGTAATTCTCGACCCCAGCGTACTTCTATTCGCCCAACAATCCGCCAACAAACAAGGCAAATCCGGCAGCCGAACCACTATTTTCTCCGAAGATAGAGGCCGTTACGTCAAGCCAATATTGCCCAAAGGCCCCGTCCGCCGTATCGCCGTTGACGCCACTCTCAGAGCCGCCGCACCTTACCAAAAAGCCCGCCGCCAAAAAAATTCAGACCAGGAAGCAACCGCCCGAGAGAAGCGTGTATTCGTCGAACAGGGAGACATTCGGGCGAAGCGCTTGGCCAGAAAAGCTGGAGCTTTAGTCGTATTTGTCGTCGATGCTTCCGGTTCGATGGCCCTGAATCGGATGCAGTCGGCCAAAGGTGCGGTGATGCAGTTACTGACGGAAGCTTATCAAAGCCGCGACCAAGTTGCTCTCATTCCCTTTCGCGGAGAACAAGCAGAAGTGCTGCTACCACCCACTCGCTCGATAGCCTTGGCCCGCAAGCGTTTGGAAACCTTACCCTGCGGCGGCGGTTCGCCTCTAGCCCACGGTTTGACTCAAGCCGTGCGCGTCGGAGTCAATGCGCGCCTGTCTGGAGATATTGGTCAAGTTGCAATTGTCGCCATTACTGACGGACGCGGTAATATTCCTTTGGCTCGTTCTTTGGGCGAACCGATTTTAGATGGCGAAAAGCCGGATATTAAGAAGGAATTGTTAGAAATTGCTGCTAAAATTCGCGGTTTGGGAATGCAGTTGCTGGTGATTGATACTGAGAGTAAATTTATTTCGACTGGCTTTGCGAAGGAGTTGGCCAAGACTTCGGGCGGGAAATACTATCACTTGCCGAAAGCTACCGAACAGTCGATCGCCGCTATGACTAAAAATGCTCTGCGTGACGCGATCGGCTAAAATCTTGATACTCGCATTTATCGGCCATTAAAAACCCTAAAAATTTGACTTTAGTCAAAAGTCTAATTTTTCAATTTGCTCCGGCGAGTCACCACCAGCGAACCCGCAACTAAACCCAGCCCCACTACCGTCGAAGGCTCAGGAATTTTCACCGCCAAAGGCACTTGTCTTACCATTCCTGGGCTCGGGCTTGGAGAAATTATAACTTGGGGAGGTTGACCGACTTGAGCTAGCAGCAAATTTTCTGAACCCTGCCGTGAAACAGCGCTAGAAACGACTCCAATATTAGCTGCAAGGGCAGCTTGGCTGCCGGAAATAACGGCGGCCGCCAAGCAAATTCCGGCTGTAAGTGGAAATAATTTGCGATCGAAAAAGGTGGGCATTAGAGATTACCTGTTTAGCATTTTGTCGATCCGAGTTAAATATCTCGATCGTTGTTTTTAAAGCATTCCCTGTCTCAGCTACATTAACGACCAACCTAACCGATTTCAGATTTGAGATTACTGGGTTTTGCTGTCCTTAGTTTCAACTCGCGTCCCAAATCGAAAACCCCCAATCAACTACGGCCCCTGCCTCAAGCATAGACTCTTCAATCCCAAATCGTAAATCCGAAATCCAAAATAGATTGACCTCAGCTATCTGCAATTCGATCGACATTAACTTCGCCAACCGCCGCAGATAGCCCCGGCCGCGACGCGCAATGCTGCAAGCGGGGTATTTCCCTCCCGACACAACAGCCACAGGGCACAGACTTACTTGTACGCCGTCTATCATAAACAATCAATTTCTGCTTTGGAGTGATCTCACCCCCGTTCTTTATCAAATCTTTAAACTATTCCTGGCTTTGTAAACAGACTGCAAAGCTGTCAAAATAGAGATAGCAACTCTCAGCCAAAATTAGGTAAACCCTCGTGAGTAACACCAGCAATTTCCGCGAAGCCGTGCGCGAGGCCAAAAACCAAGCACTGGTAGGCCCCAACGTCATCGCCAACGCCCTCCCCTTCGTCGGCGGCGGGCTCGTCTTAACTGCTGTCGGCGCCTACGGCGGCCTCGGAGTGATCCGCAACTACCCGGCAATCTTCTTTCCGACGTTTATTGGCGCGATCGTCCTAGAATTAATTCTGTTCTTTGTCGCTCGCGGTGCCGCCGAACAAGGTAACAAAAACACCGCTTTGCCCCTGCTGGCAACCTACAGCTTGCTATCCGGCTACACCCTCAGCGGATTAATCTCTGTAGCCCTCAGAAGCGAAGGCGTAGGTATCTCAGGCATCGGTTTTGCAGCCCTCGGCTGTGGCATTACCTTCATCGCCGCCCGCCAAATCGGCTCCAACCTTTCGGAAACAGACGGGATGGCACTTACCAAAACTATCAGTTTGGGTGTCATTGCTTTGTTAGTCGTCGTTGGCGGTCAATTTCTGCTTTCACTATTTGGCGTTTACACCCCAACCTGGTTGGAAATTGGCATTTCTGGTATCGGCGTGTTTATATTTGCTGGTGCTGCAATTGTTGATTTTTATATTCTGCCGCGCAGCTACCGCGACGACCAGTATTTGCCCGCTGCTTTGTCGATGTATCTTACTTACATCAATTTGTTCATCTTTATTCTGCGTCTGATGATTGCTCTCAACGGCCGCGATTAATTGAAATTTTACCTTAAAAACAACCGCAGCTCGACATCGATCTGCGGTTGTTTACGGTCTTGACATTAGTGTCCGCTCAAATCTGCACTCATCCGCGTTTATCTGCGTTGAAAAATCTTTCTTAGTATTTGTGCAACAACAAGTCAGCGGGAAGCTAAGATTAACATCACACCCCACAACTAGGAAAAGTAACAGTGGAAGTTCTAGACATCAAACACAACATCGAAACATTGTGCGATCGCCTGGGTAAAACTCAGGACTATCTTTGACATCCCCGCACTATCCGCCAAAATCGAAGATTTAGAACAAATCGCCGCTCAACCAGCATTCTGGGATGACCAAGAGTCAGCCCAAGAAACTCTCCAAGAACTTAACGACCTCAAATCTCACTTAGAACAATATCACGGTTGGCAAACTAGCTTGGAAGACGCTAGAGCAATCTTAGAATTGCTAGAGTTAGACGCAGACGAATCCCTATTTCAAGAAGCAACATCCAGTCTTTCTCAGTTAACCCGCGAGCTCGATTCGTGGGAACTACAACAGTTGCTGTCCGGGCCATACGATCAAAGTGGCGCTGTTTTGACCATTAACGCCGGGGCTGGTGGTACTGATGCTCAAGATTGGACGGAAATGTTGATGCGGATGTACACGCGCTGGGGAGAAAGTCAAGGTTACAAGGTACATTTAAACGAAATTTCCGAGGGAGAGGAAGCGGGTGTTAAATCCGTAACTTTGGAAATTGCCGGCCGCTATGCTTACGGTTATTTGCGATCGGAAAAAGGCACTCACCGCTTAGTTAGAATTTCCCCTTTTAACGCTAACGACAAGCGTCAAACCAGTTTTGCCGGTGTCGAAGTGATGCCAATTCTCGATCGTAATGTAAAATTGGACATCCCCGAAAAAGACTTGGAAATCACCACTTCCCGCGCAGGTGGCAAGGGTGGGCAAAATGTCAACAAAGTAGAAACCGCAGTCCGTATCGTTCACATTCCCACCGGTTTAGCCGTGCGCTGTACAGAAGAACGGAGTCAGTTGCAAAATAAAGAAAAAGCTCTGACATTGCTCAAATCCAGGCTGTTGGTGATTGCGAAGGAACAGCGGGCTTCGGAAATTGCCGAGATTCGGGGCGATATGGTAGAGGCGGCTTGGGGTCAGCAAATTCGGAATTATGTGTTTCACCCCTATCAAATGGTCAAGGATGTGCGGACTGGAGTGGAAACAACCGCGATCCTAGATGTGATGAATGGTGAATTAGACCCGTTTATTCAAGCTTATCTGCGACAGGAAAATCAGTTGGTGGCCCAAACCTCTTAAACCATTACCCACAATCACAGGGGTTCGTAGTAGGGACTTTAGTCCTTAGATTTGGATCGGGACTAAAGTCCTCACTACGAACCAGTTTTATGGTATGATTTTGAGGTTTTGGGCGATCGCGCGGCGAAAACCTTGATATGATAAAACTCGATCTGACAAACACTAAGGAGAAAGAATGACCCAAGTTGTAATCGGCGAAAACGAAGGGATTGAGTCAGCCCTACGACGGTTCAAACGACAAGTTTCCAAAGCGGGAATTTTCCCCGACATGAGAAAGCACCGCCACTTTGAAACCCCGTTGGAAAAGCAAAAGCGCAAAGCAATTGCCAGAAGAACTAAAAGACGCTTCCACCGCAACAACAAACCCTAAATTTAGGGGCCAATTTCGGCAGATACAATTCCTTGGGCTTCTAATACCGCAGCGACTCGGAGAATCACCGCTTCGCTGTAGGGAGCACCAAAGATTTGTACCCCCAAAGGCAAAGCCCCTGGGCGCTGTACGGGGACGCAAAGTATGGGTAAGCCAATAAATGACAGCGGTTGGGTGAACAGTCCGAGATTGGGACGCACTAAAATTTCTTGTCCAGCTATGACTATTTTCTCGACACCAATTAAAGGGGCCGCAATCGGCGTGGCGGGTGCGAGAATTATATCTGTGTGTTGGAAGATTTCCCGAATTCGATCGCGATACCACTGTCTGAATCTCTGCGCTTGCAAGTACCAAGTCGCCGGGATCAGAGCTCCGGCCAAAAAACGATCGCGCGTCGCAGGATCGAAGTCTTGAGGGCGCGATCGCAAATTGTCGAGATGCAAATTTGCCCCTTCGCAAGCGGTAATGATAAATGCAGCAGCCCGCGCGCGATCGGATTCCGGGATGCTGACAGTGGCAAGCCCCCCAATTTTCGGGGGGTTTGTTGTTGCTTTTTCCGCTTCTATACCACAATTAAGCACATTTGTCAAGGCCCGTGCCACAATTTCTACAGCATCCAATGCTTCCGGTTGAGCTCCTGTCGCGAAATATCCGTCAGCAACCGCAATTCGCAATCCGTCAATTCCTCGATTCAACTGCGGCAAACAAAGTTCGATCGGGCGTTGAGTGCAAACCGGGTCATCAGCATCAGGCCCTTGCATGATATCGTACAGCAGCGCCATATCTCGGATCGATCGCCCGATCGGCCCCACGCAATCCAAACTGCTCGAAAGCAAACAAGTTCCCGCCCTTGACAAACGGCCGTAAGTAGGCTTAAACCCAAAAACACCGCACAAAGCAGCCGGTACGCGGATGGAACCATTAGTATCCGAGCCCAAAGTTATCGGTACTAAACCCGCAGCCACCGCAGCAGCCGAACCGCCACTGGAACCGCCGGCGATGCGCGCAGTATCGCGGGGATTGCGAGTGGGCCCGTAGTGGCTGTTTTCCGTGACAAAACCGTAGGCGTACTCATCCATGTTCAGAGTACCTACAAGCACCGCACCCGCTTGTCGTAGTCGAGCTACCCCCGCCGCGTCGCGCGCAGCCGGAGGGTTGTCAGCGTTGATTTTTGATCCTGCTAGGGTAGTAATTCCGCCGATGTCGAAGAGGTTTTTAACGGCGAAGGGAACACCTGCTAGCGGGCCTGGGTTTTCGTTATTTGCGATCGAATTATCTATTTTTTCGGCATCCGCAAGCGCGCGATCGGCCATGACATTAGTAAAACAGTTAAAAGCTCGATCGGCAACAGCAATCCGTTCCAAAGCAGCACTAACCGCCGCAGTAGCCGTAATCTTACCGCTTTTCACCGCCGCTGCCGTAGCAACCGCATCAGCCTTATCTAAAAAAATATCTGCATTCATCTGCGCTTAAAAATTTAAGGTTCAAACACTGGCGCGACTTCTACTTCTGGAGGTAAAGGGAATTCAGTAACGAGTCGGGCAATTTGCGCTATCCTCTCGAAGTTTACCACAACACCGGGCCGATGTTCAGGGTCTAAGGGTAAGTTTATCAGTTCGGCAGTGCGATCGACATATGCTTCTATATTTGTCATTTTTATATTTTCCCTAAGAAGTGTGGCGGTGTGCGATCGATTATTGTATTGTAATCCACATCCTGCTGTCAGTTATTTTAGAGTAGTTTTTTGTATTCCTCGGACTGTCTGATATCATCTAAAGGCGATTTTTGCTCTAGCGGTTCATCAGCACAAAACTTTATAGATGTCTGCGTTTCCCCCGACTTTATATTTTTATTAACTTCGATTTGAAGCTTTCCTTTTTGCCAACCCTTGGAACCAACTTTTAGGACTTGACAATCGATTCCTTCTTGAGTAGATTTCCAGTTTATATTCCCTCCACTAATTTTTGTTTCTTCGTTAATACACAGTTCTCTCATCCAATCAATTATCGCCTTCAGATGTTGGTTCTTTTCTGCTACATAAGTCTGAACCATTATCTTGTTAAACTTACTGGAGGCTATCTCTTTAAACCGGCGTACTGTAAAAGTAGCTTGATTGAAGAGCAAAACATCATCATCGCCGTCTAGTGTCTCATAGTTTTTATAGGCTTCAATCTTTTCTTTCATTTTTTCACCAAATTCAGGTTATTCCTATTTAATACCATTTCAAGGTGTGTGAGTCAATCTGGTAAAGAAAGAAATTGATTATCGCACTTTTTCTACTCAAACACTGACAGTTTCCCGCAACTTCTCAACAACCACATCCAGCGGAGGCAAATCAAAATCCTCAGCATCCATCAATTCCTTAACCTTATCAAAAATCTCAACCTCCGCCTCCTCTTGGTCTGTTAGCTTATCATAAAAATAAGGGTCAGTAAACCACTGTTCAAACACGATCATTAACAAGCCATTAGGCGAAAGTTCAAACCGCCAATACTTAGAAAATCGGCTGTCAACCACTTCAAACATCGGCGCCGGATTCTGCATCGGATAATAGCTAAAAATATCGTCGCAGATATAGTACCAAATAGTCCCTTTCCATTCTCGGATAGCATAAACAACATATTCCTTGCCTATTGTTAGTGCCAACTTAATTTTTCGAGTGTAACCGCGTGGTGGATCAATATATTCATCAGGAAGAGATTCACCCGTATTAGCAATACAACGAATTTTCATAACTTAATTACCTACAGATTTTTAGGAGCAATTTTGGGATACTGTCGCTTGAATTTGAACTCCACCTCTTGAAGAGTCTCACTATTCCGAAACCAATGGACTTGTACGAAAGATCCATTAATTGTAAAAGCCTCAATGCTTGTCATTTTATCCCAATGTTCAGGATTTCCGCCATAAACACTAATCAGTCTCGGTGCATCCCCCAACAATCTATCTGTACCGTAATGAATTACTTTGCAATTACCAGCCTTAGAATCTTGCAGCAGCAATTCCTCTGGTAAATTTCTCGGACTCTCATCTGGAATAGCACCTTGATTCATAGTGTAACAGTTTCAGATGTTGTTCAAATAATGATTATGCCCTATGTATTATGCCATCCACTCTTTCAAACGAGAAAATATCAGACAATTTCCAATTCCAGACTATGACTTATTACAAAATCATGGCTGAAGTGGTCAACTACATTAGTATCGCTCAATTCCAGATTGTAAAAATCAACAAAATCCGCATCAAAATACGGCCCAGCGTGCCAAGTTCCCACTTCTAACTTAATAAAACAATTACCCGGAATCCGAAAAGCAACAATATCCTCTAAACTCGGTTTATCGCTATCCCCAGGAGGCGCAACCGCCATCAACCAATCCTTGCCTTCTAGAGAACCCAAACACTGAGTACATTGAACGTGTCGCGTAATTTTGCGAAACTTGCGACCTTTCTCATGCAACCGCATAATATAAAATCTAGGAATGCCATTTTGTAAATTTAACCTAGCATCCTCAGCATCAAAAGACTTACCATCAAAACTCGCAGAGATAACTTGACCGTAACTCCGAAAATTCTCCGATGTTATCCATTGTGCCGACAATTGCTTAATTGAAACTGATGTACTCATAAATCCCAACATCCTTAACTTTCTCCATACATAAATTATCCATCATCCCCCTTTCTCTTCTTTCTTCTCTTCCTTAGCGCCCTTCGCGTCTTCGCGGTTCGTTAAAAAAATCTAATTGGTAAATAGATCGCCCAAAACACCATTACAATCAAAATCAGCACACCGCTGCAAAAAACGAGCCGGAATATCAGGCCTCGCCCCCCAATGCAAGTGCAGATAAGAAGCATGAACTCCATAAACCCCCCAGCCTTCCGCCACCTGCTCAACTTCCCCCCGCTTCCCATATCTCCAACTATGATAAACTGAGTCGATAGGTTCTACGCTCAAGTGCGATCGATGAAACTCATGTCCGCAAACCTCATCCCCCACAACTAACACCGAACTATCTCTCACCGCCACAGTTTCTCGGTATCCCAAAGTCAAACGCTTTCCCATCTCAGCAGTAGACTTCAATATTCCCACCCCTTGCCAAGAATTCCCCTCGAAGTCTACAATAGAATCGCATAAGTACATCAAACCCCCACATTCAGCATAAGTCGGCATTCCTGCAACGATCGCACTTTTTACCGCATCTCGAATCACCACATTACCGCTCAATTCCTTCGCAAAAACTTCGGGAAAACCGCCACCAAAATACAACCCTTGAATATTGTCAGGAAACACAGCATCATCAAGCGGGCTCCAAAATACCAACTCCGCACCCAAATCTGCCAATAAATCAAGATTGTCCTGATAGTAAAAATTAAAAGCCCGATCGCGCGCAACTGCAATCCGCACCCCAAATTTCCCCTCCAAACTGTTGACAACATCATCTTTTTCAGTTATAATTTCCGAAGGGAGACTGTATCTACCCAAAAGTTGCTCAGACCCCTCACCCCCCCAATTTGAAGTAGCAGCCAGCATTGGCAAAAGTTTTTCCCAGTCAAAAGCAACAGCAGCCAAATCAGCCAACTTATCGATCGCAGCATGAAGATTCGGCAACTCCTCAGCCGGAACCAGGCCCAAATGCCGATCGGGAATAGTGACAGCCTCATCCCGTCGTAGCACCCCTAAAATTGGTAAATCTAGTGGTTCCAGAGCATCTGTCAGCAGCTCCAAATGTCGATCGCTCGCGACCCGATTCAACACCAAACCCGCGAAATTAAGATTTTTGTCAAAAGAGCGAAAACCGTGGGCGATCGCAGCCACAGAACCAGATAGCCTGCTGCAATCGATTACTAACAGTATCGGCAAATTCAGCAAAGCAGCAACATGGGCAGTAGAAGCAAAGGAAAAATCATAATTGTGTTTTTCCTTTCCTTCTTCTTTCCCCCCTTGGGGGGGGGTTGACTTGTGGGATGCGTAGGGGGCAGTTGACTTTCCCCCCTTGGGGGGGGGCAGGGGGGGGTTGCCTTCGACTCACACCATCAAATAAACCCATCACCCCTTCAACCAAGGCACAATCAACATCTTGAATATGACGATAAAAGCACTTCTGCACGTAAGATTCAGAGGTCAATATAGCATCTAAATTCCGACAGGGACGACCAGTCACAAAAGCGTGAAACATGGGATCGATGTAATCTGGACCCACCTTAAAAGATTGAATATTCAAGCCATTACGGATTAAATAAGCTAAAAGGGCGATCGTGACAGTCGTCTTTCCGGCACCGCTGCGTTCGCCAGCAATTACTAAAGCCATAGTTCTAGATTATTCACAAATAATACCTATTTAACGAACCGCGAAGACGCGAAGGGCGCGAAGGAAGAAAAGAGAAGAAGAAAGAAAAGATAAGAAAGTAGGGCAGGTAATGTCTGCCTACTAACTGTTAATTTGTTATTCCTTCTTCCTTCTTCCTTCTTCCTTCTTCCTTCAATTAGCCAACTTCAGAAATTGAGCCGTCACTGCCAAACTTTCCTCATAAAGCACGTCGCGGCCCCAACTCTGCAAATGCTGTCCCAGCAACTGTTCTGTCACCTGATCTAACAGGGGAGTCACTTGGTTAAAGCGATCGGTTTGAGCACCACCCTTCGTTTCCATCCGCATACAGCCGCCCGCTTCTGAACAGAGCACTGTACCACAATCAGCATTCTCGTTTGTAGAATTCAAACGTAGAGCAATCAAATCTCCAGGGACATCGCCTGTATCAGCAGTCGGAATTGCAGCCAATTCTGCTTCGATCGCTCGCTCATCAACACCGACAAATTTAATCCGTTTGATTTGGTAATCGCCCTCTTCTTGTTGAAAAGCAACCGGACGCCACTGGAGGCGGCTTGCCAGCCAGCCCAAATACATCAGCGCTTGAGTCGAATTGCCACGTTCGTAATCGATCGTCACGCGATCGATTTCCCCAATTGCAGCACGACGTGATGGCGGATCGAAAGCTTCAGCAGCTAACTCCTGCCACGCAGCCAGTCGGCGCCAATTCAGATCCGCGATCGGAATTCCTTCCTCAATCAAACTTTGCATCAACAGCAATTCAGCGTGAGGTTCACCAAAACAGCTAGAGTCAATAATTACAGAACTGCTAGTGGCCGCCAATCGCTGGAATAAATCGCGATCGGCATCAGGAGTCGCTTTCCACCATAGCAGGGTCGGCAAATCTGCGATCGTCAGCCCAGTCACGATACCGCTGACCCGTTCCAGAGCAGCTTCGGTACCCCGGAGTGTAATGTACTCGCAACAAATCAGATTGCCACTGCCGCCCTTGTGAACCGGACAATAAGCAGCCACTTGAGCCTGGACTCCCGTATCTTCCCCCACAGTCGGACACAGAGCAATAATTCGGCAGGGATTCGCAGCAACAATCGCGTCAGATACAGCGGAACCTCCAGAATTAAAACCCGTTGGCCCCAACTTGCTGCCACTGGAATTTTTGCGAGCCACTTCTTCCCGCAAAGTTGCCAGCAATTCAGCGTTAGCTTTGCCGGTTCTGGGTAAACCGTAAGCTTTTTGAGCAGCTCTGATGCTAGATGCAGTCATCGGCCCAGTGATCCCATCGATCGGACCGTCATAAAAGCCTACATCCGCCAATAACCGTTGAGTTTCTTCGGGTTCGTAGACTACAAAAGTAAAGGTTGTTGCTCTAGTGGCGATCGTCCAATCATTATTTGACCCAGATTCTCTGTAACTTTCCCAAATTTGAGCTAATTCAGCTTCTATTTGGTCGATCGAAACATCTTTAGGACTTTGCAATGAAACTAGAGGTGGAGCTTTCATCGGTGTCATAATCATCGGTTTTTTCTCCTTTTTTATTTGTCTGTTGACTGTTGACTGTTGACTGTTGACTGTTGTTAGTTGTTGATTGCCATCAATTCCCCATTCCCAATTCCCAATTCCCCATTCCCAATTCCCCATTCCCAATTCCCAATAACCCTTAAAGTCTCCGCCACTTGCGGCCGTCTCGATTAATTAGCAATTCTGCCTCCGCAGGTTCCCAAGTACCTGCTTCATACTGAGGAACCAGTGCCGGATCGCTTGGTGCTTCCCAGGCCATCAAGGCTGGTGTCACAATCCGCCAAGCTTCTTCCACCTCATCAGAACGAGTGAACAAAGTTTGGTCGCCCAACATACAATCAATTAACAGGCGATCGTAAGCATCAGAAGAAGTCACCCCAAAAGAAGAACCATAACTGAAATCCATATCCACCGTCCGCGTCCGCAAATCTGGCCCCGGCATTTTCGCCTCGAACCTCAGCGAAATCCCCTCATTGGGATGCACGCGCATGGTCAAAACGTTAGGAGTAGTTTGTTGGGCCGCCGACTGAAAAATCATCAGGGGCACTTCTCGAAACTGAATCGCAATTTCGCTGACTTTTTTCGGCAACCGCTTCCCAGTGCGTAGGTAAAAAGGCACTCCCTGCCAGCGCCAGTTGTCGATCGTAAATTTCATCGCTACGAAAGTTGGAGTCATGGATTGAGGATTGACTCCTGGTTCCGTGCGGTATCCGGGAACTGGTTTCCCCTTCATCCAGCCGGCGGAATACTGGCCGCGAATCGCCGAATTCTCTAAGTTATGTAAGTCAGCTAAGCGTGTTGCTTGCAGAACTTTCATCTTTTCGGTACGGATGCTGTCAGCATCTAGGGAGTTTGGCGCTTCCATCGCTGTCAGACAAAAAATCTGCATCAAATGGTTTTGCAGCATATCCCGCAAAGCCCCAGAGGATTCGTAGTAACCGGCTCTGTCTTCTACGCCCACTGTTTCTGCAACGGTAATTTGTACGTGATCCACAAATTGGCGGTTCCATAGCGGTTCAAAAATCGCATTTGCAAATCGAAAAACCAGCAGATTTTGAACAGTTTCTTTGCCCAAATAATGGTCAATCCGGTAAACTTGCTGTTCTTGACAAACTTCCTGGACTACTCGATTGAGAGCTTTTGCCGAGTTCAAGTCGCGTCCGAAGGGTTTTTCAATAACTAAGCGATGTTTGAGGGGATCTGCCAGCATTTTAGCTGCTCCCAATTGCCGAATCGCTTCGGGAAAGAAGTTCGGAGAAACGGAAAGATAAAATATATGGTTGCCGCGGGTTCTCCTTTGTTGGTCGAGTTCTTCTAGGAGGGCTTTGAGTTTTTGATAACTTTCGGGGTTGTCTATGTCGCCGGGACAGTAGAACAAACTCTGAGCAAAATCTTGCCAAAATTCTTGATTGCCAATCCCGCCACCAAATTCTTCGATCCCTTCGCGCATTTGCTCTCGGAAGTAATCATGACTCCAAGGGCGACGGGCTACTCCCACCACGGTAGTTTCCGGTGGCAAACGTCGATCGCGCTTCATTTGATAAATTGCTGGTACGAGTTTGCGTTGGGTGAGATCCCCGGAAGCTCCGAAGATGACCAGAATTTGCGGTTCTGGCACTCGTTCTTTTCGCAAACCTACCCGCAGCGGGTTTTCAAGAATTGTGACCATTTATTTATTTTGCCCCTTCTAATGCTGTCAGTCTTGCGAGTACAGCTTGATAATTGTTTGTCATTTCTGCTAGTTTTTGGGTCAGCGAGTTAATCTGTCCTTCGTATTCTGCCTTGATTTCAGCTCTGATTTCCTCTCTGAGTTCAGATCTAACTTCTTCTCGAATTTTTCTCCTTTCAACCGCCAGACGGACTTCCCAATCTCGATCGCGCTGTAGCAATTCAGCTTTCAACTGTCGATTTTCGGCTCGAAGTTGCTCCATTTCCAAAGCCACAGCAGCAGCACGCCGATCTCTCTCTCTGTTTTCTTGTCGGATTTGCTCTCTAAGCCGCTTATTGTCAGATCGCAGTTTCTCCAGTTCCGAATCAGTCTCTTTAGGCGTTCGACCAGCTACTCCTGAAGGAAATCGCTGATCCACCAAGCGCTGAACTGCTGCACCAGTAGGCATACCATTGGGCGATAGCTTCAGAGCCTCTTGCCAAATTTCCAGTTGCAGTTCTGGGGATAATCCTGCTAGAGGACGCACTTGATTTTCCTTTGTAGGAATTTTGAGCGCAATTGCGCTCAAATTTTCTATAACCCGAGCCGCACCAATAAACTGATCCGCCGTCCGTCTGGCTATAGCCCACTTTTCCCGGCAATAAGCCTCAAAACTTTTGTGGGTTTCCCTGTAAAGTTTCTGTTCGCGAATCTCGTCAAGGGCTTTGCCAACTTCGTAAAATATCTGAAGTCCATTTTCTACAATGGATTCCAGTTCTTGAAGCCTCGCCCGTTCGGCAACATCAAGTTGGTCGTTTGCATACTCGCTCTTGATTAGAGTGTCAGTAATCTGCATAGTGAATGCCTCAGCTTTTGGAGATGGAGAATTCGAGTTGTATATATGGCTAGATTCCTGCTAGAGGACAGAATAGATTTTACTTTGTAGGAAAAATGAGCGCAATTGCGCTCATTTTTCCTAGAGAGAATTTAAAACTCAGCATTTAGGAAGCAACACAATTATCTATTCTGACCCCTGAATGCTTCTGCCTCTAAGGATACAGATATTTGCTTAAGCGACAGGTGAGAGTTTCTGTACTTTCTCTTCCAAGGAATCCATCAGAGATTGGAACGGGCTAACGAATTTCTCAATCCCCTCCAGAAGCAAGTCTGCCATCACATTATCCAAGTTGATGTCGATATCTGGATCTTTGAGACTTTCGATCAGCGCGTAAGCTTCTGCCACGTTGTTCTCAATCCGGGGTGCGACATCGCAGTGATCGAAACAAGCTTCAACGGTATTCGGTGGCAAAGTGTTCACCGTGTCAGGGCCGATTAATTCATCGACATACATCACATCGCTGTAGTTGGGGTTTTTGGTACTGGTACTCGCCCACAGTAGTCGCTGCACTTCGGCTCCCTTGGCTGCTAATGCTTGCCAGCGATCGCTCGCCACGATCTCTTTATATTTCTGGTAAGCTACTTTGGCATTGGCGATCGCAATTTTTCCCTTCACTGCTTCCAGTTTGGCTTTCGTAGCAACATCAGTAACTCCTTTGAGTTTATCGTCAATCTGACCGTCGATGTTGATATCGATCCGGCTCAAGAAGAAACTGGCAACCGAGGCAATATTGCTCACATCCAAACCCTTAGCCGCCCGCGCTTCCAAGCCACGAATATAAGCCCAGAAGGTTTCGACGTAGCTGTCAACAGAGAACAGCAAAGTCACGTTAACGTTAATCCCTTCGCTGATGACTCGTTCCACTGCCGGCAATCCTTGAGCAGTTCCCGGAATCTTAATCATTACGTTTGGTTTGCCGATCGCCTGATAATAACGTAAGGCTTCACTAATTGTGCTTTCTGTATCATTCGCGATCGTCGGTGGTACTTCAATGCTGATATAACCGTCCAAACCCTTCGACTCTGCGTAAACCGGGGCGAAGATGTCGCAAGCATTGCAGATATCCTCAAACACTAAAGATTCGTAAATTTCCAATACTGATTTACCAGCCAGGATGCCAGCTTCGATATCAGCATCGTAAATGACATTACCCGCGATCGCCTTCTCAAAAATAGCTGGATTGGATGTAATCCCCCGCAGCCCGCGACTTTCAATCATCTTTTTGAGTTCGCCGGACTCGATCAGATTGCGAGTCAAATTGTCCATCCAGATACTCTGGCCAATTTCTTTGATTTCTAACAGGTGATTCTTCGTCGCTTCTGTCATGATCTTTAACTTCTACAATTTGATATTGGATAATTGGGAATTAGAAATTGGAAATTGGCAATTGGGAATTGAGAATTGGGAATTGAGAATTGGCAATTGGGAATTAAAACATTCTTGCTTTATGAGCTTCATTACATCCGTTACATCCGTTACAAAATCCGTTGCCGAACTTTCTTCCCGGCGTTACATCCGTTACATCCGTTACACAATCCGTTGCCGAACTTCCTTCACTGCTCGAGTGTTCTAGGATTGCGCGATCGATGCTTGAATAAAAGACTCTACTAGCGCGACATCTTCTTTGCTGCCAATAATCAAAGGCGTGCGCTCGTGAATTTTAGTCGGCACCACATCCAAGATGTCTTGAATACCCGTACTAGCGCGCCCGCCAGCTTGCTCCATCAAAAACGCCAAAGGAGCCGACTCGTAGAGTAAGCGCAATTTGCCATCCGGGTTTTTCACTGTTCCTGGGTACAAAAACACGCCTCCCTGAAATAAAATCCGGTGGAAATCTCCCACCAAAGCCCCTCCGTACCGGGCGGTATAGCCTTCGCTGCGGTGCACATAGCGAATGTAATCCCGAAAAGGTTCGTCCCATTGCCAAAAGCTACCCTCATTAACACTGTAAATCGGGCCTTTGTCTGGAACCTGAATGTTTTCGGTTGCTAGAATAAACTCGCCCAAACTGGGGTCGAGGGTAAAGGAATGAACGCCTTGCCCGATCGAATAAACCAGCATGGTACTGGGCCCATACAGCACGTAGCCAGCAGCGATTTGTTTGTGCCCGTGTTGCAGCAAGTCTGAGGCCGAACCGTCCTCGTCGTCTCCTTCTTGCTTGCGGATGCTGAATATGGAACCGACATTTAGATTGATGTCAAGATTGGAAGAACCGTCTATGGGATCGTAGAGCAGACTGTAACGCCCGATCGGACAATTTTCGGGAATATAATAGGGTTTTTCCATTTCCTCGGAAGCCAAGCGACAAACAAGTCCGCTTTGTTGGAATACCGAGATAAACACTTCATTGGCATAGATATCCATCTTTTTGACGGATTCTCCCTGCACGTTGACAGCCCCTGTAAACCCTAAAGCATCTTCCATTAACCCAGCTCTGCTGAGTCGCCTTGCGATCAACTTTGCCGCTAGTCCGATACGATTCATCAGGGCGCTGAGATCCTGAGCATCTGCACTAAAGCTGTGGAGTTGCTGGAGTACGTGACGGGATAGAGTTGTACAATCGCGGTCTAAGGCTTGCACCTGATCGATCGGGCCTAGGCGGGCTTCCCCTGTGGGCGCGTTTACCATGATTTTGATGTCCTCCCTGTCTTGTGGCTCCCTCGTTTGGGATTTTTCAGGTGTTGCTGAATCGGCGATGAGACCGATCGTCCCCTAACCTCTATCTTAGGGAGGGTTTTGCCAAAGGTGGTCGAACTTTAGGTGAATTTTAGATCCAGATCGAAAATTGAGGCGTGCGATCGGCTGTTGAGTCGGGAGTTGTATTCAAAATCACTAAATTTTTTATTTATATGGGAGTCAAGATCCGAGGAGTGCGATCGAGTGCGATCGTCCGTCATACAAAATTTAGATCGCCCGAAACAGAAAAATTACTTAAAAACGGGCGATCGACTATTTACAAGTTGTGCGCGAGTATGATCGCCCGTTCATTAAAGTTAATGGACAGGATATGATATTGACGAGCAAACTGGTGTGAGCTATGGCTCTCAAAATCTATTGCAGCAATTTGCTATGTATTTGTCGTTACACCATTCTTGAAAGCATTTACGATCCGATCTTCCTAACTAATTTATTTTTTCTTTCTGGCTCTTCTTTTTGCAACGCCAAGTTCCGTGTGGTTAGTAATAAAAATACCGCAGACGATGAGCAACATACTGAAGATATGCACCAATCTGATCGGTTCACCTAAAAAAAGCCACGCAGCAATGCCACTGAAGACCGGAACCAGTTAATAGATCAAGGCTGTGCGGGAAGGACCAATTAGGATAATCGCCTGATTCCATGCAAGAAACGCCACCACCGAGGAGAAAATTCCAACGTAGAGTAAGGCAAGTAAGATCGAAGGATTGAAAACAACAGGGTGATAAATCCAACATTCCAGCAGATAGAAAGGTGTTAAGAACAACAACCCTAAGCTAAAAGTGCATAAGGCGAAAGTTTTCATTCGCATGGTGGCTGGCTTGCGCTTTACTAGAATGGTGTAGCCAGCGAAAATTATGGCTGCTAACAGCATATACAGATCGCCAATTGCGAAGAAGGAAATACTCAACAGCTTCTCTGACGAGCCTCCCGCGACCAATAATACGACACCGATTACCACCACCACGATCCCCGTGGCACGAGTTAAAGAGATCGGTTCGCCATAAAAAAGACGAGACATAAGTACCACAAAAATAGGAGAAGAAGTGGCGATTAAAGACAGGTTCATTGCCTGCGTTGTGTGACCTGCAATGTAGATCAAGGTGTTAAAAACAGTCACGCCTGACAACGCCGATACGGCCAAGTAGGGGAGATGTTTTTGAACCAGTTTCCAGTCTTCGACTGTCACCCGCAGGGCAAATGGTGTCAAGGTCACAACAGCAATCGTCCATCGCCAGAAAGCTAGACCCACTGGTAGGATATCCTCAATAAAAGCTCTGGCAATGATAAAGTTGCCAGCCCAAATGACAGTGGCAACTAATGCCCAAAAATAACCCATTGAAACCAGAGACTTAGGCTGTGCTTGACTCAATATACCCCCTATCCCATTTAAGATTTTTCGTTTCATTCCTCAAGGAAATTGACGACCCATTTTGCGACCAGTTGAGTGTCGGGGTCGTCATCGAGTGAACGCAAGCCTGCGAAGAACACAGTTATTGCACCAAGACGCAGGCTGGTAGTCAGCACCTTACAAATTATTAACCAGAAATTATCGCGCCTTGAGTATCGATCGCGATCGCCCTTACATCAGCCTTCACCCCACATTCCCCCCAAGCAGCCGCCATTTCCCTCACAACCGCATCAGCATTAGTAACATCCGTTAAAGCCAAAAGCGTCGGGCCCGCACCGCTAATTACCATTCCACAGGCCCCTGCATTCAGTGCAGCTTCTTGCACAGCTTCGTATCCCCGAATCAGCGATCGCCGATAAGGCTGGTGAATCTTGTCTTGGAGGGCGCAGCGCAGCCAATCTCGATCGCCCGTTTCCAAAGCCCGCACCAACAAACCCAGGTGTGCGGCATTGAAAATCGCGTCAGCCCTGCTGTACTCGCTGGGCAAAACTCGGCGCGCCTCGGCTGTAGAAAGTTCAAAATCGGGAATCGCTACCACCGGCACAATATCAGGATGCCAGGGAACATCGCAAATTTGCCAGGAACCGCCCGGTGTATTGCTAGCTGCGAGGCGACAGCCTCCCAGTAAAGCGGGGACAACGTTGTCGGGATGTCCTTCAAGTTCGATCGCCAACTGCATCACTTCCACCTGACTCAAAGGCGAACCGGCTAATACATTTGCACCGACTAACCCACCGACAATAGCTGTTGCGGAACTTCCCAAGCCTCTAGCCAGGGGCACTTGCATATCTATGTGTATGGCTACCGGCGGTGGCGATTGGTTGAGGCGATCGTACAAAGTGACAAATGCTACATAGGCTAGATTACTTTCGTCTGTCTTAACTTTGGCGGCTTCTAAACCTGTAACAGTAATTTTTAGTTTCTCGGTTGCTGAGGGTTCGAGTCGGGAGAATTGGAAGGAGTTGTAGAGGCTTAAAGCAGCACCTATGCAGTCGAATCCGGGGCCTAAGTTGGCGGTTGTAGCAGGTACGGTGACGGTGATGGTGGAGGTTGCGGGCATTTTTTGGATAAAGGATTTGGAGTTTTTAACCGCAGATGTAGGCGGATGAGCGCAGATAAACGCAGATTTAAGAATACTATACTATGTTTGAGGAAGTAGTATTTGCAGATGATTGAGAGCATCTTGGTAATCTTTTGTATTGCCATCTTTTTGATATAGTTCGGCGGCTTTTTGATAGTCGGCGATCGCACTGGGTTTGTCTTCTAAGAATTCGTGGACTCTGGCGCGGTTGTAGTAGGCATCACCGTAGTTGGGGTTGATGGCAATTGCGCGATCGAAGTCTGCTTTGGCTGCTGGATAGTCTTTGAGATTGCGGCCGCGGATGATGCCACGTTTGTTGTAAGCTTTGGCGTAGTTGGGGTTGAGGCGGATGGCTTCGGTGTAATCGGCGATCGCCCCTGGAATGTCTCCCGCCTCTGACTTGGCTAAACCGCTGTTAAATAAATCTTCAGCGGAATTTTGAACAATTACTATTTGTGGGGATTGCGCTGAAACATTCACAGGGAATAGACCCCAGCAACCGATGATTCCGGCAATGACAATTTGCTGTATTTTCATTTAAAGTTATTGAGGGATTTCATAATATCTAATACAGATATTGCCTGGTTTGTAGTGAGGACTTCACGACTAAAGTCCTTACTACAAACTATGAGATTACTTCAATATAGTTTTAGAAGCAATCCGAGTTTTCTTGCGATCGCTCTCACTCAATTGTTCACCGGATTGCAAACGAGTGGCAGAGGTTTGCAGCACAGTTGCGGCACTTTTATCGCCCATTTGCAGAGCAGTTTTAGCCGCTGTTTGGAGCATCGTTGCCGCACCAGCCCGATCGCCCTGTTGCAATCTAGTTTCTGCTAATTGAGTTTGGCGGTACTTCGCCAAAGCTAAAATGTGCTGCTGCACCATCGGGTTAAGTGCCGGCTGATAAACTTTCAGGATATTAGCAGAAACTGCAACGGGATCGGAGAGCAAACCTTCGCCGACACTCGGATCGTCGTAGCGAATTTGCAATTGCCCGATCGCCTGCGTACCTTCTGGCAACTGTCCAATATAAATATTAGCCAAAACTACTCGCTCTACATCCTTCATTAAATCTCCCAAACGTACCATAAAGCGATCGCCTTCTTGCTGCACCGGCAATTCGATCGTATCTGGGGCAACTTGAGCGATCGGTTTTAGTTCGGCTAACCGCACTTTTGGCATCAGCGAAAATAGCAAATAAGCATTAGTCAAACCTACACCTTGGATGCGAGTAAACAACTTACCGAACTCCTCAACCGCATCTTCCGGCCGCTGAATATGAGCCAGAGCACCGCCGCCAGCATCAGCAATCTTTTCCAAAATATCCTGGTTCCAGTTATCACCAAATCCCAGAGAATTTAGAGTCATGTTATACTCGGCAGCCAGTTTCGCCAACTTCAAACAGCGGCTGTCGTCGCCATGTTCGTTTTCGCCGTCAGTCAGCAGAAACGCCTGAGATATCGCCTCTTTTTTGCCTTTCCCCAACTCTTCAATCCCTAACTTAATGCCCTCGTCAATTGCTGTGCCGCCGGCCGGACGCAATTGCTCAATTTGCCGTTTAATGTTAGCAGGGTCTCCGACAATTTGATTTGGGACGAGGACTTTGGCTTTGTGGTCGAAAGCTACCGCGCAAAAGCGATCCCCAGGCTTCAGGCGATCGAGCAAACGTCCGGCGGCTTGTTTGACGGTTTCCAAGGGGCGTCCGCCCATCGAGCCACTGTGATCGAGAATCAGGCACAGGTTTAAGGGTACGCTGGAGTCGATCGAGCTTGCCGTCGCAGACACCGAAATCGCTAGCTGGCGCTGCGTCGAGGGCGCGGCAGCATCAAGGTTAGGGTCGTTTAAAACCGGGAGCAGACTAACTTTCATGCGGGATACCTAAAGATTGCGTTACTATTTCTTTAAGAATAACTCCATGAGTTCAGGCAACATTTCGGTTGTCAACAACCCAATTCTGTCGAGGAAAGGCACAAACTCTGCCCTGCTTTCCTCGTGCCACCAAGCTGAGTACAGCTATGGTGGGTGTCCCCAGGCAAAAACAAACATGAACACACCCATTAAAGCCGTGCAATCGCAATACTACGGGGAGGGCAACTCTCGGACTCCCCCTCCCGATTTACCTTCCTTGTTGCTGAAGGAGCGGATCGTTTATCTGGGTATGCCTCTGGTGCCTGCGGTAACAGAACTGATTATCGCTGAACTCCTGTTCTTGCAGTATGAAGACCCGGATAAGCCGATCAAAATCTATATCAACTCGACAGGCACTTCTGGTTACAGCGGCGAACCCGTGGGCTTTGAAACGGAAGCTTTTGCGATCTGCGACACGATTAGGTACATTAAGCCGCCCGTCCATACTATTTGCCTCGGTTCGGCAATGGGGATGTCTGCGATGCTGTTAGCGGCTGGTACAAAGGGCTTTCGGGCTAGTTTACCCCACGCTTCGATTGTGTTGCACCAACCCAAGGCTTACACGCGCGGTCAAGCCAGTGACATTCAAATTCGGGCGAAGGAAGTGCTGGCAAATAAAGCGACAATGCTCGATATTTTTGCAAGCTGTACTGGTCAGCCGATCGACAAGATTACTAAAGATATGGATCGGTTGCTGTACCTGACGCCCTATGAAGCTAAAGAATACGGTTTGATCGATCGCGTTCTTGAAAGTTCGGAAGAATTGGCGAAAGCCCTTCCGGCGGCCGTCGTATAACTCCGTTATGAGTTATTGGTTATGAGTTATTGGTTATGAGTTATTGGTTGCTTGTTATGAGTTATTGGTTATGAGTTATTGGTTATTTTCACCAAAAAATCGAAACCAAAAAATAACAAGTAACCAATAACAAGTAACCAATTACCAACTAAACGGAGTTCCGAATTATGCCTATAGGTGTGCCAAAAGTTCCCTACAAAATGCCGGGTGGTTATGATACTCAGTGGATTAATATCTACGATCGCCTTTACCGGGAACGGATTATATTTTTGGGCAAAGACATTGACGATGAAATTGCCAATCAAATCATCGCTGTGATGCTCTATCTCGATTCGGAAGATTCAGGTAAGGATATCATTTTGTACATCAATTCCCCAGGCGGAATGGTGTCGGCAGGCATGGCTATTTTTGATACCATGCAGCACATTAAATCGGACGTGGTGACGATTTGTGTGGGCTTGGCTGCTTCGATGGGTTCTTTCCTGCTAGCTGCGGGTACGAAGGGAAAACGGTTAGCTTTGCCTCACTCGCGAATTATGATTCACCAACCTTCTGGGGGCGCGCGGGGACAAGCAACAGATATTCAGATTGAGGCGAAAGAGATTCTGCGACTGCGCCACCAACTCAATGGTATCTACGCTAGCAATACCGGGAAGCCGATCGAGAAAATTGAAAAAGACATGGATCGCGACTATTTCATGTCCGCTGAGGAAGCCAAGGAATACGGCTTGATTGACAGAGTAGTCGAAGATCGTCCGTAAGTTATTTTTTCGCTTTAGTAGTGCGGGCAACCCTCGCACTACAACCTAGGAAAGCAGTAAATTTTGGCAGAATCTTTACATTTAAGGATTCTGCCATATTTAATGGTATTATTAACGCTCGTTCATGCTAAATGGATATTGCAGATTATTACCGACAGTTAGGACTGAGGTCGGGTGCGAGTTTATCGCAAGTTAAGGCTTCTTATCGGCAGTTAGCCAGACAGTATCATCCAGATGTCAATCCGGGAAACGACCAAGCTAAGAATAAGTTTATCGCAATTACTGAGGCTTATAAGTTCCTCTTGACTGTTGCTGCACCAGATGTTATGGGGGAGGCAAAAACACCTGCGCCGAAGCCGACAAATCAGGCCGTACCGACTCAGCAAAAGGTAGCTAAAGTGACTCGAAAAGAGCCACAGGCTGAATCTAAGGCAGATTTATCGGCGGCGGAACAAAAGTTAAAGAAAGATGCTTATTTTGAGCTGCAACAGTTGCTGAAATATCAGAGGTTCCCGAGGGCGATCGCCTTGATTGAAGGTTTGGCACAGCGGGTTCCTGAAGATCCGGAGGTGCGCCAGTGGCAGGCGATCGCCTATCAGCGCTGGGGACGGCATTTGATCGGGGAAAAGCAAGTTGACAAGGCGAGAATCTATTTGAAAAAGGCTGTGAAAACTGACCCTCACAATCGGGCTTTGTGGGCAGAAGTTGAGCGGGATTTTCGCAGGTTAGAAGAGATTTATTGATTGGGGAATCGGGAATTGGGAATTGGGAATTGGGAATTGGGAATTATTACTTTGGTTCTGTGCAGGTAATCGGAAGACTATATTGTGTGGTATCAATTTGTAGAGTTCGTCACTGTGAGATGTTCGATGCAATTTACAGATTGTAGATTGGGACGCACCTTATTATTTTTTTCGATCGGCAATTCCGATCTGATATCATATAATTATTGAGTTGAGAAACCAGAGATGATTGCCACACCCTCCACCGAACCAACGCTGACAGATGTAATCGAAAAATTAGACGGCCTATCAAGCCGTGTTGACAACTTATCAACCCGTGTTGACAACCTAGCGACTGATGTCGAGAAGTTCAACGATCGATTTTCCAACTACCAGCAAGCAACTCAGTGGGTTGTGCAGCTTGCTTTTACTCTGATTCCTAGTGCCACTATCACGGTGATTGTTACTTCGGTTCTGTGCCGGTAATCAAAAGCTCTATATTTTTGAGTTTTTCTAAAATAACTTGGGTATTTTTAGGTCGGTTTTCGGGTAGCGGTTCCATCAATTCGTCGATCGAGCTTACGAACAACTCGTCAACGCCTACAGCCTGATTTCTCCAATTAATTTTACCAGTTTTTGGATTGACCGGAAAGTCGATCGGACTCAGGCCCGTTAATAAATGTACAAAAGTCCGCCCCAGGGCAAAAAAGTCCGTTAGCGAAGCCCTCGAAGAGGATCGCACTTCAGCTTTACCTGCAAGTTGTTCCGGCGCACAGTATCCCGCAGAACCTACAGGGGCTGTATCAATCCCCGCTTCTGTTGCAGCCCCAAAGTCAATTAATCTCAATTTCCCATCGGCTCCAAGCATCAGATTGGATGGCTTAATATCCCGATGCACTAAATGATATTTGTGAATTTCCTGCAAAATATGAAGCAGTTGTTGCAGCCAATCAAAAGCTAATTCTTGAGAAACAAACTGGTTTTTATTTAAGAATTCTGCCAAGTTTTCGCCACTAATTTTTTCCATCACCAAACAAGACAATTTCTGGGAGTTATTGAAAAGTTTAATTGCGAAATAACCATCTGGTTCGACTTGGGGAACTAATCCCCTTCCCGCTAGCCAAATCAAAACTCGCGCTTCCTGCTGGAACAAGCGAAGTAAATCGGGATTGTGGCTGTGTTTCAAGACTTTTAAAACTTTGACAGTTCCCCATTCGTTTTCCCCTGTTCCCAAATCTTCGACTTCAAAGATATCTGTGGGGCGTGCAGGATTGGGCGATCGCACTGGTTTAAGGATGCGGTAGCGATCGGCAATTAGTAAAGCCGTGCCGCAAGCCAGACAATTTTGAGCAGCAGTAGGGTTTTCGCGTTGTTCGCATTGAGGATTTATGCAGTAAATCATCGGTCTTGATGCGTCCAAAACTGACGGATTGATTCAATTATTAGCGCGAAACCCAGTAGTTCTGACCTTACTACTGGGTTTCTATTACCGGTCATTTTACACGCTATCACATTTAAGTCAAGGATTTAAGATTGATATCATCGCGCTCTACCGATTGAGCTACTCCCCAGCGTTTGGTTGGGGAGGCTGGAATTGAACCAGCAACCTCGATGACCTGATTGTTCCTGACATTCGTTTTAGCGATCGGCGGTGAATGCTGAGCTTAGAGTAATAGCTTGCTATTGAATTTGTACATAACGCTACCTCTACCAATTGGGCTACTTCGCAATTGAACGAAGACAGGAGTCGAACCTGCACTGTCACAGTTGTACGGTTTAAATTAAAGTTTTAGATTGAGCTTGTACTCTGTTTGTATCTTAAACCATAACTATCAAAAAAGCAAGCGATTAGCGGAAAATAAATTGAAAAATTCGTTCTCCCACTCTCTGTTCGTCAACTTCAGAATTATTAGCTTCTTCGCGGGCAAACATAACAGCTTTTTGCAATATTTCCACCCTTTGCAGCAACTCATTGATCCGCTGCGCTGGTAAAGCTCCCGAAAACTTGACAGTGCGCCAGTAGCCGATCGTAATATCTTCGTAATAGACATCAACTTGAGCCGGATGATGTTCGGTAGCTTCAGCTTTCACGTGATTGCGCGGAGTTTTAAAAGTTTTGAGAGTTTGCACCGGTTCTGTGCCCCAGCAGTCTGCTGAAGCATCGAAGTTCCAGGTCTCCGAAGCGTCTAAGACTGGAAGTTTTTTGATGAATGCTTGCAAATCTGCTAACTGCTTTTCAATAAATAGCAAATAGCTGACGGGAACTTGGCTCAACAGCACGTTTCCGTCTACAGTCACATCGGCGCGAGCGCTACAGTTTGTCCAATCTTTGGTTGCGGTTACGTCGAAGAGTTTGGTCAAAACTTCAGTCGTTTTGCGGATAATCTCTTCGGCTTTGACTTCAACTTTTTTGGACTCGGGCGGTAGTTGTTCGCCTTCTTCGTCTTTGGGACGGTAAGTGCGGGAGATTCCAGAAAGCACAGCGGGTTTTTGGAGCGCTCTTTGAGCTTCTGCTAGTTCTTGGATCGATCGGCTTTTGATGCCTTTTTCGTAGGCGTAAGCCGGGGCGTAGCCATCGCGATAATTTGATTTAAGCGTGTCATTGTTCGATGTTATTTATGCTGAACTCACATCAAGTTTGGTTGATACTGATAGTCAAATTGTTTGTCCTGTGGCTTTTAGGGCTTTGAGGACGATCGGGCAATCAGTACAAACCTCACGATCGTTCTTTAACTAGACTTGGTATTTCTGTATTATTACATACTTCAAATTAAATTACAAGCTTTTTTGGGCAGGCGCGATGCCAAGAGTACCCGTCGCTACCCGCGCGCGCGCGATCGGCAATTTATCCCTCAAAAACTCCGCAAAATCTCTAGCGCCTCCTACCAAAGTGTAGCAAGCTTTACTTATTTTTCGCGCTGCGACTACATCTTTAGATAGATGCGTAAATACGTCCGGAGACCAGTTGCAATATTTGGAAACATTTCTTAACCTATAGAGAACAAAGGGAATCGGAGGAGACACCAAAAATCCTTAAGCCCTTGGGGTGCCTCGGTTAATCAGATTCTTCGCCAATAAGGGCTAAATCTATGAATAATCAGCAAAACTCCGAAGTTTCAGAATTTTTGCTAATGTTTCAAAAAGGCATTTGGCTGTTTGGAATTTTCTCATGGATATTCGGACTGACAGATAGAAGTATTGCACTATTATCTGACGGATATTTGTCGGCGATCGATATTGTGCAGCTATTTACAGCTTCGTTTTTCTTCGTTAGTTGGCTGCTTTTAAGCCCGTTTCTAATTGCTAGTTCCCAGAGTCAGCCGAAGGAAGAAGGGATAAGGTAGAAAGTAGAAGCATCTGCCTAGTTTTTAGTTTGTCCTGTCAGTTTCGCGATCGACCTTTGTTTCTTCTGCGGCAAAGCGGGCCGGCCAAATACGATCGCAAAAAAACAAAGTTCCCGCAGTCACGCACAGCGGAATCGCCAACAGATTCAACAGCGGAATACTCACCAAACCCAAACAAACTAAACCAAAACTCCCGCTGGCGGGGAAACTCGCCCAAATTATCTCAAATTTATCCTGAAAAGGTAGCTTCCGCCGCTCCAAAGGTGCATTTAAAAAGTCCAAACAGACAATAGTCGCGCCCAAAGCTACGCCACCTAAACTGCTAAGAATAGAGCCGGGGCCGGGGAGAAAATTCAGCAGCAGGAGCGGTATCCCGATGCTGAACAAAAGTTGTAGTTTTCGGATTTCAAAGCCGATCGCCATTTGTAGATCCCGAAAAATACTTGCCAAGTTCATCGGTGCTTCTGCGGGCAATTGACCGTTCCGCAGCAGTTCCAATTGTTCGGAAAGTTTGCCGTACCAGGGCGAACCTAAAATCACGCCAAACTGGACTAACAAAAATCCGATTATTAACAAAAGTCCTGAAACTAAAAGTACGCGCAGCACCCAGCCGAAACCGATTGTCAAAACGCCGAGAAAGCTCAGCCAAGGTGGCAAACTCGCAATTAAATCATTAAATTTGACTGACAAATCGGCAACCAAAACATCTATGCCTGCCAAACTGGGAAATAGCAAGCTTAAATAAAGACCGATACCAATTATAAAATTTAGCACCACGGGAACTAATACATAACTCCACAGCTTGGGAGTTTGCCAAAGCAGCGAAAAAGCACGAACCGGATAGGTAAAACCTGCCAGAAGTCCGAGGGGTGCGACAATGACGGCGCGGGCGGGATTTGAATTGATCTGTTTTGACATATAGGTGAAGGAAGTTCGGCAACGGATTCGCTCGACGGATGTAACGGATGTAACGGATGTCAGGAAGAAGGAAGAAAGCCCTTCGACACTTCGACCCTTCGACTGCGCTCGGGGTACAAATTCTATTATTATTGCTGATGAGGATTTATCGCAGGTTGCCCAAAAGTGAAGCTTTTTATTTACCATACCCCGGAACTGACGCCAGCCGACAAAATGCCGGCTTGCGCGATCGCAGTTGATGTGCTACGGGCGACTACGACAATGGCAACGGCCCTGAATAATGGGGCGGAAGCTGTCCAAGTTTTCAGCAACTTAGATAAGCTGATGGCAAGCAGCGAAAAATGGCCCGCAGACAAGCGGATTCGCGCCGGAGAGCGCGGTGGCGGCAAAGTTGACGGATTTGAGATGGGAAATTCCCCGCTGGACTGCACGCCGGAAAAGGTGAGTGGGAAGCGAATTTTTATTAGCACAACTAACGGTACTCGGGCGATCGAGCGAGTCCAATCTGCTACAACTGTGTTAACGGCGGCTTTGATTAATCGCAAATCTGTGGTGCAGTTTTTGTTAAAACAAAAGCCGGAAACTATTTGGATTGTGGGTTCTGGTTGGGAAGGGAGTTATTCGTTGGAAGATACGGTTTGCGCTGGGGCGATCGCCCAAAGCCTCCTAGCAGAAAGCGGTATTCCGGCGATCGAGTTTGCTGGTAACGATGAAGTATATGCGGCTATTGCTCTTTATTTGCACTGGCAAGATCGGCTGCATGAATTGTTGGAACGGGCCAGTCACGGCCAGCGCCTCCTCGGTTTGGGTGTTATTGAAGATTTAAAATATTGCGCGCAAACGGATACTTTAGATGTGCTGCCGGTGCAGCGAGAACCGGGAGTTTTGGTGAAGTCGGATTTTAAAATTTCTTAAGCTAATTTCTGGGTTCAATCTTCTCGAAAAACAGCGAATTTAAATTTTCTGCGAGTGGTGTATTGATGGCGATTCTAGTATTAGTAAGGTGCGCGGCCCGGCGCACCCTATGAGAGTTAGGAATATCAAATCCAGTGGCATCGGAATTGACATTACCCACAGTCAGGACACGGCACTGCCCATAGGTGTCAACTTAAGCCTGAAACCTTTGAGAAATCTGGGTTTTACGCTCCCGTCTAGATCCCCCTAAATCCCCCTTAAGAAGGGGGACTTTGACCCCCCCTGTCCCCCCCCTTCTTAAGGGGGGCTAGGGGAGATCTGGCCTCAATCGTCAAACAGCAGTCTGTGACTAAGTTTGACGTTAAGTTGACACTAATGGGCACTGCCGTGTCCCTACAATTAATCGAGCGATAGTTACATCCTAGGGGGAAGATTGATTATTTTTGCGTAGGGAAACGGCATTGCCGTGTCCTCCGTGGCTATAGCAATCTTATTTGATTTGTAAACAAGATTTTTTCAAAGAAAGTACAATTAAACATATTCGGTAGGGACACAACAATGCTGTTTCCCTAGTGTATGATCGGCAATTGAGCATTGCTGTCTTCACCGCCGAACCGCTGAATTAAACACTCGGCAATTCGGGCTGCTGCACCGCTTTCTCCCATGCGGCGCCAGCCGTTTTCAGCGATTAGCTGCAACCTGTCCGGGTCTCGGAACAAAGACTGTACGGCGCTGGCAACTTCGGCGGGATGTTTGACTAAAATTAGTGATGGGCCTAACAGGCGACTTTGAGCTTCTGCAAAAGCGTAGGTAAATTGCGGCCCGTTTCCGGGAATGGCGATCGCCGGTTTTCCTAAACCGACAAATTGTTCTGTCGCGGTTCCGGCCATTGCTATTGCTAAATCGGCTTCACACAAACAATCGTTAAAACTTTGTTGAGTCAAAATCATCGTGGCGTTTCTCTGCACAAAGGTCAATGGTAATAGCAAATTAGGAGATTCTTTTTGAATTTCTTGAGCGCTAGAAACAGGCGGTCGCAAAATACTTCCTTCTCGCCGCTGCGTTCTAGTTTCGCCGTCTTGTCGCCAGCCGAAAAATTCCAAACTAGGGCGCAGTGCTTCTAAGTTTAACTGTGGAGAAATCGCTCCGAAAAATAACAATTTACGATCGGCAAACAGCGATAAAATTCCGGCTGCGGCCTCTACTATTAGCAGCCAATTAGCATAGGCTTCCGGCGCTCTAGAACCGGGCATTAGGGTGATGACCAGCGATCGCTGCATTTCCCGATACTCTGCGTCAGGCCCGTAAAAACCCGCTGGGTTTTCCGGTTCGAGTCCGTCCATCATCGGATTTCCGAGATTGCAAGCCGGAATTCGCAGTTTTTCTAAAGTCTCGGCGGTTAGCGCATCCCTGACAAAAACGGCCCGACAGCGTTTTCTAGTCATCAACCAGCGCTCCCAAGGCAAATAAACCGAGCCAGACAAACTCTCCAAACTAATGCCCCGCGATTTGCGAGTTAGAGGCCCGTTTTCGTCTCGCAAATAATACTCCGACTTGGCGGTGCCGACAAAGGCATAGGGCGCGCCGCCAAGGTAAGCAAACAGCAGCGGGACAATATCCCCGCAGGCTAAAATAATGCCGTCTTGATTCCCAGATTGTTTTTGCGATCGCACCCAAGCGCGGATGGCTTTAAACTGAGCTAGGGTCAACTGAAGCAAGCCGCCTTTGACATCGCGCAAAAGTTCTCTTCTATCCATGTAAATAAAGCCCCCCGAAGGCATCCGCTGCACCGGGCCGATGATGGGGGCGTTTTGCAGTTGCGCGAAAGCTTGGCCTTCGCCGACTAGCGGAAACACGGCTAATTCTGGGGGATGCGGGTGCTGTTGTAGTTCCTGCAAGATGCGAAGGGCGATCGCATCTTCTCCGTGGCCGTTACTGAGGCAAAGTATTTTCAATCCCAAATCTCTCAAAAAACTGTCTCTGAATATATAGAAGCAAGATTAGCCGCAGGATGCAAGGTGGTATAGCCGAAGCAATAAGTAAGTGGATTGACGATCGCCCGAGTCTGGCACTTTTTGGTAAAATAACAGGTGAAACTCCTATTTTAGAGGTAAAATCGGATGGTACAAACCCTGCCAAAATCTTTGACACTCGAAAAGTTTCTGAAGTTGTCAGAAACCAAGCCAGCCAGCGAGTACATTGACGGTAAAATCATTCAAAAACCCCTACCTCAAGGAGAACATAGTGTCATTCAAGGTGAGTTGACAAGCGCTGCTAATGCTGCTCTCAAACCTCAAAAGGTGGCGCGAGCATTTCCAGAGCTACGATGCGTTTTTGGCGATCGTGCGATCGTTCCCGATGTGACTGTATTCACTTGGGAGCGTATTCCCCGTAACGAAAATGGCGGTGTGGCAAATGTGTTTGCGATCGCCCCGGATTGGACAATTGAAATCCTCTCTCCCGACCAAAGCCACACTAAAGTTACTAAAAATATCTTACATTGTCTCAAACACGGAACTCAAATGGGTTGGTTAATCGATCCAGAAGAGCGATCGGTTTTTGTATATCGGCCGAATCAATCAACAGAGGTGTTTGACGAACCGGAACAGTTATTGCCCGTGCCATCTTTTGCCCGGGAATTGCAACTGACAGTAGGAGATTTATTTGGTTGGTTGTTAGAATAAAACAACAGAATATTATAGTATAGCCTTTCTCACTAACATAAGGTACGTATTGGGCATTGGAACTAATAACCAATAACTAATAACTAATAACTAATGACTACTGACTAATTCCCATCGATATATTGTTTTAAAATATTCCGAATTTGTTTAAGCTCAAATCCCTTAACAAGTTGGCGCAACTTCGCAAGAAACTGCACTAATTTCGGCTCTAAAATTTCCAGCTTAGCACTCTCCTCAAAAATTTCTTCAATGTCGCCCATAGCCGCAAGTTTCAAAATTTTTGCTACCGACTCAGCCGCCGCAGGTAACAGAGAAGAATAAGCAGGGAAACGAGATGCCGGTGACAAAATGCGAGTTGTCGGCTTTTGGTTTTCCGAAGACTGCTCGTAAACCCATTCTAGTCGCAAATGCACGCGCAACTGTTCCAAAAAGTGATTTACTTCGATCGGCTTGGGAAGAAAATCATTGCACCCCGCGAGGATGCTCTCTTGCTGCGTAGACTCGAAAACGCTAGCTGACAGAGCAATTAACACCACATCTTTTAATTCTGGCAACTTCCGCAGTCTCCTTGCAGTTTCTAAGCCATCCATTACAGGCATCCGCAAGTCCATTAAAATCACATCCGGTTGAAATTCAACTGCTTTGTAGAGGCATTCTTGACCGTTTTCTGCCTCGGCAATTTCAAATCCCAAACGCGCCAGCAGCCTGCACAACAAATCGCGATTTAGTTGATTGTCGTCCACAATTAGCACTTTCCGCTTGTTGCCGACAAAACCAACAAGCCAGGGTTTTTCCTGCAAAACCGATACTTCTAAGTACCGTTTAGTTGCAGGCATTTCTAAATCTATCCAGAAAGTGCTACCTTTTCCAAAAGTGCTCGTTACACGAATTTCACTGCCCATTAGTTTCGCCAATCTCTGGCTAATTGAGAGTCCGAGACCAGTACCTTCAACAAATCTATTGCCTCCTACTTGGTGGAAGGGCAAAAATATTTCTTCTAACTTGCTTTGCTCTATTCCCGTACCGGTATCCTCGATTTGAAAGCGAATTTTTAAAGCGTGTTTCGCTGCGATGGGATTGTGGGCGAAGCGCAGATAATTTTGTTTAAGTTCCGAACTAAAAGTCGAGAATTCATGCTTGTCTCCTTGGCCTCGATTCCATGCCCCTGTGCCGACATAACCGACTTTGAAAGTTACTCCGCCGCTCTGGGTAAATTTAACGGCATTACTAAGTAAATTGATGAGAATTTGGCGCAATCTTTTTTGATCGACACGGACGCAGCTAGGCAAGGGAGATACTTGTTCGTAATTGAAGGAAATTCCTTTTTGAGTGGCTCGCATCTGAAAGAGGTCGGCAATGTTTTTCGTGAAATTTAGAAAATTTAACTCTTCCGGGTTGAGTTCCATTTTTCTAGCTTCGATTTTAGAAAGGTCTAAAACATCGTCGATTAACATCAGCAAATGTTCACCGCACTGTTGAATGTTGCTAAGACTTTCTTGGTGATCTGGAGTTAAGTTTTTGTCTGTTTTGAGGATTTGAGCGTAACCTAAAACACCGTTTAAAGGCGTACGCAGTTCGTGGTCGGATCGGTGTCGGCCGTATAGTCACCTAAGTTACCGGTGTTCTTAGGTTGGTTCTCAACATCCTGCCGGGTAAGGCCAATTAACTCGACGGTAACGCCTCCATAAGCTGCCCTGACCTGAAGTCCGTCTATTACGTGGTACTTATAGACAACGCCTTCCACTACCAAATCTACATTCCATCGATCCTTCGGTCCCTTATCAGGGCCAAGAGCATAACCAGTCGGCTCCTTATTAAGATATTCCAGCGGATCCAGCTTCAAGCTCACGAATTTTTCGCCCGTCACATTTGCAGCGTAACAGTCGAAAGTGATCCTCTCTCGATTAGCGGACTCGCTCTCAAGGAAATCGCCCCCGGGAACTGGAATTAACGTTTTACGTAATTGAAAAGCAAAACTGGCAGCTTCATCTATTTTCAGCAGGCGCGGTAAATTAACTAACTGCGCCTTACCGATCTTGCGCTTTATCCAGCCTTTGTTCGTACGTCGTGTCCAAGCGAGTTGCACCTCCCACAGCAGTTCGGC
>JANPMV010000007.1:0-19847 GCA_031427135.1 Cyanobacteria bacterium VAR_87_metabat_62 | reverse complement strand
GTAATAATTTTGGGTCTTGGGGGATGCGTTTTAAATATTGCTATCGATCTTAATAAAATTTCCGGTTGAAAACAATTTATAACGAGCAAACGGCTGGGCTTTTACCATACCCAAATACTTGTTTGGTAACCGGCACTGCCGTGTCCTCTGTATCATGTCTGAGCAACCGGAATTGATATTACGAGCGATCGCAATTTTGACTCCGCTGCCAGCAGTCCCAACTTTTCTTCCTTGTGAGTCTTTAAAAGTTTGATCGCCTCAAAAAATTTAACAGCCGTAAGGTGCGCACTGCGCACCCTACATAGTTAATTTTTGCGTTCATGACTTTAACATCTGTCTGAAAATCTACAGATACACAAAATTGAAATTTTAATCAATCCCTCTCTCTAAAATAATCATTTCCGAACCCACAACCGGACTTCTAGCTATTAATTTTCCTTCCAAATTTGCAATTTGTAACTTGCTGAAATCGAGTGAATTAGCCTCCTTCCACATTTGACTTGCTAGCTGATTTTGCTCCACTTCGCTGAGTTTGTACCAATCTTCAGCGACTTTCACCGTCAAAAGACCGATCGAGAAATCAGCTTGAACAGACTTAACTAAACCGCCGCCCAGTCGATTCGTAATTTCAGCAACTTGATTTTGAATCGCAGCAATCAGAGACTGTTCCGGCGTTAGCGGCGGTGGCGGGATAAGTTCTACTGGTTCCGGTTTTTTCGGAGCAGCTAAATCGGGCAACTTGCTCTTGAATTTATCAGATATTTCCCCAGACGGTGCGATCGCCCCTGGTGACTTAAGCGTTTCCGCCCCCATAAAATCGTCAAAGGTTGGCGGCGACTGCTGCGCTATTGCCAAAGGCGCTTTTGCTACTTTCTCCGGCGGTTTTGGCGATAAACTGTTGAGGGTTAAACCGACTGTAACGATCAGAATTGCTGCTAATCCGGCGTTTAAAATTGGATCGGATAGCTTCTGATTCGCAGATGGCGGTAGCAGATCCCGCACTAAGCGCACAATACTTTGCCAAAGTACACCGACTTTCTGTACAAAACTCTTGTCCTTACTTTTGGATACAGGCTTTTTATCAAATTTTACAGCAACTTTTGCAGTAACAGCCGGAGTCGGAGTTGTTGCTGGGTCAGAAGTCGCGGGCGCGATCGGCAATTCTGGCTGCGACAATGGTTGTGCTACTAATTTTTTCTCTTTTTTTCCCAAATTGCCGATCGAGCTCATCAAACCTTTGATTCCCTGATTTTTGGGAACAGCGCTGCTGGTATTTTGAGTCTTGCTGCGAGTCGCGGCCGACTTTGCAGGAGAGTCAACCTCCGGTTTCGGAGATTGAGGCGGTTCTGGAGTTGGTTGATTTGGTTGTTCTTCTGACATTTTTTTTGCCTTGGGGCGTTGCAAATATATTTAAAAGCGATAAATTTTAGTTGAGTCACCTCAGCCTTAATTTATCATTTCATTAGTTGTAACTGAATCACAATGAGTATCAAACGCCGTCACTTTCTAGTTTTAGGCAGTCTCAGCAGCTTAGGTTTTGCCGGAGTCTGGAAAATGTTTCAGCTTCGGACTTCCTGGGGTACAGACGCCCATGCTGCTGTGCCCTCTAACGTTGAGGCCCAAAGGGCGATCGTCCCTTTACCCACTACATCGCCTATTTTACGCTTTATTTCCGTAGCCGACACCGGTACTGGGGCCCAAGGTCAATATGCTGTGGCTGAGGCGATGACGCAATATCACCAAGGAAATCCTTTTAATCTAGCTGTTCTCGCGGGCGACAATATCTACAATAACGGCGAAATTGAAAAAATTAATGCTGTTTTTGAGAAGCCTTATCAGCCCTTATTGCAGCAAAACGTAAAATTTTATGCTTGTCTGGGAAATCACGACATCCGCACTGCTAACGGCGACCCGCAAGTTAAATATGCGGGTTTTAATATGCAAGGTAGGTACTATACTTTTCGGCGCGATTCGGTACAGTTTTTTGCCTTAGATACCAATGACAATGCGGATTGGAAAAATCAGCTTGTTTGGCTGGAGAAAGAGTTGAGTCAGAGCACTGCACCTTGGAAAGTTGTGTTCGGTCACCACCAGATTTATTCTTCTGGCGTGTATGGATTGAATCAACCTTTTATTAAAACTTTGACGCCTTTGTTTCAAAAGTATGGCGTGCAGCTTTATATCAACGGACACGAGCACAGTTACGAACGGACTCGATCGATTAACGGTACGACTTATTTAATTTGCGGTGCTGGCGGTGGCACTCGTCCGGTGGGGCGTTCTGAGTGGACGGAGTATTCTGCTAGTCGGCTGAGTTTTGCGACGTTTGATGTCTATGAAGACCGGATGTTTGTCAGTGCGATCGGTACTGACAAGCGGGTTTTTGACCGGGGAGTGATTCAAGTGCGATCGGCTTAATTCAAATTATACTCAGGAGCAAACAAAATGAATAGTGGTTCTAGAGCCAATAAAACTGGTTTTGTTTTAGAAACAACTGTAGAAGGCACGTTGAGGGGTCACGGATATCTCGAAATATGTCCCCAGTTGCCAAAAAAACGTAAGCGAGATTGGCTCTTAATCTCTACTACAAATCCCAAGCGCTATGCTAAGCAGGTTTATATCGGATCTAGCATTTATGAAACTGAAATAAATGTCGATTTTTATATTGTTAGTTCTGCTTCATTTCCTCTGGGTCTAATTGTTGAGTGCAAGTGGCAAGAAGACAAAGGTTCTGTTGATGAGAAGTATCCTTACCTCAATTTAAATATTCAAAATTGCTACCGAGTCCCAACTATTGTGATCGTGGGTGGTGACGGTATGAGGCAAGGTTCGATCGAGTGGTTTAAAAAACAAATTCCCGAAAATCCAAATCTGTTGGCTGTTCACAAGCTCGAAGCTTTCATTACTTGGGCAAATAAACATCTGTAATCACCAGAATTTGAACACAGGGATTTAGAAATCAGTTGCTATGAGTATAAACTTATCAAATTTTATTTGATTGATTTAAAAAAGATCGCCTTTTTTTTGAGGGGTAAAAGCTTGACTCTGGCAATTAGATGAAGTATAATTTGATAATGGGAATAGTGGCAAAATTAAATTTTAGGTTGCCACTCCCATTATCTAAATAATATCTCAAAAGTCTAGAAAAATCAATAGGTAATAGTTCCTTTTTTAAAGCGAATTTCCTAACAAGAGGCAGAAACTGAGTTTTTTCAATAATACCTTTGTAGGCCCGTGTTCCAAATTGAGATGCACCTGACAAATCCTATGTTCAAACCGAACAGATTAATAATTCCTTGACTTTGCCGCGCTTGCAGCTATTAGAGTTTATGCCCCTAGATGCTGATATTTCAATTTGTTTGGGAAGAGGAACTCTTTGGAAAGCTTGACTATCACTGTAGATTTCTTTGATGAAATCGCAGTTAGAATTAGACAGCATAACTTTGACGCCCCGTTGGGCAAGTTCTACGAAAACATCTCTCAGTTTAATCTGTTCGGATGCTTGGAAATTATCCCGGCTGTAAGCGGTGAAGTTACTTGTGGCACTGATCGGATAATAAGGCGGGTCAAAATAAACAAAGTCTTCGCTGCTGTTAGCAAAATCCAAAATTTCATCGAATTTTCTGACTTCAATTTGAGTAGATGTGAGTAAAGATGAGACCGATCGCAGTAAATCTGCTTGGCAAATGTTGGGATTTTTGTATCTGCCCATTGGAACATTAAATTGACCTTTGGAATTTTCTCTGTAGAGGCCGTTGTAACAGGTTTTATTTAGGTAAATTAGGCGAGCAGCTTTTTCTGTATCTGTTTCGTACGATCGCGATCGCACGGAGTAATAATACTCTTTATTGTCCTTGCTGTGTTCTGACTGATGCTCCTCTAAAAGCTCAATTAGCTCGTCAACTCGATCTCTGACGCAGCAATAAGCATTAATCAACTCAGGATTAATATCTGTTAAAACAGCTTGCAAGGAAGGGTGCTGCTGTGCTAGGTAAAAAAATACAGCTCCGCCGCCCAGAAAAGGCTCGTAGTAAGTTGTGAACTTTTTAGGAAAATAAGGTTGATATTGTCCAATCAACCTAGTTTTGCCTCCGGCCCATTTCAGAAAGGGACGCGGCAAGACGGAAGAAGGTGCGGAAGCAGACATTTATCTAGAAATAACAGCCTTATCATATTTATCACAACTAGAACTCAATAAAAATACTTCTGAAGTTGCGCTAGAAGCTTTCGTGGCATTAAACAGACAGCGCCCGATCGATCGACCAAAACTTTTCGTTAGAATTATATATGTCAGTCTCGCTGACAAAAATGCCCGATCGCCCGTTGGCGAAGCCCTCGAAGAGGATCGGCAGATTTAGCTCCGGCTGTGCCAAAATTGTCTAACTCGCTCACAAGTGTTACCAGTGTTCGATCGAGCTGTAACACTTTACCCCACCAAGCTTATGCAAGATTTCATCAATAACGTCTCTCGCTACCCCCGCTTTTTCATTACTATCTGTCTGGGGATTTTCTTTTTCCTGTTCGAGCGACTCAAGCCTCTGCTCGATCGACCGGCAACTGCGATCGCCCTGATTACTTCGATTGTAGCGACTTTTGTCTTCCTAACTTTTACACTGCGCGCCATGCTAGGGCTGAGTTCGGTTTGAAGGCAAGTTTCTGCCTGAGAAAGCTAGTTATTTCAGACAAGCTAGAAGGCAGAAACTAGGCAGGTCAAAGGGTTGAGCAAGTTGCAAATTTTGAGTTTTAGTTGAAATATCAACTCCCGAAGTAACTGGCAACTCTTGAGTGCGATCGTACACTTGAGAATAGTCGCTGCGATAGATTGGAAGAGAAACTGAGTAAGCGGCGTTTCGTCAGCGCTCCTCAACCAAGGCGCAGGCAAACATTACCGAAGTGCAAGACAAGCGTTTCGGACTATCAACAAACACAACTGGGGAAATACTGCACCTCTGCTTCCCCGCATTCCCACTTAATCATTAGGAAGCGGCACACCCCGCCCCGCTTTCCTCTCCCGTTAACCTGACGGTATTACGAGAGTTTCCAGCGGACAAGTCAGATGAAATTTGAACACATCTATCAATTTTTTCAAGACCCCCCTCCTGTTTATCTAAACAAGGAACTAGCAGTGTGCTACATTCTCTCGGTGTTATTGCGCTCAGATTCCTACGGTACAGAACTCATCGGACAACTAGAGCGGGAATTCCCCATCTACCGACTTTCTGATACCGTCCTCTACAGCGCTCTGAAATTCCTCGAAGAAGAAGCCGTAATTACCGGTTACTGGAAAAAAGTAGAAGGACGCGGCCGCCCCCGCCGGATGTATCAAATCCTCCCCGAGTGGCGGCACCAAGCTCAAGACCTGGCTCGTCTGTGGCACGAGTACATCGGTCAGGGAAACGGCGCCTCTGGGCGTCGGCCCCGCGCCTTAGAAACCGGTCACACGGGTTAACCGAGTTTGAATCGAATGCCTAAACCCAAGAGAAGCTGGCGCTACTTGCAAAGCGATTTTCCTTTCTTGCTTCCGCTTGTGCGATCGCCACACAGCAATTAGAGCAGCTACACGCTAGTCAGGACTTACGCATTGTCACTTAAGAATTTTAGGGATGATGGGGGAATATGGGAATTTTGGTGATGGGGAGAAAAACGTCTTGCAGAAGAAGCGTTCTGCGAATTTTGGTGAAACAGTGTCTGCGTAAGTCCTCGATCGGCTTTCATCGGTAAAGTTATGTAAAGTATGTAAAGTAAGACTAGATAATTTCAATTACACAAATTTCTACCGATGGATACTGCTGTTCTTCCTTCCACATTTATGCTGACGCTGCTGTTGGCTGTTGGCTTGTTTTTCTTCATCAAGGCCTCAGTCAAACCTCGGATCGAACAAGTCAAGCTTGCTTCCGAGAGCGCTCAAGAGTCACTGTTAACCGAGCTACAACAGTATTTTGCCCAGAGAGCTTACCGAGTTGCAGCCGTCGATGCTCCCAACTATAAAGTCACATTTGAGGGTTTTGTGCGGCCGAGTTGGTTTTTAGCTATTTTTTTAACGATGCTAGGTGCAGGTGGCACTCTGTGCTTGGGACTGGTTTTGGGAATGCTAGTTCCCCAGCAAGGTCAAATTTTCCTAGCTTTGGTACTGCTGTCGCCGCTGGCGGGCGTATTTTACTGGAAAAAAGCTGGACGCTCTGAGCAAGTCTCTCTCAAACTTGAATCAGTTGCTGAGTCGGAAAGTCAAATCAAGAGCTTTGTTACTGTCAGAGCTCACCGCGATGAACTAGCAGCTATGCAAAAAGCTTTAAATTTAAAACCACTGGAAGATTAATAGTTTGGTACGGGACGTTTTTTGATATGCTAGATGCCGTACTTAGACTTTGAGCAGACAAACCGATGACGAAGAGAGTCTGTCTTTCGTTGGTTGGCTGTTGTTCGATCGACCGCACAGTCAAAAAAAACGTCAAAAAAAACCATTATCCTGAGAGTGCCCGCTGTGGCGATCGCCCAATTCGGCGATCGATCGTGCTGCGATGGCTCCTGATACCCTAGTTACTAAGGACTTTTCGCATAAATTCAGTTGGCACTCTCCAGACAATGAGAGCGATCGCGCTTTTGTTAAAAGAGTTAGAAAAACATTGCTGTCAATGTTTTGAGCTAAACATTTTGGTTTATGCGCGGCTGACAGACACCACAGGAATTTTTTCTGTGGTTGCTTCCAGCATTACCTTTAAGCTGGGAAACAAGAAGTGGTTCTCTTCTACGTATTGGGCTCCAAATAAACCTTTCTCAGCCCAGAAGTATCTGTCAGTCGTGTGCTCGTTACGCTTGACTAACAGCAAAGCTGGGGGAGCAATGCCTTCGGCATGGATAAATTTGCGGGCTGCTGTTACGGGTTTATCTTCGCCACTCTCGATGCTATATTGAGGCACGCACTCTAAAATTCTGCGTCCCTCTTGTCGGCGGCGACTCTTGCGTTTGCGTCTCCTGGCCAATTTCTTTACCTCCTCTGTGAGCAGACAGTATGAGCAGACAGGTTGTAATGATAGCTACCAAATCCGAGCCCAGTATATCTGTTCTAGCTCCAAACCTCAACTGGTTTTAATATATCGACACAATCTTCACATTCGTACCGATCGACAAAAGTGTAGCGGTTGTGGTATGGTGAACCGAAAGTTCCGGCTTTGCTCCAAGGTTTCTCAGTTCTGGAAGCTATACGGACGGAGATTTAGGGCAGTTTGTGTTCGTGCAAGTCGGATGCCGCCCTAGGTGCGATCGACCATGCAGCGCAGACACCTGAAATTGAAAAGTTTCTCATCTGTAATCGGTGGCTGACCAATTGTAATTTACTTAAACTTCCGTTAGATACCTTAATGTGGCGCTCATGCTAATGCCAGCCAGTTCAGAATTTGTGCAGCTTTGTCGATCGCAGGTGGCGATCGCCGTTAGTTTGGGAGCAACATTCAGCGCGGTATACCTGACACAAGAGCTGGTACCCGGCAGCGAAGCAAAGTTGGTGCCGATCGCCGTTTACCCAGAAACCTCCGTCGAATCGGCAGAAAATCAGGGATTGAGGCTGCAATCTTCGGACAGTTCGACAGTGAAATCGCTGCCGCTGCTGCTGGGGCAGCCGACTCTGCCTGTGGAAGAATTAACGGTGGGGGCGATCCTCTTCGAGGGCTTCGCTAACGCACCTGAGCCACTTCCGGGTAATGAGCGTAGTTCCCATCAGTGCCAAGGCCCGGAGAATCTGTGGCAGCAGCGTCGGCAAATTGTAACGCCTCTGATACACGAAGGCTCTGTAATGGGTCTCCTGGTCAGCGGTCGGCAAGACAGGCCTTGGAACGATCGAGAGGAAGCGACTATTCAACAAATTGCTCGCACCTTGGCCCTGGCCTGTATTTTAGACCAGCGCTCGCAGTGGATGCAGCAGGAATTGAACTCTTCTGGGCAAATCCAGGCTCAGGCTTACGACACGATGCACAATTTGCTGCATCAGTTTAAAAGTCCGTTGACAGCGTTGCGAACTTTTGGCAAGTTGTTAGCCCGGCGGCTGGTACCAGAAGACAAAAACCGCAATGTGGCTTTTAGTATTGTCCGAGAGAGCGATCGGCTGCAAGAATTGCTGTTACAGTTCGATCGAACCGTTGACAGTGGCGAAGCAAATCTGAGACTACCATCGGGCACTTCAGAAACAGCAATTTCCAATCTGGAATTAATTCGGCATTCTCCTCTGTCACTGTCACCTGTGGCCAATTTGGAGGACTCTTGTTTTGTAGCAGAAGTCTTAAAACCGCTGTTAATTTCCGCCGAGGCGCAAGCCTCTGAAAAGCATCTGAAATTGGTAACTGATATAGCAGCGGATTTGCCACTTGTCTCAGCGAACGATCGAGCTTTGCGCGAAGTTTTGAGCAATTTAATTGACAATGCTTTGAAATATACGCCAGCCGGCCGCCAGATTTATATTAAAGTTAGGTACAAAGCAGCAAATGGCGATCTTCGGCCAGCATATCGCCAATTTCCGGCCATAGCAGTTGCAGTCAGCGACACAGGTTCCGGCATTCCCCCCCAGGATTTAGAGCATTTATTTGAGCGTCACTACCGGGGAGAAAAAGCACAGACAGAAATTCCTGGTACAGGATTGGGTTTGGCAATCGCCCGCGATTTAGTCCGCCAAATGCAAGGAGAAATCGAAGTATTTTCCCCACTGAATCCTGAATGGTTGCCATCTGCGGCAGCTCATTTATATCCAACGAATCGCGGCACTACATTTGTGCTTTGGCTGCCACTGAATAAGTAATAAATTCTCTTGTTTTGAGACTTTTTTTATGAAGAATATGCCTTTCTTAAATAAAATTCCCAAGTTATATAAGTCTTTAGAAATTCTTAAAAAACACTTTTTTACTGTACCATTTTTAGCTGTTTTCAATACTCTAACTGTCCTGATTTTGGGTGGACTGAGCATATACGCCAAGCTCAACAACCAGGGAGACGGAATTGAACGCCTGTTTAGCGATCCGTTTAATTTTTGGTTCCCCTACGAAGGTATTTTCACCGGAGTTTCTGAAGTCTTATGGTGCATACCAGTCGCAATTTGTGCATTTACATTCGGAGTGCTGCGCCAAAAAGAGCCGCAGAGTCGATCGGCAATATTCTTATTTTTTAGCGCTTTACTGCTGGGAGTCTTTTTTCTGGATGACAGGTTTCGGATGACTTTGATTCTTTCTCAGTTGGGAATATCTAAGGGATTAATTTATTTTTGTTACGGGAGTGCTGTTTTCCTTTATGCACTTAAGTTTTGGCGATACATCAAAACCACTCCTTACCTGCCATTAGTCGCAGCATTTCTCTTGTTCGCTATCTCCCGATTTGAGGATATTTTAGCATTGCCAAGTCTAGGGGCGCACGCGATGCTAGAAGATGGCACTAAGTTATTAGCTCTCCTGAATTTAGCCATGTATTTTTGGTACGTATGTCATCAGGAAATTGGGCGGCATTTGCAGCAAAAGGAAGATATTTAAATGCCTATACAATCTGACAAATTACAATAATATTGTACCCGATAAAACTTCCATCCGTTACATCGACCCTTACGAATCCGTTGCCGAACTTCCTTCAACATCCCAATTACCAAGGATTGCCAATCATTGTGAAGGCGGCCCAATAATAAGGATGCGAAAGCACTCGATCGCCCCTTGAGGCAATTTCTGGAGGCAAAGTTAGACTCACAGAAACTCCTTCGACTCGCAGCATCCCGTCTTGAAGCCGCACGCGCCCCCGCAGCATCTGCAATTGCGCCCGCCGTAAAGCCTCGGCTTTAATCGTCAAATTGCCCTCGCGTCTGGGGGCCCGCAACTGCCTGTAAAACTCCGTCATCAGCCCCAAAGTCCCCTCATCGCTGACTTCCCACAAACTCGCCAAAGCCGATCGCGCACCGCTAGCTACCGCCAAACCCGCAAACCCCAACTCTGCCTCTGCATCGCCCAAAGCGGTACTGCACGCGCTTAAAACTAACAAATTCACTGGCGGTTCATTCCACCGCAACTGCCGCATTTGATCGATGCGTAATTTAGTATCCCACAACTGAATGTAAGAATTTTTCGGTTCCCCAGGCTGGAATTCGCTGTGAGTTGCTAAGTGAATGATTCCAAAGGGGCGGATTTCCCGCTGAGCTCGCAAATTCCCGAGAGTAAAATCTTGATTCAAAAATGATTTTCCTTCACTAGGCGGCGCGATCGACTCTAATTCCACCGGTACCGCTGGTAGTGGCGCTTTATCTTCAAATACCGATGCCCCCATCGCCAAAATCTGATCGTCAGAAATATCGTCGTAATTAGTATCTGTCAAACTCAGACTCGGCATGACGCTAAGGCTATATTTTTCCACTAAAAATTCTTTGCCGTCATGAAGTGCAGCAAACGGCACGCTTCGCAAACCTGATGCCGGAATTACAATTAAATTGTCAATATTTAAAGCTGTCAACTCTGAGGCCATTGGCGCAATTAACCACCGATAAAGTTTTTGCGCCGCATCCAAATAACTAATGCTGCTTCTTCTTCTAGGATTAGTTATTTCGGTTTGAAATGCGTCGGCTAGTTGCATTACCTGCCAGCGCGTTGTCGCCGGAATTAAAACGCGGATCGGTTCAGCGTTAGCTGTTACTAATACTAATTCTAAATGCTCTCCGCTAGGCACATCGGAAACTTCTTTGTTCTGAGTCTCGGGGAGGAGGTTTTTCCTAACAGGTAATAGATTAGATAAATCCCGACTTGCCACCAGCACCGAACCATTTTCTTGGGCTGCTGCATCCGAGCTGCTCACCCAATTCATATAAATAATTGCTGATTTTATCCCAGTATTTCGTTCGTTTTCGCGAAGAATTTCGTAAACTACTGACATATTAGTAATCGGCGTTTTTTCGGGCAATTCTAGGTATTTTTCATACTCGCGAGTGAAGGTTTGCTCAAATGCTAAGATTCCTGAACTTGCCGAATCGAATCTGCGAGAAGGAACGGAAAGATCCGGGCTAATTGGGAAATTTTTGTCTGGATTGGGCGATCGCAATTGTGGTTGCAAAGATGAAGGAAGTGACAGCGGGCGATCGGGATTTATGGGTACTAGAGGCGGTACTAGAGGCGGTGCGGGAATTGGTGCGGGAATTGGTGCAGGAATTGGTACAGGAATTGGTGCAGGAATTGGCGCGCCCGGTGTAATTAGGGAAATTTGATTTGGTAAATTTCCCTGGGTGTAAGTTTGCCCGAAGGAAAGACTGGGGAAAATGGCGTTTCCGGCTCCAGCATTAATGCTTCCCAAGGTGCCGTTGTCGATCGCCCCGCCAACTACAAAAGGTCGATCGCTACCACCTCCGTGGCGAATTGTAATCGCCCCCGCCCCCACACTGACCGCAGTGGAAATACTGGCAAGATTGCCGGATATATCATCGTTGAAAATACTGTTCGATCGAAACAAACCAAGGGTTGTGACATCAACGCTGCCACCAGTGCTCCCTTGAGCGTTGATAAAACCCAACTGAATATTATTCGTGGCGCTCAGTGAAACGTTTCCGCCGTTGCCGTTTGAAGTGCTGCTGGAGTTGAGATCGAAAGCCGAAATACCTGATGAAGAGGTGATGGCAATATTTCCGCCGATCGCCCCGGAAGCGTTCAAAGCTTCAGCAGTTAAAGGGCCATTGCTGTTGAGTGCGATCGCCCCTCCGGTTCCTGTTAACGATGAAGAGTCGATCGCCCCCACAGCAACAGTATTCCCCTCAACCCGAATCCTCCCGCCGTTGGAGGTAATATTGCCAGTCCGAACTTCGCGGCTTGCTTGCAGATTTACGCCACCACCATCCGTCCTTAAATTACCATCTAAGAACAGGCTTCCTGACTGGATATCGGCTCCCAAAGCGGCCGTGTTGTCCCCCCGGAGGATAACGGAATCTCGCGCGTTCACGCTCAAACTACGCGCGGTAATTCTCGAATTCGCTGTCACGTTAAAAGCGTCAGCCGAGAGCAGGCCCAACCTCTGAATTTGACCCACCAAGCCGCCAAAAGTAATGTTACCGCCTGCGCGCAGGGTCAAACTATTAGCCCGCCCAGTGAGGCTATCGAGGGTATTGGCAAAAGCGATATTGCCGTTAGTTGTGGCTAGGATGGCACTGCGATCGACTGTGACACCACTGTTAAAAACGATGTCGCCAAATGTCGCAATATTGCCCGAAACCTCGGTACTGCGGCCGTTGACAATCAAACTCGCCAGTGGTGTAGCTTGACCGATCGTACCGCCGAACCCCACTCGCCCAGCGTCAAGTCTCAGAGCACGAGCTCCGTCTAGGCTACCGGAAAACAAAATGCTGCCCCTAGCTTGGGTTCCCAAAGCTGCATCAGCACTCAGGGACAGGTTGCCTGTAAAGGTGATATCGCCACCGGATGTGGCAACGTTGGCGCCGAGATCAGTTTGGGGTGCGTCGATAGTCAGGGATGCGTTACCACTGGTTTTTAGGGGATTGTCGATCGCGATCGATCTGCCTTGAAGTGTCAGCGGGCTGTTGAAGGTAATCGGTGCGACGATCGCGATCGAACTGCTGTTGGCGCGCCCGATCGCGATCGAACCGAAACCACTCGCCAAAGCACCTAGATCCGTTGCCGTCAAGTCCAAAATGCCCAAAATATCCCCGATGCCGCCCACTCGAATTCCTCGGCTGTCGTTGGGTTGCAAGCTAATTGTTCCCCCCGCACTGCTGACGGAATTGTTGCCACCGGTCAAGTCAATGCCGTTAGCATTGAGAGCGATATTGCCACCGTTAGCATTGAGTGCGCCCAGGGAGATGCTGCTGGCAAAAATGTTGATATTGCCGCCTTGAGTCTCAATTAAATCCTTGGAGTCATTGACAAAAAACACTCCGCCCGACCTAAATGTTACGGTGTCTCCCGTTCTCGCTTGCAGGGAAAGTTTGTTATCGGGCAAGTCTTGGACGATGATGTAACCCGGAGTTTCTAGAACCAAGTTGCTGCCGGCAGCCATCTGTTCCAACTGCACGTCTGAGATCGATGTTTCAGTGGGTTCTGCTGCCACTTGGAGTTGCATGGCGGTCAATCGCGTGCTAGTGTCGCCGTTAGTGCTGACGATCGCAATATTTGCCGGATCGATCCACAAAGTCCCGAGCGCACCGTTAGTTGCGCGGGTATCGACCTCTCCTTGGAAAATCAAAGAACTTTTGCCGGAAACTTCCACTTCTCCGCCGTTACCTGTGGCGATGCCCCCGCGAGCAGTAATATTGCCCAAGAAGCGAGTTGTATTGTCAGCCCAAATTACCGCAGTGCCGCCATTGCCACGGTCGATCGCGTCTAGTGCGATCGTCGAATCAGGACTAACATATGTTACCAGTGCGTTCGGCACTGGTTCCATCCCCTGCCAACCGCCTCCGACCCGGACAGTACCTCCGCCGTTAGTCCCCGAAGCATTGATATTTGCGCCGAACAGTCCTACTTTTCCCCCTAAAATATTCACTGTGCCACCTGCTGAAGGGGCAAATACATTTACAGAACCGGAGACGATCGTAGTTCCCGGATTTACCGCCACTGTTTCGCCGCCAGTCAGTATCAATTGACCTGCTTCGTTCGTCCTTAAACCTGTGGCTGACGCTACCCCCGGGCCCGTCAGTAACTGAGGCAAAGCAACTGGGGCTATAGTCGATTTTTCTGCTGGCAAAGACGGAGTAATTTCTAAACTCAACAAATTACCTGCTTGACTGATGCGGACTGCGTTTTGTCCCACAGCAGCCACTGTAATTTGACCTGCCGGGGCGGACAACTGCCCAGTATTAATCACTGTGCCGCCTAGCAAAGTTAAATTTTGATGGCTGCCAACTGCTAAGTTTCCAGCATTAACAATTGTCCCAATTTGTGAGCTATTAAAATTAAATTGATTAGGATTTCCCACTAAAGCTTTATAATCATTAATTCCGGTCGAACTGAACCAGCCGTCGCCGAAACCAATACCAGTAGCAGTTGTTGCCAAAAAAGACCCCGGCACGTTCAATCTAGCATTTTGACCGAATACAATTCCCGCCGGATTCATCAGGAATAAATTCGAGTTGCCACCACTTACAGAAATCATGCCGTTAATGACGGAAACATCGCCGCCAGAAATCCGCCCTAAAATATTTTGAATATTTGGATTAGTTAAAAAGTTAGCAATTTGACCTTCGCTAAGATTAAATTGGCTGAAGCTATGAAACAAATTTGCGCCGTTTCCCGACACTTGTCCGCCGCTAATGTCTGTGCGATTTTGCTCCTGATTTACAACAGTATTAGTACCGTCGTTCGCTGGGACGATGGGCTGCGATCGCACTGCTAGTGGTAGCAGCCAAAAACCTAATGTTAAAATTAGAGCAGAGCGCAAATAGGTCATTAGTCAGTTGTCAGTTATCCGTTGGCAGTTGTCAGTTGGCAGTTGTCAATTGGCAGTTGGTAGAAATAACAATTACCAATTCCCGATTACCCATTCCCGATTACCCATTCCCAATTCCCCATTCCCGATTACCCATTCTAATCTATTGTAGTTTTGATCTTTTTTGAGCTGTAATGTTCCGCCAAAGTCCCAATAAGCCTCAAAAGGTCGATCGAGCGCAGCGGATACGCCAGTTTGCTCGCCCAAGTCCCAATCTGCTGAATCAGTCTATCGCACTCCCAAAGCACTCTTGCCAAAAAGTCGCAGATACAATCCAGATTTTATATTTATCTGTCGCCGGTGTCTTGACAAAATGCTAGCAGAGTCATATAATTGTATCACCGATAAAATGAAGAAGCTAAAAAACCCTCCAAATAACTAGCTAGTCTAAGTAATTTAAAAACGTAATTTAAAAACAAAATATTGATGTTTTTAGAGACCAACTATGCAAACTCAAACTTCCCAATTTCTAACTGAAGCAATAGTTGACCAGATATTTTTATCAGGTGAACTGAGTCGCGACGACAGAAAGCGAATTCAGTCAATGCTCTTAGATGAGTCGATCGGCGAAAATGAATTGAGCTTAGTTGAAAAAGTAATGGAAGGCGTAGTCAAGGGAATACTTGACCTGATGAATTGATTTAGAACTTGTGCTGACCTATCTAAATGTAGGGTGCGCTCCTACCGCGCACCTTACCCTAATTTATTTTGATACTCCCCGCCCTAGAGGGCTAGGATTCTTAGTTCACAGGGAGATGCCTTGTAAAAGCAGTGCCTTTACTTGGCCTTACTCTCCCTCCCGAAGCAGTAACGGTATGCCCTGCCGTCAAAATTCGTAAACCTTCATCTCGAATATTCTGAGCGGCATTAATATCTCTATCATGGTTTTCTCCACATTTAGGACATTGCCAACTACGAATATCCAAACTCAAGCTATCCACGCGATTTAAACAGTTATTACAAGTCTTTGAACTGGGATAGAACCTATCTACTTCGATGTAGGTTTTTCCGGCCCACTCAGACTTGTACTTCAACATGGTGCAGAATTGTCCCCAACCAGCATCACTAATAGATTTAGCTAGTTTGTGGTTTTTAACCATGTTTCTAACTGCTAGATTCTCGACAACTATGACTTGGTTTTCGTCAACTAATTTACGACTTAGTTTGTGTAAAAAATCTTCGCGACATCGAACTATCTTAGCGTGAACTTTGGCAACTTTAACCCTAGCTTTATTGCGGTTCCTAGACCCTTTAAGCTTATGACTTAATTGCTTTTGTCTCTTCGCTAATTTCTTTTCATACTTTCGATAGTATTTGGGATTCCCATGTTTGGTTCCATCGGATGTAACAGCATAGTGGGTTAGTCCTACATCTATGCCAATAGCTTTTCCTTCTGTTGATTTCTCAGGTAAGTCTTTGCCGTTATCATAGAGGCAAGCCGCCAAGTATTCCCCGGATGGATTAACTGAAACTGTAACCGACTTTAGAGTACCCTCTGGTTGTCGTGAGACTTGACAATGAATATCACCAATCTTAGGCAGTTTCAATGTATCATCTTTTAATTTACAACCTTGAGGAAACCTAATAGATTGTCTATTTTGTTTCTTTTTGAAGTTGGGATATTTAGCCCTACCCTCGAAGAAGTTAAGGAAAGCACTAGAAAGGTTTAAAGCAGCTTGCTGCAGGACTTGTGACGGTGCTTCAGTCAACCACTCATATTCTTTTTTCAGGGAGGGTAGAAGTTTGACCATTTCATTTCTGCTTAACCCCTTCCCCGTTTGCTTGTAAGTTTCAGACGTTAAGTTGAGGGCATAGTTATAGAACCATCTAGTACATCCAAATGACTTGGCAAGCAAAACTGATTGCTCACTTGTCGGATAGATTCTGTACTTGAAGGCTTTTAACATTTTGTTTACCAAACCATTGATACTATGGTAATACAGGACAGTCTAAATGCAAAGCCGTCTTAAAAGACGGGGTTTTAGACCCATTTTTTTGATAAAATCGAAAATCCAAAATCGACTCACCCTTCTAAAAATCATCATCAGAACCCTCATCCAAACTCTCATCGCGACGCACAAGTTCCGAAGGAGGCCTATCGCTACTCCAGCCCCACCACACGCAACCGCACTGGCAACGGTAAAATTCTTGCCACTTACGGCGGTTGAACTCGGTGTATACTGGCGATCGGCGATTAATCCAAACGTCAGCAGCATCCGTGCAACTAGCAGCGCACTTGGGACAGCAAAACTCAGTAGCGTGAACCGCCGTCGCAGTCCATTCGGGAGGATGGGTCGCAAAAGCTTCCATGTGTTGCGTGTTCTATTTAAACTGCTGGTAATTAAGGCAAATCAACGATTGCTAAAGATCCGCAGAGTTCGGAATGACATAAGCAATTAGATGAGTACGCTGTTGAGTGCGTAATTTATCTGCCAGTTATTTTTTTTTGGCATTTGCCGTCAGTTGAATAGTATAACTGATGTGGTGCAAACTGTCGATCGGCATTCTCTTCAGCTATCTCAAGGACTAAGCTCATGTCTATCTACAACTTTATCTCATTTCTGGGCATCTTTGGCTTATGCGCGATCGCCTGGATTTTTTCAGAAAACCGACAGCGTAAGTATATACCCTGGCGCGTCATCATCTGGGGAATTGGCCTCCAATTAGTATTGGGATTTTTAGTATTCCTGTTCCCCCCAACTCGCATCGCCCTAGAGTGGTTTACAGGCTTACTGGACAGCGTTTTTACCGCTGCTGACTTTGGAGCCAGATTTGTATTCGGCAGAAACATTGTACCAATACCCGGTCAAGACCCACCAGTTAACTTAGGATATATTTTCGCCTTTCGAGCTTTACCGACAGTAGTCTTTTTTTCTGGCCTCATGGCCTTGCTTTACAACATCGGCGTGATTCAAATTATCACCGAAGTTTTTGCCAAAATATTTTATATGACAATGCGGTTGAGCGGCGCCGAAGCACTCAGCGGTGCTGCCAATATTTTCGTAGGAATTGAAGCGGCAATTGTGGTAAAGCCTTATTTACCACAAATGACTCGTTCGGAGCTTTGTGCAATCCTTTCCTGCTGTTTTGGGACGGCTGCTTCGTCAACTTTAGCAATTTATGTCAGTTTTCTCAAGCCAGTTTTTCCCAATATTTTAGGGCATTTAGTTTCAGCCTCAATTATCGCCATTCCTGCTTGTTTTGTTCTCTCCAAAATTTTAGTCCCAGAAACAGGCGTACCAGTGACAATGGGCGGTATTCCCAAGGAAGAAAGGAAACCTCAAACTCTCGGCAAACTTATGGGCGAAGAAGTTGCCGAAATTGATGGCGAACATCCCATACAAGAGACTGTGGGTGGAGAACCCATCGAACGAGTCAGCCCTCTGGATGCAGCAATTGTTGGTGGCTTGGACGGAGTAAAGATGGCAGTAGCGATCGCTGCCGTTTTGATATTAATCTTAGGTTTAGTATCCTTAATTAATCAATTTTTTGGGTGGCTGGCAGTTTTACCCGATCCGCTAGGTGGCATTTTCAAAGTTGTTACCTTAGCTAACATTATGGGAGTTTTATTCTATCCCTTGACGTTATTAACAGGAGTTCCCTTGGAAGACTCTTGGATAGCTTCAGTAATTATCGGTCGCCGACTGTTGGAAACTGCAATTCCACCTTATCAAAGTTTAGCAGAAGCATCGGCAAAAGAACTGATCGGCGATCGTACAGTTTTGATTGTCAGTTACGCCCTTTCCGGCTTCGCCCACATCGCATCTGTCGGCATATTTGTCGGCGGTATGATCGCCCTAATTCCATCCAGGCGCAAAGACATTTCCGAACTCGGTTGGAAAGCCTTATTTGTCGGCACCTTAGCCACAATGATGATCGCTTGCATCGCCGGGACATTCGACACTGGAGACGCCAGCATTTTAGGCGCTAAAACAGCCCCTGCGGCCCCGCTAACCGCCCCCGCTTCTGGGACACCGCCGGCATCCCCCGCCGCCAGTCCAAAGCCGTCAGTTGCCCCAGCAATTGCCAGCCCGAAGCCTTCGCCCAACGCCGAAAAAGCAACTCCAAAACCTAATACTAAATCTCCCTCTCCCGAATCCAAAAAAAGTCCTTAATGTCTTCTAATAACTCCTAGGGGCGGGCGATGCCCTGCCCCGACAAGCCCCTGATCAATATTATTGTTTTTTATGTGAATGCAATCCCCAATTCCCAATTCCCAATTCCCAATTCCCAATTCCCAATTCTCAATTCCCCACTCCCCATTCCCAATTCCCAATTCCCCATTCTCAATTCCCCACTCCCCATTCCCAATTCCCAATTCCCCATTCTCAATTCCCCATTCCCGAAAAATTATGAATCCCGAACCTGAAATTCGCCGCCTGTTAGATGTGATGCCCGCCTCCGGCCGCATGATGAGTAAAATTATTAATAAGCCCCAACAATCAAAAATAATTGACTGCGAGTTTCCTTTACCTTGGAATCGATCTCGCCCAATTTACATTAATTTTGACCTGTGGAGGCTTCTGTCTAAGCCGCAGCGGGATTTGCTAATATTACGAACAGTCAGTTTCCTGGGCAATTTTAAGTGGTTTAAACCGGATATTTATCAAGGGGCTGCACTCGCCGGAATAGTCGGAACAGTTGTAGAATTTTTACAAGCAGATCCGGTGGGGATTGCGATCGCAGGCGGTTTGACGGGACTAGCCATGACTCGAATTTGGCGAGACAACCGCAGTTCCCAAGTAGAGTTAGATGCAGACGAAACGGCTATTCGGGTGGCGGGAAGGCGCGGTTACAGCGAAGCCGAAGCGGCCAGACATTTGCTCTCAGCGATCGAGGCAGTGGCGCAAATTGAAGGGCGCAGCTTGGATTTTAACGAGTTGATTCGCTGTCAAAATTTAAGGGCGATCGCAGGTATTTCGGCGGTGGGCGTACCCGATATTATCAGGCAAGATTGAAAACACTATAACCTTTCTCAGGAACATAAGATAAAATGTAACAGACTTGAACGCAATGGAAAATATTGAACTTAAAAAGGTCACACATCGATCCTAGAGTTTAGACTAAGCACAAATTTACTCAGCGTTCGCTGAGTAAAAATTATGGTAAATTTAGAGAGAGCTTCCAAGGTTAACTAATCGATTTTGATGATTGTTGGAACCGACTTTTACCCTTTTTGACCACAGGATACCGACATCTTGGAGTGCGAGGTTTTTCCGTTTGCCATCCGTCTGAGGAATGAAAAACGAATAAGTTGATGAATTATCAGTTGTAAATTATTTGCTGTTAAGACGGGAAATTGGGTGAGTCGGACGGCAATGTGTCGCTACTTACAAAAATTAGGACTCAATCGTAAAAAAAACATGGCGCAGTAGCCAAGCCGGGACTGAAAGAGTCCAAAAATTAAGGGT
>JANPMV010000006.1:0-10271 GCA_031427135.1 Cyanobacteria bacterium VAR_87_metabat_62 | reverse complement strand
ATAACCGGTGGTGACGTAGTTCAGGGCAGTGCCGTTACCATACCGCTATATATTGTTGGGACAGGGCACTGCCGTCTCCTCTCCTCTATATCATTCCGGCGCAGCAAGAATTGATATCAGCTACTAATAATTCCGAATTTTAACGATTATTCATACTTGCGGCCGCGCCACTGAGTAGGCTGATTTAATGCAGAAATCAGAATCCGCAAAAACGCTAACGGATCGGCCAACGGAGAAAGCCAAAACAGCCATTGACCTGATGCTTCCGTCCGATCGTACGAAGGAGCGATCGCAAAACACAAAGCCGATCGCACTGCGACCAAAAATACATTCAATCCCAACAGCACACCGTAGGGAAACACCGCCACAGGCGATAGCAAACCAAACAACAAATAGCCCAGTACGATCGGCACCGGCAAACCTTGAACCGCCAACAACAGCCACAAATCACCCCAAATTTGAGCGCGAGAAGCAGCATCTTTCAAATCGAGCGATCGACCCCATTCGTTCCAAGTCTCGATCGCCCCCTCATACATCCGCACCTGCAACACCTTCGCCCCGTCCAAAAAGCCCACCTTAAAGCCCTTAGCCGCAGCATAGCGAGCCAGAGTCACATCATCGCAAAAAGAACCCCTCGCGACTTCATAGCCCCCTAATGCCACCAAAACCTCGCGCTTACAGAGAAAACACTGACCGTTCGCCATCACCAATTCCGGCACATCTCCACCAGTCCCCGTCGGCCCGAATCGATAAACTAAAGTCATCAACAGTGCCGGTTGCAGCCAAAATTCCCCTGGATATTTGAGGATAAACTGCGGCGATAATGAGATTAAATCGTAATTTCCAGCAGCAGCCGTTTTCAGCAAACTCGCAATCAAACCCGGATGGGGGACTGTATCCGCATCTATCCCTAAAATCCACTCGCATTTCTCGGAACTTGCCAAAAAACCGGTATTCAGCGCCCACGGACGGCCCACCCAACCAGTCGGTAACGGATCGTCGTTAATTACCCGAAACCGAGGGTCTTTTTCGGCTGTGGCTTTGACTAAATCTGCGGTTCCGTCAACGGAATAGCTGTCAACGACAATCACTTCGCGGAGTTCGTAACTTTGGCGGCTCAATCCTTCCAGACAAGGCGAAAGTCGATCGACCTCGTTCAAAGTCGGAACCACGACAGTACAAGCACCAATTAAATCCAGCGTCGGCGATTCTGGTTCTAGGGGCGGGATGCGGGATGGGCCTTTGATCAAGCGCGACAGGAGAATGGCGGCGGCGGGTAATTGCAGCAGCAGGAGTACGAGAGAGATGATACTTGTCAGCAATTGGGGGAACAGGTGAGGGGCGATCGAGGAAACCAATTTAAAATAAGGAAGTTGATAGAATTTTGACTTTAAATATATTACAGGAATTGCGCCCGCGTAGTCTAACCATCAGGAGACGGCAATGCCGTTTCTCTACAATTAATCGCGGGGGCGTTGCTGAGAAAGGAGTATGATTTACCTCCGAAACTAGCGAGTTTCAGGGATTGTCCAAGCGAGTGAATCATGCCTAAATTCCGCAACGCCATCGCGGGTAGGGAAACGGCATTGCCGTCTCCTCAGTCTGATTTCGGTGCAAAACCGGAATTGCTCTAACAGCGATCGCATCTGAAAAACCCGGCTTCTTGTAGAAACCGGGTTTTAAAATTAGCTCAAAATTTTGTGTAAATTTTCGCCAAATCAGTCACGATTGCTCACCAGCAGCTTACTTACGCAAAACGCCCACTGGCTGAGGTGGAATTTCAGCCTTGAGAACAGATGTATCCAAAGACGGAATTGTTTCTGTTACCTCATCTGCTGCGGGTTTAGCGATCCAGCATAAGACGATCGCTGGAACTACACCCAGAAGCACAGCTAGCGATGTTGGGAACCAGAATCGAGAATCCAAGGAAGTTACAGTGATAATTGCTCCGAAAGCAAAATTTACCAAATAAACAATTAAGGGCAAACTCAATTCCGATCGCTCTAATTTAATCGATTTTTTTCTCCAGAAAAAAGCTGCTACCGACATAAACACAGCGCCAGTGCCCATCCATCCTGCCAAATTGCGGTAAGGCATCCCGAAGAAAGCTCCAAGTTCCTCAAACTCCCAAAAAGGCACAGAAGTTTGACTCATTGCCGGATCTAGTACAAAATCCCACGCTGTCAGCAGCAAAGCACCAAGGGCGATCGCCCCTATTTGGCGCACCCAGTTGAGTTCGCCTTTACCGCCCGCTAATCCAGCGCGACCAATTACATAGGAAACCAGTCCCAGGTAAAACCACGACAGGGGAATTGTAAAGGGCACCAGCCCTGCAACTTTGTAACCCAAACCGCTCAAATAGTGGTAGTGGCCGAAGGGAAAACCCGTACTCGTTCCCAACAACTCGCTACCCAAGGACAAAAACACAGAAGGCAGCAAAAATGCCAGAGTTGCACCCGTGCCCAACGTCCGAAAGGCATATAGAGCAACGGCTGCTGCACCAAAGATGATATAGACTACTCCACCCCCAGCCATCCCGAATTGGAACAGAGTTTGCCCAGCAGGCGGCAAACTCATCACCAGTTCGGGACGCGGTACAATCAGCAGCAACCCTGCCAATCCAAAAGCCATTGATAAAACGTGGGCTATCAGGCAAAAGCGCTCAGCAATCAAAAGTTGCTTCATGGGACTCCTCGAAAAATATTAGATGCGGAAAGCACTGTTTAACAGTTTACAATTTTTAACAAAAAATCAAGCATTTAAGTCAGTTGTCAGTTGTCAGTTGTCGGTTGTCAGTTGTCGGTTGACGGTTGACGGTTGACGGTTGACGGTTGACGGTTGACGGTTAACGGTTGACGGTTGACGGTTGTCAGTTGACGGTTGACTGTTAACTGCAAGCCCGATGCCCGATGCCCGATGCCCGATACCCGATGCCCGATGCCCGATGCCCCATTCCCAATTCCCCATTCCCCATTCCCCATTCCCAATTCCCGATGCCCATCTTAGATTATTGCCAATTCCCGACGAGCACGAAAGGTGCCCAAAAATAAGGATTTTGATACTCTCGGTTTCGCAGCAGGGTTAATTGAGCATTGCGGAGGGCTTCAGCTTTGCTGCTTTTAGCAGCCAACTGGCGGTAAAACTCAGTCATAAAAATAGCCGTAGATTCGTCGTTGACTTGCCACAGGGTTGCCGCTGTGCTGCGTGCACCCGATCGAATTGCAGCCCCAGCCAAACCCAAAGCCGCGCGACTGTCGCCCGAAGCAGTTTCGCAAGCACTCAACACCAAAAGCTCGATCGGCTGTTGGTTTTCCCCAGTGCGAACTCGCAGCAGTCGATCGAACTCCTTGACATTTACTTTCTGGTCCCAAGTCACAATAAAAGTATCCGCCGCATTCGAGCTAAATTGACCGTGAGTTGCTAAATGGACGATCGGGTAAGACAAAGCTTTAATTCGATCGTGCAACCGCCCGCTGACAAACTCTTGATTCAGCAGCCCACTCGCCGACATCTGGGCTGCGATTTGCTGAATTTCTTGCTCCACCCCCGGCAAAGCCGGGAAGCCTTGACGCGCTTGGGAGAGGGCAGCAGTGAAAACTTTTAACTTGACTTCGCTCAGCGGTTTCGGTGCCAGCAATTGTAGTCCAGGCGCCAAAGCAATACTGTATTTTTCTACCAAAAACTTTTCGCCGTCGTGGAGCACCGCCATCGGCAGATTTCGCAAGTAACCATCGAGCACAAATACCAGAGTTTTAATCCCGCTGGCAGTCAAATCTGCCTCTGCGGGGCGGATTAACCAGTCGTAAACCAGTTGAACGGGTGGCCTCCTTTCCCGAGGAAAAGCAGCGGGCCGGATCGCATTTTTGGCTTGTCTGAAGGCAGTTTCCAACTCGGCTTCAGACTTCTTAGTAGCGTAGCGGCGCAGGGGTTTGCCGGGAATTGACAAAATTACCTCCAAACGATCGCTCAAAATAATCGGATAAATAACTGCTGCTGTAGGATCTATTTCCTCGATCAACTGTGGTTTAGCATCAGCACAAGCATCCCGAAAAAAGTTATCCAATTCCGCCAACTGCAAAGATTCCACCGTTTGGCGCGCCAGTTTCAATTTAGCTTGACTGGGAGATTCCTCTTGCAAAAGCAGCCCGACTAATTCCCGATAAACCGGTTCGGCACTTTCCCGAAATGAAAATTGCACTTCGGGATTGACTGTTACCAAATCGCCCCGCAGAGAAGACAGTACATTCACAGCTTGAGTATATTGGGCGATCGCCCCTTCTGTATTTCCCTGAGCTTTCCGAATCCGTCCAAGTTGCCACAATAATTGATAGGCAATATCGGGAGATTCAAAGGCTGGTGCTAAACTCAAAGCCTGATTTGTAAGTATTTCCGCCTGCTGATTTTGCTGCTGGATTTCCGATAGTTTACCGCGAGCTCCGAGAATATAAGCTTGTATTCGTTTGTCCCCCAAACTGTTTGCTGGTTCCTGAACTTTTGAAAGCATTTTGTCAATATCGCTTAAACTCAAAGTTGCGAGTGGCGACTGAGCTAATTTTATCAAGCTTTGAGCTAGATTAATTTGAGCGTAAAGTCCCGCGCGGCTAGACCCAAATTGAGCAACTTGAGGTGCGATGGAACGCCACAAAGCCTGTGCTTCAGACCAATTTTTGCGATCAACTAAAAGACTCAATTGGTTCAACTTCGCCTGAATTTGTAGGGGCCACGCGCCGGAGACTGCCGCCGAGCCAGCATAATATTCTAGGGCAGAGAATACCAAATTAGCCTGCTGTCGGTGTGTCAAACCCGGTTTATTGCTTTTAGCCCGCGCCGTATTCCCCAGATTCAGATAAATTCCAGCTTCCTCTTGTTTAACGCCCAATTTTTTGGCAGATTCCAGTCCCGCCAACAGCAAATCGTTAGAACGTTCGAGTTGTCCCAAAACCCGAAATACCCGACCTAAAGCATGAATTCCCCGGACTGTTTCCAGAGAAATCGACCCATTTTTCAAACTTTCTAAACCGACTGTCGAAACTTCACAAGTTTTGTTTTCCAGCTTAAAAGAAGCTAACAGAATTTTGCAAGCTCTCGGATAAAGTCCTAGAGTTTCCCAAGCCCGACTGAGATTAATTTGAACTTGCAAAAGTTGATTTTTGCGATCGAGTTGCTCGAATATTTTAGCGCTTAAGTCCAAATTGTCGATCGCCTCTTGAGTGCGCCCCCGTTCCAATTGCAACTGTCCTTGAATGTTCAGAGTTTCCCCCAAAATCCGTTGCTGCTCCGGAGTTTTGGCTTCTTTTTGCACAACCGACAAACTCGAATTCACAGCTTGTTCCGCTTGTTCCCAAAGTGCTAACTGCCCGTAGGTTGCAGCTAAATTGCTCAATGCCGTAGCGCGATCGAGATTTTCGCCTTTTGCCTCAAAAGCCGCCGCCGCTGCCTGTAACAGCGGTACAGCTTCCGAAAAACGTTCCGAATTGTAGAGAATTCGAGCTTGTCGAATAAGCCCAATCCCATCTGTAGGCTGAATTTGAGCAATTGCGGCAGGAATCGCAATTGTCAGCGAACAAGAAATTAGAAATAACAGAATTGCTTGACGGAGCGATCGCATAAATTTCATATACAAAAGATGATATTACAACCGCCAACACACACACTAATTAACCGACATACATCTTCGGCCTTGCTGAATTCAGGTATGATTCACTCACTTAGGCAATCCCTGAAATTTAGTAGGGGCAATTCATGAATTGCCCTCTAAATTTCGGAGACAAATCATACTCCAAATCAGCAACTCCACATCTAATTCTTCATCTGCGTTCATCCGCGTTAATCCGCCTACATCTGCGGTTCAAAAAGACCTAATTTCAACGCGGCGGACAAACAGAATTCTGCCGAGGATTGCGAGAGTCAGCAGCATTACTAGGATTGTATCCAACAAGTGTCACATCCCCCCGAGAATTCACCACCCAACCTTGCGCCGGAACAACTTCCTTTTCTTTCCCTCCTTGAGGGGAGTTAGGAGGCGTTCTTCTTTCTTCCTCCTTCCCCCCTTGGGAGGGGTTGGAGGGCGTTCTTATTCCTTCTTCTTCTACCCACGAAAACGGCGATTCTGAGCTGCTGAGCGCATCGTTAGGACTTGGCGGCACTCCCCCACGACCCGTAACAGTAAACTCATTCTCTTGCCCTTCAATGCAGGGATTTGCAGCAATTAACGCCGCCGGATTCACCACATTTTGTGGCAGTTCCACCAATCCTTGAGCGGGATTCACCCCAGAAGAACTAAATGTTACCGCCCCTTGCAAAGCTGGGCCAGCACTTTGGGAAATAGCAGCGATGTCGCTAGTGGGAAGCAGAGATGTAGGACTTACTTGTAATGCTGCAAATTGAGTATCTGTTAATCCCAAACTACCTCGGACTTGTTCGCGACTAACTGCTGTGAAACCAAAAACATTCGGGACATTGATATTCACGCGGCCCCCGGCGGCGCTGCGAGCATTAGCAGTAATATCGCTATTTTCATTGGGTAAGGTAGCCAGAATATCGCTGTTAATATTGATGTTGCCGCCTTCAGAAGCACCCGCATCGGTAGTAATTCGGCTGTTGCGACGCAATTGGATGTCTCGCGCTTGCAGGTTAATATTTGCTCCAGTACCGGATACAGTCGTACCGTCAATCCTGGCTTTGTTGTCAAGGGCGATCGAATTTGCGGTAATATTGATGTTACCGGCCCGCCCGGTTCCCGTAGCCTGCACCGTGATTGTAGCTCCATCTCTGACAGTTAGTCGATCGCGCGCATTTAGATTCAACGAGCCCGCATTTGCTGTAGCATTGGGATTAGTACCGAATGTCTTGCCAACCGAAGCATCAATTGTACTGACAAACAAACCGTTATTGCTACTGCCGCTGACTGAGATGCGATCGGCATTAACAGTAATATTCCCCACATCTCCCGCCCCCAAAGAACTGGTAGAAACAATTCCCCCATCCCGCACAGTTAGGATTGGCGTATCAATCCGAATATCCCCACCTCGACTAGAACTCAAAGTTTCAGAAGTCAGCGCGCTAGCATTCTGAATTCCGCTAGTCAAAAGTTGAGAAATACCCGAAATTTCCACTAATTCAGTAGCCCTAACAGTCAAATTTCCAGCAGGCCCGCCATCCTGAGAAAACAAAAAACTGCCTATTAAAACACCCGTTCCTAGTGTAAACGCCGAACCTCCAGAAAGAGTCAATCGCTTCGTATCAACATTAATATTCCCCGCCCTTCCGCTAGAACCAATACTTAGCGTGCTAATTCCGGTAGAGACAACTGTTCTCGGCCCAGCGTTAGACAATTCTACCGATTCAGCAGCTTTAATGTTGACATTTCCCGACGCTCCGCTGCTGTAGCTTGTCGTACCCAGAAGAGAACCATCGCGCATAATTAATCGATTGACATCAACAGTAATACTTCCACCCGCACCGGTACTTTCTTTCGCTGTCCCGTTGTTAATCCCCGAACCCACCATTTCAAAAGTATTGGCGCGAATGATTAAATCTCCGCCCTTTCCAGCACCAAAAGTGATGCCGCTACCTACTACCCCATTGTTGAGGAGCAGGCGGTTGGTGTCGATCGCAATACTCCCACCCGAACCAGCACCAGCACTAGCATTAAACAGCATAATTAGCGGGTCAAACGGGTCTGCGGTTCCCGATACCAGATATTTAATTACAACTTGTTGATAGCCCTCAACTCCCAGCCCGCTCATTTCTACTGAATCAGCAGCGCGGAAGTTCATATTTCCTCCTGCGCCATCTCCCAGAGTCAGGGTAGAAAATTGGGTGCCATTTTCCACTCGCAAATTTTGGGCGCTGATATCAATACCTCCACCATCAATATTCGAGAGTGTCAGCGCATAAATTCGCGCAGCGCTGAGGGCGACATTTCCACCTTTGATCTCTACTCTGCCGCCACCAGTTCCACTCGTGTTGATAACTGTGCCATCAGATATTTGAATATTACCGAAGTTTTGAATATTGGCATAATTTAAAGTTAAACTTCCAGGTTGAGCAGCAGAAGTTAGTGCAAAATTGACTAAACCGGGACTGGCGGTGCTACCGAGTAGAATTTGTCCGCCACTAGCAGTTAAATTGCCACCTTGCAGTTGAATGTCGCCGCCAATTAGTGCTAAAGTTTGACCTGGGTCTACTGCTAAACCAACTCGATCGCCGATCGGGATTGGCACAGGAGAAGCTGGGAGATTTACTTTCCCTAAAGTGGTGGAACGGTTGACAATTGCACCGGGATTATCCCGAAATCTTAAACCAGTGGGAATATTAACTGTTAATAACGGGGATGTTTGTGGGTTGGTGCTGCTAAATTCAAAGCCGTTATTAAATACAATACTGTCAGCACTTGAACCGATAAACGAACCGCGCAAATCTAAGCGAGCGTTCGGGCCGAAGACAATTCCTTTTGGGTTAATTAAAAATAAATTGGCGTTTCCCTGTACTCCTAATGTTCCTAGAATATTTGACCGATTGCTGCCGGTAACGCGGGTAAAAATGTTAGCAATTCCGCTGGGATTTTCAAAATAAGCTCCTCGCGCTTCACCGATGTTGAATTCGCGGAAACTGTGAAACAGATTAGAGCCGCGAGTTGCGCCGCCACTGATTCTATCTGAGGGTAAGTTGTTGATAGTATCGGAAACTGTGCGCGAACTTTCCGGGCCCAGGGTACTATCGGGGATGATTTGGGCGTAGGTTTTTGATGGAAATAGCAGCAGGAAGGCAAACAGTAGGGAGTAATGTAAGCGAGGCATAAAAAAACTCTTTTAAGGATAAAGTCGATCGGTGTAATACCAATTTAATGGGTCGTTGCACATATCTCGATCCCCCTAAATCCCCCTTAAGAAGGGGGACTTTGACCCCCCCTGTCCCCCCCTTCTTAAGGGGGGCTAGGCAGGGTGGATTAATTGTCGAGAGGTTAAATTAAGGCTAGGAAGGCTATTGACCGAAATTATGCGAGGCATTTAACAGGTTTATCTGGACTAGATAAATTAAAAAGTAACTCACTCAAATCTTCAATTTGATTAGCCATTAATCTTAAAGCTTCGGGAAAAGTACGAGTACATTTCATGCGAGCCAATGAAACCAAAAATTGTCTGATCATTGCCCAATTAGCAGGTGCATTGCCACCGGACATGAATATCGTTATCCTCGTTTAACGTCACATCTTTAACCCAATGCAGCCGATTTTCAATCAACCAGTGACCACGAATAGCATCAGCCAACTGACTGGCTGACCAATCCAGACTACTTAAATAATAGTGTACTTCATCGAAATCAACTAGGTGACGACGACTTTTTTTTCCCTCCCATCTCGTTCCCGATCTCCTGACCACAATTATATGTTTTACACCGGTCCAAAGGGGCAATAATTGAGGTGGAATTGGATAAATTTTGGTGTGGCGAGTTGTGGTTCGTCCATGTACACATTCAGAAACTTCATTTTCCTGGGCTGCCAACGCTGAACTGACTAATTTATTAGCAGCTTTAAACAGATTTAATTGATTCTTTTTGAGGGTAACTATATAGTCATTCCCACCATCAATAATTAAGGCTAGTGTTTTTTTTGACAGTGCAGTGCATCGAGGGTAATTACTACTTTGTTACCGGATAGTTCTTGAACGAGTTCCTGTACGACTTCCACTTCACTTTTCTGTTTGTTTTCCATAACTTGATGTCGAACTACCCATCCATGATTATGACTATAAACGGAAACCATACTGACAAAGTTTTGGTAAGAGCTGCTGCCACCTACTGAGGTACTTTTAATGCTTTTTCCATCCATTGCCATCAATTCTCCTTCGTTTATTGACAATTCGTCTTTAGCCCATACATTAAAAAGAACGGCTAATATCTCAAAATCTAATAATTGAATTATATTTCTAAATGTTGAATCTGATGGAAAGCGAATATTACTGGGGAGGTTGAATAATTTTATGAGGGTCTTTCGATGATTTGTGGTAAATTCTACTAAGGGCTTATACCCCCAATAGCCCGTGCAACTACCCAACAAAATTATCGTTAATATCAGCCAAAGTTCATGTCTAATACCTCTCGAATGTCTCGGATCGGGAACAGATTTAATTGCTTCTATTAAATTCATTGTTGATTCATTACAGCAGGGATAGTCTACCCGGACGGGGCAGACTTGATTACCTCTTCTATCATACATTCCCCCCTGACAATTAATCCACCCTGCTTCTTAAGGGGGGCTAGGGGGGATC
>JANPMV010000005.1:0-7794 GCA_031427135.1 Cyanobacteria bacterium VAR_87_metabat_62 | reverse complement strand
CGAATGATTACCCAGCATGTTCTGGCCACGTTGGCACGGCACTGCCGTCTCCTCTATATCATTTCGGCGCAGCCGGAATAGATATCAATAAGGTGAGAAATGCTGTATGTATTTTATAGATATCTACTTAAATATACTTACAGTTCTTGCCGATCGCACTCCTGCAAATTAATTTCTCGGTATTCTGAGAATATGATGAGTATCCAGTCTAGATCGGGAAAAGATGAGCATTAGATCGAATTTCAGATGGTTTTCATCAGTGGCGAGTGTTTGCAGCGCGATCGCGATCGGCACTTTCGGCGGCGTGACATCCCCCGCAAAAGCTGCGGAAACGGTTGTTGTCCGCAAAGGTATTTTAGAATCGTCAATATCGGTGGCAGATTTGCGCGAACTCGCAAAAACTGGCAAAGTCCCCGAAAAACTGCAAGCATACGCCAATTTGCTATCCTCCGAACAGCGCAGCCAAATCTTGGGAGCACTTCAAGCGAAAATTCCCTTAAATGTAGTCGGTTTGAGCAACTTGCTAAATACCGGGATCGGTACTGCGATTCTGACGGATTTGACGACAGTCATACCCAGGCGCGACGGTGCGGGCGTGGAAGCGCTGCGAGCGGCTTTGGTGCTGGGGGCGAACGCGCCGGAAGGCTTATCGGTATTGAGTTTTATTGAATCTTATCCGAGTTCGCGGGTAGTGGTGGATCTCGATCGAGCTTTCTCAGTTTTGGGAAATTTGAACGCTGGTTTTTGGCAAACTCAGCGGTTTATGGCGGCGATCGCACCTCAGTTAGCAGCGGCTAAACCTGCCCTGAACCTGCCTTTCGACGCGAGCCAGCCTGGGCCTAATTCGGTGCGGGTACTAAAGCTAGATTTGAACGATAGCGCCCGCAATCGGCGTATTCCAGTGGATGTCTACTGGTCAAAAGCTGCGACGGCTGACAAACCGACGATCGTCTTTTCTCACGGTTTGGGTTCTGTCCGCACGGATTTGCGCTATTTAGCCGAGCATTTGGCGTCTCACGGCTATGTGGTAGCTGCTTTGGAACATCCAGGAAGCAACGAGACGAACACCAATGCTGCGATCGCCGGTAAATCTCGGTTGTTAGCTGCTGAAGAGTTTTTAGACCGTCCTAAAGATATCAGTTTTGTGCTGGATGAACTGGCAAAATTGAACCAAACTGATGATAATTTGCGGGGAAAAATCGCGATCGACCGATCGATGATTGTTGGCTATTCCTTCGGCGGTGCCACAGCCTTGTCCTTGGCCGGCGCCGAACTGCAATTGACCAGGCTCAAACAGCGGTGTCAGGGGGATTTGATTGGGTTTAGCTTGGGCGAAGGCATTCAGTGCGCGGCGGCCGGATTGCCGGAAGAACGGTATCAATTGCGGGATGCCCGGATTAAAAGGGCGATCGTCATGAATCCCACAACATCATTATTATTTGGAGAAACTGGCCTAAGTAAAATTAAGATTCCCACATTAATAGTAGCATCTTCTGCCGACAAAACCACACCCGCCTTAGTCGAACAAATTGCCGGCTTCCCCCAAATTCCATCTCCCAAATGGCTAGTCGGTTTTGTCGGAGGAACCCACTTAAGCGTCAAAGATCCGAGTACAACTTTAGACCAAGTTCGCAGACCGAGGACAGTAATTACTGGCGATGAACTTGTCGGCGACCAAGCTGCAAGCATACGCAATTATATTAAAGCTATAAGTCTAGCAACGGCTGCTCAACTAACGGCAGAAGCTGATAAATATGCCATCTTTCTAACACCAGAATACGCGCAATTTGCTTCTACATCGGCAATCCCGGTGCGGCTGGTAACAGAGATTTCTCCTGAAACTAATGCAGTCGTGCAAACTTTCATTCAAGGGAATAAGTAGTCATCAGTCATATCAAATCCGTTTGCATCGGAATGATCTAAACGGAGAAGACGGAGGAGACGGCAGTGCCGTCACCCTACAATTGATCGCGGTAGGGAGACGGCACTGCCGTCTCCTCTATATCATTCCGGCACAGCCGGAAGTGATATTATTTGCGCTTACCCACTTAACAGCCTTTCCTTTTGTATGCGCGCTTGCTTTGCCCTGCTGAGGTCTATTTTTCTTAAGCTGTGGCTGATATTTTCTGTCCGTGTGAGGGCAAAATATAACAAAGCGCTTTCGCCAACTTAACTCCCAAACTGCGATGTTTAAAAAGAATGTTATTCCATTGTTGTTGCTGTTTGTAGCGCTGTTTACCCTTTACGGTGACAGTTTAACTTTTCTGCCCAAACCTGTAAGAGATACCAGCTTAGCAAGTAGAAAATTCTTCGTCTGGTTGTGGCCAACCTGGGTGAAGCCGAAAGATTCAAACAAGCAAAGAGATAAGGAGATTGAGAACTTGGACAAAAACCCTAGTCCCACTCGATAGTTTTGATTTATCAGGGAGAAACATGGTTTCTCTGATCTTATAGCAGACTCCACATTTATGAAGTACACCAGCCTATTGTTAGTTCTCCGTAGGGACACGACACTGCCGTGTCCCTACACTTCACAAACCCGGTTTGTCTAATAATACCTAGTCACTTTTTTGTAGGTTAGTTCACTGCGTAATATCAAATCCGGTAGCATCGGAATTAATATTACCGGAAATCAGGATACGGCAGTGCCGTTTCCCTACAATGAATCGTGGTAGGGACACGGCACTGCCGTGTCCTCTGTATCATAGGTCGTTGTAACCGGAATTGATATGAGGTGTGCAGTGCACACCCTACATATAGAGATTCTGCGTAAAATTGATTAAGCCTGCTTTTTCAACCAGCTAAACATAGCTCGCAAATCTTTGCCAACTTCTTCAATAGGATGTTCTGCTTCCTGACGGCGCATAGAGGTAAAGCCTGGTTTGCCGGCTTGATTTTCGAGAACGAATTCGCGAGCAAATTGACCGGATTGAATTTCGCTGAGAATTTTACGCATTTCGGCGCGGGTGTCATCGGTGACGATGCGGGGCCCGCGTGTTAAATCGCCGTATTCTGCGGTATTGGAGATGCTGTCGCGCATTTTGGCGAGGCCTCCTTCTACTACTAAGTCAACGATAAGTTTAACTTCGTGCAAACATTCAAAATAAGCTAATTCCGGTTGGTATCCGGCGTCAACTAAGGTTTCAAATCCAGCTTTAATTAAGGCGCTCAAACCGCCGCACAAAACTACTTGTTCGCCAAAAAGATCGGTTTCTGTTTCTTCGCGGAAAGTGGTTTCGAGGATGCCGGCTCTGGTGCCGCCGATACCTTTAGCATAGGCCATTGCCCGATCGCGCGCTTGACCGGAAGCATCTTGATATACTGCAAACAAACTCGGAACGCCTTCCCCTTGTTCGTAAGTCCGCCGCACCAAGTGTCCGGGGCCTTTGGGGGCTACCATTACTACGTCTACGTTGGCTGGGGGGACAACTTGGCCGAAGTGAATGTTAAAACCGTGAGCAAATGCTAAAACATTTCCTTCAGAAAGGTTAGGTTCGATTTGTTCTTTGTAAATAGTTTTTTGAACTTCATCGGGTAATAAAATCATGATGAAGTCAGCGGCGGCTGATGCTTTGTCTACCGGGTGAACTGTTAAACCCGCGTCGGTTGCTTTGGCGGCAGATTTGCTACCGGGATACAAACCGACAACGACATTCATGCCGCTGTCTTTGAGGTTGAGGGCGTGGGCGTGTCCTTGGGAACCGTAGCCGATGATAGCAATCGTTTTGTTGGCTAAGAGGTCTAGGTTAGCGTCGGTGTCATAATACATACGGGCCATAGCGATCGTCTCCTGAGATGCAAATTGGGTGATTGACTGCAAAACTCTCATTTTATCAAAGTAAGGTAATTTTTTTGCATAAATTTACCGATCGAGATTTGGGTGGGGCGGAAAACTAGGGAGCTCGCCCTTTATTTAGCAGGGTTTGCTCGAACTCAAATATAATTGTCAATAACCTGCTGTAATTTAAAAAACCCAAATAAATTTTTTAAGATGAAAATAAAGGCAATACATCATGTAGCGATTATTTGTTCCGATTACGTAGCATCGAAGAAATTTTATGTAGAAGTATTGGGATGTTCCATTATTAAAGAAACTTTCCGCAGCGAAAGGAATTCTTACAAGCTAGATTTGCAATTTGAGAACGGTGATGCGATCGAGCTTTTCTCATTTCCCAATCCTCCCGCAAGAGTTAGCAACCCTGAAGCTTGCGGTTTGAGACATTTAGCTTTTGCAGTTGAAGATATAGAAGCAGCAGTTGCTTACCTCAAATCCCAACAAGTAGCAGTCGAAGAAATTCGGCTTGACGATATTACAGAAAGACGGTTTACATTTTTTAGAGATCCAGACAATTTACCCTTAGAAATTTATGAAATTTAGAGCAACAGCAAAATCTGAAAAAGCTTAGCAAATAGGATAAATCATGGACTATCTCATCAGAAACATCATCACGCTCGGATTGCCTGCTTTTATGCTATTTATCGGCATAGCAGCTACAGGTAAAACAGGTGATGCAGCTACTTTTTCGGGTTTGAGGAAAGTAGGAGGTTCCTTTGGGATGCTCACCGGTTTAGGTGTGTTGGTATTTGCAGGATTGGTTGCCAATTATTTTAGTTATTTTGTGGTAGATACCTTGCTAGTGAGGTTTTATCAAAAGCGGCGAGTGTTGGAACAGTCAGAACAACTGGTAATAAAAATTGATAAACTGCCGATTACCAACAACCTCAAAATCAAGCTGAAATGGGCGGTGCTGCACAGCGGCGACCAAAACAAAATTATTAGCTTGAAACACGTAATTTTAAAATGGTTTGTTCTCGCAGCAATTGTAGATGCAGTCTTGTCAATTGCGGGTTATTTGGGACAAATTAACCTATTTTTTGAATTGAGCTCTCATTTTAAACTACAATATTTACTGGTTGGTTTATCTACTTTTATATTCTTCGCTTTGGCGCGCTCAAACAAAATATGGTTGCTGGTGAGCGCATTTTGCATTATCATTAATTTGGCGGAAATTGTTCCTTGGTATTTTCCAGCGCCAGCATTTGCAGGAGCAACTCCCGAACAACACCTGCGGATTTTGCATTCAAATGTTTTAACGAGCAATCGGCGATATTCTGATGTAATCTCTCTGGTAAAAGCAGAACAACCCGATATCGCGGTTTTTGTCGAAGTCAGCACATCTTGGGCAAAAGAGTTATCGGTTTTAAGCGAGATGTTTCCTTACTCTTCCAATCAGCAAGAATCTGAGAGATTTGGCAGTGCCATATACAGCAAGTTGCCTTTAGAAAATGTTTCTATTAAAACCTTTTCAAGCCAAAGAAAGAGTTTGTTAGCGGATGTGAAATTTCAAGGTAAAACTATTTCGATGATTCTTGTTCATCCGACTGTGCCGATCAAACAGGAGAGTTTTATCGATCGCAATCAACAGCTAGCAGCCATCGGCGAGTATGCAGCCCAAGTCAAAAATCCGCTAATTGTGGTTGGCGATTTCAATACCACAATGTGGTCGCCATTCTACAAAAATATGGTAAAAACCGGAAAACTGCGAAATGCCCGATCGGGCTTTGGGATTTTACCGACTTGGCCGACTTTTATGCCACTGGTTTATATTCCGATCGATCATTTCCTAGTCAGCAAAGAAATTGGTGTTTTGAAGATTCGTACAGGCCCAAAAGTCGGTTCCGATCATTTGCCGTTGATTACAGATTTGGTGCTTTGAACGCTCGATTCGATGTTTTCCAACAAATTATCAATCAACTGTATCTGATACTGCTGCATATTTGTCTGTAGGGGCTGTTTGCTGTCTTGAAAACAGATAACTTTTTCGGCAATTTCCTTGTAATGTTGCAGCATCGAAAAAGTATCGCTGCTGAAGCGGGCGAGATAGTTTTTAGCAGCCTCGCTGCAAATTTGGGTTACTTGATTTAGATAAGCTGCTGAGGATTCAGGCGGCTTTTCAGAGCCAGTTCTTTTGTTCAAAATATAGCTAGCACCGCCGACTACGGCTGCTCCCACAGGCCCGCCCAACAGCCAGCCTAAGCCCGTGGCGATCGCCACTGGAGTCACTTCGCCCTCGATCGACCTTTGAGCTGGGGCTGGCGGCGGTTCCGGTAACACGATTTGCGGGGATGGCGGAAACGAGATCAAAAGCGCGATCGGCTGTTCTTTGTCAAAGAATTCGCAAGCTTTATTTATCCATTCTGCGATCGTTTGCTGCTCCTTCAGCACCTCTCGCTCAAATTTTAGCTTCCACGCATCAAAAAGCCCTTCCTGAAGCGAAAAAGCCATTTGTGATTGATATCGCCGCAAAAGTGTGGGCTGGTAAAGCCAAGCCTCGAAATCGGAAACGCTGGATTGAAAACCTTTTGCGATCAGTTTTTCGGCTTTTTGTTTAATTTCAATTTTGTCTTTGCGCTTTTGTTGAGCTGCGGCGATTTCTGCGGCGACAGTTTCCGATTTCGCTCGCAAAGATAGACAAATTTTAGCAGCTATAACTTCAATTCTGGGCAACTTAACTGCTAGTTGTTCCTGTTGAGCAGCTACAATACTTTGCAAAGCCGATTCAAACATTGCAATTCCCGTAGTTTGTGCAGCCGCCACATCTCCTTTCAGCCTCGCCCTCAAAGCCGGCAAAGCATCGACGCGGTAGATATTGCTGATATTGTTTGGCAAGTTGGAGCGAAAACTTTCGGCAACAAACAACAATCGATTGTATACTTGTTTTTGGTCGTCTGGTTCGAGTAGATTGATAAAATTGGCAACAAAAACTACAGTGTTGATGTTGCGATCGCTCAACCAATCTCTCAAGTTCTCCCGTTCGCCTAAAGTCATCAATTTGCGAGCATCTAAAACCTGCACAACTAAATCAGCCGTTAGCAATTTATCCCTGACTAAATTATCCTGTTCTTGGCGATCGTTTGTCCCCGGCAAATCCAGCAATTCCACACCCGTTTTCAGGAATGGATGGGGACAATAAACATTCACGGCGGCCACATCATCCCGCATTTGTCGGTTGTCATCCAGGATGGCATAGCGTTTCAGGACATCAGTCCCCGGTTCGCTAATCTCTGTGCCGTCTTTGAGGGTGATTTTGGCGTGCAATTCTTCGCCGTAGTTGACATATATGGCGGCACCTGTAGTGGGCACAAGGTCGATCGGCAAAGCGCGATTTCCTAACAAAGCATTCAGCAAAGTTGACTTACCGTAATTAAACGGGCCAAAGACAGCGATTTGATAAGTTGGTTTGGCGAGATAGTCGCAGATTGAAGTTGTATCTCGATAAAGTTGCGAGTTTTTATCTAGTTCGAGAATACCGAGTGCTGATTTTAGATTGTCGGTTAGGTTTTGATAAGTTTCGGGTTGTTGCATATTGTTGTTTTATTTAAAGTGTTTGATAGTTTGTAGATGTGCAGTGCGCTACATTAATTAGGTTTTGCGTCGAGGATTGATATCGTTTCCGGTTGCATTGAAATTAATATTACCTGAAATCAGGAGACGGCAGTGCCGTATCCCTACAATTCCTATGGCGTAGGGAGACGGCACTGCCCATTAGTGTCAACTTAACGTCAAACCCAGTCACAGAATGCTGTTTAACGATTAAGGCCAGATCCCCCCTAGCCCCCCTTAAGAAGGGGGGGACAAGAGTCCGATCAAAGTCCCCCTTCTTAAGCTATGCTTTATAAACATCTTTCTTAACAAGAAAGTTGACAAAAGTAACTACTTGTGTAGGGGCTATTGGGGCGCTAGATTCTGATTGAATGGGTATTATCCTACCTCATAGTGTTCATTGATATCTG
>JANPMV010000004.1:0-35139 GCA_031427135.1 Cyanobacteria bacterium VAR_87_metabat_62 | reverse complement strand
CAACTTGAACGGTTTCAACTTCAACCAATCGATTATCGACTCGCAAGGTCGCGTCATCAACACCTGGGCTGATGTCATCAACCGCGCTAACTTGGGTATGGAAGTAATGCACGAGCGCAACGCTCACAACTTCCCACTCGATTTGGCCGCTGGCGAAACCACTCCAGTTGCTTTGGTTGCTCCTTCTATCAACGGTTAATTTTTAACTCTTGATTGATAAAAAGCGCTCCTAGAAATAGGGGCGCTTTTTGTTTGGGAAAAATTATTTTTGCGAAGACTCGGCGGTTGAAACCGCGTCTTGTCAAACGAAGTCTGCCTCCGCAGACTAAGAAATAAATGGGTGGAATGTTACTTAGATTGAATGTATTGTTGAAATACAGGATTAATCTGAAACTTCGATCGCAATCCTACTAACACTTTTTCCACTAAGCCGCGTCGGGCTAAAGATTGTATGGCTTGCCAAAATCCTGATTGGGATAATTCACTGTCAGCAGGTTGTTGTGAAATATCTACAGCTTCATTTTGAGTTGCTAACCAGTAGCCTACCTTTTTTTCTGACTCCGATAAACGCTCTAAGTAAGTAGGCGCTGTAAAACGCAACCATGTAAACGATTGTAAAGTATCCAAATCCCCTAAACGTAAGTGATTTAGCCCTGTTTACATACTGTTACGTAGTTCGGTTTAATCCCGCCTACCTACTTAGGTGAGATTCTAAAATAGGTTCTAAGTCACCTAAATAAATATCATTTTTATCTGCTAAAAACCGGGAGACGCTACTGTCAAATAATTCGACAATTGTTGAAGCGATAATATTTAACCAGGAAGGATGTCCTGGATAAAGGGCGATTAAGTATGACCATTTTTCCTCATCTGTCAATTCTTTTTCTCGAAGAATTTCTGCAGCTTGTTCCCCTAACCCTTTGAGGTATAAAGTTCGTGCCGGTCGGTTTACTGCTTCTAAAGCAGTAATTTCTCTAGGTTTTTCCCAACTGAGCAGGATTAAACAACTCTGATGAGAGGATGTGGCAATTTGTTTGAAAAATTTGCCGTAGTCTTCATAGCCTGTTAAATATTGACCTGCTAATTGACTGCTTTTAAAAATATTCTGTACGTCATCAAGGATTACTAAACAGCGAGAGGAACGAAAATAATCGATGATTGTGGGTAATGGGGGTTGTGGCGATCGCCCAAAAAATTGCTTGAGTTCGGTTTGGAGGGTTGAAACTGTGGGTGTGTTAGTGAGACTTAACCAGATAATATAATCAAATTCGGTTTGAGTTTGTTCGATGAGTTTGAGGGCGATCGCGCTTTTGCCAATTCCACTTAAGCCGTAGACGGTAATCAAGCGGGTATGGGCTTGTAAAATCCATTGTTTGAGGGTGGAGAGTTCACAGGTGCGGTTGTAAAAGCTGGTTAATTCGGGTGCGTCTGTTAAATCGATTATTGGGGATTGATTTTGGGGAGAGTCGGGGGGAAAGGGCGATCGTGTTTGTGTACCTTTAATAGTTTGCGCCAGTTCAAATCTGAAGTGCAACACCCAGGAGTTTGACCCAGGGGGACTCACAGGGATAGTGTAATGTTTACCACAACAAAAGGACACCCCCATGAGCTACACCCAGCTTACTCTTTATGAGCGCCAACAACTGCATCACTTACGAACTACTACCGATTTGTCGTTGCGAGCGATCGCCGTGAAACTCGGCCGCAATCCGAGTAGCTTGTCCCGGGAACTCGACCGCAATTGCAGTGGGGAAGCTGTTTACTTGCCCGATGCTGCCCAAGCGCAAATGCAAGCACGTCGCCAACAGTCCCAAAGTCGGTTTAGTGGAGTAACTGAGACTTGTATAGCCGAGCTCAAAGAGCGGTTGCAGCAGTACCATAGCCCCGAACAAATCTCCGGGCGATTGAGACGGGAAGGACAAGTGGCCATCAGTCACGAAAGGATCTATCAGATGATCTACGCCAACCATTCCCGGCTTGCAGGCGTATCAGAAATACCTGCGACCAGGCCGACGCAAACGACGCAAGCGAGGTGGGGCAACCTCAAAGCGGGGGCAGATTCCAGGTCGCGTGGGGATTGAGCATCGCCCCGCCATTGCCGATGGCAAAGTTGAGATGGGACATTGGGAAAGTGACACGATGATTGGGGGGAATCACTCTGGAGTCATCGTGACTCATGTCGATAAAGCCTCCAAGTATTTGATTGCAGGACTGGGGACAAACAAAACCTCAGCCCAAGTGAATCGGGTGACCCTTGCCTTGTTTGCGAACGTGCCATCGGCACAGCGCAAAACGATGACCTTTGACAATGGAAAAGAGTTTAGTGGTCATGCCGAATTGAGCCAAAGATTGAAGCTATCCTGTTATTTTGCTAATCCTGATCATTCGTGGGAGCGGGGATTGAATGAGCATACGAATGGGTTGTTGAGACAGTTCTTTCCGAAGCAAACTAACTTCAGAATAGTGAAAGCCGAGGAGTTAGAAAAGGCAGTGGATTTGATTAACAATCGACCGAGGAAGTCCCTTGACTATCGAACGCCTTTTGAAGTATTCTATGCAGATACATTAGATGCTGTTGCACTTCAGATTTGAATTGGCGAAGTTAAATCATTTGAAGCACCAGTAAAGATAGAGGAGATAACAACAGGTGAAATTATCGAATAGCATCTGCTGGGAGGAAGGTGAAGCATTTGGGCATAAAACAAGAGGTTTTCACCATAAATTCTCGCCCAAATGATTCACCCCTACATCTCGCTTAAAAGCTTGAGATTATTTGTTGGAGATGTTTTTATTAAGGTAAAATACCCTAACTACAAGAAAGGTTGCAGTCGATCAATCAACTGAGCCGGTTGCAATACTCCCTCAATGCGATCGACCTCAGCGCCATTTTTGAACAACACCAAAGTCGGCAAAGCATAAATATGATACTGCGAAGCCAACTGTTCGTACTTATCCGTGTCAATTTTGACAACCATCAGCTTTTCCTTCATCTGACCGCCGACTTGATCCAAAATCGGTGCCATCATCTGACAAGGCCCGCACCAAGTAGCGTAAAAATCTACCAACACCGGCAAATCGGAGCTCGATAGCAACTCCTGAAAACTGCTGAACTGTTTTTGAACTGCCATAAGACAAAATAATTTTTTGGGTTCTGGCTCGATTTTAGTGCAAAATTCTGAGCGTAGATTACAAGGATACAATTATGGAATTATTGCCAGAGACTTTTCAGAGATTGCGGGGTCAAGTTGCACTCGTGACAGGTGCATCGCGGGGAATCGGCCGCGCCGTTGCTTTAGCCCTAGCCACAGAGGGCGCTAAAGTCGCCGTCAACTATGCGAGTTCGAGTGCTGCTGCTGATGAAGTGGTAGCAGAAATAGTCGCTGCTGGCGGAGAAGCTATAGCCCTTGCAGCAGATGTCTCGAAAACTGACCAAGTAGATTTGCTCACCAGTAATGTCATGGAAAAATGGGGGCGGATTGACATTTTGGTGAACAATGCCGGCATTACGCGCGATACTTTGCTGTTGCGGATGAAGCTGGAAGATTGGCAAGCTGTGATTGATTTGAATTTAACTGGTGTATTTCTGTGCGCGAAAGCTGCGAGTAAAATTATGCTGAAACAGCGCAGCGGCCGAATTATTAATATTGCTTCGGTTGCGGGACAAATGGGAAATCCCGGACAAGCTAATTACAGTGCGGCGAAGGCTGGAGTAATTGGATTTACGAAAACTGTGGCGAAGGAATTGTCTAGTCGCGGCATTACTGTGAATGCGGTTGCACCGGGTTTTATCACTACAGATATGACTAAGGATGTCAAGTCTGATGAGATTTTGAAGTATATTCCCTTGGGGAGATACGGGGAAGTTGAAGAAGTTGCGGGGATGGTGAAGTTTTTGGCGGCGGATGCGGCGGCTGCTTATATTACCGGGCAGGTTTTTAATGTGGATGGCGGGATGGTGATGGCTTAGGATTTGGGATTTTTTTAACCGCAGATATCGCACGCACAGGCAAGATGCCTGTGCCACGATGAAGGCGGATATCTGCGGTTTAATTGTCAAGTTAGATTCATAGTCTCACTTGCAATTGTTTGAGTAGTTCATCGACAATAATTCGAGAGATAGAACTACTTTGAGAAAGCATTTGCAAGCGTTTTAAAACATCTTGATTCAGATAAACATTTTGTTCAGCTATACCAATCGATCTTAAAGAATCGGCTGCTGTGATTGTAAGCTCATCATCCGGTGTTTGAAGCATTTCGAGTAACAGGGGAATTACTTGTTGGGAATCTGCATCGGAAATAATTTCGGCGCAGCGGTACTGCCACTCTTGGGGGCGATCCCGCCAACAAGATTTGAGTGAATCCCAATCAGTAGGAGTCATTTTTTGAACTAAATCAATAGCATATATAACTGCATCATCTGACCAAAGATCCGCAGAAAATTCATTGTTTAAATATTCGTCTAGCTGTTGAAAAATTATCACTGTTTTAACTCCTTATTTAGAAAGTGATTGGCTTGCCGCCTGTAGGATAGGATGATTCTATGCTGCCCGCAGCATCTTTAATAACTAGCCATTCTACTCCGTCAACAGTTTCGCGATGGAAAGTCACACCATCAGAACGAGTGTGAATAGTAGGTGTGTTTGCTACTTGACTGGTAACATCTATAATTTTAGCATCACTCCAACTATCGGGCGCTAGAGTTGATTTTTTAGATCGAGAAAAAGTGCCGTCTGGAAATTGTTTAATTGACTCGACAAATGTTGTGCCATCTGAATTATTGTTAATAACTCGGACTGTAAAATTTGGGTCATTTTTACTTTGTGGTGAATGAGCACCGACAATCCTATTAGAGTTGGGTGGACGGCGTTCTCCATAGAGAATTTTCTCTTGGAGTTCGGATGGTAGATGATTAGAACTGCCTGGACTACTACTTGAACTTGATTGCATTGAGAGCGAAAATGTGATAAGCTGTTTCGCATTTAAACCACTAACAAGGCCTGTAGGGTGCCACGGGTCAATCGCTTCCACTGGCAAGGGAAACGCTGTGGGCTGACGCACCCTACAATACTACTCTTTATTGAACCGCGAAGACGCGAAGGACGCGAAGGAAGAAGGAAGAAGGTTTATGCAGCGAGCTTTTTAGTCATCCGTATTTACTGTGCAGGAACAAAACTCAGAATCACCGAATTACGTTTCAAAAAATATTACCGTTTTAACTAAATATTTTCCGAATCCAATTGTACACCGCAGCAGACAAAGCCAGCAACTTATTGACAAAAGTTTGCCAAATAGAACTTTTTTTTACCTCAGAAACCTCCTCAATTTCTATGGGTAGCGGCGGCATCCCGACTACTTCATACAGGGGGTATTCGCCGCTTTTTCCTGGAATTTCCACTGATACGCGCCGATCGACGATCGCCAATTCCTTGATTTCCTGATAAGTCTCCTCGGAAATCAACAAACTCGTTCCCACTTGCTTGTTAGCAGCCTCGATGCGGCTGGCCAAATTTACCGCATCCCCGATCGCCGTTACTGTCTGATTCTGAGCCGCGCCCAAATTTCCCACCACCACCCAGCCGCAGTGAATCCCAATCCCAATCCGCAATCGGTGACGGTATAAAGTCTCAAAATAGGGATTGAGTTTCTCTACTTCCTCCAGCATTTCCACTCCCGCCCTCACAGCTTGTTCCGCCGCTTTGTCTGGATTTTCCAACCCAAACAGCGCCATAAAACCATCTCCCATATAATTATTAATCATCCCGCCGTTGCGGTTGATAACAAAACCCATTTTTTGGAAATAGCGGTTTAAAACATAAATTACATCATAGGGAAGCAGGGATTCTGCAAAAGGCGTAAATCCTCGAATATCCGCAAACAAAATCGCAATTTTTTTCTCGTGCCCCACAGGAGGAGAAATTGATTTTCCCGCCATTTCGTCGTTAAATGATTCCAAGTCTTCAGAATCGATCGCCAATCGGCGCAAAATCACCTTCCCGCCCGTAACCTGTGTCTGACAAGCCAGCCGAATTTCGGGCTCTAAGCGCAATTTTTTCGCTAATTCCTCTTCTGGCGAGGTGCGGGGAGAGCAAAATTCTAAACCTTCGACAATCAAGACGCGACAAGTCGAACACCGGGCGCTACCGCCGCAGATGTGGGTGTGGGGAATCCCAGCACGCAGGGAAGCTTCCAGAATTATATCGTCGTCGTCTACCTCGATCGTACGATCGTCCGGCAGATACTGAATGTATGGCATATGTGGCGCGTCTAGCTAATTAGCGAGGAATCTCGCGGACATCTGCGATCGCGATCGACCGGTGCGATCGCCTGGTTTCTCAAACTCTCTTCTATATGCCCTGATTTCTTTACTGTATCAGGATTTACTCTCGTTTTCCCAGCTTAACCGCCAAACAGACAGCCTCCAACGCAAGTGCTGTATAAGTAAATAAACCTAGTTAGACCTAACAATTAATCTGGCGATAGTTACATCGCAAGTGCGATCGTGATGGCGTTGGACTCCGCAAGCTACGATTATTTGGCGAAAAAAACGGCATTGCCGTGTCCATAGTTGCTTTAATTATCCTGAGAATTAAACAACTTTATGTGGATTTAAGGAACCGACAAGTGTTGCATTCTTTTTAGGAATATAGATAAGTTTAAAAACATCCGGAATCCGATTGTCGAGGGGTGAATAATCCGTATATCAAGCCTGAACACAGGCGCACAATACTTTTTAAATCCCATCCTTTATCGGTAGTGATTATTTCAGATATTTTACTACAAAAAAAGGACTAACTTTCAACACTGAGCAAACAATATGAAACCTTCTCTTCCTCAAAACGATCCGAACAAAGAACAGCGCAAAGATCACTTGAAGCGCCAGCAAACAGCTTATCTGTTTGACTATGAGGCTTTATCGCCTTTGGCATTATTGAAAGATGTGCCCGCAGTCGAGAACTTTTCGAGCAAGTATATTGGAGAGCGGATATTAGCAACATCGGAACTTGCGGCAAATATGCTGGCCGCCGATGCGAGAACTTTTCTCGATCCTCTCGACGAGCTCCAAGATTATGAAGACTTCTTTACTCTGCTGCCGCTACCTCAAGTTGCTAAGATTTACCAAACCGATCGCTCTTTTGCAGAACAGCGCCTGTCTGGAGCAAATCCGATGGTGCTTCGCCTGTTAGATGCCAGCGATCCTCGGGCGCAAACACTGGCATCAATTTCGAGTTTTCACCCATTGTTCGATCTGCAGCAAGAGTTGCAGCAAAAAAACATTTACGTTGCCGATTATACGGGTAGCGACGAACACTATCGCGCGCCTTCAAAAATTGGAGGCGGCAGCTATGAAAAAGGCAGAAAATTCTTGCCGAAACCGCGGGCTTTTTTCGCTTGGCGGTGGACGGGAATTCGCGATCGCGGTGAACTGGTGCCGATCGCCATTCAACTAAATCCCAACCCAGATAGCCATCTGTACACCCCGTTCGATCCTCCTGTCGATTGGCTGTTTGCCAAACTCTGCGTGCAAGTAGCAGATGCCAACCACCACGAAATGAGCTCGCATTTAGGTCGAACTCATCTGGTGATGGAACCGATCGCGATCGCCACCGCCCGACAGTTGGCGAAAAATCACCCGCTGGGCCTGCTGCTGAAACCGCACTTCCGCTTTATGCTGGTCAACAACGAGCTGGCGCGTTCTTATTTGATCGCTCCGGGCGGGCCCGTCGATGACTTGCTAAGCGGTACTTTGACAGAGACAGTCGAAATAGCTAGAGAGGCTTGCAGTACGTGGAGTCTTGATGAATTTGCGCTGCCAACCGAACTGAAAAATCGGGGCGTGGATGACGCAAATCAACTGCCTCACTACCCTTACCGAGATGATGGATTGCTGCTGTGGAATGCGATCGAAACCTTTGTATCCGGCTATCTCAAATACTTTTACCCGACGAAAGAGGCGATCGCCCAAGATGTGGAACTGCAAACCTGGGCCAAAGAATTAGCCTCGGACAAAGGCGGTAAAGTCAAAGGAATGCCCAGCAAAATTGACACAGTTGAACAATTAATTAAAATTGTCACAACGATTATTTTCACCTGCGGCCCGCAGCATTCAGCAGTCAATTTTCCCCAGTACGAATACATGAGTTTTGCCGCCAATATGCCCTTGGCCGCCTACCGGGACATTCCCAAAATTAATGCTTCTGGGACTCTCGAAGTGATTACGGAAAAGGACATTTTACGGTTGCTTCCTCCGTACAAACGAGCTGCTGACCAACTGAAAACTATGTTTATTTTGGCAGCTTATCGCTATGATCGTTTGGGTTATTACGATAAATCTTTCCGAGAACTCTACCAGATGAGTTTCAATGAAGTTTTTGGGGGAACGCCGATCGAACAGCTTGTGCAACAGTTCCAGCAAAATTTGAATATGGCTGAACAAAGGATTGACGCCAACAATCAAAAACGAGTCATCCCTTACTTTTCTCTCAAGCCTTCTTTGGTGCTCAATAGTATCAGCATCTAGGAGTGATATCAATTCCGGTTGCATCGGAATTAACATAGCCCGAAATCAGGACACGGCAGTGCCGTTTCCCTACAATAAATCACGGTAGGGAAAAAGCACTGCTGTGTCCTCGCTTGTCATTCCGGCGCAGCCAGAATTGATATGAGAGTTCAGGACAACATTTAAATATGGGGTGCTTACGGCGCACCTTACTGTGTATTAACCGTGTTTGAATTATTCAACAATCGAGCAATTTACAGACATTGTTCCAGAGGAATCCGTGAAGGTAACTTCATCCTTATAATGCCGTGGTGTTCTCATCAGCAACTTCCAAGCTTCTCCAGCATCGATTAAATTCAGGCGATCGGGATAGTGAATTTGCAACAGCTCTTGCACCATCGGATAATAGTCTGAGTTGATGCTGGGGAAAATATGATGTTCTGTGTGGTAAGAAAAATTTAAGTGCAAGACATCAAATATTTTAGGAACCCGCAGCGACATACTGTTGATCAGCGGGTCATTAATCTCGGTCATCCGACAGCCCATGTGATTGGTGAAGATGTAGAACATTGCGCCCGCATGACCGATCGCGATCGGCAAAACGTAAGCAAGAGCAACTTTGATCGGGTTAAATTCTAGATAAAACAAGATGCTGAGATGAATTCCGAGTATTCCCAGACATTCAAAGGCGATCGTCCTTCTATCTTTAGCGCTAACCGTAAAAGCAGCCGGCACGTAATCAACAGATTTATCGTTGAATAACAACACCGAGGACACGTTGCGGAAATTGTGGACAAACCACGATCCAGCCATCCCGACAATCAGCCACAGCGGATTGACTTCCACCGACGGTACAAACAGATTTTGAATCCATTTTCCCCAGGTATCGGGCTGCTGATACAGGTAATTGCGATCGGGATCTGCTAGGGAATTTGTGTTGTTGTGGTGTACCAGGTTGTGCAGATTTTTCCACTGAGTAGGCGGCATAAATAGCATACTTAGTCCCAAAAAGGCGATCGGATAAGTCAGTCGCGACTTTTTTTGAACGCTACCGTGCATCAAGTCGTGGGAGCTAAATAGCAAAACTGTGATACTATTGCCCATGATGACGGCTAAAGGTAAGTAAAGCCATAAAAAATAGACAGACCAGCGATCGAGATTAGCCGCAATTCCCCATCCGAGCAATAAAATGCCCGCATTAATTAGCAGTATCGTTAACTTACTGGAATTGGGTTCAAAGGCATCTGATGGCAGAAGTGGACGCAATTTCTTAACGTATACCGAGTGGTGAATTAGCGTTTCTTCGCCTAAAATCGGCGTTTCAGTCTTGTCTAGAGTATTGAGTGTTTTTTCTGATTTCATGTTGTGGGTAACAGTATTTTGAGGTCACTCAATAACTTTCTACAGTTAATTATATCTGAAATGTTGATTGTTGATTGTTGACTGTTGACTGTTGACTGTTGACGGACAAATAACCAATAACAAATAATCAATAATCAATTACCAATTACCAATTATCAATCAATACGGTTCACTTAACACTATTTATGCGCCGGAGATCCCCCTAAATCCCCCTTAAGAAGGGGGACTTTGACCCCCCCTTGTCCCCCCCTTTTTTAAGGGGGGTTAGGGGGGATCTGTCTTAAGTGAACCGTATTGAATAATCAATAATCTTAAAAAAGTCCATTCCCCTGAACAATTTCTTTAATTGTCGTCAACGTATCCAAACCAATTAAGCCTCGGCGATAACCTTTTTGATTGGACATTCCCAAAAATATCGCATCTCCGCGATTTTGATAGCGCCAAAACCGAGGTGAGGCATTAATAAAAGTAGACGCGCTGTTGACATTCAGAGCAAATTGGCGACTTTCCAAGTAAGATTCAGTGGCGATACAGTCAGCGTGCCCGCTGCTATAGCGATTGATCCAGCCGATCGCAATTTCCAAACTATCAACAACTTTAAACGCTATGGTTTTGTTTAAATACGGTTGAGTCCACTCGTAGGGTTCCGCCAGCTTCAACTCTGGGAAATCTGCAACGAGATCCGCATCGGCGCTAATTTTAAAGCCTTTTTCTTTTAGACTGTTCCAAAGCCTGACTAAGGAAGAAGGCTTTTGATTGCGATCGATCAGCACTTTCTCGATCGCATTCACCGGATCTGGCACGCTTTGATGGCTGTCCAAAATCATCCACCTTGCCATTTCCAAACTACCAGTCGGCGACCAATAAAGGTAACAATTGCCCATTGCCGATCGCAACACGGGCGCTGTACACAGCCTTACCACCTGCTGCACCAAACTCGGTCTACCGTAAGGAATAATTAAATTGAGATATTGGTCTTGAGTCACCAAATCCCGGATCGAAGCGCCTCCATCTGGTGGCAATACTTGTAAACATCCTGACGGCAAACCGACATCATCGATCGCCGAATGCAAAGCTTCTCCAATTACAGCATTAGTTTGCCAGCTTTCGCTACCACCTTTGAGAATCAAACTGTTAGCGCTTTTGAGACACAAACCCGCCGCTATCGCCCCCAACTCAGGAAACGCCTCATAAATTAGGGCGATCGCCCCCAGTGGTAGCGATTGACAGTATACTTGACAGCGATCGACCTGATAAGAAGCATTGATCACCCTGCCGATCGGATCTGGCATTTCCCCCAATCGCTGAAGAATTTGCACAGTTGTCTTGATCCGTTCCGGTGTCAGCTTTAACCAATCGACAATCAACTCAGGAATCGCCATATCGCGACTCGCTTCTAGATCCAGAGTATTTGCTTCTAAAATGTCATTTTGGCGGCGTTTCAGCGCCTGCGCCATCGCCTGCAAACCAGCAGCGCGATCCGTGCTCTTTGTCGCCGCCAACTCCAAAGAAGCAAGATTGGCGCTACGGGCGACATTTGCCCCATCTGATGAATGGCTAAAATCTTCTATTATCATCTAACTAACGCCTGTAAGCCAGCCATACCATCAGCGCCGGCAGCATTGCTAGCAGCACGGCGACCATTGCCCACAGAATAACATTCGGGCCCGGCGAGTGCAGCGCCAAAGGCAACCAAATCACTAGCGGCACCAAAATCATCCCCAAAGCCAACGGCAAGTAGCGGTTCTTCAAACCCGGATGTGCTCTGTTCCACTGATTGCCAGTCCAGCGCCAAGCCTGTTTGTAAGGATAATTCGTTGATAGTTGCTCGATGACGTGTCCGCTTTCGTCCAATACAAATATTTGCTGACAGCGGTTGCAGCCAAAGGCTTCTGTCAGCGTTATGGGCACGAGACGACCCCGGCGCCGGCAAGGGCACGGGTACTCATCGTTTAAGTCAATTTTTGGAGCTTTTTGGGATGGCACGGGCGATCGGATAAAAAAAGCGTTTTTACAAAAATAATCGTTAACATATCCACTCTGATCGAACTTGTCAATTTTGCCTTAGTTCGGCTTTTAACTGCCTGTTTCGAGCGATCGCCCTCTGAGGCAATTTTGACTTACAAGTTCTCCAATCAAGTTTACCACTAACTTCAGTCTTTTCAACCACCATTAGGAGTATATAGAGAATGTACATGAAGCTTTCTTGATATACTTTCTGAATTTCTTGATTTTTTAAAGCGGGTGACGCGATTCGAACGCGCGACATTCACCTTGGCAAGGTGACGCTCTACCACTGAGCCACACCCGCATTTCTGCGGTCTTAACCATACTGTCTTAATTATCCGAATTTGTCAAGTCTTTTTTATAAGTTTTTTTCAGAAAGCCTGTAAAAGCGCCCCAGTGCCACTCTGAGCCTGAAACGGCCGCAGCCTGATTATTAACAAAATCAGTAATTGCAGCGCATTTGACCGTCATCCGCCGAATACACAGCTACAATCAAGCTGGAATTGTGGGAGAACACTGCCATGTCAGACTTAAATCGCGGAATCATGAAGTTCAAGGGAGCTGACAGCCCGATCGCGATTGCCATTTCGGCGATCGTCATTGCGGGCGGAATCGGCTTCCTGATCTGGTGGGCGCTGCAATCAGCCTACACCTTCAGCTAACAGACTAATTAACCTAAATCTAAAAGCATTGCTCAGAAGGCAGAATTTAAGCAAAATTCTGTCTTCTGTATTTTTTTGTCCTTAATCCTGGGTTTATTGCCAACTACTGCGGATTCCCATCAATCATTCGATCGGGCGACTCCTTAGAATGATTCCGAAGCACTCCCCGATCGACTATCCTTGTAGTATACTTGTAATTGAATTCCATCCAGAACGCAGTTGTCACATTCAATTATTTGCAAGGGTTGTATCTCAATAAAAAATCATGGCAAGCTTTCGGGACATTCTAAAATACTACAACCGTTACTCGAAAATCTCGGTTTTGAGCATCGGTGCATCCAGCCTGTTTGAACTCGCAGATTTGGCTGTGCCCTACGCGATCGGACAAATATTAAACGTATTGTCCGGTCAACCTACAGATACAATAACCCAAAAATTGATCGGCGCGATCGCATCGCTGACCCAGCAGTCGCCCGACAAAATATTATCGCTATCCGTCTTGCTAGGCTTAATTTTTCTGGTAACAGTAGCCAAAGCCCCGATCCAACCTTGGGTGACAAGTTGGTTCCACTGGGTAATACCATTGAAAGCGAGGCGCGATCAAATGAGAGGCGCGATCGGCAAAATCCTCACCTTACCCCTAGAATTCTACGACGAAAACAACGCCGGACGCATTGCCAGCCGCATTGCCAAAGGCATCGCCAACCACACTTGGACGTACCCAGAAATTGCCGGCGAATTCATCCCCGAAGTCGTCCGCTTAGCCGGCATCTTTACAGTTATCTGGTTAATTGAATGGCGAATCGGCTTATTAATTTTAGTTTCATTCCTCTTTATCCTCAGTTTCACATTAAAAGGTCTTCAACGGGTGACTGCGTTAGAAGAAATTCTGGATGAATACATCGAAGATACCGAAAGCCGCAACTCGGAAATTATCACCAACATCAAAACAGTCAAAGCTTTTGCCACAGAAACAGACGAACTCAAAAGGCAAACAACCAGACTCGATCGCGAATTAAAAGTAGTTATCAACCGTATTCACAAAGGATACGTCGTTTTGGGGACATACCAACAGACAATCGTGCAGTTTTGCCTATTTTCAGTTCTCGGTTTTAGCTTAGCAGCAACAGTTGCAGGCAGGATGTCTCTTGGATATTTTGTCACAGTTTACACCCTTGCCAGCATGGCTTATTCCCAACTGCGTCCGATTAGCATTATTGCCGAATTATTAGCCCGCCGCTATTCCTCAATGATCCGATTCCACGAGTTTATGCAGTTACCAGACGGTGTTGATGCCGTGAATTTAACAGAAAATGCTGCATCTGCGTCGCCGTATAAATTTAGTGGCAAAATTGAGTTTTGCGGGCTGACATTCGGGTACGATCGCCAAAAGCCAGTTTTGCAGAATATAAATCTCTTGATTCATCCTCGTCAGACTGTAGCATTAGTTGGGCGATCGGGTTCCGGGAAATCAACCTTAGTCAAACTGCTGTTTCGCTATTTTGAACCAAACAGCGGCCGGATTCTGATTGACGGCGAGGATATTTCCACCTTAGACGTTAGTGGCTACCGCAAGCGTTTAGCCATTGTCCACCAAGAAGTAGACGTTTTTAACGGTACTTTGCTGGATAATTTGACCTACGGCAACCCAAAAGCCACTTTTGAGCAAGTTGAGGAAGCTTGCCGCATCGCCAAAGTAGACGATTTTGTGAGCTTGTTGCCCCAAGGTTACTATACCGTTGTTGGCGAGCGGGGAATGCGCTTGTCCGGCGGTCAGCGGCAGCGGTTGGGCATTGCGAGGGCTCTGCTGGTGGAGCCGGACGTGTTAATCTTTGACGAAGCTACTTCTAGTTTGGATTATGAAAGCGAGCGATCGATCCAGGTAGCCATGCAGAATATCCTCGGTACGCGCACCACCATAATTATTGCCCACCGACTGAGTACAATTCGCGAAGCCGATGCGATCGTCGTACTCGACGGCGGTAAAATCGTCGAAGTTGGCAGCCATGACGAACTTTTAAACCAACAAGGCATTTACCGCAGGCTGCACTCCCTGCAAGAAACCGGCGAATTAGTCAGTTGATTGTTGACTGTTGTCAAGAGTTGCCAATTCCCGATGCCCGATGCCCGATGCCCAATTCCCCATTCAACTTATTGATTCAATACTTTTGATTAGACTTTCTGATGTATTGTTACAAACAAAGAGTCTGGTGCTAGGATTTATAACTGTGATGGAAATGGGTCGATGCCCGAGCGGTTAATGGGGGCGGACTGTAAATCCGCTGGCTACGCCTACGCTAGTTCAAATCTAGCTCGGCCCACCTTAATTTAATAGAAAGTTAAAAGTTGAAAATTTTAATTGGACACTTTTAACTTTTTATGCCCGTGTAACTCAGTGGTAGAGTACCTCCTTGGTAAGGAGGAAGTCACGAGTTCAAATCTCGTCACGGGCTTTCTAGTATTGGGCGTTGCTGAGAAAGGAGTACGATTTGCCTCCGAAATAGGGGCAATTCATGAATTTCCCGTACTGGCAATTCATGAATTGCCCCTACTCAGCGAGTTTCAGGGATTGCTATAGCGAGTGAATCATACCTAAATTCAGCAACGCCTAGTATTGTTATACCCGTTAAGGGCTTGAGAAGGATATTTTGATCGGGTTACGAACCTCGTTTTAGAAATATGGTGCCGCAAAATTACAGTCAGTCATCAGCTTTGAGAACTTGTAACTCTACATCCATTGCTATACCTTATTTGTAGCATTTTTATCTTTTCATATCTTTATTTTAAGACTTGGAGAGTGACAAAGAAGGGCTAAATCAATCGCAAATTGATCGAGACTAGAATCCTTGTAATCCGAGCATCTTTCTCGCCTATGGCGTAAGTAAATCATTGAGGATTGCTATATAAAGTTTTATAACAAAAATCCCTATTTCTGCCGCAACGTCTTGACAGACACAATTCTCCTCTCCTATCGTAGGTGACTAAGAATCAAAGCAAGTCACTGTATCGCTTGTTGGTATTTTATGAAACCTTTTCAACAAATCTCTTTTCAACAGTCAAGAGCCATTCCCGATCGGCAAAACGACCTTAATACCCGAACTCGAACTAAATACCGAGAACTTACTCAATCCTCAAACCCTGAGTAGCCCTACATCAGAACCAGCACTCGAACTTCCAGGAAGTTCTAACCATCTCCCCGAATCCAGCGCAATCTTCTCCAAACCAATCAAATTTAGCCGCGAATTCAAAGAGTCCTGTTTTACCCCCCCCGAAAAAAATATTCTAAACGAGATTCTCTGACTGGCGAACCTATAAGCGAAAGACAACTTGACTACTTCGGTAAAGAGCCTATTTTTGAGGAAAGACGCGCAGCTCAACTCGCTCCTACTGGCGGTAATCCCAAAAATTCTCCACTAATTGAAGATGCCGAACTCAGATTCAAAGATGGCAACAATCAACCTTTTGAGAATAATCTACCAGTCTTGTTTCTCAACGGAAGTAACTTTTTAGTAGACGGTATTGGCGAACCGAAAGGTAGCAAATTCAGCGATTTAGTGGTAAAATTTGATGTGGGTGGCAAAACCTATGAAGGCACAATATTAACTAACCTCAGTCGCAAATTAGCAAACAATCAATTTCAAGTAGCTGTCAGAGTTCCCGATACCTTAGCCTTGGGCGATTTCCGGATTGTCCAAGGCCGCAAACAGAACGAAAAAGTTAGTCAAAATCCGGCAGAACCAGCCAAAGAAGTTCTCAAAAACAGCAATTCCTACCGGGTAGAAAACACTACAGATTACGCGTTTGCAGCGCAGTGGACAGCCGATCGAATCGCCGTCCTCAACGCGCCCCGAATGGTTACACGATCGCCGTCGCAGAGCCTGTCCGCCGGGGTGGGGGATCGGCGAGGACAGTCAACCGATTTGAGATTTGAGATTTGAAGAATTGAAGAATCGACCCCTGCGATCGCGCGATCGACTACAGCGAATCGGAGCGGAGCTTTTTGAAGATTTGGCTCCAAGTTGCGATCGTAATTTCGAGTTTGGCAACTGTGGCAAGGTCAACAGTTTTTAAGGGTGAACGCTTTGAGTGTTCACGTTAGCTTTTCTGTCGCGCAAGGCTTACCGCCAATCAGGGTGACCACTCCTACAAACCAGAAAGCGAAACAACATTCCGCGAAATGATGAAGCCATCCCAAATGAATCAAGATCAGTTTCAAGAATGCCTCTACAGCTACAAGCCTTCTGTAAACCCTTGAATTTGTGCTGATTAACAATGCTGGCATCATGCCGCTATCAGCACTCCAACATCAGGAATAAAGGAGGTATTTAAGCTGGATTTAGTATTAAACTCTCAATACAGGCCGTTCGGGATTTTCAGGATTGGGAACTACACGCTGATTCTTGCAATCTACCAGCAAATCTAATGTTTCTAACACCGTTTGACCGATTAGCACCATATCGCCTAAAACCATTGCCGCCTCTATCGTCTCGCGCCCTTCCATTTCAATCAGAATAGGCCCGGTCAATCCCACAGTTTCTTGTCGGCCATCAGCATATTTTGCTATTTCTTGACTCCGAATTCTTAAGCCTAGGTGTTCGCAGACTTCTATAGGAATTGCTGTGCGTATAGCACCAGTATCTATCAGTGCTTCTGCTTCGTACACGCGCAACAGATTTGGATTTAGCAATCCTCTCTTGACTAACTCTTCATCAATGGCATTCGTTAACTTGACTTTGACTCGAACTGCACCCATGTTTTTACTGATTTGAATTCGATCGCAATTTATCATAAAAATCGCCTTTATTTTCGTCTACAAAGTCTACCTTTGATTCTAGCTTTAAATTTGTGCAGCCACAGGTTTTAACCTGTAGGCTGCAACCGCACGCAAAATATCTCTAAAGACTACTCATCTTCAGCATAGATAAACCGATACAATTCGCTCGGATCGGGTTCGGCGCTTTTTTCAGCAAAATCCACCGCATCATCGATGACTGCTTCAATCTTTTTCTCGATCGCCTTTAATTCCTCAGCAGTGGCCAAAGTGCGATCGATCAAATCAGCAGCCAACTTCTTAATCGGATCGCGGGGGAACCAATATTCCTTCTCTTCCTTAGAACGCAATTCGTCAGGATCGGCCAAAGAATGCCCGCGAAAACGATAAGTCAAAGCCTCGATCAAAGTCGGCCCTTCCCCAGCGCGAGCGCGAGCCACAGCTTCTTTTGCCACTTCCCGGACGGCCAAAACATCCATCCCGTCAACCTCAACACCAGCCATGCCAAAAGCATGAGCTTTCTTATAAATCAGCGGGTCAGAAGTAGCTCGCTCGTGGGCCATGCCGATCGCCCATTTGTTGTTTTCCACAACATAAAGAATCGGCAACTTCCACAAAGCCGCCATATTCAAACACTCGAAAAACTGACCGTTATTCGCAGCACCATCGCCAAAAAAACAAGCAGTTACGCCATCGGAACCCTCATCTCCCAAAGCTTCGCGCCGATACTTCGATTGAAAAGCCGCCCCCGTCGCTACAGGAATCCCCTCAGCCACAAAAGCATAGCCGCCCAACAGCCGATGTTCCGCTGAAAACATATGCATCGAACCGCCACGGCCTTTCGAGCAACCAGTTTCCTTTCCGAACAACTCCGCCATCACCTCCCGCGCCGGTACGCCCGCGCTCAAAGCGTGAACGTGATCGCGGTAGGTGCTGCTGACGTAATCGGTGTCATCCCGCCGCATCGATCGAATCACCCCGGTAGACACCGCCTCTTGACCGTTGTACAAGTGGACAAAACCAAACATTTTGCCCCGGTAGTACATTTCAGCGCACTTGTCTTCAAAGAAGCGCCCCAAAACCATATCCTCGTAGAGCATCAAACCCTCATCCCGAGAAATGTTTACGCCTTGCGCGTCAAAAACTGGTAAAGTCCGTTCAACCATAAAAAATTAATACCCGATCGGCTTGGTAAACATCTAAATGTAAACCGACAGAGGACAAAACCGCAGCAGAAAATGGTCGAAGATTTTCCCAGCAGCCGATCGTAAGTTGTTAAAATCAGGGAAGCAGGGGGCAAAATGCCAGAACAGGCAGAACCGACTCCAGCAGAAACCCGATTAAGTTTTCACCCGATGCTTTTGTTACAAACCAACCTTAGCTAAGATAGGCTAATTCAGTTGCTAGCGCTTTGGGGAAGTGGACGTAGTGTTAATTCCACTAGATTACTACCGGATTTTGGGTCTACCGATTCAAGCTACTGCCGAACAGTTGCAGCAGGCTCACCGCGATCGAACTTTACAGCTTCCGCGCCGGGAGTATTCCGAAGTTGCGATCGTCGCCCGCAAACAACTGCTCGATGAAGCCTGCGCCGTTCTGTCAGACTCAGACGGGCGCAAAGCTTATGATGCCAGTTTTTTAGCCAAAACTTACGATCGAGAGTCGGAAGCAGCCATTTGGGCTAAGCAGAGGTCGAAAATCTCAGCAGACGCGGCTACAGTTTTGCAAGACGACGCAGGAGAAACCGCTCCAGCAGAGTCCAAGGCTTTAGACGCTGCTCCCGACCCCCACACTCCAAGTATTGAAATCGATGACAACCAATTCGTAGGAGCCCTGCTCGTACTGCAAGAACTGGGGGAATACGAACTCGTACAGAAGCTGGGTCGCCCGTATCTCAACAATGGCAGCAGCGCGATCGCCGAAGGCCGCTTCGGCGAGCCCCAGCTCGTGCGGCCAGATATAGTTTTAACAGTAAGCCTTGCCTGTCTAGAACTCGGCCGGGAACAGTGGCAGCAAGGTCAGTACGAAAATGCCGCCAAATCATTAGAAGCAGGTCAAGAACTGCTGCTGCGCGAAAGCCTATTTTCCAGCGTGAGGGGTGAAATGCAAACCGACATATACAAACTACGTCCGTACAACATTTTAGAGTTACTATCCCTCCCTGAAGAAAAAGTAGCCGAGCGCCGCCAGGGACTGCAAATCCTGCGAGAAATGCTCCAAGAACGGGGAGGTATCGACGGATCGGGAGACGATCGATCGGGTTTAGGAATAGAAGACTTCCTTCGCTTCGTCCAGCAACTGCGGAAACACCTAACCAGCAGCGAGCAGCAGACCCTATTTGAAGCCGAAGCCGGCCGCCCCTCAGCAGTCGCCACTTACCTCTCGGTCTACACCCTGTTAGCCCAAGGATTTGCTGCCAGAGGGCCCTCAATGATCCATCGCGCCAAGCTGATACTGATGCAGCTCGGCCGCCGCCAAGACGTTCACCTCGAAAAAGCCGTGTGTTCCCTGCTGCTGGGCCACACAGAAGAAGCCAGCAGATCCCTCGAACTCAGTTCGGAAAAAGAACCCCTCGCCTTCATTCGAGAACATTCCCAAGATTCTCCCGATTTGTTGCCCGGACTGTGCTTGTACGCCGAACACTGGCTGCAAGAAGAAGTGTTTCCCCACTTCCGCGACTTGGCTTCCCAGTCAGTTTCCTTGAAAGATTACTTTGCAGACCCGAAAGTACAAGCTTACCTAGAAGCTTTGCCGCTTGATGCAGAAACAGCCAACGAATGGGTCGTCGTGCAGCCCCGCTCCGGCAAGCCCCAAGGACGGCTGCAACCAGCGGGCGATCGCCCGCCCGCTCCCCCACAGCCACCCTCCGTCAAGCAGGGAGCCAGTACCGTCACCTTGACCCCCGTACCGACCGATAGCTCCACGGCAGCCGACCGCCCGAAATACCAGGCAACGGCGGCAGGACTAGGCGCGACCACGTCGGCTACTTATAATCCGACAGCAACTGCCGGAGGCGAATCCCCCACTGCCAAACAGCGGAGGAAGCCAAGTTCAAGCAGACGCAGCTCAGGAAGAGGTGGTTTGGTCGATCGGGCGCGCACCATCGGATCCCAAGTTTCCGCCAAAGTCAAGTCCATGCCTCAAAACAGGCTGGCTCTGTTTATCATCGCAGGTGTCTTGAGCCTCTTAATCCTGTGGTGGATATTCAGTCTGTTGGCAAGCGCCATGCAAGGAGATCAACCTCTCGTCCGCCTCGAAGAACCACCCATAGAAATCCCCGCCGCGACCGCCGCACCCCCAGAGCCTAGCGCCCCCGCCCCAGTCTCGGGAGAAATCACTGACAAAGCAGCGGGAGAAATAGTTCAAAGCTGGCTGTCGGCAAAAGCAGCGGCTTTGGGCCCCAACCACGCTGTCGAAGAATTAAAGCAAGTTCTGACAGAACCGGCTTTGTCTCGCTGGCAATTGATGGCAGAGGCTCAAAAGCGAAACAACGCCCACCAGAGTTACAAGCACAGCCTGCAAGTTAAAGGAGTTAAGACGAATCCGACTAATCCCGATCGCGCCGAAGTAGAAGCCCAAGTAACCGAAAAGGCGGAAGTGTTCGATCGCGATCAGTTAGTTACTTCCCGCAACGAAAACCTCCGCATTCGCTACGACTTGATCCGCCAAGAGGGACAATGGCGGATTATGGATTGGCAAGTGATGAAGTAGGGAATTGGGGAATTGGGGATTGTGAAAAAGGTATAGCCTTTCTTAGAAAGATGAGGTACACGAGATTCTCTGAATATCGGGGCTTTCCAGCCTTATTACATACCTCATCTATGTGAGAAACGCTATAACCCTCTTTTGTCACTCTCCGAAAACAAAAACAAAAAGCAATGTTTAAAACTCTTACTGGAATGGGGTTTGTAGCTTTATTTTATAATATGATAAACATCATCATTGCTTTTTGTTAAACTCTTTCCCTGCAAGGATTTTAGATTATCATAAGAGTGAGAGTGACAGAAGAGGGATAACCCTCTTTTGTCACTCTCCGAAAATAAAAACAAAAAGCAATGTTTAAAACTCTTACTGGAATGGGTTTGTAGCTTTATTTTATAATATGATAAACATCATCATTGCTTTTTGTTAAACTCTTTCCCTGCAAGGATTTTAGATTATCATAAGAGTGAGAGTGACAGAAGAAAGATAATTGGTAATTGTGAACAAGGTAATTGGGAATTGGGAATTGGCAGCCCCAAGCTAGTAACCAATAACAAATAATATCAATTCCAGTTGCACTCATACATAATAGGAACGGAGGAAACGGCATTACCGTTTCCCTATCACTCACGAAAACCTCAGATTTCCTTCACATTTTAAGCCTAATATTGAAACTAATAACTCAGCCACATCAAATTATCAAAGAGTTATTTCAGTTTTTCATCAGTAGATGAGTTCACTTACGACAAAGACTTTTGTGGCCCAATGGCAATTTAATAACACTATCGACAAGTCCCATAAACTCAACATACTAGAGGAATCACCATGAGTACGACAATTGACAATTTCACCAAACAACTCCACGACAATTTAGAAGCAATTGAAGACCGGGCAAAATTGCTGAAGGAAAGCGTTAAATCTGCGACTAAAAATACTGAAGCTGAGCTTCAATCGAAACTCGACGAAATGAAGACAAATCTAGAAGCTAAGAAACAAGAATTTGATCGGTATCGGGCAAAGCTCCAAACTCAATTTGAGGAAACAGAATCTGAGGTGAAGTCGAACGTCGAGGAATGGAAAGCGAGTCGCGAAATCAAAAAACTCGAACATCGGGCGGATCAAGCTGAAGACTATGCCAATACAGCGATTTTATTCGCAATGGCAACGATGGAAGAAGCGGAAGCAGCTACTTTGAAAGCGATTTGTACCAGATTAGATGCAACAACTGCTGCGGCAACTACGCAGAAGTAAGGAGGAGACGGCAGTGCCGTTTCCCTACGCCGATTAATTGTAGGAGGACATGGCAATGCCGTTTTTCTACGCCGATTAATTGTAGGGAAACGGCAGTGCCGTTTCCTGACTTTCGCTTTTAAAATGCGCCACGCCAAATTTGACCTAATTTAGAATAGATGCTTATGAGCGGAATAATGGCAATTATTCCGCTGTTTTTGTTTAGCATAAAATCCTCTTAAAAATATTCAAAAGGTATAGATTAGGCTTGAAAATTTGTGTGAATATTCAATCAAAAGGTAGAGATTATATTGGGTAATTTTTGTTAAAGTTCAAGTGACGCCGAAAGAAACCAAAGCTGAGATTCAATTGAAGCTCGACGAGGTGAAATCGAACGTCAAAAGATAAAAAACAAATCAAAGATCAAAAATTTTGTCCCTTGATACGGACAAATAACAAAGGAAACAAACTTATGTCATACACACATACGATTGTTGGTCATTTCCCCTCCCATTCAGAAGCAGAAAGAGTCGTATTGGAGCTGCAAAAACAAGGCTTCGATATGCAAAAGCTCTCGATAATTGGCAAAGACTACCACACCACCGAACACGTGCGCGGATTTCTCACCTGGAAAGATACAGCCAAAGCTGGAGCCGCAGGTGGTGGCTATTGGGGTAGCTTCGTCGGAGGTTTATTTGGCATTTTGGCAGGGGCTGGAGTGCTGTTTATCCCCGGAATGGCTCCTATCGTCGTTGCTGGCCCCATTGCTGGGGTGTTGGCGGGTTGGTTGGAAGGAACGCTGGTTGGTGGCGCTGGTGCTGCTGCTGTAGGAGGATTGGCTGGTGCCTTGGGAGGATTGGGAATCCCGAAAGACGAGGTAGTTAAGTACGACACTCAAATTCAAGCAGGCAAGTTCGTCATCCTGGTGACAGGTAGCAATCATGATGTCAGTCAGGCGAAGCAGATGTTAGACAGAATCAGTCAGGAAATGAATATGCCGATCGCAGTCTAAGACTTTAGAACTGACAACCATACAGGAGTATTTCACTCCCAGAAGTCCATCAGGTTGATCAGTTGAGTTAAGGCGATCCTCTTCGTTGGCGCAGCCCCCGTAGGGGCGGGCTGCGCTAACGCACTTGCCGCCAATTAGCGATCGGTGCTCTACGTGCGATCGTGAACCGTCCTGCAACTATTGAAACTCATGATTATCGTCCACCACTTGAATAATTCTCGTTCCCAGCGCATCTTGTGGTTGCTAGAGGAACTTGGACTGGAGTATGACATCAAGTATTACGAGCGTGACCCCGAAACCCTACTAGCGCCAGCATCCCTGCGTCAAGTACACCCACTCGGTAAATCGCCAGTTATAACGGACGGGGCGCTAACTTTGGCGGAGTCTGGAGCGATCATTGAGTATCTGGTTGAGAAATATGGTACTGGAAGGTTTGCCCCGACCCTCGATACACCCGATCGGTTGCGATATACTTACTGGCTGCATTATGCCGAAGGTTCAGCTATGCCGCCGCTGCTATTGAAGTTGATCTTCGATCGCATAGAAGAGCAATCCATGCCGTTTTTTCTCAAACCGATCGCGCGATCGATCGTGAGTCGTACCAAAACTTCGTTCATCGAACCTCAAATCACGCAGCATCTTGATTACCTGGAAGCAGAGCTGGGAAAAAGCTTGTGGTTTGTGGGAAATGAATTCACCGCAGCCGATATTCAGATTAGCTTTCCGATCGAGATAGCAGTTGCGCGAGGAGGTTTAGATGCCAGCCGACCAAAGTTGATGAATTTTCTCGATCGCATCCACACCCGTCCAGCTTATCAACGGGCATTAGAACGAGGTGGCGCGTATAAAGTTGCGAGTTAAATTGACAGAGTGGGCATCGCCAAACCCTACAGTCATCTTCCGTTTAATTGCACTTTTGTACTTAGTAACTATTTCATGGCTCGGCTGCTTTTTAGTAGCTTTTCACAAACAATCATCATGGTGAATAAAATGGAAATGACCAACAAGATTGATATCAACAAATCAGTGCCCCGCGAGCGGTGGGGTGAATTTTTCGATCAGTTTACCGATGGCAATCGCGGACGGCGTATTTCGATCGAAATCATCGATTCAGAAGCTGGTGATGCAGAAGTGATTAAAAATGCACCTCTTCATGCAATTGTTTACGATCGCCCTGGAAAAGGAGATGATTTGGTAATTGAAGTAGGTAAAGATGAGGTGAGTTACGCTCACACGGTCGATTCGCCCACAGAAGTTTTAACGGGACAAAACTCAAACGGTGTGATGATAGCGCTGCGGATTAGTGACGCTGCTGGGACGCAAACATTGATCCAGCTACAACCTAGTTGAGATGGTTGAATAATGCAGAGTTTAGCAGCGAACATCAATACACTTTTTGATGTTTTTTCTGAGACTGAAACAGAAGATCCCGTTTGTAGGGGCGATGCCCCCGTGCTCGCCCTCTCAGTACGAATTGCGGTGGGTGAGCGTTACCCCGATATGAGTAAATAATCAGGAGCATAATCCATGAAAACAAATGCCTACGCCGCCCAAAACGCCGCGAATCCACTCGCACCTTTCAACTTTCTACGCCGCGATGTCGGCGAGCACGATGTGCAGATCGAAATTCTATATTGCGGCGTGTGTCACTCCGACCTGCATACCGCGCGCAACGAATGGCAAAATACCACATATCCTTGCGTACCCGGTCACGAAATCGTCGGACGGGTTGTAAAAGTTGGCGCGCACGTCAAAAAATTTAAGGAAGGCGACACCGCAGGAGTCGGTTGCATGGTCGATTCCTGTCGCACTTGTGCCAACTGCGAGGAAGACTTGGAACAGTTTTGCGACAACCTGACTTTCACATACAACTCCCCCGACAAACACGTTGGTGGGATGACTTTTGGGGGATACTCTGACAGCATCGTCGTAGATGAAGCCTTTGTGCTGCAAGTTCCAAAGAATTTGGATCTCGCCGCCGTCGCCCCGCTGCTTTGCGCTGGAATCACCACTTATTCCCCATTGCGCCGCAACAATGTTACCGAAGGTCAAAAAGTTGGTGTTGTGGGACTCGGTGGACTGGGACACATGGGGGTGAAATTGGCGAAGGCTTTCGGCGCCCATGTCGTCGTATTCACCACCTCGCCGAACAAGGTTGAAGATGCCCTGCGGCTCGGAGCAGATGAAGTCGTCAATTCCAAGAATGCCGACGAGATGAAAAAACATCTGAATAGTTTCCATTTCATTCTCGACACTGTATCGGCGCAACACGATATCAACGCTTACCTGCTTCTATTAAAACGCGATGGCAACCTCACCCAAGTCGGCGTACCAGCCGAACCACTTTCGCTGAATGTCAGTAGCTTGATTTTTGGTCGGCGCAGTCTCAGCGGCTCCTTGATTGGCGGCATCAAAGAAACTCAGGAAATGCTGGATTTCTGCGGCAAGCATAACATCACTTCGGATATCGAACTCATCCCGATTCAGAAAATCAATGAAGCCTACGATCGCCTGGTGAAAAGCGACGTGAAATATCGCTTCGTTATTGATATGGCATCGTTAAAACAGGCTTAATAAGTTGTTTCCGCTCTGATAAAGTAGCGATTTTAATCGCCGTTTCGCTGGTTGATCTAGTGGCTAAAGCCACTGGATCAACCAACTCCCGTTTAACATCAAGGATAAAAAATATGACAGATATAATCAGCCGCGAAATTCAGTTAGTCTCCCGCCCCAAGGGAATGCCAACCGCAGATAACTTTGCGATCGCCCAAACCGAAATCAAGCCGCTTCAAGACGGGCAAATACTCGTGCGAAATCTCTATCTTTCGGTAGATCCGTATATGCGCGGACGCATGAACGAGAGCAAATCCTATGTTCCGCCCTTCGAGTTAGGTAAAGTTTTACAAGGCGGCGCAGTCGGTGAAGTCATCGAATCGCGTGCCCCAGAATTCAAGAGGAGTGATGTCGTCACTTCCAACTTTGGCTGGCGGGAATACTTCACCGCAGCGCCCAAAGAATTGCATCGTGTCAACCGTGAAATTCAACCGCTGTCGGTTTACCTTGGTGCTCTGGGAATGACGGGGATGACGGCTTGGGTGGGGTTGAATTTGGTAGATGTTAAAGCTGGCGACGCGATCTTTATTTCCGGTGCTGCGGGTGCTGTTGGAAATGTGGCTGGACAACTGGCGAAATTGCGCGGATGTCAGGTTATCGGCTCAGCAGGTTCAGCCGAAAAAGTCAAGTTTCTGCTGGAAGAATGCGGATTCGATCGCGCTTTCAATTACAATTCTGGCCCTATCCTCGAACAATTGAACCAAGCCGCACCGGACGGGATTGATGTTTATTTCGACAATGTAGGCGGGGAAACCTTGGAAGCGGCGCTCTCTGCCTTGCGCGTGCACGGGCGGATTATCGCTTGCGGCAGCATCTCCGGTTACAACAAGCCGCAGCCGGGCCCGAACAATCTATTTAATACGATCGGCAAACGCTTGACGATGAAAGGGATGATCGTTAGTGATTGGCTCGATCGTCAAGGCGAATTTGAACAGGAAGTGGGCGGTTATTTCCAAGCTGGAAAATTGAAGAATCAGGAAACAGTGGTAGTAGGAATTGACCAGGCTGTAGCCGCATTCATCGGTCTTTTTGAAGGGAAAAATCTTGGCAAAATGGTGGTGAAGTTGGATTAGGTGGCGATAATTAATTTAACCCAAGTTGTAGAGAATTGTTTGACGTTTATTGGTTTAACAAAGTATGAATTTCAAACTATCAGATAAGGTTGCATTGGTCAGTGGTTCAACGGGTGGAATTGGACTGGCAATCGTTCATCTTCGCTGATTCAGCGATTTGCTTCAACCTCTGAAGTTGCTGCGTTAGTTGCGTTTGTTGCCAGTCCTTTAGCCTCTGCGATTAATGGGGCTGCCCTGCGAGTCGAAGGTGGATTAGTGCGATCGATTGTGTAGCGAAGTTTTTACCTTGATGTGCTGGGAAAATCTCTCACTCCCTACATTTCCGAACAGAATGCTTTCGTTCAAACAAAAATAAGGAGCGTTACATTTCATTAACTCACCCTAAAGCGATCGCTATTCCTGTGAGTCGTGATTTTTAGGCGATCGCACTTAACCTACAAGATCAGCGATCGCGCCCTTTACTCACCGAATACCAGAGCGAACCACACTACAGCGTCATGCAGATATGATTGAACGTGGTAGTGTGGAAGGAATTGCGGAGGAGTTGGACTACAAAAATGTGAAGGAGCGGTATCTTGCTGCGGTGAAGGCGATCGGTCAAGTTTAATCAATCTGCGATCGCTATTACTGTGATGTGTGATTTTTAGGCGATCGCGTTATAATAAAGTTGATGAGATCGCTTTTTAAATCCAGAGGCGATCGCACTTCATCAGAGAAAATGCTCGCAGTAATTTGACAATTAGCAAAAAAAAAGTTATCGTGTGCCTACAAGATCGGCGATCACACTTGAGTCGGCACGCAGTAACCCAAAATAAGGTTATCATTTCCCATAGTTGCGTTCCTTAATCCGAGTTACAATATCGGCGATCACATCGATAATTCTAAGCTAAAACACGCTAGAATTTATATTTTTAGAATACATTTTTGAGGTCATATTTTGGAAAATAGTGATGCTAGAGAGTTGATATTACCCCTGACTTATGAGGAGGCAGTGGACGGGGTAGGCGCAGATATTGCAAAAATGGCAGAATTTATTGTTCCTGTTACAGAATTTGAAGAACAAATTATTCAGATAGTATCTGACATGAAAAGATGTGGATATCTTCTATTTTTGTATGGTATTTCAGGAGTTGGGAAATCAACATTTGTTAGCTCCTTAAAGTGGCGATCTCACATCCCAATTAAAAGTATAACTTCTATCAATGCAATTGAATTAACTAATCCTGATGAACCTTGGGTAAAACTAAAGCAATTATATGCTCGAATAAGTCAAATAGCAAAAAAGGCAAAAGAAGATATTGCCCAGCAAGATAATGCAAGAATTTGTGTAATTATCGACTATTTAGAAAGCTTAGAAGATGAGGATTTAAGCAATGTTAGAGCATTTTTTAGAGACTTGAATGGTTTACTTCGTCATGCTCCTATTCTTGTCGTGTGGCCAGTCACGGAAAAAAAAGATCTTGAAGGTATGAAAACAGCAGCATCAAGTTTTTCTAGCACAATTTTCCATTCAAGAATTCCTGTAATTGAATTTACAGGCCCACCAGTCGAAGAATATACGAAAATTGCAAAGAATACGATCGGTTTTTTCAATCAAGGTCGAACTCATTATGACTACCAACTGCATGATGAAGATTTTGAACGAATTATGCAAGATTTTAAGAATAAGCCAAAACCAAAACAGATTATTAGGAATTACCTCAGAGAGATCAAAACGGAATGGGAGAAAAAAACTGATTACATTAACAATGTGATGAGAACTGTTCCTAAGCCAACAGAAGTTTGGTTCATGGTTTGTTATACGGAGGCGGAAGATGTTATCAGTGCTTTTACCAAAAGTTCACCAGATATAATGGATGAAGCTTGGAATGCTGATTACAATAGGCTATCAGTTTATATAAAGAATAATCAGAGAGAAGCAGATTGGAAGCCTCAGCGACTTTCGCTTGCAATAAATGGCGTGTTAAACACCAAGATTCTTTATCTGCCAACAAATACATTTGTGAGTTGTATAGTTGCCTATGCACAAGAAGCAGGTATTTCTATTACGCGAAAAGAATTTAAAGACATGGGCGTTCCTGATCACTGGTTTGAGAAATCTCAAGCTCGTCAAACATTGAAAACATCACCAGCCTATCGTCAATTGGCAGGTTTGCCACAAAGAAAAGGAAAACGCGGAAGTGGAAAAAATCCTGAAGCACTTAAAACAGCAAAACCTATATTTGAAAAACTTAATAAATATATTGTTGAAAATAGCGATCAGCCTTTCAATAAAGCACTTTCAATGGCTTTACAGAATGCTTGTTCTGATAATTCCAAGCTGTCGTTTACTTCTGAGCAACAACATCCTTGGTTACAAAATATAAGGCCAGATATATTAGTCAACGTCAATGGTGAAAAATATATCTGTATAGAAATGCACTATACAATAAAGAAAGCACCTAATGTTCTCGCTGGCTATGTTTTAGATAAATTAAACAAATATATGAAACAAATTGAAGGATTATACGAATCTGGTCAGTTACCATTACTAGATGTTACTAAATTTCTATGAGTGTACTCGCCGATCTTGTCGTGTGATCACTCTTTGTTGAGTTACGAAGTTTTCCTTAATCGGCGATCGCATTAACAATCAATCTGTTAAAGGCGATCGCTGTTCCTGTGAGTCGTGATTATTAGGCGATCATTTATCAGCTTTTTGACTTTGCGATCGCTATTCCTGTGAGTCGTGATTTTTAGGCGATCGCCTCAATTATCTATCTGCTAAAGGTTTTGTAGTATGCGATCGCTATTACTGTGAGTCGTGAGTTTTGGGCGATCGCTCAAACCCAGTAAATTTATCCCAGTGTGGTTATTGATCAGCATTCTAATCACTATCTTGCTTTATTCGTGTATATCATACCACAGCGAGGTTTTAATGTCAAAGATGCGAGGGTATTATTTAACTCCAATGGTGAACCCATCTATTTAACAGCTAGCAGCGATCGCGGCACGAATATTCAAGGACTTTTGCAGGCGAAGGCAATACTTGAAAGTAATCAGTAAAGATTGCTGGTGATGGAGCAATTTATGGAACGAGGGGCGATGTTCCGCTACTACTCCTTGCCGATCGCGCTGCCATCTTTCCTGGACACAGTTTGACACACCTGCTATTTTTCAAAGCCAAGATTTGGAATTTTTGCGCTTTCAATCCTATTTTCCTATTATATTAAATAGGCGAGCAACCTTGTATGAATAAAAGTAATGCAACGATTTAATCTAACTATACTCAAACAGTTCTGGGCGATCGCCAAATCTTACTGGTCAAGCGACGAAAAATGGCGCGCGCGCGGCTTATTGCTATTAGTCATCCTGTTATCCTTTGGCTACACGGGACTGAGCGTGCTGCTAAACAACAAGCGAGGCGAGCTAATTTCGGCATTGTCTGCTCACGATGAAGCTAGATTTTGGCAAACAATTCTAATTTTTGGCGGAACATTAGTCATTTATGCACCACTCTATGCAGGCTATGATTATTTGCGCGATCGCCTGGGCTTGGAGTGGCGGCGATGGTTGACTAACCGTTTTGTCGATCGCTATTTCCAGAATCGCGCATTTTACAATCTAAATCATGCCGATGCTGACATCGATAACCCAGATCAGCGGATTGCTGAAGATGTCAAAAGCTTTACCCAAGAATCGTTAAAGCTACTGCTGGCGGTAGTTGATTCTTTGTTAGCCGTAGCGGCCTTTAGTGGCGTGCTCTGGGGCATTTCTAAGCCGTTAATCTTGTTTTTGGTACTCTACGCGCTGGTTGGAACCTTGGCGACGGTTGGGGTATTCGGGAAGCCTTTAATGCGACTCAATTTTGGGCAGCTTAAAAAAGAGGCCGATTTCCGGTTTAGTTTAGTGCGGGTGCGAGAAAATGCTGAGGCGATCGCCTTTTATCAGGGAGAAGACTGCGAGTCCGATCGCATAAAAGGCAGATTTGTCGAAGCTTTTGATAACTTCAAGCGCTTAATTTTTTGGGAGTTGAATCTCAATATCCTGACTAACGCCTATGAATTTATCCCGTTCATTTTGCCAGCAATTGTAGTCGCCCCCGGCATTTTTGCGGGTGATTTAGAAGTTGGGAAAGTTACCGAGGCGCAAGGAGCTTTCATTCGAGTCTTTTTCTCGCTCAATCTAATTGTGGCACGCTTTCAATCCCTTGCTACTTTTGGCGCGGGTGTCGAGCGTTTATACACCTTTTTAGAATGTTTGGAAACTCATCACTTAACTGCTCAAGAGTCTGACGGCGTTGAAAAAACAACGATCGCGACTGAAATTGCCGATCGACTGGCGATCGAAAATATGACCCTCCAAACACCGAACCGTCAACGGACTTTGGTGGAGGATATATCGGTGAAACTCTCTACTGGCGAGGGTTTGCTGGTGAGAGGGCCTAGCGGTTGCGGGAAGAGTTCTTTGCTAAGGGCGATCGTTGGATTGTGGGATGCAGGGACTGGTACAATTTTGCGGCCTACCCTGAATGAAATGTTGTTTTTGTCGCAGCGGCCTTACATGATTTTAGGCACATTACGAGATCAAATGCTGTATCCAAATATGGATGCAGAAGTTGAAGATTCGCAGTTAAGGCAAATTTTGATGCAGGTAAATTTACCCGAGTTAGAGCAAACTCATGGAGGATTTAACACTGAACAAAACTGGGCAGAGCTTCTATCTTTAGGAGAACAACAGCGCCTAATTTTCGCACGTCTGCTGCTCAATCAACCTAGTTACGCAATTTTAGATGAGGCTACTAGCGCCCTAGATCCTCACAATGAAAAACATTTGTACCAACAGTTACAAGACTCTGGTATGACATTTTTGAGCATTGGACATCGAGAAAGTTTGAGTAATTATCACCAGACTATTTTGGATTTAACCGCCGATCGTACCTGGTCTTTAAAAGCTTCTGAACCTCTACCTGTTTTGATTTCTGATAATCTTGTTGTTGAAGATATAAAGATAGAAACGGAGGAGACGGCTTAGCCTTAGTCTCTACCCCGATTAATTGTAGGGAAACGGCACTGCCGTGTCCTCATTCTTTATTGCTGTGAACTGAGATAGAAACGGAGGAGACCGCGAGTGCCTTAGTCCCTACCCAATTAATTGTAGGAAAACGGCAGTGCCGTGTCCTCATTCTTTATTGCTGCTATTTCTATGGATAGAGATTGCACTTAGAAAGTATGAGTCAAATATCTGTCTATTGGTTGATTTATTTAGTGTGATTTCGATTCTAATTAGAGGGATAGAGCGTAAATAAGCTTAACCCTATGAAATCATAAAAAAGTTAGATCAAATCCGTTAGCGTCAGAATTATTCGTCCCTCTCTTCTCTATGTTCTCTGCGGTTAAATCATTCTCATCCTACCGGAATTGCTATAACAAAATAACATGACTCTTTATAGCCAATCATTTAACTTCTCAACTAAAGATATACCCAATTTAAAAGGTCAAAAATGCCAACTGCAACAGATTTTAAAGACTATTACATCATCCTAGGAGTCAGCAAAACAGCAACTCCCGAAGAAATCAAACGAGCTTACCGAAAACTTGCTCGTAAATATCATCCCGATCTAAATCCTGGAGATAAAGACGCAGAGGCAAAATTCAAAGACCTGAATGAAGCAAATGAGGTACTTTCCGATCCAGAAAAACGGCCCAAATACGATCGCTTTGGCGAACATTGGAACCAACCTGCTTACAGTGAAGCACCACCATCCAGAGGAACTAATCCTGGGACGGTTGACTTCGATCAGTATGCCGACTTTGATTCGTTTATCAACGATTTATTAGGTCGATCGCGAAACGGATCGCAACGCAGAACCAACACAACCAGCGGCTTTGATGATTTTGGTGGCGGATTTCGCTCCCAAGCCCCCGCACCGGATAGCGAAGCTGCGATCGCCCTGACATTTTCCGAAGCGTTTCACGGTGTCCAAAAACGCCTGCAATTCGACGATGAAACCATCAACGTTCGCATTCCCGCAGGCGCAAAACCAGGTAGTCGCATTCGCCTCAAGGGTAAAGGCCGCGCTAGCCCGTTTTCTCAACAGCGTGGCGATTTGTATCTGACGATCGAGCTTTTGCCGCATTCCTGCTTCCGATTCGAGGGAGATGACCTCGTTTGCGACGTGCCAATTCGCCCGGATGAAGCGGTTTTAGGGGCAGAAATTACCGTGCCCACACCGGATGGTAGCGTGACGATGAAAGTGCCTAAAGGAGTGCGATCGGGACAATCGCTCAGACTGCGCGGCAAAGGCTGGACATTGCAAAAAGGGGGACGCGGTGATTTACTCGCTAAACTCCTGATTGTCACGCCAAAAGACTTAAGTGCGATCGAGCAAGAATGCTACGAAAAAATCCAGGCCAATACCAACTTTAACCCCCGCGCCCAGTTAGAGGAGATTAAATTATGAGCTTCAGCCTTTCAACTATCGTGGTTTCACTCGAAGGCGAGCAACTTTACACCTTTGAATATGCGGCATTTGTGACGGAAACTTCGATCGCAATTGTACAAGTTTATGTTGAGTTAGGGGTCATTGAGGCGATCGGCTCAATGCTACATCGCCGCGAAATTGCTCGACTTGCTCAGATTCAGCGCTTGCGTCAAGACTTGGGCTTGAACTTGGTCGGAGCAGCAATGGTGCTCGATATGGCGGCTGAAATTGCCCAATTACGGGCACAACTTAAGGCGCATCAGGCTCATCGAGCGATCGAGTTATGAGCTATAAAAACCAACCCTAATCGGCTTTAGATCGGGAGACTTTTCAGGTTTAGACATTCTCGAAAGTGTATGAATTACTATTGTGAGGTAGAGCAAAATGACATTCATCCGATCTTGGCGATTCATCACACTTATGCTGGCTTCATTTAGTCTGAGTTTGTCTATGGCACATTTGCTAGAGTTGCCACAAAGAATGCAGTTTGACCAGCAACTTTGGGTGAGAGTGACGGTTATTGAAAATGTTTATAAGTTGTTTGGCTCAGTCGGTGCAGCTTTTGAAATTACAGCTATTCTTACGGCAATTGTGCTGGCATTTCTTGTTCGCAAACATGGTTCAACTTTCTACTGGACGTTGGGCGGAGCGATTCTATTAGTGCTGGCATTTGTGAGTTGGATCGTGTTTGTTGCGCCAATGAATGCTGCATTCGCCAAATGGTTAACGAATCCCGTTCCAGCAGATTGGACGCGCTATCGTGACCAATGGGAGTATGCACACGCAGTAAACGCCTCGATCAAAATCATTGGGCTAAGTTTGCTCGTGATTTCTGTGCTTGTAGAAACGCCGAAAAAGAGAGCGATTCATTCTGATCAGGAGTAAGGCTTATTTAGATGGACGACTATAGATAATAGTTGAATAGCGATCGCAGCCTAGCAGAAGTAGCGATCTTAATCGCGTTTATTGTAGGGCGAATTATGCTTTATCGAAATAAACAAAATCTAACCCAATGAATAAACTTTTCCGCCCGATTTTGATATTCCTGAGTGTGTTGATTGTCATCACATTCAACCTCAAGGGCAGTGCAAACCAACTGGACTTGGATGATAGGATCGATCGCTTCATCACAACTCAAATGAAGACTCATCACATTCCTGGTTTGGCACTCGCCATTACTCACAATAACCAAGTGTTGCACGTTAAGGGATACAGTACAGCAAACAACGAGCGGCCTGTTACAGCACAGACCCAATTCTTGATTGCTTCGATGAGCAAATCGTTTACCGCAATGGCAGTGATGCAGCTAGTTGAAGCGGGACAAATTAATCTGGATTCACCCGTGCAAACTTATCTACCAGAATTCACCGTGACTGATCCAGCGATCTCTGCCAAAATTACCATTCGTCATCTCCTCAATCAAGTGAGTGGTTTATCTGACGTAGGCTTTCCTGAGTTGCAGGTTTCTCAAGCAACAACAATTGGCGATCGCGTTACTAGCCTCAGTCGAGCAAGTCCCGTTGCGTTACCCGGCGCTCAGTTCCACTATTTCAATCCCAATTACGAAGTGTTGGCGCGAGTTGTTGAAGTGGTGAGTAAACAGCCATTCTCAGCCTACTTACAAAGGCATATTTTTACACCTCTTCAAATGTCGCAGACGCTCAATGCAACTACAAGTGCTGACGCATTCCAAGGTGCTACCAAGATGGCACAAGGACATCTGATGGCATTTGGACTTCCCTTCGCA
>JANPMV010000003.1:0-27162 GCA_031427135.1 Cyanobacteria bacterium VAR_87_metabat_62 | reverse complement strand
TTATGGATTAAGAACATGGGTAAAATATGGCTTTCGGCAATGTAAACAAGAATTAGGTTGGACAGACTATCGTTTTACTAATTTTAAGAACATTGAAAAGTGGTGGTCAATTATTTTTTGTGTCTACACAATGATTAGTTTAAATTCTCCCGCTTTTTTATCCTTAAATCTTGGCGATAGAAATCAATCTAATCCCAACAATAATTCTGCTAAGTTGTCGGCTAATCAACAATGGAATCAAAAAAGTGGGTGGAAGAATACGTTGAATAATTTTCGTTTAGTTATCCAACCTATGCTTCTATTTTGGTTGATTAATCCTTGGCTGTAAATATTCCCTAATTCTAATTTATTGCTTGGGTTTAAGCATTTAATTGATGCAATGAATCAATTTCAACCCTTGTATTCTTCTGCTTAATCTGGCTTATTTCTTACTTTTTTAATGCGGCGAGTGATAAAAGAGGGATATTTGGTCAGAACACAAAAGTAATTATGGTGCAATACGGTTCACTTAAGACAGATCCCCCCTAACCCCCCTTTTTCAAGGGGGGGGAAAGGGGGGGTGAAAGTCCCCCTTCTTAAGGGGGATTTAGGGGGATCTCCGGCGCATAAATAGTGTTAAGTAAACCGTATTGAATTATGGTGGAATTACACAAAGATGGTTAGTAGTAGAGAGCAGTTTGCGTCGTGATGCTGACCAACGTAAATTAGAAAAAAACCTCAAAAAAGCTGAAATTGAGGGTCAGAAAAAGTTGCGAGAGTTATCAAATATTGAATTTGCTTGTTCAGCCGATGCTGGACTCAGCAGCAAGTCGTTTATCCAAACAACTAAAATATCATAATTTAACCCAAATTAGCAGCAGACAAGTAACAGCAAAACCAGCTACTAATTCGATAATTTCTCATGACAAATCTACCTCTAGCTTGATATTTAAAGCTGAAGCAAAACTGGAATTAGATGCTAATGCGATCGCCCGCATAACCAAAGCTAGTGGCAGATTTATCTTAGCTACTAATGTGCTGGATGCAGAGCAATTAAATCAGAAGTGAAATGATTGTGAAATATAAGGAACAGCAGGCAGCAGAGAGGGTTTGGATTCCTGAAAGACCCGCTATTTTTTACGGATAGCGTGTTTCTGAAGTCGCCGGAAAGAATCGAGGCTTTAACTTTGGTAACGGGTTTATATTTGTTGGTTTATACTTTAGGTCAAAGGTTACTCCGGCAAAACTTGCAACTCACTAATAAGCTGTTGCACATTTAAACTGTGATACAAGCATTCCCCTTGTTTTGGATTTTTCGATCCCATTTAATAATTAACTCTCCTTCATTTAATAGGCGATGTAATAAATACTCTAGCTCTTCAATTGATGTAAAAAGTCAATTTGCAATATATTCTTTTGTCGAATGCCAGACTAATTCAATCAAATTATAGTCCGAGGCTCTATTCCGGGAGGAATTCTAAATGAATGTTAGGTAATTCTGTCTCATTTTTTTCGTTGCACAGATATTTTAAGTATTTTTTACTCACTATTATCTCGGATAATTCACTTTTACTACCTCAATCCGCCTATGTGCCAGTTGGGGTGCGGAATGTGGGTTGCAACTTGAGTTTTGGGTGCATCACCGTGAGTTTTTTGTAGCTGATACTTGATGCTTTTTGTCAACCTCTTTTACTGGACTGGCGCTCTAGTACCCCAAGCCCCTTTAAAATTATCAATTCTCTTCCTCTTTTCCTCTGTGCGCTCTGCTGTAAAAAAAGATTAGATTCAATCAAGTGAGAACTAAAACCACAAAAAAACACAGATAACACACCCATTAACCTGCATTAATTTGCGGTTAAAATTCAGACCTTAATTCAACTGTCGATCGATCGTCACGATCGCGATCGGACTCAGCGCGTCAAAACGAGTTGAATTCTCCCCAGCCACCGATCGCGATAACTGCACTTGCACAACTCGGTAACTCCAGTGCGGTTCCCGGCGCACCCGATCGCCCATCCAGCTCAAAACAGTAGCAATATCTTCCAAAGCAGACAAAGCCAGCACGATCGAGCCGACCGGGAGCAGCCGCAGCGCGCAAACGCCCAAAATTTTAGTCAACCCTCCCCCAGTAGCGCCGATAAAAATCCGATGCGGCTGACGCAAGCGATGCAAGATTTCCGGGGCGGTTCCGTGAATCGAGACTACATTTTGCAGCCCAAAACGGCCGCAGTTAAATTCGATCGCCGAAGTACCAGAAACCGTTTGTTCGATCGCGTACACCTCAGATTGCGGGAATAAACGAGCAACTTCGATCGACACAGAACCGTTACCCGCGCCCACATCCCAAACAACTTGTTCTGGTTGTAGGGCTAATTGAGCCAACACCAACACCCGCACTTCCCGTTCAACCGTCAAACCCGGGCGATCGCCACAACCGATAAAAGCTGCATCGGGAACGCCCAACAAAGGCAACTTCGCCAAATCCAAAGGTTCAGCCCTCGGGGGGGACTGCCGCAGCATCACCACCACGCTCAGCGGTGCAAAAGACTCTCTCAGTAAGGATTCCAGAGAACGGATACCCACTTTCTCCTCTGCCGAACCCAAATTTTCGCAAACCCAAAACTCGTAGCGCGTCGGCAAATCTAGAGCTTTTACCAAATTTGCTATGGCCGCCGGAGTTCGAGTTTCGTCCGCAAGGACGGCAATCTTCTCCACACCTAGCTTCAGCTTCGCTGTCAGCTCCTCAAAATAGCGTGCTTGAGAGCCTACACAATGAGCGTCTTGCCAAGGGATTTGCAAGCGATTAAAAGCTAACTGCACGCAACTGACATGGGGGTGAAATGTCAATTTATCTGGCGGTAGTTGGGAAATTAGCAGCTTTCCCCAGCCGTGGAACAGCGGATCGCCGGCGACTAAAATGACGATCGACCCAGCATCCGGCTCTAATTCGGTTTGGGTTGCCAAATGGCGCCGAATTTCGAGAATTGCTGCGGTCAAATCTTCCACGGCCCAGCGCTCTCTGTCATGCTGGGGAAAATAGCTCAAATGGCGATCGCTCCCTATTAACAGAGCGGCCATTTCTACCACCTGCCGCGCCGATTCACTCAGCCCAGCAGCTCCATCTAAACCGATACCAACAACGTGTACTGTCACTTTTTAAACAAAAAGTAAAAAACCAGAATAACTGATTTTTCCTGGTTTCTCATAAGTTTTTTGCTTGACTTTGTTGCCAAGCACAAATAATTAAAGCACTTAATAGGCAATGGAGAGAGTAGGGGAAGAAGATAGGAGGAGAGGGGGAGAGTCAGCGAGAGAGTGGGAGATGGGGAGAGTGGGAGATGGGAAAAAATCTTCACATCGCTGCTCTTCCTTCTTCCCGACATCCGTTACATCCATTACATCCGTTGAGCGAATCCGTTGCCGAACTTCCCTCTTCCCTCTTCCTTCGTTAAAACTCAAAAACAGGCCAATCCGGTTGTCGGACGTAACTGGTCATGTCGTCAAACTTCCGCAGTTCGGCTCGGTGTACGCACAGTTCTTGGGGCGTGTCGAGCCATTGCTCGTTTAACTCAGACATGAGGGCGCACAGACGAGCGCGGTCTAGGTTCGGCCCGATGTCCCCAAAATAAGCCAGAGTAATGTGTGCCGTAAAATGATATTGCTGTTCGATTCCCAAAGCAATTAAATCGGGATTTTGATAGATCGATCGGCGAAACTCCAGAATTTGCTTGTAAGAGTTTTCGTCACTCGGTGCCAAACAGACACCCACAGCTCTAGTCATCACCATCAACCCGAGCACGATCCAGCGAATGGGAGGGCCGCCCGCTAAGGGTTTGCAGTCGGCAAAACGATCTTTCATAAGCTCGCGCAGTTGCCCCTCAAATTCTGGATTTTGATCAGAGGCATCTCGAAAAGCGCTGCTCCAAATCAAATCGGCCACGGTTAAATGGAAGCTATCAGGAGGAAGTGCCACGATCGCACCGTCCCCTATTTCCTGCAATAGCCGTTGTTGGATCGAGTGCAAATTACTATAAAGTTCAGCATTTTCTGAATCTTCCCCCGCAGGTGGCGTAATCACCGAATAACCCGGAAAAGGTACAGGATCTCGGTGGCCGGCTTCGTCGGGCTTAAATTTAGGAGATTCCTGAATGTGTTCCACCTGGGACTTGTAGGAGTCCAGCAGCGTCATTCGCGCCACCCGATTTACGTAAGCTTGATAAGTATCATCCAATCTTGATTTCCTCGCGGTGACATAATACTCCCACACCAAATTTTATATTATGCCGAGGGCGAACAACAGTCCGATTCAGGATATGTTGGACAAGCGGGGCGTGGAACTCTGATTTTTTCGGCTACTGAGCGTTATTCATGCAAATTTACCTTTTTTGGGGGGAAGACGACTTTGCGATCGGGCAAGCAGTCACAAGTTTGCGCTCCTCTGTCCTCGACCCCAACTGGGCTAGTTTTAACTATGACAAAATTATTGCCGATCGAGCCGATGCTGTGGTCGAAGGACTCGATCGAGCCTTAACGCCGCCCTTCGGGACTGGCAGCCGTTTTGTCTGGCTGGCAAATACGACTGTAACGCAGCAGTGCTCTCCAGAACTGTTAGCGCAATTTGAACGGACGCTGCCGGTGATTCCCGACACCACAGTATTGCTGCTGACATCCATCAAAAAACCAGACAGCCGGCTCAAGTCTACCAAATTACTGGCCAAGTCCGCCCAAGTGCGGGAATTTTCACCGATTCCGCCTTGGAATGACAAAGAATTAGCCCAGCGGGTGCGCCAAGTCGCCGCCGAAATGAATGTCAAATTGACCGCAACGGCGATCGAACTTTTGGCCGAATCCATTGGTAGCGATACCCGCGGGCTATACAGCGAAATGGAAAAATTGCTGCTGTTTGCCGGCAACCGCAGCCAACCTCTCAACCCCGAGGAAGTGGCAGCATTGGTACACTGTCACGCCCAGAATACATTCCAGCTAGCCGATGCGATTCGGGAGGGCAAAACCTCCACCGCTTTGGAGTTATTGGCGGGCTTAACCGCCCGGAACGAGCCTGGTTTGAGGATTGTGGCAGGCTTGACTGGTAAGTTTCGGATTTGGCTGTGGGTAAAGGCGATGATCGAAGCGGGCGATCGCGATGATAAAATTGCTCAAGCTCTAGACCTCGGAAATCCAAAACGCATATACTATTTTCGCCAAGAAGTCAAGAACGCCAGCTTAGAAAAACTGCAAAAAAGTTTGCCTTTGTTGCTGGACTTAGAAGCTTCTCTAAAGCGGGGCAGGGAAGAAATCTCAACCCTGCAAACCAAAGTTATAGAACTTTCTGGCTTGTTTCGCTAATCTCCGCTCCAGGCAGCATCCGCGGGCCGTCAATCTATTTTAGATTTTAGATTTGAAGAAAGTGACCCCACGGATCGATCCGAGGGGTGGCGATCGGGATTTGGAGCTTTTTTATAGCTCCACGGATGAATCCGGCCGCAAGAGACCAAATTGCTTGATTGTAATTGTAAATTTTTACAAGAAATTTCGAGCTCTGGTATACGCTTGATGCCAGGAGCGGGCAAAAAATATTGAGTGGATAGCAGAAATAATCTCAGAATGCCACAGTAGAAGTTAATGTGGTAAATAAATATTGTCCGCCGCCGAATGCCGATCGGTTAATATTATTTGCCGGCTCTCCACCCCCCCAAAAAAAGAGCGCTACCCATGACACAACAGAACCTGCGGGAACTTCTCAAGCAGGGCGATCCAAAAGCGATCGCATCTAGCATCAACCGTACACTCACACCCAAAGGCATCAACGCCGATGTGACGCGGGACAACGGCTGCCTCCATATAATTCTGGAGTCAGACAAAGTACCGAGTCAAATGGCATTGGTCGATTTCATCCGCAGCGGGATGACGAACTTGGGAGTCGAATCAATTCACACTGTCAAAGTTTACGGGCGTCGAACAGGTGACGGCTCGGCTGCGTGGGAAGATGAAATAGAGCTGATGCCCTCAGAGCCAATGCTTTACGCCTCCGAGAGTGAAATGCCTGACGACTCTGTAGGTTTAGAGGATGTCGAGTCCGAAGGCGAAGACTATTATCAAGAGGAAGAATTCGATCGAGATGACGACGAAGACGACGAGGAAGACGAAGACGAAGACGAAGATGAAGCCCCGCCTCCGCCGAAAAAACAATTCCCCAAATGGGTAATACCTGTGGGTATCTTAGTGCCTCTGGCGGCGATCGCAGGGCTTTTCTTGACTAAAACTTTCCCCTTCGGCGGTGGCTCGAACCCAGAACCGGTCGCCCCGGTTGCCACTTCGCCCCCCCCCAAAGCCTCATCTCCTGCACCTAAAGCTGCTCCCAATGCTGCTAAGCCAGCAAGCCCAGGGGCCTCTGCCACACCCAAGGCAGCCTCTGCCACACCCAAAGCCACCCCGCCAAAGTCTGACTCTTGGAGAGAAGCCGTGAATCAGGCTCAGAGTGCAGCAAAGCTGGCCCAGACAGCTCAATCCCAAAATGAGTGGATTGCAGTCGCCAGCGAGTGGAAAAAAGCAGTTGACTTGATGAGAAGCGTGCCACCAACCAGCCAGAATCATCAAAAGGCTCAGCAAAAAGCCACAGAATATCAAGCAAATCTCGTTGTCGCCAACCGTAGAGCGGCAGCAGCCCCCTAAGCAAGAGTTTTGAGATTTGAATTTTGAGTTGAATGCCAGATAACTAAAAAGTCAAAAGTAAAAAGTCAAAAGTAAAAAATCTTGTTTTTACTACAAGCTTTATTACCTTTGACTTTTTTTTGTTTAGATCAATTCCGCTCTTCATCGGAATGATCTAAACGGATGACATGGCTACAATTGATCGTAGTAGGGACACGGCACTGCCGTGTCCTCTATATCATAAGAAGTGCAGCCGGAATTGATATTATAGCCCAATGCCCAATCCCCAATCCCCAATCCCCAATCCCCAAAATATGACTTTTATGACTTAAGGTCATGAATTTTATGAACTCAATTAATGAATTTATGAATTGACTTAAACAGCGATCTATTAAATGATGTTACGTAATGGTTCTCGCCCGCAGCCAGTGCCTGAACCAATTTGTTACAGTAAAGCTAGATAAATCAGTAATTAAATATTCTATCGACAATACCGAGAAATTTTATGAAACGCCAAAATCCTCAACTCATTAAACGCCTCAGCGCCTCCCTGACATTACTATTATTTCTCAGTGCTTGCAGCAGCAGCGAGGAAGTTCCGACAAACGACCCCAAAACTGCAACCACTCAGGATAACTTTCAAGGATTGACCATTAAATTGTTAGTTGGTAGCGCCTTGGGAGACTTCTGCAAACAATCAGCCGAAAAATTTAATCAACAGCAACCAAAACTCGAAAGTGGCACTGCTTACCGCATGAGCTGCGAGGAAAAAGGCAGCGGGGACGTAGTAACCACAGTTCTTTCTCTAGCCAAACAGCTCAAATCGGGTACTTTGCCCGCCGATTCTCCCGAATTTCCGACTATAGTTTCAGCAGATGGCGAGATTTATCAAGCTCAGTTGATTTATCAAATGAATCAACTATTCCCAGGGCAAAAATACATTCCAGAAATTATTGATTCTCCCTTATTAGCAAATAGCCCGATGGTGTTTATGGCACCGACAGATATTGCTAAAGGATTGAAAAATGTTGACAATTTATTTAAGGCTCTAGTAACTGCAAAAACTCATCGAGACTTAGATAAATCCAGCCCGCCAACTGCTATTCACTACGTCCACACCGCCCCAACTCGCTCTAATTCTGGCTTGCAGACTTTGACTGCTCAATTTGCCGAGGTTTCTGGCAAAAGGCCCGAACAGCTAACAGTAAAAGATGTCAGCACTTATCAAACTCAGGTGCAACAAATTCAAAAGAAAATTACCCGCTACGGCGTTTCGACAAGTTCTCTGGCGAAGGCGATGGCGCAAAATGGGCCGTTTTGGGCATCTATAGGATCGGTTTATGAATCTTCTGTGATTGCGGTCAATTCCGGTCTACAACCTGGTCAAACTCGATTTGAGGCGGTTTATCCCAAATCAACGTTTACCTCGAATATGAGGGCGATTTTGCCGAATGCGCCTTGGGTGAGTGCCGAGGAAAAGGTGGCGGGAGAGAAGGTAATTCAGTATTTGCGATCGCCCGAAATTCAGCAATTAGCCACTAACCTAGGATTACGGCCCGGAATACCGGGAGTTGCTTTAGGGCCGAAGTTTACCGCTGAGTTTGGGGTAAATCCAAAAGCCAGTTACGATTCCTATCGTCCTCCTAAACCCGAAGTTGTCGAGGCGATGCTCAAGTCTTGGCAGGAATTTGCTAAAAAACCTTCTTTGGTAGTAGTTGTTGTTGATTCATCAGGTTCGATGGAGGGGCAGAAAATAACTGCCGTTCAGAATACTTTGCAGACTTATATTAATAGTTTGGGTTCAAAAGACAAACTAGCACTAATTGATTTTGACACTCAAATTCGTCCGCCTGTAGTCATAGATGGCAGCAAACAAGGGCGGGATAAAGGTTTAGAATTTGTCAGCAACCTCAAAGCTGATGGAGGTACTAAACTTTACGACGCAACGCTTTCCGCCCGCAACTGGCTCCAACAAAATTTGCGCCCAGATGCAATCAATGCTGTTCTGATTTTGACTGACGGGGAAGATTCTGGTTCTAGTATTAAGCTGGAACAACTTTCGGAAGAATTGAAAAAAAGTGGATTTTCTACGGATCAGCGAATTGGATTTTTTACCGTAGGCTATGGTAAGGAAGGTGAATTTAATCCTCAAGCTTTGGAGCAAATAGCTAAGTTAAATGGAGGTTATTATAAAAAAGGAGACCCGGAAACTATTTCTAAATTGATGGCTGATTTGCAGGTGGAATTTTAAGGAGAAGAAGGAAGAAGTCAACCCCCCCCAAGGGGGGAAATTCAGGAAGAAGGAAGAAGGAAGAAGCACAAATCAATAAAATTAATTGTTTCAGCAATTAAAAATGTTCAAATCACCCAGAAGGTTGCTATATTATGAAACTAGCCAATCCATTGTATTATCCTTTAGCTGTATTGTCTGGCGGAATTGTTTTATTCGCTGGTGTGCGTTTTTTAAACTTGCCTAGCGCGTTAATGTTGCCGATTTCTGCGGCTGTTGCGGTGGCGGGTGCTATTACCTTGAAGTCTCGCGAACCTGAAGTTTTGAATTTGAATAACCCAGGGTTGGAGAGGGAATTGCAGTCTGTGCGGCAGCAGGCTAGAGTGTTAGCAGATAAGGCTATTTCTTTGCAAGTGGAAGCTGGAAAGCTTTTGATTGACAGTTTGGATATGGAATTGTTGGTGGCGGTTCAATATAGTTGCGATCGCGCGGCGGAACTTCCTGTTAAGATCGATCGTATGGTGCGGCGTTTGCAGGGAGATGATTCTTTGCTTTCTCCTCAAGAATTGCAACGACAATTAGATGAAGTTAAAGTGAAAATTGACCGCAGCAGGGGTATCGCTAAGGAACAGTTGATGGAACTGTCTAAAAGTCTGTCCCGCAATATTCAACTGGCGCGCCAAGGAGAAGATGCTAGACAAGCGCAAACAATTAGTCTTTCGACTGTGATTCAAGATTCAGCGGGTGTGTTGCAGCAGTTGCAAAATAAGTTAAGAAGTGCAGATTTAACTAATTATGAACAAACTACAGAATTGCGCGAATTGAGTGATAGTCTCCGTATTTTTCAAGAAAGTGCCGATTTATTAGTTTCTTAAGTCATTAGTCATTAGTCATTAGTCATTAATCATTAGTTATTAATCATTAGTTATTTACCACCAATTCCCAATTCCCAATTCCCAATTCCCAATTCCCAATTCCCAATTCCCAATTCCCAATTCCCAATTCCCAATTCCCAATTCCCAATTCCCAATTCCCAATTCCCAATTCCCAATTCCCAATTACCAATTACCAATTAACCATGAACACAACAAAAAAACGCAAGTCTTTGTTAACTTCCCTCGGTATAATCTTAGCTTCTCTCGGTTTTACTTATGCACCTATACCGGGTTTCAAACAGACCATTACGATTGTCAGCGGTACGGAATTGCAAGAAATAATGCCGGAACTCGCAGCTAAGTTTCAACGGGAAAATTCCAACATTGATTTAGAGCTAAAATTTCGAGGCTCTCAAGAAATGGCTGACAATTTTATTGATAATAAAAATGATTTTAAACCAACTGTGCTGATTCCTGCTAATGGTGCGATTATTAAAGAATTGAACAGTCGCTGGCGGACACAAAATAATAACAGCGAACCTTTTTACGACGTGCCTAAACCTGTAGCTAAAACTATTTTAGTGGGTATTGCTTGGCCGGAACGTGGTAAAGTCCTTTTCCCCAATGGTCGTTTTGAGTGGTCGAGGATAGAGCAAGCTATGTTAGCAGGAAGCTGGGAGAAAATTGGAGGTCAAAAAAAATGGGGTAGTTTTGATTTTGTGATGACTGACCCAAATCGTTCTAACAGCGGTCAATTAACATTGAGTTTGTGGGCTGAGTCGAAACAAGGTGGCAATCTCAACTCAACGAATTTAAATGGTCAATCTGTGCTATCTTTGTTTAGTATAGTCAAACGTTCTGTTAGTAGCGCGCCACGTTCTACGGATATTTTGTTGCAAGAATTCATTGCTAGGGGGGCTAACGATGCTGATGTGGCTACAGTTTATGAAAGTATTGCACTGCATCGGTGGAAACAGTCAAATACCTCTCAAGGAAAACCCTATCAAATTTATTACTTAAATCCGACGGTCGAAACTGTTTCAACTGCTGCTATTGTTCGTCGTGATGTTGATGAATCGAAGGCAGAAGCAGCACGAAAATTTCTGAATTTTATGACGGAAAAACCGCAGCAAGAAATATTTGTCAAGTATGGCTTTAGGCCAATTATTAATAGCCTTGATTTGAAATCTGTCCCCGAAAGTCCTTGGAGTGAAAATATCCCTGGGGCAGAGGTAAATCCGGCAGGAGGGCTGGAAGTAACTCCTGATTCAAATATACTTGAAGAAGTCAAGCGCTTGTGGGAGAGGGCCAATTAGTGTTCGATCGCGAAAAATCTACGCGGGGCGATTGCGATCCGCCGATCGCCTTCCCTGATGCTGGATCGGGCTGGTAAAGTTGGATTCGATCGCGCCCAAGTCGTTTAGCTTGATACAGCGCTTGATCGGCGGCGGAAATCAGAATGGCGGCGACCGATTCAGATGCAGGAACGATACTCGCTACGCCCAAACTGACAGTGACATACTGACTTACCTGAGAACCAGCGTGAGGAAGCTGCAAAGCTGCGATTTTGAGCTGTATGTGTTCGGCTACCACTACGGCCCCTTGGATCGCGGTATTCGGCAAAATCACGGCAAATTCTTCGCCTCCGTACCGGGCGACTAAATCGGCGGAGCGATCGACTGCATTGCCGATCGCCCGGGCGACTTGCCGCAAACATTCGTCTCCCCCTGGGTGCCCGTAGGTATCGTTGTAACTTTTAAAAGAATCAATATCGCACAGAATCAGGGACAGAGGCGTTTGTTCCCGCGCTTGTCTGCGCCACTCCATTTCTAAATACTGATCGAACCGACGGCGGTTTGCTAGCTGCGTGAGTTCGTCTAAAGTTGCCAAGCGTTCTAATTTGAGGTTGGCCGCTTGCAACTGCTGATAGAGTTCTGCTTGCTTGATCGCGATCGCCAACTGGGTGGCGAGAGAAGATAGTAACTCGACTTCTAACTGCATCCACTGTCGGGGAGTGCACTGGTGGGCCATCAGCAGCCCCCACAAGTCCTCCCCTTGCACTAGCGGTACTACCAAATAAGCTCTGACATCAAATTGTGCCAGCAAGTCAATTTGATATTGCGGCAAATCCGCGGCCAAGACATCGGCGATCGGCCGGATCGCCCGATGTTGGTACGCTTCCAGATAGAACTCGTCAAAACAGAATTTTTCCAGGGTTTCTCCCAGCATCGGTTTGCAGTTGGGTGCTACAGATTCCACCGTCACCGCCCCCGTCGCGGGTGCAGCGCAGACACAGCCCGTACAGGGGTTGAAGCGGACGATCATCACTCGATCGGCTTGCAGAAACTGGCGTACTTCGTTCACAGTCGTACTGAGCACTTCGCCCAAATCGAGAGACTGGCGGATGTGCTGAGTAATTGTCGCCATCAACAGTTCTCGTTCGTTTTGCTGCCTCAGCGCCTCTTCTGCCCGCTTGTACTCGGTAATATCTTGAGCAGTACCAAAAATTTGTTTGGGCCGGCCCTCGGCTGTGCGGGCGAACACTTGATCGCGGCAGCGGAACCAGCGCCATTCGCCCGATCGATGTTTAAGCCGATATTCCGACTCCAAAATACAGCCCTCCTCGGCCAGCGGAAATTTGTGTAGGTGCCCCGCCAGTAGGGGCGAATCTTCAGGATGGATTAACCGGGAAAACAAAGCCATTTCCATCTCTAGAATTTCCTGTGGCGGGTAGCCCAGCAACTTAGAAGCTTGACCGTTGACGTAGACGTTGCGCTGTTCGGTCAAATCGTAGATGTAGAGCAAATAAGGCGCTGCGTCAGCAATCTGCTGGATGAAATGCTGGCTCGATCGCAATTCTTCCTCCACTCGCTGGCGCACTTGCACTTGTTCTAAAGCTTGATCGCGCATTGTGCGGTAAGCTTGGATGCGATGGGTGAGGTCGGTTACGTCTTGAATCACCAATAGCGCGTAGAACGATGGGGAATTAACCCCCGGCCAGATTGATGACGAAACTGAAGGTGGAGATTCCGAAGACAAAAAAGCACTTGTTAGTTCTGGGACTCCGGCAGTACCGTCTGCTTCCAACTCAAGAGTCTGGAGAACCCAGTCTCTAATCTCCTGTTCTGCAACGCCAGCCTTCAGGGCCGGCACAGCAGTCACCGTAGTTTGCTGAATTCGCTGCTGGCCGTCTTGCCAAGCTGCCGGAATCAGGTATTTGTGAATTTGAGAAGAAAAAATTGTTGGCGGGCCTCCTGCAAAGATTTGCTTGAAGCGAGTTGCGTACTTTAGCTGACTCAGGTGAGGAAAATGAGTTGTGATTTTTGTTCCCAACATTTGGCTGCTGGGAATTTTTGTCCACTCTTCCAGACAAGTGTTCCAGAACAGCACCACAAAATCATCTCGCAGCAAGCAGACGCCGACTGGTACGCTGTCGAGAACCCCAAACTTTTCCTTAATAGTTTTGCTCTCCTCGATCATAGACCCCCGGCAAGTTGATTGATTGCAGTCAACAAGGTGTCAAACGAACTGACATTGAAAATCAGGATGATATCTCCTTCAATGTGAAGCTTTTCAATAATGAAACGGGTCTGGGCTAATAAAACAACTGTATCGGCAGTCAAACCGCCAGATACCAGCAAACTGGCGATCGTCCCTTCCATGTAATTGGGAATTGAGTAGTTCAGGCGCTGCTGAAGTACGTTGCTGATTGCACCCATGACCCCGTTGATCACAATATTTCCCACTTCACTCAGCGTACCAATTTTGACTGAATCCAGGTCGTGAGTTCCAACTTCTTCCCCTGTCAGCATGGTCACGAGCGTGGCTGCGCTGTTGGTGGGAAAGACTAGCTGGGCAATGCCTCCAAAGGAGCCGGTGAATTTGAGCTGGACGGCGGAGATTTGCTCGCCGTTGAGGTGCTGCTCTAATTCTTCTTGCACGTCGGCGGGAGATAGGATTTGGAGGTAGGGGATTTGCAAGCGAATGGGAGACTCGATCATGTCGTTCAAAATCCCTGCTGCTTGACCAATCCCGATGTTGACGAGTTCCTGCAAAGCATCGAGCTCTCGAGGGCTTAATTTCATGGGGCGCTCTCCTCGCTGGCACCCAGAGCTTTTTTGATCCACCCTGTCAGTTCGTCTGAGTTGGGCATTTTGTGAATGACTGCTAGGGCTCCGAGTTCCATGCACTCGGATTTGGTGGTAGCTTGAATGTCTGCGGTAATTACGATCACTGGAATTTTATATCCTCGATCGCGCATGGCTTGCAGGACTTCCCGACCTTCCATTTCCGGCATCAGCAAATCTAAGAGGATACAGTTTGGGGTTTTAGTCTCGAGCAGTTCTAGAGCTTCCGGGCCGCTCGATGCTTCCCAAGTCTCGTATCCTTCTGCTCGCAGGATTTTGCAGATTACCCTGCGAGTCAACCACGAATCTTCGACAACGAGAATTGATGTCACTACGTTCTCCTCCTTCAATTGTTTAGGACTGACAGGCCTTGCAGGTACTGCTGTTGTCTTGACAGTAGTTTAAACTGCTGGGATGGTGTGCGGTGCGATCGAACCCGAATTCCTGCTCTTAAAAACTAACGCATTAAGGTGTGCGATAGTTTACTATCTTTGGCTGTGGGAAGAAAAAACCTGGTTTCTCAATGAAACCAGGTTTGCGGGATCTGTATTGCTTGTAACACCGGCGCTCAGTTATAGATTACCAAACGCTTCCGAAGGGACTCTATTCGCTGTTTGGCTGTGGCATTGTCTGGATCGCAGGCGATCGCTTGTTCGTAGATTTCCAAGGCTTGAGCTGTTAATTTCTTGCGCTCGTAAGCGTGACCGAGATTGTTGAGAGATGTAACGTATTCTGGCTGCAACTTTAGGGCTTCTTTGTACTGGCGGATCGCGATGTCGTACTGTTCTTGACCGAAGTGTGCAAAACCGAGGGCGTTATAAACAACAGCTTGATCTTCTTCGCCTTCTAAGTCTTTGCCTTTCAGGGCTTTTTGAAATAGTACGATCGCCTGGGAGTAGAGTTTCTTATCTACATAGATACTGCCTAATTCGTAGTATTCTTGTCCTGTTCCTTTTTCTGTAGTCAGCTTATTTTCTAAGCGTTCGAGAGACATTTCCAGCTTCCGAGTTTTGAGAATCTGGCGCACCAGAAACCAAGAGGCGCTGCCCAGTATAACGAGCAGGGCTGACAAGTAAACAATTAGCAAATTACTATCCATGTTTTTTTTTAATTAGGTTAAGTCTGTGGAAGGTTTTATTTATTTTAATGCGCTAGCAATCTCTAATATTTCCCTGAAGCAACGGTTTAAAAAACTCTCAAATGCCGATTAACTAATTAGATAGCAATTTCGGAAAAAGCCAGAATCCAGAAGTAAGAACAAAGAAGGAAACTCGGTCTAAATCTCCTAGATTTATCAGGAGTTTTCCTTCTCTGGCAGATAGTTAAATCTTTCTTACGTCTGCTTTCTTTTTCATGAAGCCCGATCGAGCTTTCACGCTCCGGCTCGGTTTGCCATTTCCACGACTTTACCGAATGTTGCAGGGTCAATGATCGCCATTTGTGCCAGCATTTTGCGGTTGATTTCGATGTTGGCTTTCTTCATGTTGCCGATCAGTTTGCTGTAGCTCGTCCCGTGGGTGCGAGATGCAGCATTGATCCGAGCAATCCACAGGCGGCGGAAGTCGCGTTTGCGTTTTTTGCGATCGCGATAACCGTTACGCAGGGCTTGCATCACCCGTTGGTTAGCTGTGCGGAACTGTTTGGACTGTGCGCCTCGGAATCCCTTGGCTAATTTGAGAATTTTTTTGCGGCGCGCTCTGGCGACATTACCGCGTTTTACCCGTGTCATCGTTGATTACCGTTAAACTTTACAAGTATGGAAGCATTAACCGCACGTTACTGTCGTTGGTTTCGTCAATGACGACCAATTTAGACAAGCGGCTTTTGCGAGCTGAACTTTTGTGAGAGAGCAAGTGGCTTTTGTAAGCTTTGCGGCGCACAATTTTACCGGTGCCGGTCGCTCTAAAGCGCTTTGCGGCTGCTTTGCGAGTTTTGAGTTTTGGCATGGACTGGTGTTATTTGGACACAAGCTCTAACGGTATCACGTTTGTGGTGCTTTCTGCAAGCTGGATTTGCGGGATGGGCGATCGGGATGGGCGAGATCGGTTACGATCGGGGCATAGGGAGCGTGAAAATGATGAAAACAGTTCTAATTACAGGTACTTCAAGTGGAATCGGTAAGGCGACGACTGAGAAACTACTTGAGGATGGCTACTGCGTATACGCATCTGCACGAAGCATCGATAAATTGAAACACCTAGAAGCCAGAGGTGCAAAAATTATTGAATTGGATGTCACTCAAGACGAATCGATGAAATCGGGAGTCGATCGCATCATTCGTGAATGCGGCAGACTCGACATCTTAATCAACAATGCTGGATACGGTTCTTACGGTGCTCTAGAAGATATTCCGATGGAAGAGGCAAGACATCAATTTGAAATCAATGTTTTTGGACTGGGAAGGCTGACACAGTTAGTGCTCCCACAGATGCGCGAACAGTCGTTTGGAAAAATTGTCAATATTACATCTGTGGGCGGCAAAATCTACGAACCGCTTGGAAGTTGGTATCACGCCAGCAAGTTTGCTGTGGAAGGACTCAGTGATTGTCTTAGACTTGAACTTGAACCTTTTGGGATTGACGTAATCATTGTTGAACCGGGACCAATTAGAACGGAATGGGGTTCCATTGCGATCGAAAAATTGATGCGGATGTCCGGTCATACTGCCTATGCAAAGGCGGCTCAAACAGGAGCAAAATTATTAGCCCTCAGCAATGATGAGAAGGTTGCTTCTGAACCCGAAGTGATTGCAAATACAATATCAAAAGCCCTCAAAGCAGAGAAACCGAAAGCACGATATGCAGCAGGAACTGGAGCTAAGTTCTTGGTTGCATTTCGCAAGTTTGCGAGTGACGCTATGATGGATCGCTTTATGCGATTCATCATAAAACAAGCAGCATCACGGCAGTAGGAAGGTACATCTCGCATTATCAATGCCCGTTTAGCCAATCGAAGTGAAGGTAAAGATTATGAACAAAACGCCTTTTGAGGAGTCAGATAATTTAGATGACCCACTTCTAGATGAGTACCACTTTGATTATAAAAAGGCTAAGCCGAACCGCTTTGCTCAAGCTGGAAAGCAACTTCTAAAAGTTGTGGTTTTAGATGAAGATGTAAGTAGGTAGGCGGGATTAAACCGAACTACGTAACAGTATGTAAACAGGGCTAAATCACTTACGTTTAGGGGATTTGGATACTTTACAATCGTTTACATGGTTGCGTTTTACAGCGCCTACTTACTTAGCTCAAGTTTTTACAACACCAGAGTCGGTCAATAAGGTGCTAAGAGCACTAATTGAGTCAATGCCGCAACTTACAGACGGCGACACAGCCTAACATCGAATTGGCGCTGTCTATGAGTAGTCTAAGAATAAAACCGTATTAGAGCCAAATAAACTTATGCAAGTTCTAGCCGCTAAATCCTATACAGAATATCGGAATAATACATACTGGGTGAAAGGGACTCGGATTGCCATTGACTCAGTTGTTTGTGCTTTCCAAAAAGGGGAATCGCCTGAAAGCATTGTTCAATCATTTCCCTTGCTGACTCTCGAACAAGTTTATGGATCGATCGCCTTCTACCTAGCCAATCGTACTGAAATCGATGCTTATATGGAGATCGAAGAAGCCGCATTTGATGCGATGCCTCAACCGCTACAGTCTACAGATCCCGTTTTGTACAACAAATTAATCGCAGCAAAAACAGCAAGACAGCAGGTGAAATCGTGAATGTTCGTTACCAAGCTGATGCTGATTTGAATCATGCGATCGTTACAGGAGTTTTACGTCAGCAACAGGCAAGATGCCTATTCCACAAAGAGTGAGCTTTTTTGTGTAACAGGCATCTTGCCTGTGCATAAAAGGCTAGTTGAAAATGGTGCAATATCTGAGTTTAATGAGACTTTTCATTCCATGAGACTGTTTTTTAATGAACTTAGCGCTGCTCTCGATACAAACGGAGTGCGTAAACTCCGGCAGCAGTTGACTGCAATTCTTTAATTACGGTCGCCATTTTGATCGGCAATTCTTCAATTTTAGATACCGAAATCGGATGTTCAGGTGGTAGCAAAACCGGGGCCGCCAGCGCTGCAAAAGTTATGTCTGCTGCCGATATTGTATCGCCCACTAAATAGGTTTTACCGCCCACCAATCTTTCATTGACAATCTCGAAAATTTCTTTGATTCCTTGCAGCGCAGCAGCGGCGGAATCTGCTGTGATGGTGTAGAGTTGCCGCACTTTGCTGCCCATGAAGGGAAAGGCTATTTCAAACCCTATGCGCTCAAACAGAGGTGTACCGATACACCAAGCTCTTCGCATTGTTTTGCGATCGCCCAATCGATAAAAGTATGCCCAAGTGCGAATATCTGCTCCCAGTCTAGCATCAAATAACTCTTCAAGTTCTTCGACTTCTCGGCGCAATTCAGGCTCTTTTGGATACAAACCGTGGCTTTCTGGATTTAGGGTATCGAGGTAATGCAAGATGTCTGTTGAATCGGTAAAATTGCCTGATTTGCTAACTAGAATGGGGACGCTGCTGCCTCCGCATTTGCGGGTGGCCAAGCGGTGAAAAACTGGTACGTGTCTTTCTTCGATGTAGGGAATTTTTAGCAAGTCAAGAGCCCATCGCACTTTTTCGCAGTAGTGGCTGATGGGGATGGTAATAAGGCGGACGGCTTCGGCATTTGCAACTGTTGAATGATTCATAAAGTAATTGAGGTAAATATTGGCAGTTTTTTGGGCTTTGGCATTATTTCTGATGCGGAAAATCAAAGGACTGAAGTGCTTAATACAAACAGTATTTTGGGTGAAAATTTATCGATTTACTGCTGTGCAAAATATGCTTGAGAAAACTCAGATGGAATCGGCACTGGTTTGCGAGTTGATAGTTCAATAAAACAACCAGATTGTTGAGCGATCGCAGCGACTTTACCAGCTACAATTATTTCAGCATCCATCATCAACTTAAGCGATTTCATTTTACTAATCCAAATTTTCCCAGTTGGTTTATCAAAAATATTAATCGGCTGCTTGTATTCAATTGCAGTTTTCATCAGCATCGGAGCTACACCGTTTTGCAGCATTTTCTGTACGGGAAAGTAAGCATCAGCAAGTGCGATTCGCAAGTCTTCCAACCAGCGGATATAAACGATATTGCTGACGATTCCCGCAAAGTCGATATCGTAAGTTTGTACGGGAAAGCTTAATTCTATTTCCAAAGGTCTTTTCTGTTCGCTAGATGCTTGCATTTTGGGTACTCTCAGTCTATTTTTAATGATTGAAAAACGGCTTCGCTTGGGGTAGGAAAATTGGAGGCAGAGCCTCCGGATCTGCGTTACTAGGCAGAGCCTAGTAACGAGTAGAGCTAGCCGATCGCACTTTTAAGACCGAACGGTCTGTTTAAGCTCAAAAAAAAATATCTGGTTCTAAAGTTGACTGTCGAGATATCCGTGCAAATGCTCAATGGCTCTCTTGACATGAATTGCATCTCCGTAAAGTTTGCTCATCATCACGGCTCCTTCCAGCGTGGAAATCACAATAGTTGCGACTACATCGGCTTCGACAGTTTCTCGAACTTCGCCTTTAGCAATTCCTTTGTTAATAATGTTGCAAATCAAAGCGCGCCAACCATCCATTGCTATTTGCGCTCGTTGACGCAAAGCTGGATGAGCGTCATCACTTTCGATTGCGGTATTTAACAGGGGACAGCCACCTGGAATTGGAGGATTTTCGGCAAGATTGCTAAATAAAGATATAACACCTTTTAGCCGATCGACCGAATTGTGTTTTCCTTTCAAAACCATGAGAAATTGTTTGCGCGTACATTCGACAGCAAAGTCAAAAGCTTGCAGGGCTAACTCGTCTTTACTTTTAAAATGGTTGTAAATTCCTCCTTTTTGCAAGCCTGTAACGCGCATAATGTCAGACATAGATGAACCGGAGTAGCCGTACTGGTTGAACAGTGCTGCGGCTTCCCTGAGAATTTTTTCTCTGGTTTCTTGAGCTTTTGACATTTTTATGGCGCTAACCGACTTATCGGTCTTTTTTAGAGAATAGCAGAGGGAACGGTGAATGGCAAGGGGCGATCGGCAATTAATTTAAAATTTCACTTAAAGTAGCCCTAACCATCGCGAACCATCCAAACCAACATCCCCAGCAACGGTTCCACAGGCGGTACAGGATAGTCATTGAGGTCAATTGTCAGCGTTTTTGCCTCCAACTTCAAAAATCTCCAAGCAGTACCGCTGCTGACACTTCCGTAGATTGTGCCGATCGCAATATCGTTAATTTCATTAAACTTTTGAGCCGCCACCATTTCGGCCGCGCACTGTCCCAATCCTACTTTTAAATCTGCTTTCTTCGCTTCAACAATTACAATTGCTGGCGCTTCGATTAATATTTGTTCGGGAGAGCGACTGATTAAAAAATCGCAGATACCGCTCAACCCCAATTCCGGCTCTACGGTAAAATCTTCTCCCGAAAACAGACTCACTTGTCGCTGTAAAATCTTGCGGACTTCGACTAAAATAGGACTAATGATTAGTTCCGATCGCGCTTTTTCTGAACCCGTCGCTGTAGCGAGTGGCAATCCTTCAATTAGCGATTCAGTCAAATATACACTAGGGGCGATCGGTTCGGTTGGTGGCAAAAATCGCCCTGCTTCTACGGTTGTTAAGCCGAAAGCCTGTTTGACCTTTCTGAGTGTAAATTCACTGTAGGGCATTAAAAAACCTTCTATTAATGTAGCATTGGATTAATTTTGAAATTAAAATCATGGCATATAGCGATTTTACACTGCGAAAGGTTAAGCAAAGCTTCGGATTGACCGCAGTTGAAGGCGGGCGCTTTTTGCCGGAAGTCGAACCGATCGCCCCCAGTGCCATTTTAGCAGGTTTGTTGGAAGATACAGTGCCTTGGGCGATCGCCGTAGGAACCGAAAAAGCTAAATCAGAACTAATTATCGCTCCCCTGCTTTTGGAAGTCAAACGATTGCTCAACCGCCAAATCAGCGTATTTTCCGGCACTGATTTCACCGTGGATATCGCAGCGGGATTAAACGGAGTTTGCGATTTTTTAATCAGTCGCTCTCCCGAACAATTTGAGATAGAAGCACCTGCTGTTATGCTAGTAGAAGCGAAGCGAGATAACATTAACAGCGGTTTGGGGCAGTGCATCGCTGAAATGGTGGCGGCTCAAAGATTTAACGAAATTAACAATAACCCAATTCCGATTATTTACGGTTCAGTCACTACCGGCACTGCTTGGAGATTTATGAAACTCGAAGGGCAAATTGTGACTATTGATGTCAGCGATTATCCGTTTCCACCAGTCGAGACAATTTTGTCGATGCTTGTCTGGATGGTACGAGAAGGTTGAAAAGAAGTTCGGCAACGGATTGTGTAAGGGATTTAACGGATGTCAGAAAGAAGGAAGTTCGGCAACGGATTCTGTAACGGATTTAACGGATGTCAGGAATAAGGAAGAAAGAGCCATTATGAAATAACCAATAACAAATAACCAATAACAAACAACCAATAACAAACAAAAAAAATAGGCTAGCCATATTAGCGCCTATCTCAATCAATATTTTAATGGCTCCCCGCAACGCCGTCTTACCTCAGCTTTTGACCTGGTATTTTACCAGGTGGGCACCGTTGGCTCGGACTTAAAGTTTCTGGGTACAAGCCCAGTTTACTGCTGTCCAAACATCTTGATTCCCGAGAGTTAAGAGTTATAGATCAAAAAAACATTATTGGCAGTCACCAACGTCGCAGTAGAACCTTTATTTAATATACAGCAACCGACTCGATTTTGGCAACTCTTCGATCGATCTAATTTGGATTCCAGATAGATTCAATGGTTTGAGCGATCGCCTCTGCTTGCACCCGCCCCCGATCCACGGCTTCCTCACTCAGCAAAACAGTAACATGACCCAGTTTACGGCCGGGACGTGATACTTTCTTACCATACCAATGCACAAAACTACGGGGAATTTGTGCCAGTTGTTGGCGCTTCTCTAAATAATCAGACTCAGCCGATTCGTAGCCGAGTAAATTTACCATGACAGCACCTGCACATTTCAAATCGCAATCGCCTAAAGGCAGTTGACAAACTGCGCGCAAATGCTGTTCAAATTGTGAAGTTTCGCAAGCATCGATGGTAAAATGTCCCGAGTTGTGGGTGCGGGGTGCAATTTCATTGACTAACAGTTTATTGTCGGTGGTTAAAAATAGTTCAATGCCGAATACGCCGACGGCTTCTAAGCTGTTGAGGAGAGTACGGACGATCGCCTCAGCATCACTTTTCACATCTAAACTAATCTGGGCCGGTGCAATCACCAGACGGCAAACCTGATTTTCCTGTTGAGTTTCGACGATCGGGTAAATTGCAATTTCGCCACTTGCCGATCGAGCTGCAATTACAGCCAACTCGCGATCGAACGGCACAAACTCTTCTACTAGCAAAGACTGACCTCTCAGATCCGCACGAATTGACTCGAAACTCTCCCGATCCTTGACAATAAAAGTACCTTGCCCGTCATAACCGTGGCGGCGAACTTTGACAACAAACGGAAAATCGAGGTGTAAATCCTGGCTGTAATCCCACGCCCAAAACCCGGGAGTTGGCAAACCTAAATCTTGTAAATAACAGCGCTGGACGTACTTATCCAACAAAGGAGAAAGCGACGACAAACTCGGCTGAAATAAGACACCTTGCTCTTCTAGCGATCGCAAACCATCCAAATCCACAAACTCATTTTCAAACGTAATGACATCACATTCATTCGCCAATTGAGCCGTAGCCAAAACATCATCAACCGCCGCCAAAACAGCACCAGCAGCAACAGAAACAGCCGGGTCAGCAGCATCAGGAGTTTGCACCACCAATTCAATCCCCAGCGTCTTAGCAGCATCCCCCATCATCGCAGCTAGCTGGCCGCCGCCGACAACGCCCACCCGCTTAAATTTTGCAGATATATTAGCAGCTTTAGTGAATTTCATATCAGTAAATTTGATTGTGTTAACCCTCTTATTTTATCGCAATTAGTACCGCAATGAATATCCTGTAGGGGCGGGTTCACCAACAATATATAATAAGTAGTAACAATCTGAATAAACCCGCCCCCACCCAACAGTTAATCGCAATTTACCTCTTAAATAAAAGTATTGAATCAAGGAATAACCCCAGAATATTGGAGCTGCGAAAGCATCTAATTATTCCACAATCTGAGCGCTCGCCCAACAGCAACAGTCCCCGCCCATCGATAAAAGTGCCACATCTAGCAATTCCGTAGCACTAAGCATGGCATAATTGACAGCACTGCAAAAAGCAGATAGACAGTTGCAAACACTGAAAATCAGACATTCAGAGAACAAAAGTTATAGGTGAGGATGCTGTGAAAGTTTTGGTTGTGGGGAACGGAGGTCGCGAACACGCGATCGCCAAAAAATTGCTAGAATCTACGCGGATTAAACAGGTATTCTGCGTACCGGGCAACGGCGGCACAGCTACCACCAAAGGCTGTCAAAATCTGTCGCTCAACATCGACGACTTCCAAGGCATCGAACGCTTTGTGATGGTCAACAACATCGGACTCGTCATCGTCGGGCCGGAATTGCCCCTAGCGCTGGGCATCGTTGACTACTTCCAACAACGAAAACTGATGATTTTCGGCCCCACCAAAGCCGGCGCCCAAATTGAATCGAGCAAATCCTGGGCCAAAGAATTGATGCTCGAAGCAGGCATCCCAACGCCCAAAGCTGCCGTATTTACAAACGCAGAAGCAGCCAAAGCTTATGTTGTGGAACAAGGAATTCCCATAGTTATCAAAGCAGACGGACTCGCATCAGGCAAAGGAGTCACCGTAGCCACCACCGTCAAAATGGCTCACAGCGCCATTAACACCATTTTCCGAGGCGAATTCGGCAGTGACAATATCCGAGTCGTCGTCGAAGAATTTTTGACAGGTCAAGAAGTATCGATTCTCGCCCTCACCGACGGCATTACAGTGGAACCGCTGCTGCCGGCCCAAGACCACAAATCGATCGGCGAAGGCGACACGGGAGCCAACACCGGCGGTATGGGAGCCTACGCCCCAGCGCCAATTGTCACCCCCGAACTCATGGAAAGAATTCAAGCAGAAATTCTCGAACCCACCCTCGCAGCGCTGCAAAAATATAAAATCGACTACCGGGGAGTCCTCTACGCAGGTTTAATGATTACGCCAGAAGGAGAACCCAAAGTCTTAGAATTCAACTGCCGCTTTGGAGATCCCGAAACTCAAGCGGTTTTGTCTCTGCTGGAGACTCCTCTGGAAGATTTGCTGATGGCTTGCTGTCAGCAGCGTCTCGGTGAATATTCCAATATTCGCTGGAAATCTGGGGCTGCTGTTTGCGTAGTTTTGGCTTCTGGGGGCTATCCTGGAAGTTACCAAAAAGGCAAAGTTATTTCGGGAATCGAGGAAGCTGAAGCTAAAGGGGCAGAGGTGTTTCACGCTGGGACTCAGTTGAAACAGCAGTTAGTCAGCGATGGCGGCCGCGTTTTGGGGGTGACTGCGGCGGGAGAAACTTTGGAACAAGCTATCTCTAAAGCTTATGCAGCAGTAGATTGCATCCAATTTGAAGGGGTATACTGCCGCCGCGACATCGGCCGTCGAGCACTGGCGGACAAAAATTAGGAATTGCGCGGGACATCGATCGCCCTTTGAAAGCCAAGCAATCTTCATGTAGAAGTGTAACAATGAAATTTGGCATCTCTGCGGCGTTCGTACACAAGTCGCAGTAAAAAATCCCAGAAGGAGCCAATTTATTCAATCCTGCTTTTAATATTGCACTGGTAAAATGTTGGCCATACTAAACAAAATCGGAGAAATTATTGCCCGCTGGTGGTCGGATTTTACCCTCCAGACCCGCCTGATGGCCGGTGCTACCCTCGTAGTGTCGTTAATTATGAGCGGCCTGACATTTTGGGCCGTGAATACTATTCAGCAAGACGCGCGACTTAACGATACTCGCTACGGTCGCGACCTGGGCTTGCTGTTGGCGGCAAATGTGGCACCACTAATTGCGAAAAACGATCGCTCCGAAGTCGCACGTTTTTCCCGCCAATTTTATAGCAGCACGACCAGCGTCCGCTATATGCTGTACGCCGACGATGCAGGGGATATTTTCCTGGGGATACCTTTCTCGGAATCAGAGGTGCAAACTTCCCTGACACTGCGCCGCCAAATTAAACTCCCGGATAATTTTATCGCCGATATTGAGGCGAGAAATTTAACTTCTTTGCCTTTGGTGCGGCAGCACTTGACGCCAGACGGAGAAGTTACTGATGTATTTGTGCCGCTAATTCATGAAGATAAATATTTGGGAGTTTTGGCGATCGGCATTAATCCAAATCCCGCAGCAGTTATCTCTTCAAATCTGACTAGGGATGTCACTTTAGCAGTGTTTGTCACCATTTGGGTGATGGTAATTTTGGGCGCTGTATTTAACGCCCTGACAATTACTCAGCCGATCAAACAATTAGTTTTCGGGGTCAAAAACATCGCGACGGGGAATTTTAAGCAGCGAGTTGACCTGCCTTTGGGGGGAGAATTGGGCGAGTTGATTGGCAGTTTTAACGAGATGGCCGAGAAACTAGAAAGCTATGAAGAACAAAATATAGAAGAATTGACAGCGGAAAAAGCCAAGTTAGAAACTTTGGTTTCAACTATTGCTGACGGGGCGCTGTTGCTGGATGCGAATTTGCAGGTGATGTTAGTCAACCCGACGGGTAGGCGGATTTTTGGGTGGGAAGGCAAAAATGCGATCGGAGTCAACCTCCTACAAATCTTACCAGCCCAAGTGCAGCGGGAGTTGGCAAGACCGCTACACGACATAGCTGCGGGTGTGAGCGAAGGCGGTGAATTTCGGATCTCGATCGACGAACCAGTCAACCGTACAATGCGGATTGTTTTAACTACAGTCATTCTGCACAAAGCGTCTGATGCCGAACCGCTGTGCAAAAGCTGCATCCGCGACGAAGAAAATACCTGCACCGAGTCGCAGCGCCCGATCGCGGTAGAGTGTACTTTCTACGAGCAAACCCCCAAGCATCAAGGTTCCGATCAATACCGCGAAAGTCTCAAAGGCATTGCAATGACAGTGCAGGACATCACTCGCGAAGTAGAACTAAATGAGGCTAAAAGCAATTTTATCAGCAATGTTTCTCACGAATTGAGAACGCCGTTGTTTAATATCAAATCTTTTATTGAAACTCTCTATGAATACGGAGAAGACCTTCAAGAAAGCGAACGCAAGGAATTCTTAGAAATTGCCAATCGAGAAACCGATCGCCTCACCCGTTTAGTCAACGACGTGTTAGACTTGTCGCGGCTCGAATCCTGCCGAGTTTATCACTTGGATGCTGTGGATCTGCCGCAAGCTGTAGAACAAACCCTTCGGACTTATCAGTTAAATGCTAGGGATAAAGGAATAGAATTACAGCAAGATGTCGATCCCTATTTGCCACCGGCTTTAGGACATTACGATTTGCTGCTGCAAGTATTTGCGAATTTAGTCGGAAATGCCTTAAAATTTACGGAATCCGGCGGCAAGGTGGGAATTAGAGCGTATTTGGTAGAGTCGGAAGCGGCTTCCCATACAAAAGGCGCATCCGGGAATCACAATTTGTCACAGAATGCCAGACATTTTCCGATAGTGCGGATCGAAATTTCTGATACTGGAATGGGCATAGATCCCAAAGACCAACAAGCAATTTTCGAGCGCTTTTTCCGGGTAGAAAATCGAGTTCACACTCTAGAAGGAACCGGATTGGGTCTTTCTATTGTCCGAAACATTATTGACAAGCACCACACTAAAATTAATATAGTTAGTGAAGTTAATGTGGGTACAACTTTCTGGTTCGACTTACCAGTTTATCAGCCGAAACAAGCCCTAGAGATGGAGCATTCTTGGCCAGTCGAAGCAAAAGTTGAGACTGAAATAAGTTCGACTGCGGCCAGACCTATTTAATGGAAAACTCAGGTTAAACCGAGCTATTTCCACAGTCGAAAAAACCAGTTTGTAGTAAGGACTTCAGTTGTTTCTTATATCAAATTCAAAAAGTCCTGCTATAAACTTTCGTGTTGTATTTCCTTCTATTGATATCAATTCCGGCTGCGCCGGAATGACAAGCGAGGACACGGCAGTGGGGGGGGGTGGGGGGGGGGTGTGTTTTTGATATAAAAAGGAAAGCAGAGGGGTATATAAGGGTATATTAAAGAAATTAAAAACAAAAAATAATAAAAAAAAAAAAAAAAAA
>JANPMV010000002.1:0-70906 GCA_031427135.1 Cyanobacteria bacterium VAR_87_metabat_62 | reverse complement strand
ACCAGTCTTTACCGTGTTTCTCAACGGGTTTATTCTTGATTTAGCCGTTAGACCATCTAAAATAACGATGGTTCAGACACACCTTTGCTTTCGCTACACATGAACTCTTGCTCGACAGTTACCAGTTTCGGCTACCAGTAGGTCTGCCTTTTATCCCCGCTTTATCCTGCTAGTTGCTACCTAATAAGATAGGGGATATGCTTTTACCGCTGCACTTGCGGACTAGGACTAGGGATGAACCGCACCTAGATGTGTATTCAGTTGTTATGGCTTTGTGAGCCATACTGGTCATCCTTGAGTATTGCTACTCATTTCGACTAAACGAATCACACGTTTCTTCTTTCATTAAAAATTTGAGCGGCAATCATTTCTGCCATACATTGTGGCAATCCAGCTTGGATATTATCATTTTTAGCTTCTACTAAAGCGACAACCGGAGCTTTAATTAACAGTTGTTCGGGAGAACGACTAATCAGAAAGTCACAAAAACCAGTCAATCCTTTTTCTAAATCTACATTAAACTCTTTTCCTGAAAAAAAGCTAATTTGGTACTGAAACTGCTTTCTAAGTTCTACTAAAATAGGTGTAACAATTAATTCGGAGCGAGCTTTTTCGGTATTAATTGCTAAAGCTAAAGAAATGTTTTCTTGAAGAGTTTGACTGAGCAGATCGCTATATTCGGATTCGGGTAAATTGGAAAAAAGACCAACTTTGTCAGCAATGGTTATGCCAAAGTTGGTTTCAATCATTTCTAGGTTTGTGAATTGACTGTATGACATTTTTTTAAAAGTAGTTAGCTGCAACTGCGACTATTTCCAAATATTATTGTTATTTTAGCAGTTAACAGGACTTACACACACCAAAAAAACAGTCAACAGTCAACAGTTAACTAACTAACTAGCGCAACTCAACTTCTCGCTTGAGTTCTACTAAAACCCGATCGCCCCTGGTCAATCGGTACTCGGCACGCCACACTCCGGGAGTCAGAGAATTTGTACTGTTTCTTTTGCCGACATAACGCAACCAAGTGCGGCTGGGGGCTTGAATTTCATTTGTCTGGTCAGCAATAGTTTGACCGTTGGGTGCAAATAATTTGTATTGTTCTCGATCGCCCTTAAGTACGCCGTAACTTTGCACCCAAAACAGCAAAGCTGGACTGTTTGCAGGCAATTTAGTCTCGGAAAATTGCCCTGCCCAAACAGCGTTCTGATCCGGAGGCTTAGTGGCAAAACCGGCCCGAATTAAACCTGTGGAAATATAGTCGAGAGGCTTGTCCCAAATTGGATTGCGGGCGATGTTGCAGCCTAACTTCGCCTCTGGGCCGACAAACGGATCTACGGGCTTACCTTGATAGCGGAAAGTGACGTGTACGTGGGGGAAAGAGGCCATCCCAGAGTTTCCCACCATGCCCAAAACTGCGCCTTTTTGTATCTGTGTCCCCGGTTTGACAGCAACGCTGCCTTTGCGGAGGTGGCAGTATTGAGCTTCCCAGCCTGCGCCGTGGTCGATTACCATGCCGTTGCCGCATTCTGTACCTGCGAGGTTGGCTTTTTCTGTACTGTTTTGCAAACGCCGATCGACCACACCATCTCGCACTCGCAAAACTTTGCCCGCAGCCGAGGCTATCACCGGGACTCCTTTTGCCATTGCTTTGGCGTCGGGAATGGCGAAATCTGTGCCGTCGTGGCCGTCGTAGGTTTGTCGCCCGCAGCCAAAATCAACGGCGGCGGGACTTGGATCGCGATCGAAGTACAGCAATACAAAACAGTCTTTTCCTAGAGTACAGTCGATCGGCTGACCGAATTGCGGGTTTTTGGGCTGTTGGGCGACTGCGGTTGAGACGAGACGCTGGGCGATCGTGTTGGCTTCGGCGATCGGCGCACTTAGTCCGGTGTTCTTAGCACAACTAGAAATACTTGTCAACCCAATGGCTAACAAAATTGCAGAAATCTGTTTTTTTGATAGTATCGTCATTCGTAGATGGGATTTCAAAGCTGAGGTGGGTAGTGAAAAATTAATTAATCATTCAGAATATAGTTGCTCAGGAATCTAGACGATAGGTAAACTATTTTCGTTTCCTATTTTAATTTTTAGTTTTTAATTACTTAAAAAATGCTGTCTAAAATTCGATCGCTCATTTCGATCATTCGGCTTGGCGGCCTTGCTGTTGCTGCTTTGGCGATGTGGGAATCTTGCCACCATTGCCCAAGAGGTTTTGGAAAAGGAAACCTATAACAACTAATATAAATTCCGGCGCAGCCGGAATGATATAGAGGACACGGCAGTGCCGTTTCCCTACCACGATCAATTGTAGGGACACGGCACTGCCGTGTCCTGATTTCGGGTTATATCAATTCCGGTTGTATCGGAATTGATATAACAACTAATGACTAATAGACCTCTTGCAAAAATCCTTTTCATCAATTGATGGGCCGGAGAACCCGTCCTAATTATTTTTGCAAGAGGTCTAATGACTAATGACTAATGACTAACAACTATTTGCTTTTGGGTAAAACACATAGCCATCCCTTTTTCGTAGTAAGCCGCCTCGTTAATAAAAATTGGATATACAATCGATTTACCTTCATATAAGACCGACTCGCCATCAAAGGTCAAAAACATCGAATCGCCGGGATTCAGGGCTTCATAATCTCTGCCTTGAAGCTGAGGATGGATCATTGCCTGAATTTCTCCCTGCTCGTTTCTGGGATAGTCGATCGCGCAAATGCTGTGATAAATAGTCAGGGGATTCTTTGCAGCAGGGATTGTGCCTTGATTGTAGGTTTCTACCCAGTCTAAAATTGTGCCGATAACTTCCTCGGTTTGTTGAAATAAAGACGCATTCAATACGCCTTGCGGCACTGCACCAACTTCGAGCGTACCGCCTAATTCAGAAATGGATCGCAGCAAAGGACTATCATGATTATTGGTTGCCGAAGCTAGTAGCTTGAGGTGGGGATACAAAGATGTTAAATAAGCTGCTAGTTGCAGGTTAAATGGATGATCGCTGGCGAGAATAAATGTTAGCCCCATGTTGGAGGTGGTGCTGTGCAAATCGATAATTAAGTTTTGCTGCTGAGTATTTTTTGAGTTAAAACTGCGGTAGATTTCTTTGGCCCGCTGTGCTTCATAGCTGGAGAGATGGGGATTTTCTAAATCTTGCTGTCGAAAGCAGCGGTTGAGGTCGATATCGACGTAGCGCCGGCCGATTTCGCAAGCTTTGGGATTGGCTAACAGGGCGATTGTTTCAAAAGTCGATCGCCCAATTAACTCCGGCGCGCGATCGAATTTCTTCACCAGGTAAATTCCTGTGAGTTCGTTTCCGTGGGTTCCTCCCACTATGACAACACGTTTAATTTGATTCATAAACAACTAATTTCCTATCCCAACAGCAGCGAGCATCTGTCAAAGTCTGCTGAATTGAAATCGATAACATCTTGAGTGTTGGACGCAGCCACCGGATTCTTTTACAAAAATATACTGAGCAACCGCGATAAATATGGGTTAAAAAACTCGGTTTTTCAGCCTCTCTGTTCGCAAGTCACCGTTTTATGAGTGAGATTGGCTAATATCTTAACTATATCAACACTTCGGACATTTTGCGACTGCAAACTGTAGAATAATTGTTTCAGGGCGATCGGCTTCGAGAGCAACCCTTGCCGAATCCCGCTATCAGCCAACGGGAAATCAAGGGTTTCAGAGTACAACATAAAAACTCTCCGAAGTATTAATTAATCGTATAAACTATCTGTAGAGCATTTATTTAGGTGTGGTCATGCGGAAAGTTGTGCTGTTCATTTCATCTAGTTTAGACGGTTATATCGCCCGCGTGAATGGCGATATTAATTGGCTGTTTACAGACCAAAATTACGGTTATACTAAATTCTTAGATAGCATCGATACGGTTTTTATGGGTCGAAAGACTTACGAACAAGTTTTAACTTTTGGCGAGTATCCGTACCAGGAAAAAAAAAGTTATGTTTTTACGAAAAATCTCGATTTTCAAGCAACTTTTGATGTGAAAGTGGTAACAGACTTAGATACTTTTGTCAATTATTTTCGCTTGCTTGACGGCAATAATATCTGGTTGGTGGGAGGCTCTCTGCTGATTCGCGATTTCCTGAACAAAAATTTGGTCAGCGAGATAATTCTCTCGGTGCATCCGATTATTTTAGGCGAGGGAATTTCGTTATTTGCTAATCCAAATACTACAGCTTTGCAGCTAACTGGGTGTCAGACGTACAGTTCGGGTCTCGTTCAGCTATCTTACAACGTGGCGGCTTGAGAGCGCGCCCAATTGCTAAGTCGCTGCCAAAAATACTGTTAGTTGGTTATCAAAAAAGGTAAGATAGGACTTAGTAAGTTAGCTGATGATGAAATGTGTTTGTTTCTTCTTGCTATTAATATCTTTTTTCTGGCTCGCGCTTCCTGCTGAGGCTTCTGTATGCCGCAATTATCAAGGGCGCGAGATGTGCATTGTCGATATCAAGCGCAGTACAAAAAATTATTGGGAATACCGAGTAATTCTTAGTGTTGATGGAGAGAAAAAGCCTCTGGAAGTCTACAATTGTCGCGATCGGACTACAGTTAAGAAAGACGGAATTATTTTGGGGTTTGGAAAAAACAACCCCGGTGAAATCGTCTGCCGTTTTTTCGATCGCAAATAGTTTTGGTAATTGAATTGATCTCATCCTCTTATAATTTAATCAAACTTGACTGTAAAACTTAGATGCGTCTGGATTCACGAATATCGGGAACACTAATGCGTTTTTAAACGCAAAGCGTGAATATTTTTTTCGCTCAAACTGTGGCTAGGCGATCGCCGCTGGGAAGATGTTCTATATGTGCGCCGACTTGGCTGCAAGAGTTCTGGGTCACACCGCCGTAATAGTCTCGATACCACTCTACAAACTGATGAATGCCTTGTGCGATCGGCGTACTGGGTTTAAATCCAACATCCGCGATCAAATCATCTACATCTGCATAGGTAGACGGTACATCACCGGGCTGCATTGGCAACAGATTCTTAACCGCTTTTTTGCCCATTTCTGCTTCAATAACTTCAATAAAAGTCAACAATTCCACAGGAGAATTATTCCCAATATTGTAAATCTTATAGGGAACGGCGGTTGATGTTTCTGAATTGGATTGAGGTGGCTTTTCCATAACTCGCACAACTCCTTCTATTACATCATCAATGTATGTGAAGTCGCGCTGCATTTTGCCGAAATTATAAACGTCAATGGGTTTGTTTTCGGCGATCGCCTTTACGAACTTGAAATAAGCCATATCCGGTCGTCCCCAAGCACCATATACTGTAAAAAAGCGTAATCCCGTCATTGGCAAATTGTACAAATGGCTGTAGGAATGTGCCATTAACTCATTGGCTTTTTTGGTGGCTGCGTACAGGGATATGGGATGATCGACGTTATCGCTAACCGCAAACGGAATTTTGGTATTATTACCGTAAACGGAACTGGAAGAAGCAAAGACTAAATGTTCGATTTTGCTGTGGCGACAACCTTCTAAGATATTCAAAAATCCCATCAGGTTGCTGTCTGCGTAAGCGTGGGGATTTTCTAGGGAGTAGCGGACTCCTGCTTGGGCTGCGAGGTTTACAACGCGGTCAAATTGGTGATTTTGGAAGAGTTGGGATACTAAAGTGCGATCGCTCAAATCTAACTGCCCAAAAGTAAACTCTGAATGCTGCTGGAGTTGCGCTAGACGTGCTTTTTTGAGATTGACATCATAATAGTCATTTAAGTTGTCTATCCCGTAAACCTGTTGCCCTTCGGACAATAATCTTTGGGCTAAATGATAGCCGATAAAGCCTGCTGCGCCTGTTACTAAAATTTTCATTGTGGATAATAGGGAATGGGTAATGGGTAATGGAAACAACTTGAAGCAAGCACTAACTAATTTGGCCTGAAAGATTCATGGTTTGCAGTACGGGATGTTTGGCAGAGGCGGGATAGTGTAAAATATTGATAGTTCCGGGTTGAACTTGCAGAGATTCTTGTTGAATTGGCAATCCTAAAACTTGATTTAATGCAGCCCTAATTTCGCTGGTTTCGGCAACGACTAACCCAGTGCAAAGAGATGAGTTTTGATGCGATCGCCCAGAAATTGTTTGATGCCAAGTCTGCATAAACTTTTCAGTGGAAATAGATAGCTGTACTGTCGGATTAGGGTGCGATAGAATCAATGTCTCTGCCATTTGTACAGAGTTAGCTCCCTCACTATTTAAGCAAAGATTGAGAGCAGTTTGTTCAATAATTATGGTAATATTATCGGTATAAACATCATTGTGATTATCCGCAGGTACTAGCAGCAAACGCAGTCCTTGTTTGCCTTCTTTGAGTTTTGGTAAAATTTCTCCCAAATGATTTGTCAAATTCATTGCCTCTAATTCAGCATGATTTTGATCGCCGCCAAAACCGAGAATACTGATACCACAATTAGACTGTTGTAGGGTATGAAAATCTTGAAATTTCATCCCGATTGCGGTACTAATTAATGCTTTGATTGTACCTCCGTGGGTGATAACTAAGATGGTTTTACCAGCATATTTTGGGAGAATCTCATCCCAAAATTTTTGGGCTTGTTTGTAAAGGTTTTGTACTGGGAAATTTTGCGGCTTAACTAAAGTGACAACTGAATTGCTAACTGTGGAATTATCCTCAACTTCAGCAGCCATCTGAAATTCGTGAGGCCTCTCTCTCCAACAGTGGTAATCTTCAGCAAGGTGTTCTCGAACGTATTTGAATGATAAACCGTTCCAGGCGGGCAAGTCAATTTCTTTTAAGTTTTGATCGATGTGCAATTCTGGGCGATTGTCGGCAATAGTTGCGATCGCACTTAATACCTCGCTGGCTGTCTCTCTGGCCCGCTGAAGAGGGCTGCTGCATACAGCGTCTAGGGGAATACTGCTTAAAGAAAGTCCTGTTTGATAGGCGGTTAAACGACCTTTTTCAGTCAGATAAGAATCGTCGCAGCAGCCTTGATACAGTCCTCTTTCGTTGTAAATACTTTGACCGTGACGAACGAGAATAACGCGAGTGGTGTTGTTCATAAAAAGAAGGAAGTTCGGCAAGGAGCAATCTATGGAATGTAACAGATGTAAATGCACTACCCTATATGCAAAAATGAAAAAATTGACTGCTCAAAAATTAAATGTTGTTCGCAGTGTGCCGATGTAAATTGGGTCGTTATTGCTGTTATGTTCTGGGTTAGTTATAGCTAGCAACCCTAGAGTTACTGCTAAATTATCGGTTAATTGCCTCCGATAAAATGCTTCTAAATGCAGCGATGTATTCGGGTCGATATATTCTCGATCGTCCTCAATGAAATCGCTGTTAATTACTTTAGGTTGCTGGCCGATAACTATACCTCCTACGCTATCTTCTGAACCTAAATCGGGGAAGGCTAAAGTGAATGCCCAATTCAACATACTCGCTTGAGGTCGATCGCGCAAATCGAGGGCCTGGGCGCGGGTATATCCCACCCAACCTCCGGCTGTCAACTGGGGGCTGATTTTGACGGTGGATTGAATGCCGAAAGAATTGGCTGCAATGGCATCGCTTTCGCCGTCAAACGGGTCATTTGCCCGATCGCCCCCTGTTCCGGTATCCAGGCTATTGTAAGAGCGCACATAGGTCAAACCGACTCCGATATTATTAGTTGGTCGAACTGTTAATTGGGCGATCGCACCGTAAGCCGCTTTACCAAAACCAATTTTTGGGTCATTCACTTTATCGGCAACAAATCCGACATCTAAACTAACACTTTTGCTAACAGTATAACTCACTCCGATTCCGCTACCTTCGCCGTGGCGATAAATCGGATTTCGTTGTCCAAAACGAGATACAGCACCCCGACTACTACCACTTAAAAATGGATTGAGGGTATTAGTATAATCGTTGAGACTGCCGCCGACAGCTTCCACATAAACAACTGCTTGTCGGTTAATTGGAAATCGATATTCTAAGCGACTGAGTTCAAATTGATTCTTGCTTTCTCCTTGAAAACTGAGATTAGCCATATCTGTTCCCGCAGCCTTACTAACTTTAGGTATATTGTTAGCTTGCAGTCGTGTTCTAAGTCTATCTTTACCCGTAAAAGTTGTGTCAGAATTTAACCTAACTCGATTTCCTAGGGTAAGATTGCTATCAACATCGCCTTTACCATCTGCTTTTTCATTTCCCTCAACTCCAATCACTCCAACAAGAACTTCACCATCCAACTTTGTAGTAGTTGAAAACTGCTGGACTGCATCTAAACGCTGGGACAGGTTTTCGATTCTACCTCGCAAACTTGCCAACTCGCCATCAAATTCGGCTTGTAGACGGCGCAGAATTTCCAAGTCTTCGCGACTGATGAAATTAGCATTATTTGTCGCAATTTGCTGATTTAGGCGATCGAGAGTTGCATTCAAAGCAGCGGCAAATTCGTAGCGAGTTAAAGCGCGATTGCCGCGAAAAGTCCCGTCGGGATATCCGGCAATTAATCCGTAACGTTCTACCAAGAATTTAAGGGCTTGAAATGCCCAATCGGTAGGTTTGACATCGGATAATTCGGAGACAGATGTAACGTTTGCTAGAGATTCGCGATCGACCGTTTCTACCTCTTTTATTCCTAAGTCCGCGAAGGCGGACTTTGTTTGTGTAGCTGCGGTTTCAACCGCCGATTCCGATGTAGTTGCTACCGCCGGAATTGACAAGATTTGGGAATTTTTAGGCATCTGATTTACTGACGTTGCAAATTGATTTTCAGTTCCAGTATTGTCAAAACTAATTTCGCGATCGCCCTCAATAAATTCACTAGCTAGAACCGGACTTGCCACCGTCAAAGCAATTAGAAGAATTAAGGAAAAGCGAGGAAGCATGGGCAAAATAAATACTCCAAAAATTCAATATCAAAAGTTTACATTTACCGCATTAACGCAAAATAGCAAAGGAATCAGCTTCATCAGGTAAATTGTTGCCGATCGCAGATTGTACTGCATACATCGCTGCATATTTATCACCTAAATGTATTAGTTCAGAATGAGTTCCCTGTTCCAAAACTCTGCCACATTCAATATATAGAATATCATCAGCTTGTTCGGCTGCTTTTAAATTGTGAGTAATCCAAAATGTGGTGCAATCCTGAGTCAATCTTTCTAATGCTTCGCTGACAGCACGTTCGTTTTCTTGGTCTAAACCGGTTGTCGGTTCGTCTAAAATGACGATCGGAGATTGGCGCACAGCAGCACGAGCGATCGCAATTCGCTGCCTTTGTCCACCCGAAAGACTCGCTCCTCTTTCACCTAAAACAGTATCATAACCTAGAGGTAAATTCTCGATAAAATCGTGAGCATTAGCTAAGCGAGCGGCTGCTTCGATTTCGGCATCAGTTGCATTTAAACACCCGTAAGCAATATTATCCCTGACGCTAACAGCAAACAAAACACTTTCTTGTAGCACGATACTAATCTGTTGTCGGAGTGAATCAACTTTGTATTCGCGCAAATCATGTCCGTCAATTAAAATCGCACCTTCCACAGGATCGTAAAGGCGCAGCAACAAGCTAACTAAACTCGATTTACCACCACCAGAAGGCCCGACTAAAGCAATTTGCTGACCAGCTTTTACTTGAAAATTCATGTTTCGCAAAATCACATTTTCGGCTTCGTAAGCAAACATCACATTTTCAAATTCCACTGCACCTTGGAAACGTGGCGCTGTCACCGTACCTCGCAAATCGCGAATTTCAGGTACTGTATCCAGGATATCAATAATCCGCTCTCCCGAAGCCGTGGCTTTAGAAATTTGGGCGGTATATTTTGCCAACTGCCGCATCGGCTTGAAAGCAGTTTTTAGGTAGTTTATAAATACTAACAACTCGCCAGGAGAAACTGTTTTGTTCAGCACCAACTGCACGCCACGCCACAAAATCATCGCCGTTGCGATCGCAACCAACATCTCTACAGTTCGCTCCAATCCCGCAGCCAGTTTTTGCGATTCTGCTCCTTCATGCAAGCTTTTTTGGTTGTCTTTATTAAAGGAACTTTCTAACATTCCTTGGAGTGAAAGAGCTTGGACTACTTTAATTGCACCCATTGCTTCAGCAGCGGTGGCGGCCATTGCTCCTTCGCGTTTGCGCTGTCTGCGGGCTACTGTTTGAATCTGCTTAGAAAGGTGAGCGGAAACGAGGATAAATAGCGGGAAAACGGCGATCGCAATTAACGCCAATTCCCAATTTATCCACAGCATCACTCCCAGCATTCCTGTGAGTGTAAAAACGTTAGTAAATAATGGCAATGCTGCGGTGACAGTAGCTTCTCGGATGCGTTCGACATCGTAGGTAACGCGAGTAATTAAATCGCCGCTTTTAGCCTTATTATGAAATGCCAGAGAAAGCCGCTGCAAGTGACTGTAAAGAGTTCCCCGAATTTCTGTCATAATGTGAGTTGCAGCTAAAGCCATGCCGATCGTACTTATGTAAGCGCAACCAGCCCTCAAAGCTGCGATCGCCACAATTGTCACAGACAACACTGTTAACAACTCGATCGTGCTGAGATCTTTGATAATTGGAAAGGTTTGAGAAGCTGTTTCAAATCCCGATAACAAAATGTAGTCAAAGATTACTTTCAGAGGCCAAGGTTCTAGCAACCGGAAAACCGTTTCAGCGATTAGTGCTAGAAATGAAACTACAAGTAAAACTTTTTGACTGCGAATTTGTGGCCAGAATTTTTGAATAATTCTTCCCAGCCCTGGTATTGTTTCTTTTATACTTTTAGTTTCGGGCATTTGAGATTCCTTGAAAATATTGATTGTGCAAGTTTTTATTTCCTATGATAGATGCTTTGAAATGTGTATTGGTTGGGGTAGTTGGCTTGTCTGATAGTCCGCCAGGGAATGAATTCCCTGTCTCATAGCTAAAGTCCTCTGAAGAGGACTAATGAGTTGAAAATTATTCTTCTCAGTTCGTCAGGGAATGAATTACCTGGCTAATTATTCTTTTCAGTTCTCTAAAGAGGACTTTCGCTTTGAGGCAGGGAATTCATTCCCTGCCGGACTACCGGAGAGCAGCTTTGACTATTCTTATAAAACAGAAGATGCTGCTTCCAAAACTGGGGGAATCGCAGGTGTTAGCAACTTAACTTCCACTTTGGGATCGGGCTGGCGATGGAATCGAGAAGTGATATAGCGGTTGACAATGCGATCGACAGAAATCAAAATCTTTTCTAACAGCGGATTGCGATTTCCGAAGGCGATTTTTCGTACAAAAGGACGGACGATCGCCTGATGGCGGCGCTGTCCCAAACGACTGTAACGTTTTTTGAAATACTTGTCTTCAGTCAGTTCCCATTTTGTACGGAAATGCTCTAAACTTGCCACTTCCCAAGCATCGCTCCAGCGTAGCATGAAAAATGTCAAATCTGACCATTGCAACGGGCCTGGAACATAGGTAACTACCGATGCGGGTTCGCAATAAATAGTGCCGCCCGTGTTTGTCACGCTCATGCAGAAATCAATGTGTTCTCGCGTGCTCAGTAGCGCTTCGTCTAGTTTTCCAGTGCGAAGAAAAATTTCGGTGCGGACTAACATACAGTGAAATTCTGCAAATTCACACTGGTTTCTATGAAGCTGTTCGAGAACTTCAGCAACCGGACGATTTACAAAATGGTGCTTTTCATGTACCTTCCGTTTAATTTTAGTTTTGCCTGGTTTTTGTTCTGCAATAATCCGCGCTTCTCCGCCTGCTAAATGGATGGTTTCGTGCAATGGATTGCCGATGCAGGTAAGGGGACACACGACGACTGCTTTGGTTTCGGTGGCGCATTCCAAAAGGCGACCGAGCCAGCCGGAAGTCACAACAACGTCGTTATCTATGAACAAAATATATTCAGTTATTACTAAATCTAAAGCCAGATTTCTAGCTTGATTTGGTGCTAAGTAAGTCTCTGTTCGCAATAGTTGAAAGCCCTTTGCTTGCGCCTGAGATTCTAGATATTCCCGCATCGGTACGGGAGAATTGCCGTCAACATAGATGAGAGAAAACGGGGTTTCTGTATGTTCGTACAGACTTTCTAAGGACTCGCGGGTGTAACTGAAACGTTCGCGGGGCGAGACAACGATGGTAACTTTTGGTGACATCATGATGGTAACTCCTATTCTCTGATTAGTTAATCTTTTCTTAAGTCCGCGCAGGCGGACTTTGCTTGTGTAGACGCGATTTCAATCGCCGAGTATCTATTAAATGCTGTTAGCAAGAGCCAGCTTTGGGCTAATGCTATTAGCTGCTGCAATAGTTGGCTTGGATGACTCTAGAACTTGCTGATAAACGATTTGCAAATTGGCTTGTTCGACAGCAGGATTGAGTTGTTCGATCGCCTTTTTTTGAGCCGCCAAACCTAGTGTTTGTCTCAATTCTGGTTTCAGAGCAAATTCCTTCAAAGCTATTGCCAATTCTTCGGCAGATGATGGATTGACTAATAGTGCATCTACCTCATTTTCCAGAATGTCGCCGATCGCATCTACCTTCGTACCTACGATCGCCTTTTCTGCTAACATTGCCTCTAACATGGCATTGGGGCATCCGTCATGCAAGGAAGGAATGGCAAAAATATCGAGCACTGACAGGTAAGCGAGGGCGGTTTCTCGGCTGACAAGCCCCGTCACAATCAGCCGATCGCCCAATCCGCTGTTTTGCACTTCCTGCTGCCAGTAATCCCCTTCGCGATCGGCAAAATCCCCGATTAAAAGCAGCGTTAAATCAACGTCAGCACTGATTTTGCCGCACGCTTCCATCAAATATTCGATGCCCTTCTTGTCGCGAAAACGACCAACTGAGCCGATGACTGTGCCCCGCAATTCACCCGGTGCGATCGGCTGGGGAAGTGCACTAAAGTCGATCGGTGCGATCGAATTCCAAAAAGCCGAAGATTTGTCATTAATACTAGGGGCTAAAATGCGGCCTCTAGTCTGCAAATCTCGACTCACAAACGTCACCCAATCCGAATTTTCTAAGATCCAAACAGTTTGGCCGTGCTGTTTAGCATTGAAAATATGTTTGTGCAAGTCGCTACCCCGAATGCTGTTGATAACCGGAACATTTTGTTCCCTCGCTAGCAAAGTGGTAATAAAGCCAGTTTCATTGATAAAAAAAAGCATGAAACAGATTGTAACTGTAACGCTGATGCAGCATTTTTAGCTGAGAATAAATCTCGCTCAAAAAATCCTGCATAATCGGTTCGCTCGATCGCGCTGGCGGGTATAAACGGTGTACTAAAACACCATCTCGATCGACTGTTTCGATCCTAGCGCGCTCAGGTTTTCCCGCTGCAAACTTCCGTTGTTTGGAATGAAAAACAGCAACATGAACTTCATAGCCCAACTCTAACATCATGTGAGCGATACGGTGAACCGATTCTCCCACTCCTCCGACTTCTGGCGGATATTCCAGACTCGTAATGCAAACTCTAATTGTCATTGAATTCTCTCCTAAATTTGATAACTTTTGCGGTTATGCAGCAACAGGCTGCGCTGCTAGTAAACCTTTCAGAAAATCAGCAGTTTTCTCTACTCCTTGCAAGTCCAATTTAACCGGATTGGGCGTATCCATCAGACATTCAACAATTTTTTTAGCAAAATTTCTGGGTTCTAAATCTGCGGGATGAATCACGTTTAAAATTCCCAATTCTTCCAGTTTTTGGCTGCGGATAGTTTGTTCTAGATCGCCATTTCCCACAAATGGCAGCATCATGGCTCGCACCCCAGTTGTCAAAATATTCATGGTAGTGTTGTAGCCTCCCATACTAATAGACATATCCGCTTTTTCCATGTATGTCAGCAGATTTGGTGTATATCGCTGAATGTTAATGTTGGGTTGAGCTGCTACTAAAAGCTGCATTTGAGCAAACTTTGTTTCAGGAAAAAACGGCCCTGTAAATATCTGGATTTGATGGGGAACAATCTGCTGTAAAATCTGAGCTGCTTCTACTAAAGAGTCTAGCAGTTCGTGTCCGAATCTACCGCCGCCGATACTCGCCAAAATTAGCGGTTTGTCGCAGTCAAGTGCGGCTTTATCTTCATCGTTAAGTACGGGATTTTCGGGTGAAGACTGCACCACGTATCCGGTGTAATGAACCGGGCAGTTTAAATCGCTAATTCTGGAGAAGCTTTCTTCTAAGGGTTGAAATTGCCGATCGCCGTGAATCAATAATAGATCGAAGTATTGATTCATCAGTTTGCAGATTTTTTCCTCGTGCCGTTCCCTGTCTTGTTTTGTGACGACAATATCCCGCAAACTGCAAACTACTTTTGTCTTTTTCCCTTTGGCTTTGACTCGATCCAACAGCGGGACGAGTTCAAAAGAAAAGCGCCTCCTGCCAAAGGGAAATAACTCGATCATCAAAACATCCGGCTGGAAAGAGTTGAAAATGTCCAGTAGTTGATTCTTTCTGAATTCTTGAATTTCTTCAAAACTACGGGAGTCGTCAACAACCGAGAGATTTTCAAATTCTGGATCGGTTTCGATCGCTGGCAAATTCACAACTTCAACTGCGGCGGGAACTTCAAATCCTGCGATCGCTTTTCCGCCGTTGACAAAACAAATTTGGAAGTCTGCAACTAAGCCTCGCGCAATTTCCATACTGCGGACTAAATGCCCGATTCCTAAAATGTGCTGGCAGTAAAACATTAGCTTTTTCATCCGACTTTGACCTCCTCTTTTTGAGTAATTTCTGTGTTTTCCGGCTGGATGGGTATTGCAGATAAGTTCAGCATCCGATCGAACAATTCCCGAATTTCACCGACGTTTCGTTCGAGGGAAAACTGCTGCAAAACCCGTTCCCTTCCTGCTTTGCCAAACTGCTCTCCCAATGCAGGTTGAGCTAGCAGTTTTCCTAAAGCTTCGGCTATGGCTGGCGTATTCTTTTCGGGAATTAAAAAGCCATTTTTGTCGCTTTCTACCAATCCACCAATGCCGGAAATATCGGTAGAAACCACTGGAATTTCCATTGCCATTGCTTCTAATAAAACATTGGGAATTCCATCGCGATCGCCATTTTCCATGACTTGACAAGGTAGCACAAATATGCTAGCCCTCTGATACACCTTGACCAGCTCATCCTGAGTCATTTTCCCGGCAAGAGAAACAACATCAGCTACATCTAACTCGGCAATTAGTCGTGTGAGTTCCCCTTCCAGAGGCCCGTAACCCACGATGTCGCACTGGAATTTATGCCCTTGCTGTTTCAATTGTTGACAAGCTTGGATTAAGTAGGGAAATCCTTTCTTTTCACAATACCTACCGACACTCAAAATTAAGGGAATTTCAGTTTTGTGCTTGACAACTGTTGAGGTAAAACGGGTTAAATCTATGCCGTGATAAGATAAGTAAATCGGCGTGGGGCTGGTGGAGAGCGATCGCAAATGCTGATGATTGAACCCCGTACAGGTGAGTACGAACTCTGCACTGCCAATTCTGCGATCGAGCACTTCCTTTTCAGTTAAGTATATATCCTTAGCGTGAGCAAAGATATTGTAGGAAAGATTGCCAAAAATCTTGGCTATTTCTGTTGTTGCTGTCGGCACATTGGCAAAGTGAGCTTGCAAATGGGAAAGTCCCAAATTTTGCATTGTTGCTGCCAAATATCCCGCTTGCAAAAATTCATTCAAACGCTTTTTTTCGGGACGCTGCAAGTGAAATTGCAGTGCTTGCCAATATTGTCTCGGACTTTGAAACAACAGTTGTAAATGAGCTTTTAGCAACTCGATTAAATCTGGAAAGTTGAATTCTGGTAACAGTGTCGGAATGTAAGTAACGTGGGCTTTCACTTTGTCAACATCGGGATGATTTTTTTCATCTGTTGGTTTTCGGAGGGAAAACAAGTGCAAAAATACTCCTTGACGTTCTAATTCCAGGATTTCATTCAAGATGAATGTTTCGGAAAGTTTCGGGTAAGTTTTGAGCAGATAGCCTATGGATTTGCGACTTTTAGACATATATAGCAGTTGATAGTTGACAGTTGACACACTAAATCTGTGTTAAATACCCCTAGCCTTATTTAACTGTGACACTTGGTTTTATCCCTGAAAAATTGAGTTCGATCGGAGTCACCGGGTTGGATAGTAGGTGGGAAATGTAGTGAGAAATTCGAGGCAATCCGCCTAAATCTAAACCGGGGGCAAGGGCGCAAGAATGTGTCTTTTCTAATTTAGTTAAGAGCAAGTGCATTAATTCTTTAGAAGTTAATTTGTCGGGTAAATCATCGCCAGTAAACCGAGTTTTGACATTTTTTCGGCTCGCATTAATTGTTCGCTAGCTGGTTTGATTCGAGGGATTGCGATCGTTCTTTTTCCCAAGGAAAGGACTTCCGTAATCGTGTTGTACCCGCTCATACACACGACTACATCCGCTGCATCTATATAACTCATCAAATCATCGGTAAAATCTAAGATTTTCACTTTCGGATTCAAGGCCGCTTTTTGATGAAGTTGATCTCGTTGCTGAGCTGGCATTTCCGAACCGCAAATAATGACGCTGCGGAAAGCTTCTGCTTGCAGTTGTGCGGCTCCGGTTAAGTAAGTGTCAACCAACTGATAGCCGTCTTCGCCGCCGCCCGGTGTGACTAAAACTAACTGTTCGGGTTCTTTAACCTGCAACTCTTGCCGTCTAGTTTCTCGGCTTTTCAACCCCGGTTCTTTGCGAAGATAGCCGCAATAGCGCACTTTTTGGGCAACTGCTTGCGGAAATTGATACTCGCGACAAATATCAAACACTTCCGGCATTCCGACTACCAATATCTGGTCATAAAACTTATCTACTGCTTGATGAAAACCATGTTCTTGCCACTCGTTAACCGTCTTTTTGGGACTGTCTAAAATGTCACGTAGTAGTAGTAGTAACAGTTTGGTTTGTGGCAACTGTTTTTTCAAAAATTTGAGAGTAGTTGCTAACTCATTTTTGATGCCGTAAGGTTTTTTGTCAACTAAAATTACATCTGGTTTGAAATTAATCGCTGCCATCAAAATCAAATCCGATCGCAGTTTGACAGTTTCAGCAATCTCTGTATTCAAATACTTGACCGCTATTTCCCCGCTTTCGCCCCGATTCAGACAGGGAATTTTGATGTAGTCAAGTCTCGGCGGTAGTCTAAAACTTTGTAGCATCGGCGAACCGGATACTACCAAAATTGACACGTCGGGAATCGCACTCAGTAAGTGTTCGCAAATAGCCAGCATTCTGCGGATGTTGCCGAGACCAAATGCGTCGTGGGAGTAAACCATTAGTCTCATAATCAATGTGCCTCGATAAGTTAATTGAATGCACGTATAGCAGTTGACAGTTGACAGTTGACAGTTGACAGTTAATAGTTAATGGTTAGACTGTTTATGGTGGCAGTCCAAGCGGATATATTCATGAGCTTATTTATGTCAATACCTCAGTGGCGGTTGCTATAGATACTGTTTTAGGGTGAATCAGGTTAGACTGTACGATCGCCCTTGAGTGCCCTAAAGTGTTATGGCGGCTGTTAAACATAAGTTTCGCAATCCTTTATGAAATCTTCATTAAGTTTTGATGAGAAAACTCTCACAAAACTCAGTGTATTTACGGATATCAAACAAAAATCCCCCTAGCTGAGGGGGATTTGGCAAAAATTTATTGAGCCGAAATGAGGACACGGCAGTGCCGTCTCCCTACAATATTATTTTGGGTAGGGACACGGCATTGCCGTCTCCTCCATCATTCCGGTGCAACCGGAATTGATATAATTTGACTGAATGCCGATCGCTAACAGACACACAAACAAAGTGATTTTTCCTGCAAATACGATCGCACCCGCAAGAGTAAATGACTAAAACTAAAGGGCTTGGTGATACACTCATTAGCACCCGATTCCAATGCCAAAAGCAGTTCTTGGCGATCGGTGCGGGCCGTCACCACAATAATCGGGCACTTTTCTCCCCGCTGGCGCAGTTCCCGGAGCACCGTCATACCGTCGATCGCAGGCAACCCCAAATCGAGCAACAATAGGTCAAATTCGCTGTCTGTAGCCATAAATAAAGCTTGCGTGCCATTTTCGGCGATCGCAGTAGTAAATCCTTGTTTTTTAAAGCTTTTTTCCATAAAAGCAGCGATTTTAACTTCATCTTCAACAATCAAAATTCTGCACATAATTTTATAGTAGACAACTTACTTATAATCTTTAAATTATCACAAGTTTCAGTGAGGAAATCATTAGATATAGATGAGAATTTTTTCACGATCGCAATCGATAACCCATGCCGCGAACAGTTTCAATTAAATCGGAACCTAATTTCTTCCGCAAATAACCGACATAAACATCCACAATATTAGAACCCGGATCGTAATCGTAACCCCAAACTCGATCTAACAGTTGTTCGCGGCTCATCACTTGTCCGGGATGGCGCAAAAATGTTTCTGCGAGGGTAAATTCTCGCGCGGGTAACTCAATAGTCCGATCGCCCACTTTCACTTTCCGAGTCCGCAAATCCAAGGCTATATTGCCAATTTTAAGTACCTTTTCATCGGCGCAAGTGCGCTCGCAAGTGCCGCGCAAGCGTACCCGCAATCGCGCCAACAATTCTTCAAAACTGAAAGGTTTAGTTAAATAATCGTCAGCCCCTCCCTCAAATCCTGCTACCTTGGTTTGGATGTCATCGCGACCAGTCAAGATAATAATTGGTAACACTTCTCCCTGTCCGCGCAATTCCTCCAGAATCTGCAATCCATCTTTACCGGGAAGCCCCAAATCGAGAATCATTAAATCAAAGTCGCCTTCTATAACCATTAGCAAGGCATCGCTAGCATCAGCAGCAACAGCAGTCATAAAACCGTGGGAGCGCAGCCCTTTTTGAATAAAAGAAGCGATTCTAGGTTCATCTTCAGCAATCAGAATTCTACTCATTGTATTTTATTAAAAGCGATGATTAGATATATAGGTAAGTAGGTAGGCGGGATTAAACCGAACTACGTAACAGTATGTAAACAGGGCTAAATCACTTACGTTTAGGGGATTTCGATACTTTACAATCGTTTACATGGTTGCGTTTTACAGCGCCTACTTACTTAATTGGGAATTGAGAATTGTCAACAGTTAACAGTTAACTGTTAACAGTTAACTGTCAACTGTCAACTGTCAACTGCTATACCTTTTACTTTCAAATGGCTCGATCGGCATAATGACAGCAAAAGTCTATCCTGTTCCCAATTGACTGTTAACATAAACTTGGCCACCATGAGCTTCGGCGATCGCCTTGACAATAGACAAACCCAAACCAGCGCCCTCGGAACGGCGGCGGCTGTTTGCAGCCCTTGCAAATCTTTCAAAAATTCGCTGTTGGTCGATCAGGGTAATGCCTTCTCCCGTATCGCGCACCCAAAATCGCACCTTGTTGCCCGTAATAGCAGATCCGATCGCGATCGAATCATCAGACGCAGTGTGCTGCACACCATTTTGAGCCAAATTCATCATAGCTTGAGTAATTCGCTGGCGATCGGCAACAATTCGACCTTTTCCCACAGCATCCAACTGCCAATTCCGATTTCCTAGAGCCTTTGCCTTCGCAAAAAGTTCCTCAGTCAGCGCCCCAATATCCACAGTTTCTAGCTGCAAAAAATCCGATTGTTCCGCCTTAGCCAGCACCACCAAATCGTCCACAAAGCGGCTCATGCGATCGAGTTCATCCATCACCAAAGCCATAGTTTCTGCTTGTTCATCAGGATCGTCACCCATCAACTCCAAATGCCCCCGGACGATCGTAATCGGAGTGCGGAGTTCGTGTCCCGCATCGTTGATAAAATTGCGCTGAGTCGCAAAAGCTTCCTCCAGCCGATCCATCATTTCATTAAAAGTATTTGCCAGTTCCGCAATTTCCCCTTGCCCTTCCACAACCAGGCGCTGGCTTAAATCCGACTCTTCAATTGTGCGGGCAGTTGCTGTTAGTGCGCGGAGGGGAGCTAGTAATTTTCCGGCAGCTATCCAAGCGGGCAAGATCGCTAAAATCAGGACAACCAAAGTTACCTCAATCACAACTTTAAAAGCTTCCAGCGCTTCTTGGCGTTCCCCGGCAGTCAGGTGAGCCACAACGAATACTCCCAACGTCTGCCCTTGAATTTTAACAGGTTCGGTAATGTAGAGAATACTGCCTACTTTACTATCTGAGACTTTCTGTTCGCCCCGATCGAACTGGCTCAATTGCGTCCAACCTTTGACTAAATCTGAATCCGGCTGAAGCTGTTTTGGCAGTGCTTTGGAACTAGATTTATAAAATTTGCCTTCTACGATCGCAATCAAAAACGTATCGTCTTCGGTAAGCTTGCGGGACAGATAAACGTCGAACATAGCAGTCAATTTATTTCGGTGCAAATCAGTTTCCACCGAGCCGTATTTTTCTTTTAATCGCTGCTCAATAGCCCCATTTTTAGCGTAATATTCTTGAGCTAGCATTTCCTTAAATTCTGTGACTTCTTCGCTCAACTCCTCTTCAACCCGTTTTTGGACTAAGGTAAACAGCCGCTGGCGAATTGCGGGAATGGAAACTGACACGAAGAATGCCATTAACAAAATGTAGCAGATCAGAATGCGGGTGCGCGCTTCGCCAAAAAAGCGCTGCCAGCGGGGGAGAAGGTTAGTTTGTGTTTGATGGGAATTGCGATCGGTGTTCATGGCAAATCCGGCTGATGGTTCGTCAATCTAATACCCGGTGATAAACATTACATCAAGTTATTGCATCTGGCAAACACACTTTTGGCACGTAAATGAGACTTCTTTAGCTCAGTCCTGAACCCGAACTCAGGTCTTCAACCCGGTAAACTTGTCAATGTCTCATGCTCCAAATCCACGATTTTTCTGAGAAATTGGATTTTTTACATCGATGACTATAGATATAACTCATGCCAGTGCGATCGGGTGATAAGCTTTTTCCGTTATTTACGGAGCGGGGGACGGGCTACCGAATTTCTTTGGGTGGCAATTAATACCAAGGCGGGCAATATTTCTTGTAGATACTTAGACTGCATTTGTTGCACTTATTTTTAAATCTTTTGCCCAAAGTTATTGTAAATCAGGGTTAGTTAATTCATATTCCGATCGAGGTAGGCGTAATTTCAACTTAAACGATCGTGGATACTTTCATACCCAATTAATTATCACAAGCCGTTACCTAAAACCACTATCTATAGACATAGATAAAAGTTTTTATGTACAATAAGATATTTAAGAAATAAGAAATGGGAAAAAATCTATTTATATCTTGGCTGGGTTGCTTGCGGGTGAGACAAAAAATCACATGGGGTTACGCACTATCCCTAGGAGTTGCGGTAGTGGGTACAGGGATCGGGATTTTAATCGCCGATCATCAACAAAAGTTAGCAGTTGCTAAGGTAGATGATGTTTTAGAGGAACTCGATATTATCACCCGTTTGCAGGTGGATGTGCTGCAAACATCTAACCACCAGCAAAAGATTAAGGAACTACTCGCTCAGCCTGTGCTACTGAAAGAGGAATATGTGGAATTCCAGGAACACTACAATAATTTTCGGCAAAGCTGGGCAAAGTTTAAGGATTCTAATGGCGGCACAGCCGGACAGGAATATATTGAACGTGATGGTGAAGTTGAAGCTGTTAACGCTTTTTTGGTCAAGTATCAAGGGGTTCCAGAAACATACATTCAAGCCATCGATCGCCTATTACCCCGCCTCAATCCAGCTACGCTCAATCCTGCAAATATCGCCAGCATTCAGGCAGATCTAACTGAATTAGAGCGAAGTGTACTCATGGCTAAAATTAATACTTTTTCTAAAGACATATTGGTCATAGTCAAAAATATCTATGAAGAGTATGAAGAAGTAAAAGTTGCGATCGACGCTAGCAATACCTTACGGTTGCGGGTGATTGGAGGTAGCATGGCAGTCTCGATCGCGATCGCCGTCATACTCTCTATACTTACCAGTCGGGCAATTGCTCGCCCCATTCAGTCTCTCACCCAAGTTACTCAACAATCTCTCAAAGAATTAAACTTTAATTTACAAGCTGACATCGCCGCTGAAGATGAAATTGGCACTCTTACGGTCTCTTTCAACCAATTGATCGCTACTGTAAAAGAACTGCTAAAAGAGCAGCAGGAATACAGTCAAAAGTTAGAAATGAAAGTTTTTGAACGAACCGAAGAACTCAACAACAAAAATATTCAGCTTGAAGATACTTTAGAAAAACTCAACAGCACCCAATTTCAATTGGTGCAAAACGAAAAGATGTCTTCTTTGGGAAACTTAGTAGCAGGAATTGCCCATGAAATCAATAACCCGATCGGCTTTCTCAACGGCAGCGTCAAAAATGCGGAAGATTATGCTCAAGACTTGATTAAGCATCTAGCTCTGTATCAGCAATACTATCCCGATGCAGCAGCACCCGTGCAAAAAAATGCTCTTGATATTGACTTAGAATATTTGATTGAAGACTTGCCCAAGTTACTCAATTCAATGCAAGGGGCAACCGATCGCATTAAATCCATGAGCAAGAGCCTTCGCACCTTCTCCCGTGCCGATACCGATCGGCAAGTCAAAGCCAACCTGCACGAAGGACTCGATAGCACTTTGCTAATTCTCAAATACCGCCTCAAATCTTCAGAAAAAAGACCCGATATCAACATCCTCCGAGACTACGGCAATTTGCCGGAAATAGAGTGTTTTCCGGGTCAATTAAACCAAGTATTTATGAATATTTTGGCAAATGCGATCGATGTGTTTGATGAAATGGCTCAAACTAAGTCTTTTGACGAACTCCAAGTCTATGGTCCAAAAATTACTATCTCTACCAAAATCATCTCTAACCAGGTGCAAATTCTGATTGCAGATAATGGGGGAGGGATGACAGAAGATGTAAAAGCGAAAATTTTTGATTATTTGTTTACGACAAAATCTGTGGGTAAAGGCACGGGATTGGGGTTGGCAATTGCTCGTCAAATTGCCGTAGAAAAACATGGAGGTGCGATCGCAGTCGATTCTACTCTAGGTGAAGGAACAGAGTTCACAATTCAGTTGCCAGTCAAAGCTTAGGATATGTATCAATTTTAGATTATCGTATGGTGGAAGTGAAAATCTGGCAGCGACGCACCAGACAAGATACCGAATTTTTAGATTTGTCAAATTAATTATCTAACTAGAGTTTATGTCGAATATTCTAATGACTGTCTGTCTGTTTTTTTCCTCCTTCTTCTTTTATCTGTTTTACGTGCGGTACTGGAAATGGCGCGACTGTATCGATGCGGCGTCATCTAGCTGCATCACCCCAGCCGGGGAGATTCTGATTGGGGGCGGTGCTTTTTGGATAGTTCCAGCAGTTGTATTTTTACTGCTTTTTGCTGTGATTTTCGGGTGGAATTTCTGGTGGAAACTGAGAGTTACAGAAACCAAGGAAAAAAATCAGAAATAAATCATTGTAGCAAAAAATGGGGAGCAATTAACCTCCCCATTTATTTCGATTTTTTTGCACCAACTATTCACTCTTAAAATCTTCCATCTACTGCACTAACGCAGCGTTCGCAAATTAACGGATGTTCGATCGACTCTCCGACGTGAGTAGAGTAGTTCCAGCATCGATCGCACTTGTGCCCATCTGCTTTCACAACACCAATCGCCAACTCTGGAGATTGGAAACTATACGGTAATCCTTGCATCACTGCATCGGATTCTATTAGTTCTACTTCCGATGTAATGAACAAATACCGCAATTCGTCTACACAGTTACTGACTGTTGCAGAATCATAAATTACAGGTGTTTTAGCCGGAGTTTCTAATTTCGGTTCGACTGCAATTACTTCGGTTTTCGGGGTTTCCGGTATCGCTACAATCGCTGTCTCTACTGGGATTGCGAGGACGATCGCCTTTGTTTCGGCAAGTACGATCGCGGTTGTGCGGCCCACCACATCTGCTGTCAGCGAATCAATCGTTTCTGCAAGTTCTTGACGATTGACTGCAAACAGCAAGTTACGGAAAGCAAACCACATTGTAAATAAGATGCCGATGACTTCAAAAAGCCCACCCAGCATCGGAATCTGATTCATTGTATCCAAAACCGCCAAAGTTACTCTGCCCGTTACCAACACAGAAGCTAACAGCCCAAGTGTTACCAGCACTTTTTGGTATTCTGTGAAAAACTTGCCCGCGTATTCAGGCAAATCCGCCACAAATTGGGCGACTCGATCTAAGATTGGCTGCGAATCTGAAGCCGACGGTTCAGGGGCAGAATACTCGATTATCTCAGAAGGTCGATCGTCCTTTTCTCTCCTTTCTTCTTGAACATGAATTGTGTTTTCTGTCAAGACTTTAGCAACATCAGCAGCTTTTTCTTCCTGTTTATCTTGTATTGCTTTGGCTTTTTCCGCTGCGGCTAACTCGATGATTGAATTTTGCGATCGCACGTACTCGACTAATCCTTCGCTGCTGGGATTCAAAGCTTGCAACTGCTGTCTTTTTTCAACATCAGGAACATACAATAAAACCTTAGCTTCCAAAGAAGAACCGATCGCCTTTTCAGTCCGCGCCTGTTCCAAAACCCTGTTAACTTCCCCGCGCACTTGCCGCAAATATTGCCAGCGAGTAGCCAATTCGGGATTGTGCCATTTTGGATCGAGTTGCACCCAGCCAGCTTCAAACACCGATTTGTAAGGCGTTGGATAGGGAATGTACTGCCAAATATCCTCAGCCATGTGACACAAAACAGGTGCGATCGCCCTTGCTAAATTCTCCACTGCGATCGCAATCACCGTCTGACAACTCCGGCGGCGGTGAGCATCCGTAGCGCTGATGTACAGTCTATCTTTGCCAATATCCAAGTAAAAATTCGACAAGTCCACCGTACAGAAATTCTGCACAGTTTGGAAGAATCGGGAAAATTGGAAGTTATCAAAAGCATCTTTCACTTCCGCAAAAACTTCGCCCATTCTGTGCAACATATAGCGATCGAGTTCCGGCAAATCCTCGTAAGCAACGGCATCTTTTGCAGGGTCGAAATCGTGCAAATTCCCCAACAAAAACTTAGCTGTATTGCGAATTTTGCGGTAAACATCCGACTGCTGTTTGAGAATGTTTTTGCCCAAAGGCACATCTGCCGAGTAGTCTACCGAAGATACCCACAACCGCAAAACATCAGCGCCGTATTCCTTAATTACCAAGGCTGGATCGACGACATTTCCTTCAGATTTGCTCATCTTGCGGCCTTTTTCATCCAGCACAAAACCGTGAGTCAAAACTGTTTTGTAAGGAGCAACGCCGTTTGTTGCTACGCTGGTAAGCAAGCTCGATTGAAACCAGCCCCGATGTTGGTCTGAACCTTCCAAATAGATATCAGCAGGATAGTTTAATTCCGATCGACCTTTCGCCACTGCGGCCCAAGAAGAACCGGAGTCAAACCAGACATCCATCGTGTCGGTTCCCTTGCGGTAAGTGCGGCCGTTATTGCGATAAGATTCGGGCAGTAATTCGGCGATCGACAATTCCCACCAAGCATCGGAACCTTTGTCAGCAATAATTGCTTGTACGTGGGCGATCGTTTCGGCATTTAGCAGCGGTTCGTTCGTTTCTTCGTCATAAAATACGGGAATGGGAACGCCCCAAGTCCGCTGGCGCGAGATACACCAATCCGATCGATCGCCCACCATTGCAGTAATCCGATTTTCCCCTTGGGCGGGAATCCAATTCACACCGGAAATGGCTTTTAATGCTTCATCGCGAAACCCTTCCACCGACGCAAACCACTGTTCCGTCGCCCGAAAAATTGTCGGCTTCTTAGTGCGCCAATCGTAAGGATAAGAGTGAGCGTAACTTTCCTCTTTAATCAAACAATTTGCTTCCGCAAGGGCATCAATTACTGCGCCATTGCCATTTCCGAGGACATTTAAACCTGCGAATACTCCGGCTTCGGAGGTGAAATTTCCGCTTTCATCTACCGGAGTCAAAACTGGTAAACCGCAGCGTTTTCCGACGATAAAATCTTCTTGTCCGTGGCCCGGTGCGGTGTGCACCAATCCCGTACCAGAATCAGCGGTAATGTAATCGCCACCAGCCACGATCGGGCTTTCGCGATCGAATAGCGGGTGTTTGTAGGTGCAGCCTTCTAATTCTTTACCTTTGAAGGTGGCGAGTATTTTTAACTGAGTATTCAAAGTTGCCGACAGCCGATCGACCGCATCGACAGCCACTAACATGAATTGTTGGGCGATCTGCGAATTTGCCGGCGGTTCCACCACTGCATAATCCAGTTCGGGATTGACGGCGATCGCCAAGTTGGCCGGAATTGTCCAAGGGGTAGTCGTCCAAATCGCCGCCCAAAGGCTCGGCATATAGCGTTTGAGCTTCGATTGCAAAGTTTTTGACAATTTTCTCACATGAAAGCCCACGTAGATACTGCGCGAAGTGTGGCCTTCGGGATATTCCAATTCAGCTTCGGCGAGGGCGGTTTTGGAACTCGGACTCCAGTGAACCGGTTTGAAACCACGATAGATGTAGCCTTTGAGTACCATTTGACCGAAAACGCCGATTTGAGCGGCTTCGTATTCGGGTTTCATGGTTAAATACGGGTGTTCCCAGTCGCCCCAAACGCCGTAGGTTTTGAAGGATTCGCGCTGCTGTTCCATTGTTTGCTGGGCGAAGGTGGCGGCTTTGCGGCGGAGTTCGATCGGAGTCAGATTCAGCCTTTCCTCCGATGTCATTTTCTTATCTTGCAAGACTTTAAGTTCGATCGGCAATCCGTGACAATCCCAGCCGGGCACGTAGCGAACTTTTTTACCGCACAGCATCTGGTAGCGGTTGATAAAATCTTTGAGGATTTTGTTGAGGGCGTGGCCGATGTGAAGCGGGCCATTGGCGTAGGGCGGGCCGTCGTGGAGGATGAACAAGTCGCCTGGGTTATTTTCGGAAAGTCGATCGTAGATGTGTTCCTCGGCCCAAAATTGTTGCAGTTCCGGTTCCCGTTTGACCGCATTGGCGCGCATTTCAAACTTAGTTTTGGGGAGGTTTACGCTGTCTTTGTAAGATTTAGCTTCCATTTTTGTGAAACGTTTTCTGTAGTTAGTTGTTAGTAGTTAGCGGTTATTTGAGAGTTGATATCAAGTCCGGTTAAATAATCATAATTAGTTTGTGGTGAGGAATTTAGTCCTCTCTCGTCCTTGAAGAGCTGACAACCAGATATCCCAGTATAGGCGATCGACCGCACATTCGATCGAACCAAATCCGCAGAGAACTCTCTCTTCTCTTCCTCTGCGCCCTCTGCGGCCTCTGTGGTTAAAATCATACAATGATATTGGACACGGCAGTGCCGTGTCCCTACCCAAAATAATCTTGTAGGGAAACGGCACTGCCGTGTCCTAATTTCTCAGCCAACCGAACATTTCACCGACAGTGAGATTGAAGGATTCGGCGAAGGGTGGAACGGGGAGGCGATCGCCCGGTTCTTCAAAAAATGCTATCGTGCGATCGGCAAAATAAACAAACACAAACTCTTCTTCCGGGTCAATCAACCAGCCCATCTGAGTTCCGTGGGCGAGACAGTGAAGGATGTTGCGAACGACTTTGGTTTGGCTTTGATCGGGGGAAAGGATTTCGATTGTCCAGTCAGGGGCGATGGCGAAGGTGTTAGCGACTTTTCCGTTCTCGTCGCGAGGAATTCGTTCCCAAGTAAACACACTAACATCGGGAACAGTCGATCGACCGCCAAAGGTACAGCGCAATTCTGAATAGGCGCGGGCGATGCGTTGCGGTTTGAGTACCCGGTTGATGTCACCACCAAGATCGAGCTGAACTGTGCTGTGTTTTCCCTGGGGCATAGGTTTCTGGATAATTTGACCGTCGATGAATTCGCTGGCGGGTTTTGTTTCCGGCAGTTGCAGAAATTCATCGAGAGTCAAAGGTTTTGTGGGAGTTTGAACCATTACCGTTTGTAGTGGATGGATTATCAGTATTGTATTACATAAATAGTCCCAACCCGCGGCTAACGGCATTTCCCATGCGATCGCACAATGAAGCATCCGGCACCTTATCTTCTTCCTGTTCCCATTTTTCCACAAGTTGGCGGCCCAGGGGCGTGAGGCGAAAACTGTCGGTAATCCCTTGTCCGTCTACTTCCCGCCGCAGTACGCCGACTTGGATCAGCCACAGCAGGGAATTTTCGGCTGCGAGTTCGGCTACGGGCGATCGGGTGTAGCCCTTTTCCACACCGGAATTTGAGGCGATCGTTGTCAGGAAAACACTGGTTTCACGGATGGTCTTGAAGAAGTGTAATTGAAAAGGGGAACAGCGGACGGCGCGATCGGCTCTTTTGACAGTGCGGCCCGGATAACTAATAGATTTAAACGCTTCGGATGGGATAAAAGTCATTGCCAGAACTTTTGAATAGGTACTATTCTTATCATCACCTATTTAGAGTCAGGAGAGTATAGTTCTGCAAAATATAGCCCAAAATGCTATTCTCATCAATATTAGGATTATATTTTAGCTAAAATGACCACTTATCAAAGAAATCTTTAATAATTTCTTGGGTTTTTGCTACTGTTGTACCCAATGCTTTTCCTATCTCATAACTAATTTCATGTATCCATTGTTGAAAAGAATTTTCTGATTTGGAAATAATGCTTTTTTCATAACTATCCATCTCATTTAGTTTTAGAAGTAAACGCTGTCTTAATAGCTGAGTAGTAGATAGAGCATCTTCCACTTCTGAAGGATAAAATTGATACCCACAAGAACAGTGAAATTTACTATCGAGAATGTACCACTGAGAGTTACAAGATTCACATTTTACCTGTCTTTGATAAGGTTCAACGAGCAATTGACCATTAAAAAGACAATCTTTATGATAATTTTTGCCCCATTGTTTACCGCAACTTGGGCATTTAGGAAAAGGAAATGCTATCCATTCACTCATAAGTATCACTTGAAAAAATAATAAATAAGTTGACCTCTACATACTAAAAAATAATGTAGAGGTATTGAGATAATACAAGCAGACTTTAACCTAGTCCAGCTTTCCAGCCTTCTGACCATCCGTCACCGATCGATCGCACTATATCTCTGCCAAAACCAACTACTTGTCCCACAATATAGCCAAACAGTTTAGCAATTGACTTAAATAGATCGCCTACAAAAGCTCTTAAACTTGCTTCTGATTTCGCAGCTATCCTCATTTCAGCATCACTCATATTACTGATTTGATTGATTAATCTCTGTTTGATCTTAGCTAGCTCATCACTCGGAATATAGTTTTCATTGGGAACTTCTCTCATGGATAAATCTCCTATTTGTTAGTTTGACTTAATTTGGACTAGATATTGAATTAAATTCCTTGTTGTTTTAGCCATGCTAAAAATGCTTTTTTATCTCCAGCAAATTTAGCAAATTCTTCTGAAGGCATACTAGCAACAATATCAGACATCTTGGAAGGTTGAGGTTGTTGATGAGTTGCTCTTTCTCGTCTTTTTTCTGGAGGTAATAACTGAGGATCGACTAATTCCAGAAAATCAGCTAATGCTTTACGAGATGCAACTACCCATCTTCTTTTATTAGGCACAGCATCCATCATGGCATCAAAAAGTTGAGGTAAGTTGTAGCGTCTGTTAGCAGAATATCCTACAACTTTTCCTTGCCAATTTGGTAATACTTCCCGAATTTTTCTTTGAACATCAAGGATTCTTCCTTCGATATTTCTTTCTTGTTCTTCACTGGGCAAATTAGCTACTTCAATCCAAGCTGTTCCCCCAGGATGGACTAAATCGACTTTATTTAAAGCAATTACCATGCGCTCTAAAAGTCGAGGATGAATTGCTTTCAGTTCAGTTTCTAAATATTGCTGTACAGAAGCGATCGCTCGATTTTGTGCATCTAAAATCCACAAGGCGACATCTACGTCTTTTAACACCTGTTCATAAAGTGCAATGTGTTCTTTTTGTTTTAAGCGACTTTCACCCAATCCAGGCATATCATAAGCAACTAATGCTCCATTAACACCTTCAACTTGATTAAAGGATACTTCAATTCCTGTAGCCTCTTGGGTACAAGCTTCGATATGGCTCACATCTAAACCGGCGTTAAAAAGTGCATTCAGTGTAGAGGATTTTCCTACTCCTGTTTCACCAATAAAAGCGAAACGAGGAGGTGGTTCATTATCTACCTTGTCTTCAATCATGCGGTAGATTTTCTCAAAATCCTCCTCCGACATCTTCTGATCGCCCAGAATGTCTTTTGCTAAACCTTCGAGTATACCTCGTAAATCCATAATGTTTTTCAGAGTGGTAAAGTTAAATCTTCTCCCATGATAAATATCCTGTTCGCAACACTACTAACTGAAAAAAACAGATTTTATTGAATTATTTGTTACAAAATATTAACTACAACCCAGAAAAAGCCTGATTTTATTGGTTTAGATTAAGCTATAATGGCTAAAGCCCATACCCCCTATGACTTATATGACCATTACAGAAATTTTACAATTTGTCGATCGGGTAGTCGAGAAACAAACAGGAGAACACCTAGACGATCTAGAAAAAGCTGTCGTTAAGGGACTGTGGCAAGGTAAAACATACAGTGAGATTGCAGATCAATGTGGGTATAAGAGTAAAAACTATATTGGAGATGTTAGTCGTAAGTTATTTAAGATTTTATCTGAACAGTTAGATGAAGATATTAGCAGACATAATTTTTCTTGGACTATTGAAAGAGTAATAAATTCTCAGTTTGTTGGTTTAGTAAATAGTAAGATTAATTGGTGTCCTAATTCTCCTCAAACAAATACAAATCAATCTATCAATGATGAAGAGAAGCCAACCAAAAGTACAGGTTATCATAATTTAACCCTAGCCCCTAAAATCACCAGCTTTTACGATCGCACAACCGAACTTCAAACCCTCTCCCACTGGTTAATTGACCAAAATGTTCATCTAGTCTCAGTTTTAGGATTAAGTGGAATTGGCAAAACCACCCTAGTCAAACAGTTTGTTGACCTAAATTTACCACATTTTGAGGTAGTAATCTGGAAAAACCTCAAACTATCTCAATCTTTAGATAACATTATTAATGAAATTTTAATCGGTGTTAATGATGAGCTTATTCAAACCGATAATAAGTTAACTCAATTTTTCAATCTTTTACGTCAACAAAGATGTTTAATCATCCTTGATGATTTCCAAGAATTATTTATTAAGGGAGAATTGGCAGGAGAGTTCAAAACGGAATCTAAAAATTTCCAAAATTTATTGAAAATGATGACAAATATAGAACATCAAAGTAGCTTCATTTTAATAAGTCAGGAACAATGTCAAGAAATGATTAGCCTGGATGAGGATTTATATCCTATTAAGTGCTTAGATTTACAAGGATTAGACCATACAGAAATCTTGAAAAAATGGGGTTTAAAAGATGATGAAGCCTGGGCGGAGTTTAGCGATATGTACGGAGGAAATTTCGTTGATTTAAAAGATATTGCCAGTTTAATTAAAAGTATTTTTTGTGGCAAAGTTGCTGATTTTTTAAAAGAAGACAGTTTAATTGTCACTAAGGATATGAAATCTCGGTTGACTGAATTATTCAAACGGCTATCACCCACAGAGCAAGAGATTCTTTTACAATTAAGTAAATTGGATGTAGCTGTGTCAAGAGAAGATTTAAGGCAAAGTTTATCTATGTCATCAATGGACTTGATGAATGGGTTGCGATCGTTGGGTCAACGTTATTTACTCAACAGAATAGAAGGAGAGAAAGTATTGTTTGATTTATCTCTTGTTGTTCGAGAATATGTGAGAAATTGTTGTCAAGATTCATATTTAAATTAACTTAGTTAACTAATCATCCCCTCAATTTCTGGATCGGTAAACCCAAATTGCCTGAAAATCCGCAATACATAAGCTGGCGACATTTCCCCAGCACCCATATCGATCGGAACAATCCTTTTTTTGCCTTCAATTTCACGCATATACAAACTATGATCCCCTTTCCCCTCTCGGTAAAACTGACATCCGTTTTGTTCTAAAATCTTAATTAATGCTTTAGGTTTTAAAGAAGGAAGGTTTTTAGGCATAAACTTTTCTTAATTCATAAGTATCTGAAGCTTCCGCATCTTCTAAAGTCAGAAATTCGTGTAACTCATTAATAGAAAGAGGGGTGAGATAAACATTAGACTCTGATTCATAGACTTCGGAAAATGACTCAATAGCTTGTTTTAGTTTATCAATAGATTGTTCTGGAGTATTGCCTTGTCCAACCAATCCATTCTCCAAACAGAGCGCCACCCAATAATTGGCACTTTTTCGGATAACAACAGTGTAAAAATCTATCATATTTTACTTAATTCATCAAGTTTAATAGCGTCAGTAAATTCTGAGTACACGCCCACAATCTAACACAATATCGCCTGTCAGTCAAGGCACAAAATTACCCATCAAAACTAATCCGAAAGGTAGATTTTACATTTTGGTCACTCAATTCCAAATCTAAATTTAAGAGATTGACAACAACAGCCCACAATCAACTAAAATATCTTTATCAATCGCAAGGTCAACAAAACTATGACATTACCAGTTGGGTGCGCGGCTCCTCAGTTTACCGCCAAAGACACGAACGCCAAAACAGTATCCCTCTCCGAATTCGCCGGTAAAACCGTCATCTTGTATTTCTACCCCAAAGATGACACCCCCGGCTGCACCAGACAAGCCCAAAGCTTCAAAGCAGCCCACGAAGAATACAAAGGCAAAGATATTGTAGTTCTCGGTGTCAGCCGCGACAACGAAGAATCGCACCAAAAGTTTACAGAGAAGTACGGTTTGCCTTTTCAGCTATTAGCAGATGTTGATGGCGCGATTACCAAAGCCTACGATGTTGAGAAGGGCGATTATTCTAAGCGCGTTACCTTTGTCATCGATGGTACTGGCAAAATCATTCAAGTTTATGAAGGGGAAACGATGAAAGTTGACACTCACGCCCAAGATATTCTTGTCACCATAGTTTAGCGCGTGTTTTTCAACCCGGAGATCCCCCCTAACCCGCCTTAAGAAGGGGGGGACAAGAGTGTTCCTGTGTCCCTCTTATTAAGCCCAGATAAGAGTTAACTCAAAGTCCCTCTTATTAAGGGTGGACAAGAGTTAACTCAAAGTCCCCCTTCTTAAGCCCAGATAATAGTTAACTCAAAGTCCCCCTTCTTAAGGGGGATTTAGGGGGATCGAGGCTCGGGTACAAGCGAGGTATACAGACGATAAACATCGCTCACGGAGATTTAAATGACCAGCACCAACACTATTCTGAGTTACTTAGGCCCGCAAGAAATTGAGGCTAATCGAGCCGCTGTTTTAGTTGGCAGTTTTGACAAAAATCGAGTGGCAGCGATTTTAGCCACAGAAGGCTCAAAAGCCTTAAATGCCGAGATTAATTTATCTACAGGCATTTGGAATATCGGTTTAAACACCAGCGATAGTGTAGCAACACGCACAGTGCAGGTGAAGGCAACTGATAAGGCAGGCAAAGTTATTGGCGAACAAACAATTAACATCAAAGTTAATCCGGCTTCTAACTCCTCCCAACAATTCTTCACGTTAATTACGCTGCAAAATACTCAATTCAAAGCTGGAACAGTGCCTGCTAGCAATCTCAATCAGCAGCAAAAAGTAGAAATACCAGCAGGACAAAGTTATCAAATTAGCGACTATGAATTAGAAGACGGACACCTGGAAGTTCAACTAAATAATCCCATTTCTCCGGTAGGAAAGTCTGGCTTTTTCTACGAAAAACACGTAGTCATCGCCAAAGGTGCAAAAATTCTGATCTTCGATCGCGCCGACTTACCGACCCCAGCCCCTGGAATGCAGTTGCTGTGGGTGAACAAAAAAACTTGGTTAAAGCGCAACCCCGTAGATTCCGCTACTTTAGCAGAAAATCAGAAAGTCCGATTCAACCAGGGAGAAACTTTCAATATTCTCGGCTATGCTTGCGTAGAAAATCATTTTCGAGTCACCCTCAATCGCGCGATTCCCAATTTCGGAAATTCGGGATTTTTGTACTCGCAGCACGTCCAAATATTGCAAGACGGCCGGGGAATTCCCTTTGATAGAAATGCAGTTACTATGACTGTTGTGAAAACTACTGTACTGAAAAAGCGGCCGGTGGCGGCGGCAAGTTTGCAAGCAGCAGAAAAAATTAATTTGCCGCCGGGAATGATTTACGGAGTTTCCGGATTTTCGATCGAACAAGGTCATGTTAAAGTTTCGCTGACTGAAAATTTACCGCCTTTTGGGAACACGGGTTTTGTGTTTCCCGATTTCGTGCAATTCAGTCGCGGTGGCAAATCTTTCAACCCGGCGCCGAATTTAACTTATCAAGGCCCGACGGAAGTTTTGGTCAATCAGGCGATCGTCCTTGGGGGTACATTTGACCGACAAGAAGCCGTAAAAGTTGACGTGCTCGCCGAGGACAAATTCCCGCTAACCGTCACTCTCAATCAAACTAACGGCACTTGGCAAGTGAATTTGCCTAAAGGATTTAGCATAGCTGGAGCTCGGTGGCTGCGACTGCGAGCAACTGATAGCAAAGGCAATGTTACCGGCAGCCAAATAATTTACATTACCGTAAGTTCCGATCCGCTGACGGTTGGAAAATCTCTCACCTTAAAGATAGTTTCTGACACTTTATTTAAGGTAGCCCCGGTTGATTCTTCCCGGCTTAACAATCAGCAAAAAGTTCTTGTCAGAGCAGGTCAAACTTTGGCGGTTAGCAAGTACGGATTTATTGACGGGCATCTCAAAGTGGTTCTGGATTCGGCAATTACGCCGATCGGCACTTTTGGCTATTTTTACGAACCAGACGTTCAATTGGCAAAAGGTACAAAAGTCCTGAAATTTGACCTGGCCGACGTACCAAATAGCAATGTCAGCGCTCAACTGTTGGTAACTCAAACAACTCAGATTAAAGGTAAACCAGTAGATTCATCTAAATTACCTGCAAATCAAGTTGCTGACTTAATTTTAGGCAGCACTTACGCGATCGCTGGTTATGCGTGCATTTTGGGGCATTTCCGAGTAACACTCGCCGAGTCTATTCCCGGTTTCGGTAATGTCGGATTTATTTATTGGCAGCACGTTGAAATCAAGAAAAGTGGCAAAGAAGTTCCTTTTGATCCGAATGCTTTGACGATGACAATGTTGCAACCAACTGTGTTTAAAAAACGACCTGTAGATGCTGGCAAGCTAACCGCTACCGAGAGAACTACGCTGCCTTTAGGTCGAGTTTATGGCATCGAAAGCTACGGTGCCGAAGGCGATCATTTGAAAATTTCGGTGACTGAAGAACTGCCGAATTTTGGCAATACAGGTTTTGTTTTTCCGAATTTTATACAGTTCAAGCGGGGAGATAAAATTTTCGATCCGGTTCCGAACAATGTGGAATTGAACGTGCCGTATTTTTCGCAGCGGGACAATCCGCGTTTTGACTGGTCTACTTGCAACGTAACTGCGATCGCGATGGTATTTTATTATTACGGCGTTCGTTCTAAGTGGGGCGGACAGTTGGAGGATGAGTTGTTGCAGTGGTGTTTCGACTATGCGGGCCAGGGTTCGCAAACCGAGCATAACGTGCTGTCGGCGCTGATTCAGGCTTACGGGTTTAAGACGAGTTTTGACACGACTCGGAAATGGGCTGATGTGCGATCGGAATTGCTGAATCGGCGGCCAATAGTTTTAGCGGGAGATTTTACGGCGGCCGGCCACATTATCACCTTAATTGGTTACAATTCTGAGGGTTATATCGTGCAAGATCCTTGGGGAGATGCACTCACTGGCTACAGCGATACTGAGGGCAGAAAGTTGATGTATCCCTACGGCTATATCGATCAAGTTGCTGGGCCCGATGGGAATGTTTGGGCGCATTTTATCTCTCGATAGACTCTACTGTTTATAAGTAGTTTGAGACACTACGACTATTGGGAAAGCGCGCATTATAGGGATTCGTAAGGTGCACACTGTGCACCCTACAGCTATTCTGAAAGCGCGGATTACAGCTATTCGGTGCGTATTGCAGTTACTCGTAAGGTACACATTGTGCACCCTACAGCTATTCGTAATGTGTGCATTACAGCGATTGGTATGGTGCCCGTTGTCCACCTTACATAACTTAGGCAATCTTGCTCTTCAATTTGCGTTTCGCTGCTAAAATCCCAAATCCAGCTAAAGTACCTAAAATTGTAGAAGGTTCGGGTACTGGTTCAGAAGACTGTTGTTCAAAAGAGCCTTTAATGGCGATCGCATCGTTAGCGCATTCCGCAAACAAGTTAGCAATATATTGGCCAGAAGGCATGGCAGATTTATCGAAACTGAATCCGATTGTTTGCGAACCTGTGGCATTAAACTGTCCAAAATTAAGACCGAGGGCGCTCAAAGCTGCTGGTGTCAAAGAATTTATCTCTCCGACTTTTGTACCCGCAGCAATAGAGTTGAGAATCGGCCCGTTTTGTTCAAAATAAGGGTCTGTAGCAGATAAATCGCCCATTGACGGGGTTCCACCTGCTGATTGAACCCGAGTGTTGAATTGAGTTAGATTGGTAAATCCAGAGTTGAGTTGGGTGACGCTTTTAGCGATAACATTGCTGTAAACGCCTGTTGTCGCCACGCCTGAGTCATTTCCGGCGGCAAAGCGAACGGCAAATAAGTTGCCATTTGCATTAGCTGTGTTGAAGTTTTGACCGGAAAAATTGAAGAACAAATCGCCGTAGTTGATGTTGCCTCTTTGAGCGGCGCTGTCTGCATATCCTGCTAAACTTAGATTGGAGTTGATGGCGACAAAAGCTGTATCTGATGTTTCTTTGACGGCGATACCGTAAAATTCAAACTCGCCGCCACCGACTTGGCCCCCTGTCACGCCGTCGGTGAAGGAATCGATCGCATAATTCCAGCCGTTAGATAGCGTTGCTGCGGTAGCTTTTTGTTGGTGTAGTGCGATAACTACACAGAAAACAGCCGCTGAGTAAGTCCAGCGGATGCTGTTTTTAGCAATGGAATTCATAAAATGCTCCCTGGGAAATCAGTTTTAAAGTATCAAGTCTGGTCGATCGACTATTTTTGATTTTTAGTAAATCACAGATTCCGGCAGAATTTATTAAAGTTTTGGTAAAGATTTCGTCAGGCGATCGCCTTATACGGTTCAGTTAAGGAAAATTGTAGCGAAGATGTTGGGCGGAGTGAAACGGAGGGTTCGTTCCACTCCGCCCAACCTACGCACGATCGGTTTTTTTAGCACTAACCCAAGCGTATTGTAGTATAAGCGATCGACCGAACAGGCTCGCTGAGCGTCAAAACACTGAATCAGCACTTTTTCTGGAAGTGCCGCACAAAGCGAGAATTGGAGAATCACAAAAATTTTAGACGGCGTGGAGCGATCGCCCGTTTTTAGAACACTCAACAAACTTCCTGGAATACATCCGCTACAGGCATCGCGGGTTCATTGTAACTCGGGCGGTAGTTTCTGCACTCTGATGCGGTGCATAAGTTAATCAAATTTTTATTAAATGCTGTTAACCTATGGCCGACAGTTCGTTGACTATCTTGACTCTTCCCTTGAGGACTGATCGTAGCAGGCGGTTGACGGAATATCTATCTTGATCGTCGAGAGAGTCGTCCAAAACAGCGGCCATCAAACCATAGCGATCGGCTAAAGTCAAACTGCCCGTATCGGTAACAGATGCAAGGATTTCAGAAATAGCGCCGGGGATAAGTTGAACTAAAAACATGAGATGTTCCCTGAATTCGATACTTGTATCATCTCTCGTTTTCCAAAGATCGAGAGTGACGCTGATATAGCAGAGAACGTGATGTTTTGAGCCAAATTATGTGACAGCGACCTCTGTAATTATGTGACTAGCTACGTTTTAAGTCTGCGATCGAAGTCACAAAACTAATTTTATAGCAGAAGGAAGAGGGAAACAAACAACCATGCCCCATGCCCCATGCCCCATGCCCGATGTATAAAACGCATCGATTTTATGCGAAATATTCATAAAACTTAATATTTTGTAAAAATAGCTACGAATATTTAGTGTGTTGCGCTTTACATTAGTTCATAACAAAGGTGCATCGAAGAAGCAGCAGCGATCGACCGAACCATCGGTAGCAACTATAACTATACATAGTTTGGCGACTTTCGAGGCAGCGCCCAGTAAAGCTGTACTATACAGAAAACCAACCATGCTTAAAAGAAATTCGATCGAGTAACTAAATATACAGTTTTAAATCCCTACACTCACTAAGGTTATCAGGAAACACACACTTTATGCTCCAAGTCAATACCTCCCCGGAACAAGCCAGCAGCGAGGGTAAACCAATGACCCAAACAGTAGAACCGAAAGCCAGCCTGAACAAGTTTGAAAAACTCAAAGCCGAAAAAGATGGCCTAGCATTAAAAGCTGAACTCGACTACTTCGCCGAAATCGGCTGGGAAGCAATGGACGAGACCGATCGCGAGCACCGCCTCAAATGGCTCGGTATCTTCTTTCGGCCAGTAACTCCCGGCAAATTTATGATGCGGCTGCGCTTGCCCAACGGCATCATTACAAGTAATCAGACTAAAACGCTAGCAGAAATCGTACAGCGCTACGGGGACGATGGCAGCGCCGACATCACCACCAGACAAAACCTGCAACTGCGCGGAATTCGGATCGAAGACGTGCCCGACATTTTCCGCCGCCTCAAAGAAGCGGGCATGACCAGCATTCAGTCCGGCATGGACAACGTTCGCAACATCACGGGTTCCCCAGTCTCCGGCATAGACGCCGACGAACTGATAGATACGCGGGAACTGGCGAACCAAGTTCAAGACATGATTACCAATAAAGGCGAAGGTAATCCCGCGTTTTCAAATTTGCCGAGAAAGTTTAATATTGCGATCGCCGGCTGCCGCGACAACTCAGTCCACGCCGAAATCAACGACATCGCCTTCGTACCCGCTTACACAGATGGCAACATCGGCTTTAACGTTTTAGTCGGCGGTTTCTTCTCTGCCAAACGCTGCGACGCTGCAATTCCCCTTAACGCCTGGGCAAGTCCCAGCGACGTTGTAGATTTGTGCAAAGCCATTTTAACTGTGTATCGCGATCGAGGCCCGAGAGCAAACCGCCAAAAATCGCGCCTGATGTGGCTGATTGACGAACTGGGAATCGAACAATTCCGAGCCGCAGTCGAACAAGAATTAGGCCGCAGTTTGCTTCCAGCCGCCCTCAAAGATGAAATCATCTGGGACAAACGCGACCACATTGGTGTCTACGCCCAAAAACAATCAGGGTTCAACTATGTAGGGTTGCACGTTCCCGTTGGGCGCCTGCAAGCATCGGATTTGTTCGATTTGGCCAGAATCGCTGAGGTTTACGGCAGCGGCGAACTCAGGCTCACTGTCGAAGAAAACGTGATTATTCCTAATGTTCCCGAATCACGGATTGCATCGCTACTCAAAGAACCGCTGTTGCAGCGTTTCTCGATCGACCCCGCACCCCTAACACGAGCCTTGGTTTCCTGTACCGGCTCGAAGTTTTGCAACTTCGCTCTCATCGAAACCAAAAGCCGCTCAGTGGCAATGATTGAGGAACTCGAAGCCGAACTGTCACTTGCCAAACCGGTCAGAATTCACTGGACTGGTTGTCCCAATTCCTGTGCTCAACCCCAAGTAGCAGACATTGGTTTGATGGGGACAAAGGTTCGCAAAAATGGGAAAACTCTCGAAGGTGTTGACATCTACATGGGAGGGACTGTCGGCAAAGATGCTCATTTGGGTACTTGCGTTCAAAAAAGTATCCCTTGTGAAGACCTTAAACCTGTCCTGGTTCAACTTTTGGTCGATCGGTTTGGGGCCGTTCCCAAACAGGTTGCAGGGGAGGTAGCTTCGCTGAATCGGCAACTGCAATTGACGGTTGACGACAGTGAAACGACTGTTTCGGTAGCGAAACCTCAGACATCTACTCTCATTTTCGCTCGATCGGGCAAACAAGTTGCTTGCAGCGAAGATGAGTTCATTCTCGACGTTGCCGATAGAGCCGGAGTCGAACTCGACAGCAGTTGTCGATCTGGAAGCTGCGGCACTTGCAAGCAGAAACTCCTAGAAGGTAATGTTGCCTACGACGGGGAACTAGACGCACTCAAGGACATAGAATCAGGGTTCATTCTAACTTGCAGTGCGCGGGCGATCGGCAAAGTGTCGATCGACGCTTAATCTCAGAATTTCATCTCAAAGTACACCAACAAGTTAAGACAAATGAGCAACCTTTCCAGAAGAAAATTCATCATCACCGTCGGAGCAACAGCAGCCAGCACCCTCTTAGTCCACGGTTGCACTTCCGGTTCCACCACCTCTAGCACAAGTCCAAGCCCCGCAGCCGATGGCGCATCTCCCAGCGCCGCCCCAGCAGTCAACATCAACCCCGCCGACGCCCCCGAAGTTACCGCAGCCAAACTCGGATTCATCGCCCTCACCGACGCAGCACCGTTAATCATCGCCCAAGAAAAAGGGCTCTTTGCCAAGTACGGCATGAAAGACGTAGAAGTTGCTAAACAAGCATCTTGGCCAGTTACTCGCGACAATTTAGAACTCGGTTCCGACAAAGGTGGCATTGACGGCGCCCACATCTTATCCCCGATGGCTTACCAAATGACATTAGGCACTATTACCAAAGGCAACCAGCCTGTGCCAATGAACATTGTGGCGCGGTTAAATACTAATGGTCAGGCTATTTCCCTCAGCAAAAAATACCTAGATTTAAAAGTAGGTACTGACAGTAAACCTCTTAAAGCAGCCCTCGCCAATCAAAAAATTGCTGTCACCTTTCCCGGCGGCACCCACGACTTGTGGATGCGCTATTGGTTAGCAGCCGGTGGCATCAATCCAGATACAGAAGTTTCTGTGATTCCAGTACCGCCACCCCAAATGGTAGCGAACATGAAATCCGGCAGTATGGAAGCCTTTTGTGTAGGCGAACCTTGGAATGCCCAGCTCGTTACTCAAAAAGTTGGATACACCGCCTTAGTAACGGGAGAACTTTGGAAAGATCACCCAGAAAAAGCCTTAACTTTAAGAGCAGATTGGGTTGCCAAAAACCCCAAAGCTACTAAAGCAATTACAATGGCGGTACTGGAAGCCCAACAGTGGTGCGATAAGCCAGAAAATAAAGATGAGATGTGCCAAATTATCTCTCAAGATAAGTGGTTGAAAGTACCACTTGCAGATATTCTGGATCGCATGAAAGGACAAATTGACTACGGTACCGGCCGCGTTGAAGCAGCAAGTCTCGTAGCGATGAAATTCTGGGCAGATAATGCTTCCTATCCCTACAAGAGTCACGATGCTTGGTTCATCACAGAAAATATTCGCTGGGGTTACATGAAGCCAGATACCGATGTCAAAGGCACGGTTGACAAAGTTAACCGCGAAGATATTTGGAAAGCAGCAGCGACAGCACTTGGTGTTCCCGCAGCCCAAATTCCTGCTACCTCTTCTCGCGGTGTCGAAACATTTTTTGATGGCGTGAAGTTTGACCCAGAAAAACCCGAAGAATATCTGAAGGCTCTGGTAATTAAGAAGGCATAATTAGCGAACAGTTGACTGTTAACAGTTAACAGTCAACTGTTAACTGTTAACAAATTCTTAAGTTTAGTGGAGTTGGGTTTCGCAACTCAACCCACCCCAGCCGAAAGGGTTATCAATTCAAAGTATCTACAAATAATCGATTATTAACTATACTTCAAGCAGAAAAATGGCAACAAACTTAGCTGTTTCTAAAAGCAAAAATCCAGTAAACTTTGTTCTGGATCTGGTTCAAAAGAACCGCCGAAAAATCATCCGTCCGCTAGTCGCGATCGCAGTTCTGCTCGTAGTTTGGCAAATCCTTTGTAGCAGTCCAGAGTCCACCTTGCCGGGACCAATTAAAGCCGTGCAAGAAAGCTGGGAGCTGATTATCAATCCGTTCTTTGACAGAGGCGGCACCGACAAAGGCTTATTTTGGCAACTTGCAGCCAGTTTGCAGCGTGTGGCGATCGGCTTTACTCTAGCAGCAGTGCTTGGCATTGGTTTAGGAATATTAATCGGCACAAACTCTTTAATGTTTGATGCTTTAGACCCGCTGTTTCAAGTATTCAGAACTATCCCGCCCCTGGCTTGGCTGCCGATCGCCCTGGCAGTATTTCAACAGTTCAATCCCTTTGCAGGGCTGGGGATGAAAGCTAACGAAGTTTCGGCACTTTTCGTAATCTTAATCACCGCAATTTGGCCGATTCTGATTAACACCACAGTAGGCGTTCAACAAATCCCCCAAGATTACAGAAACGTCGCCCGCGTGTTGCGTCTCCCCAACCAAAAATACTTCTGGAAAATCCTGCTCCCTTCTTCAGTTCCTTACATCTTCACAGGCTTGAGAATTGGTATCGGTTTGTCTTGGCTGGCGATCGTAGCTGCGGAAATGTTGGTCGGCGGCGTCGGTATCGGTTTCTTCATCTGGGATTCTTACAACAGTTCTAGACTCAGCGCGGTGATTCTCGCTGTGGTTTATGTTGGAATCGTCGGTTTGATTCTCGACAGAATTGTCGGTTTTATCGCATCCAAAGTTGTTCCTGAAGAACAAAAATAGAATGGGGGAATGGGGAATGGGGAATGGGGCATTGGTAATCGGTAATGGGTAATGGTTGCCAACTACAAATTGCTAAAAATTAGTTGTAAGTTAATTACCAATGCCCAATTCCCGATTCCCGATTCCCGATTCCCGATTCCCAAATTAATAATTAGCATCTACTAAAGTACAAACTAACCTAAAATTGCCATGTCAGTATTTGTTGAAGTAGACCACGTTGACCGTGTATTTAACTTACCCAATGGTGAGCAATACATCGCTCTTAAAAATATCGAACTTAAAATAAAAAAGGGAGAATTCATCACCCTGATCGGACACTCGGGCTGTGGCAAATCTACACTGCTAAATATCATCGCCGGCCTCGACAAAGCAACTCAGGGCGGGATTACTTTAGAAGGACGCGAAGTCCGCGAACCAGGCCCGGATCGCATGGTGGTGTTTCAAAATTACTCGCTGCTACCTTGGCTGACGGTGCGCGAAAATATTGCTCTAGCAGTTGATGAAATTTACAGCGGTAACTCGAAAGAAGACCGCGAGTTGGTAATTGAACACCACATTAAATTAGTCGGACTGGGGGCGGCGGCCAACAAACGCCCCAGCGAGATTTCTGGGGGGATGAAACAAAGAGTTGCGATCGCCCGTGCCCTAGCAATTCGCCCGAAATTGCTGCTGCTAGACGAACCATTCGGCGCCCTTGACGCTTTAACTCGCGGTGGTTTGCAAGAACAGTTGATGAAAATTTGCGAGGAAAGCAAAGTCACCAGCGTGATGGTAACTCACGATGTGGATGAAGCTTTACTACTGAGCGATCGCATCGTAATGCTCACCAATGGCCCGGAAGCGCAAATCGGTCAAATTCTCGAAGTGAATATTCCCCGCCCCCGGAAGCGCATGGAAGTTGTCAACCATCCGAGTTACTACGCGCTGCGTAACGAAATGGTTTACTTCCTCAACCAGCAAAAGCGTGTCAAACAGCGCCGGGCCAAACAACAACCGCCTGTGATCGCCCGCAACGGGCTCGAAAAAATCAACCTCGACATCGGCTTTGTTCCCCTCACCGACTGCGCCCCCTTAGTCGTAGCCAAAGAAAAAGGATTCTTCAAAGCCCACGGCTTGGAAGAAGTCACTCTCGTGCGCGAACCTAGCTGGAAAGAAATTGCCAAAGGCATCACTCAAGGACGGTTGGACGCGGCGCAAATGGTCGCAGGAATGCCGATCGCCATGCTGTTGGGCTTGGACGGCGAAGCCCCTGTACCCATCCACAGCGCCTTAACCCTGTCCCGCAACGGCAACTCGATTATTTTGGGGAAACACCTGTACGACAAAGGCATTCGGACATTAAAGGATTTCAAAGCCGAGATTGCCAATACTCCCGATACAGTTCACACCTTGGGGATGGTACACTCCGCCTCCATGCACAACCTGCTGTTCCGCTACTGGCTGGCCGCCGGCGGCATTGACCCCGATCTTGACGTGGCCTTGACCGTGATTCCGCCCCCGCAGATGGTATCGAATTTAAAAGCAGGGAACATTGACGGCTACTGCGCCGGCGATCCTTGGAACTCCCACGCTGTCAACGGCGGTTCGGGTTTTGTGATGGCCCGTTCTCTCGATATTCTGCCCGGACACATCGAAAAAGTTCTCGGCGTGACTGAAGATTGGGCTCAGAAATATCCTCAAACCCACGTCGCCCTCGTCAAAGCGCTTTTGGAAGCCTGCGACTACTGCGACGATCGCCGCAACCGCGAAGAAGTCCTAGGATTAATTTGCCAAGAACAATACATCGGTGCAGATCCCAAAGACATCCGTCCGGGGTTCCTTGACCCGTACAACTCCGGTACGGAGGCAGAACCGGAAATGCTCTACAATTTCAACCAGTTCTACGTTGACAAAACCAATTGTCCAGACCGCCTAGAAATGGTGTGGGTGATGGCGCAGATGGCCCGCTGGGGACTGATTCCGTTCCCGAAAAACTGGGTGGAAGTGGTCGATCGAGTTTTGCGGCCTGATGTCTTCGGTCAAGCAGTGCGCGAGTTGGGTTTGCCGGATATTGCCAGAGCTCGCCGGACGATCGAGCTATTTGACGGCACTGTCTTTAATCTAGACGACCCGATCGACTATCTTCACAATGTCAAAATCAAGCGCGGCGTCCGCATTGAAGAAATCTTAATTGAACAAATAGGCAGTCAGTGTTCCATCAGAATGCCAGCATAACCAGCAAATAGGAAGAGGGAATCAGGAGCAATAAATCAGGAAAAAAGACTCCATATTTCCCCCTTCCTAAATCGATAATTCCTTATTCTCAATCCAAATGTGTCATGTCTAATTCCCCAAACCAAAATCCCAATCCTGAAAATATGCAAACTCTAAAAACCCCCAAAGCAACCAAGATTCAAACGGACAAGCCTGGTTTTTTGACGATTAAAGACGTATCGAAAGTCTACGACAATCTGAAAAACCCGGAACAACCTTTCGTTATTCTCGATGGTGTAAACCTAACTATTAATGAAGGCGAATTTATTTGTTTGATCGGTCACTCTGGCTGCGGCAAATCAACTTTGCTAAACATGATTGCCGGATTCAACGGGCCGACAAACGGAGAAGTTGCTCTCGAAGGTGCGCGGATTACTGAACCGGGCCCCGATCGCATGGTGGTGTTTCAAAACTACTCGCTGTTACCGTGGCTGACTGCTACTGAAAATATCCACCTCGGCGTTGAAACTGTTTACGCAGAAAAGTCCGCAGAGGAACACAATACGATCGTCCAGGAACACTTGGAATTAGTGGGGCTGACCGAAGCTTGCAACAAAAGACCGGGCCAGTTATCTGGGGGGATGAAACAGCGGGTGGCGATCGCCCGTGCCCTAGCAACTCGCCCCAAACTGTTGATCTTGGACGAACCTTTCGGAGCTCTAGACCCGATTACCCGGGAAGAGTTGCAGGAAGAATTGCTGAAAATTTGGCAGGATCATAAGATTACGATCATTATGATTACTCACGATATTGATGAAGCTTTGTTTTTAGCCGATCGCATCGTGATGATGACCAACGGCCCAGCAGCTAGCATCGGCGAAGATGTACACATTCCCTTCAGTCGTCCCCGCAACCGGACGCGGATTATGGAAGACCCGAAATATTACGAACTGCGGAACTTTGCTTTGGAGTTCCTGTTCTCTCGCTACGCACACCACGAAGAGGATCAATCAACGGACTCGGAGACAGCAGTCGCGGTACCCCTGCCATTACCTGCTAGCAAACAGCGTGCGGCGGTTGCTGACAGGGCGATGCCACCTGTATCCTTTGTGCCTCATGCTGCCGAACCTCTAGAAGCTTCCCCGATCAAAGGCGCCATTCTGGCAGGCTCATGGTTGGTCGCAATGGCTACTTTGGCAGCCGTCAATGTGTCTGCTGTTTCCAGCCAGCTAAAGCAAGCGAAACTAGCAGAAACTGTTCCTGCGGTTACTGCGACGGCGGTTGTCAGTTCTCCCCCGAACCCGCAAATCGCCGCCAGTTCGATCGCTGCTAGCCCTGCACCCAGCCCTGCTAGCCCCGCACCCATCGCTGCCAGCCCTGCACCCAGCCCTGCTTCCGCGACGGCTGCCTCGCCTGCCACCCCAAGCGCCGCAGCGCCCAATGCAGCAACCAGCGCCGCCCCAGGGATTTCTGACAAAGCCGAACTCGATGCGATCGGACAGCAGTTATATGCACAAATTGACCAAAATTGGAGTACAACTCCCACCTTTACCGAAAGTTTGACTTATCGAGTCAAAGTCAAGCAAAACGGCGACATCGTGCAGTTTGAACCCACAAATAAAGCAGCTAAAGATTTTGTCAAAGAAACTCCTCTGCCGGTTTTGCAAACTCCTGTCGGTGCCCCAGCAGGTGCTGAAAAGACTGCTGAATTTCAAGTAACTTTTAGCCCCAGCAATGGCGGTAAATTAGAAGTTAAAAGTGGGAAATAACTAATTGCTAAATAGTCCGACAGGGGTTTCAATCCCTGTCTCAAAGATCAAGTTGTCTAAAGACTAAGCGATTTGCAGGTAGCGAGCGATCGCGCTTCATATCAAATCCGTTAGCATGGGAATAGTAAATTCGAGTTAACTGTTAACTGTTAACTGTTAACTGTCAACCGTCAACAATCACCTGACGGTGCAACCGGAATTGATATCACAGGTGACTCGCTTGCCATCCTATCTGCTGTCTTTTCTGCCGCCAATCTGCTGATTGTAGAAAAACTTCGAGCCAAGTTTTCAGCAACAACCATACTCCTAAGCATTGCAGGGGATAACCATGTTAGCTTTTCTTGGTCAAAACAGCAAAGCATCCATACCGACTATTCGGCACAAAACACTCATAGAGAGGTTCATTTAGGTTATTCTCTTTGATAAATTCATCAACCGCTAATTTTGGGCCAGTCGAAAAAAAGTTGTAATCGTCTACAATTATTATTGCTCCACCTCTTGTTCTTTGATGAAGGAACTCAAGAACAAGTTTGATGGGTTCATACAAATCGAAATCAACATAGGCAAAACAAACTTTTTCTGGTAATCTATCATCTTGATGAATTACTTTTTCAAAGAATCCTTTATGAATAACATATCTTGTTGATTCAAAGGATATTGCTTTAAGACGAGCTAGTACGAAATCTTCCATGCAAGACATTTTTCCGGTGTAGTCTTCCATACTACCTAGATTAAAAATATCATCCTTCAGATGGTCTTTTTCTGATGGTTTTGGAAGCCCTTCAAAGGAGTCAAATAAGTGCAAAATTTTGTTGCTACTGAGAGCAATCTCGTTAGCTATCAAAGCCGAAGTCTCGCCGTGAGCAACACCAAATTCACACACATCACCCTCTATATCTCTACATTGAGCCAATGCTTGTATAATAAAATATGCTTCGGATGGTGGTGTACCCAATAGTCTAGCAAGTAGTTTCAACCGAGTCTCATTTGGTACTATTTCTTTTTTTGAGCCAGTTGACTCATTGAAAAGTTGCTCATATCCTTGAGCAAGATTCTTAAAATTGTCGAACCATATTGGAGTTTCTGATGAACGATGAAGTTCCTCATAGTCGCTCAATATAATTTTTTTAACCATCTGCTTCAAAAACTTCATTACGCCTTCCTATTTAAAATTAGTTCTACCAAAAAATAATTTTGGTTTTTTGCTATGAATAAAATTTACGTCAAAGATTCTCCTTAAATAATTGTGAACAGAAGTCTAATTATTGATTATACCAAATTTTGAGGTTTAGTCAACCTCTAGGTCACAAAAAGGCGAAACTTTCCGTATGTTTATATAACTACTCAGCGACGAATCCAGGGAAAAGTTAGCTAACACGCCAAAAACAGCCGCTGCTCGTTACCTATCGTGACATTCATGCTGCGATTAATTTAAAGAGACTTGAGTTGAACATTTTCCCAAGTATAAAACGCCGTAGTGGGAATCTATCTGTAGTTGGTTCTATAGATGATAGTATTATGCAGGAAATTTTGTATACCCTGGTGGAGGGCTGCAAAGAAGCCCACGTCATAGCTTTACTCAGCTTGACGTGTGGAGTATGTCACTTACAATACTACAAAATAGGCGAGTGGTCGTTTCCAAATCAGGAAATTGGCACAGCCTGCTGCTGAGCATTCTTGGAGAGATTTGGTAAATACGGATACATTATTTCCCTAAATACTCGGTTAGGACTATAATGACGAATTACCAATTACGAATTAGCTTTCAAAATTAGCATCTATAAATCAGCAGATGGAAACTATAAAAACTCTTTGCCCTTACTGCGGTGTAGGTTGTGGTCTAGAAGTTGTTCCCGACAAAAACCACGGTTGGAAAGTCCGGGGCGATCGCAACCACCCATCAAGTCAGGGCATGGTTTGTGTGAAGGGGGCAACAGTAGCAGAGTCCATTCGCACCGATCGGCTGCTGTATCCGATGATGCGAGACTCTCTAGACCAACCGTTCCGCCGCGCTAGCTGGGACGAAGCACTAGACGCAATTGCCCACCGTATCCAAACAATTCGCAGCACTAGCGGCCCCGATGCTATATGCGTTTATGGTTCCGGTCAATTCGTCACTGAAGATTATTATGTTGCTCAGAAACTACTCAAAGGTTGTCTGGGCACTAATAATTTTGATGCCAATTCTCGATTGTGTATGTCTTCAGCCGTTTCTGGATACGTTCAAAGTTTTGGTTCGGACGGGCCGCCTTGCTGTTACGACGATTTAGAATTAACAGATTGTGCTTTTATTATCGGCAGCAATACAGCGGAGTGCCATCCAATTATTTTCAACCGATTAGCAAAGTATCACAAAAAGCATCCCAATGTCAAGATGATTGTGGTAGATCCGAGACGGACTCCGACTGCTGAGGCTGCGGATTTGCACTTAGCAATTAAACCGGGTACGGATATAGATTTGCTTAACGGAATTGCATATTTGCTGTTGCGGAGGCGGGCAATAGATCCTGAGTTTATTCAGGAAAGCACGGCGAATTTTTCAGCTTTTGCTGAAGTGATTAGCAGCTACACGCCGGATTTTGTAGCCTTGCGCTGCGGCATTTCTGTGCGCGATTTAGAAACGGCGGCGGACTACTGGGAGCAGTCGCAGCGGGTTTTGTCGCTATGGTCGATGGGAATTAACCAGTCCTCCGAAGGCACGGCAAAGGCGCGATCGCTGATTAATTTGCACTTGATGACCGGTCAAATCGGCAAACCGGGATGCGGCCCGTTTTCCCTCACAGGTCAGCCAAACGCGATGGGAGGGCGGGAAGCGGGGGGACTTTCTCACTTGCTTCCGGGATATCGATTTGTGAAAAATGCCGAACACAGAACCCAAGTCGAGCAGTTTTGGGGTATGGCGCCGGGAAGCATTTCGCCGCATCCGGGCCGCACGGCTTGGGAGATGATTACCGGTTTGGAAACGGGCGAGGTAGAGATGCTGTGGATTGCAGCAACTAATCCAGCGGTGAGTATGCCGGATTTGGAACGGACAAAAGCGGCTTTGCTGCGATCGCCCTTTACCGTTTATCAAGAAGCTTACAATCCGACGGAAACCTCTGCCTACGCTCACATCCTGCTGCCGGCAACGCAGTGGAGTGAAAAAACCGGAGTGATGACTAATTCGGAACGCCGCGTTACCCTTTGTGCGGGTTTCGACACTCCTTCGGGAGAAGCCCGCGACGACTGGAGCATTTTCGCCGAGGTCGGGCGCCGGTTGGGTTTTGGCGAACACTTTGCTTTCGAGAACTCTGCTGATGTATGCAAAGAGTACGTGCAGTTGACTCGCGGCCAGCCTTGCGACATGACAGGCCTCAGCCACGAATACTTGCGCCAAGAAGGCCCTCAACAGTGGCCTTGCCGCGAAAATGAGCCGCCGGTTCCAGCAACCTCCGCCAAACGACTTTACACCGATCGGCGTTTCCACACTCCCGACGCGCGGGCCAGATTTGCGGCCTATCACTCGCGGGGACTGGCGGAACCCCCAGACCCGGATTATCCATTTGTGCTGACGACGGGCAGGGTTTACGGACACTGGCACACCATGACGCGCACGGGGCGAACAGACAAAATTAATCAATTGCACCCCGATCCGTTTTTGGAAATTCATCCCCGCGATGCTGCCAAATTAAAGATTAAGGAGGGGGATTTGCTGGAAGTTCGATCGCGCCGCGGCAAGTCGCAGTTTCCGGCAAAAGTCACAAAGGCGATCGCCCCCGGTACCCTATTTGTACCGATGCACTGGGGTTCTCTGTGGGCCGAAGGTGCTGAAGCCAATGCCATGACTCATGCTGCAAGTTGTCCAGATTCCAAACAGCCAGAGTTAAAAGCTTGTGCGGTGCAGTTAGTGCTGGTTGGGGCAGAAACGGCGGCGGAAGTTGTCGCAGAAGTTGCCGCAGAAGTTGCCGCAGAAGTTGGGGAATTAAATTGGGCCAAATCCACCGTCGCCGTCACTTCTTGAGCTGCTGTCCAACTTTGGGATGTTACAACTCACATAGCGGTATCAGTTTCATCACCTTGGTTTCTTGCCACAGACTCACGTAAAATTCGAGTTTTTTGTCAAAAAACCCGGTTTATGAGTCCTTGCTGAGGCACAATTGCAGATCGATGGACTAATGTCAAAACCTTGATCGAGCAATTTTGGGCGTTGCTGAATTTAGGTATGATTCACTCGCTATAGCAATTCCTGAAACTCGCTGAGTAGGGGCAATTCATGAATTGGCAGTAGGGGCAATTCATGAATTGCCCCTACTAAATTTCGGAAGCAAATCATACTCCTGCAGCAGCAACGCCCAATTTTGAACCCCGACGCACCCTACAAGCTGCCTTCCCCGGCCGAACACCGAAACAAGGAAAATTAAATTTATTTATTCTGAGTTTTTCGTTCTAGATTCGGGGTTTGTCCTTGGGTCTTGGGCCTTGGGTCTTGGGCCTTGGGCCTTGGGCCTTGGGCCTTCTTTTCGAGCTATCGAGTCAGAAAATTGCAGTTTGCACGTATAGGTGCTATGATCGTTTTACAAGGCTTTATTTTCGGCAGTACAGTTCGTTCGATCGGCGTTCCTCCGGATTTAAATCTCTACACCCTCTGATTCTGGAGAATGTTCAATGTCAATCTATGTCGGCAATTTATCCTACGAAGTAACGCAGGAGCACCTCAGCCAAACTTTTGGAGAGTATGGAACCGTAAAGCGCATTCAGTTGCCTGCTGACCGGGAAACAGGTCGGATGCGGGGCTTCGCTTTCGTAGAAATGTCTACTGAAGCCGAAGAAACCGCAGCCATTGAAGCTCTTGACGGTGCTGAGTGGATGGGTCGCGACCTCAAGGTCAATAAGGCAAAACCCCGTGAAGAACGTGGTTCTTCTAACAGCGGTAACTGGGGCAACAACGACCGCTCTTCTCGTCGCTACTAAACCCACCCAAGCTAAGTTTTTAGCTTGATCGTGCGTTAGACCCGATAGAGCACTATCGTCAACAATCATTCTCTGTTGAGAATAGTTGATTTGGCGATCGCACCGGGTCTGAAAGCCCTCAAAATATTGCTAGACAATAGTTTGAGGCTTTTTTATGAGAAAAATTTATAAATTGCGAGTTCGATGGCGTGCGATCGATTCCTCGCTCAACAGAAAAACTCTAAAATACAATCGGCGGCAAGAGCTTTTCCCGACAGCCGGGATGGGGGAGTGAAACTAAGCAATCGCAGAATTTTGTCTTGCCAAGCATACCAAACAATGACAGAATCATTGCTGATGATAATTAAATCACTGGTATGCTGAAAAAAATATTTAGGCAAATTTCTAATTTAAGCAGTGATGCACAGTTTCTGCATTTTACAGAAACTGTAGAAGTAATAATCTCGAAAATTTTATCACTGGCGATGATTTTGGTAATTATGGTCAGCGTTTGCGATTTGCTGATTTATTTAGCCAAAGAATTGACAAACGACCACGAGAATTTGTTAAAAGACACGTTGTTTGTGATATTTGGCTTATTTTTAAATGTTTTAATTGCTCTGGAAATATTGGAAAATATTACAGCTTATCTGAAAAAGCACGTAATTCAAGTAGAGCTAGTTATTGTAACTTCTTTGATAGCAGTATCTCGAAAAATCATCATTCTTGACCTGGAAAAAAAAACCGCAGCCGACTTGATAGGTTTGGCGACTGCAATTTTCGCGCTTTCCATCAGTTACTTGATAGTACGATACACAAATAAAGACAATGATTAATATCGGGAATTGGAAATTGGGAATTGGGGAATTAGGAATTGGGAATTGGTTATTAGAAAAATGACTGACAAGTAACCACTAACTATTACGCATTACCCATTATCCGTCAGCCCTATGCCCACGGAGGCCTATGCCCTATGCCCAGTCGCACCTAATTTACCTCAGAAAAGCTATATATCTATTCCAACAAACCAGGAGGAGGCAAAATTTCAATTCTGCCTTGTTCTAAGTCAACAATTGGCACAATCTCTTGGACAAAAGGAATCAAAATTTTTGTTGATTTCGGCTGTTGAACGCGGATTTTCCGTGGCTTGCGGGTATTTCTGGGGTCAGCTTGTGCTTTAGGAGTTTCAAGCTGTTTTAGCCTTTCTAGTTCTGCGGCGATAATTTCCGGCGGTGTTAGATTCGTTTCTACTTCTAAAAGGTCGTTACCTGCGGGAATAATATCACTTACCTTACCTAAGATTTCCCCGGTTAACTGGTTAAAAACTTCCATACCGATCAAATCTTGGACATAAAACTCATCAGGTTCGAGGTAAGGTCGATCGGTCTTTTCAACAAACAACTTGCAGTTCCGCAGGGTCTCAGCACCCGCTCGATCTTCCACACCCTTTATCTCTACAGCGTACAGCCCTTTGCCCGGAATGTAGCGACCGCCCAAAAACTCGATCGGTTCCGGTTCAGTTTTGTTAGGGCGCAAAAGCCAGCGCTTTCCCGGTTCGATAAACCTTTCCGGGAAATCCGAATCGGGATAGACTCGTACTTCTCCATCCAAACCTTGAGCTGCTACAATCTTACCGATTTCTATCCATTCTGCTGACATAAACTTTTTGGGAATTGGGAATTGGGAATTGGGCCGAAAAGCATCTTCGCATAAAAGCATTGGTAACAAACAACAAATAACCAATAACTACTGACTATTGACTACTGACTTATTTACACCAACCCAGTTCTCAGAGCTACAACTGCTGCTTGCACGCGGTCATCCACTGCCAACTTATTCATAATACCGCGAACATGAGTTTTAATAGTATTTGGACTCAAGTAAAGCAGCGCTGCAATTTCTGGATTACTGTTACCTTCCACCATTAATCTTAACACCTCCAATTCCCGCTGCGACAACTGACCAAAAGTAGTTGTAGAGGCAGGCATTGGGGGTTTGAGGTGTTCGATCACAGTCCGGGCAATTTGAGGGTCCAGGTATGTAGCCCCCTCTGCTGCCGCTGCGATCGCCGCTAACAGCCTGTCTACGGAAGCACCCTTAATACAATAAGCATCAGCACCACTAGAAAGGGCAGCAATAATTTCATTTTCTGCCGTGTGAGAAGTTAACATTACCACTCGAACTTCCGGCAGTTGTGCTTTAATTTGCTGCGTCGCTGCGATGCCGTCCAGGCGCGGCAAACCGATATCCATCACAATAATATCAGGTTTTAGTTTCAGTGCGGCTGCTACACCCAAATAGCCATCTTCTGCTTGTCCTACTATTTCTATTTCTGGGGAATCGGCTAAAACTTGCTCTAATCCCAGTTGCATCATCGGATCGTCTTCAACAATTAAAATTCTCATAATTAATTGGCAATTGGTAATTTTTCCTGTTGACTGTTGACTGTTGACTGTTAACTGTTGACTGTTGACTGTTAACTGGTAACTCCCAACAAACTACTGCCAACCGACTAATGACTAACTTTTAAAACTTCAACGAATTCGCCTGGCCAAATCCAAGTTTCCGCAGCGGGCAAAACTGCTAAACCAGTAGTATTGGCGAGGTTAATTAAATTTGCTGAATTTTGGCTGCCGCTAGCAGGTTCAAATTCCCAGATTCCCTCAACTAAATGCAGTCTACCCCAAACATAAGTTTCGCGCTTGCCGTGCGATCGCAATTCAACATGACACCGAGCTTTTACAAACTCTGGCCCCCAAGCATCCGCGCCAAGCCCAGAAATCTTTCTCAAAGCAGGTACGACAAAGCGCCAACAACATACTAACGCGGAAACCGGATTTCCCGGCAAACCAAAATAGAGACAATCAGAAGTTTTTCCATCTCGTTTAAACCCAGCAACCGTTAAAGGTTTTCCCGGTTTGATCGCCACAGCCTGAATATGAATTTTACCTCCCAAATCCGCCAATATTTTATCGACATAATCGTAATCTCCTACCGAAACACCGCCCGTAGAAAGTACCGTATCTGCTGTTTCGATAGCTTGGGCGATCGTCTTTTTGAGCGCATCTTCACTATCAGGAATTATCCCCAATCTTATTACTTCAAATCCCATTTGCGCCAGCAAAACAGTCAAAGCATACTGATTCGAGTCTACCAGTTTACCCGCTGTCAAAAGTTCGTCGGGCGATACCAGTTCGTCACCTGTCGAAAAAATTGCCACCCGCACGCGTCGATAAACCGGAACTTGAATGCACTGTGCAGTTGCTAACACCGCCATTTCTGGGGCATTGATAACAGTACCCGGAGTTAGCAAAGTTGTTCCTGCTTGATAAAAAGCGCCTTTGTGCCTGACAAACGCTTGCGGCTTTTCTGGAGAAACTAAGATAAAAATGCGATCGCCCTCACGCCGAGTTTCCTCCTGCATTATCACCGTATCAGCACCCGCAGGCATCACAGCACCAGTAAAAATTCGCGCCGCTTGCCCCGATTGCACAGTATTTTCCGGCTGATATCCCGCTGGAATTTCTTCAACTACTTCGAGTACCGCTGGTTTTTCGGCGTTGCAGTTTTCCACATCAGCAAACCGCACCGCGTACCCATCCATTGCGGAATTATCCCAATAGGGAAAATCGAGGGAACCAGTGACGGGTGCGGCCAAAACTCGCCCCGATGCTGCCAGCAAGTCTACAGTTTCTACATCCCGCTGACTGTCGAGGGGTTGCGCCAAATTTAGAACGATCGATTCTGCTTCTTGTACTGACAGCATGACTGTCTCCTTGTTCTGATAACTCTCTAATTAGTTTAGCAAAATAGCAGCTATAGTGGAGAAGTATTTTTTTAGCCTGCCATAAACTTTCTGTTTGTTGCCTTTCGCTTATGACTATTTATCGCTCGCTTTTTAGACTCAATTGTTTATCTGTCTTGCTGGTGGGACTTTTGATGTTCTTGACTCTAATGTCAGGCTTGCAAGTCAGCGATTTATTTTTTAACCCTTTTTTCTCCCCAAATCCCAGTCTCGCCTTGTTAACTCGCACCTTTCAACTCTTATGTTCAGTACCAGTTATTGTTTGTACCTTTAGTTATGGATTGGCTAAAACTATTCAACTGCGTTTTCAAGAAGATCGATTTATTCTGTTCTCGGCTTTGTTGACAGGTGGATTTTTACTAAATGAAATTTACCGAATTCATATATATATGATAGGAATAGGAATTCCCAAGTTAGGAGTCTGTTTGCTGTACGCTGTTGTTTTGTTCTCCTACGGATGGTTTTTTAGGCTAGAATTACAGTCTACCCCTTACAAAATATTGCTAGCTGGGCTGGGATTGTTGTTTTTTGCGATCGGCGTTGATACGCTCAAGTTACAAAACCAGATAATCGCCAGTTTACTAGAAGGAGTGCCTAAATTGTTTAGCGAAATCAACATTGCCTTTTATTATTGGTATGTCTGCAAGTGTTTTGTAGAAAAAGCTTTTCATAAATCTGTTAATAGCTCATTTAAAATATGATATGCCGATCGCATTATCAAACAGATACAGCTTAAAATAGTTGCAAAAATTACAAACTATCGGGATCAAAAACCATGCTAGCAGTTACCATCAACTTTAATGCGATCGCCAAAATAACCGACGACCAATTTTATCAACTGTGTCGCGAAAACCCCGATGTCAAATTTGAACGCAACGCCAAAGGAGAAATAATCGTCATGTCACCCACAGGAGGAGAAACCGGAAATTACAATTTGGAAATAGCTACTGATTTTGGAATTTGGAACAGACAAACCAAACTGGGAATTTGTTTCGATTCTTCAACTTGCTTCAAATTGCCAAGCGGTGCAAATCGTTCTCCCGATGTCTCTTGGATTAAACAATCAAGATGGGATGCACTCACTCCCGAACAAAAACGAAAATTTCCACCGATAGCGCCAGATTTTGTCTTAGAGTTAATGTCGCCGACAGACAGTTTAAAAGATACTCAAGACAAAATGCAAGAATACATGAACAATGGAGTAAAATTAGGCTGGTTAATTAACCGCAAAACCCGCCGAGTCGAAATCTACCGTCAAGGACAAGAAATAGAAGTGCTGGAATCTCCCGCAGAACTTTCAGGAGAAGATATTCTGCCCGGTTTGGTGCTAAATTTACAAACACTGTGGTAATTTATAGAAATATTCCATCTATCAGCGTTCATTTGCGTTCATCTTTTGTATTCATCTGCGGTTAAAAAATCTAATGGAAACTAAAGAAACAACTTCCCTAACAGCCGAACAGCACAAACAGAAAATGCAGCGCCGCCAAGAAGTGCAAGCGCAGCGCATCGCTAACTCGTCGAAAGAAAAAGGTTTAGTGATTGTCAATACGGGTAACGGGAAAGGCAAAACTACGGCGGCTTTAGGTATGGTAGTGCGATCGCTCGGTCATGGATACCGCGTCGCCATAGTACAATTTATCAAGGGAGCTTGGGAACCCGCAGAGAAAGCCGTTTTTGAACTATGGGAAAAACAGCTAGAATTTCATGCAATGGGTGAAGGCTTTACCTGGGACACGCAAGACAGAGACAGAGATATCGAAACAGCTCAAAAAGCCTGGGAAAAAGCTCTCACTTTTATCTGCAATCCAGAATTTAAATTAGTGCTGTTAGATGAAGTCAATATAGCATTAAAACTGGGTTATTTGCAAGTCGAGCAAGTGCTCTCCGGGTTAGAACAAAAACCAGAAGAAACTCATATTATTTTGACAGGTAGAGGCGCGCCACCTGCACTCATTGAACGGGCAGATTTGGTAACAGAGATGACTTTAGTTAAGCATCCATTTCGAGAACAAGGGATTAAAGCTCAACCAGGTATCGAGTATTAATGTTGTTTTTACAGTCCGCGCACTCCGACAAAGAAACCGGGTTTTTTACCGAATCTACGGGTGACAACGCGTCTTTTCGTAAAAAAACCCGGTTTCTGAACTATAGGCTAATATTAAATCCGGCAGCATCGGAATTAATATTACCCAAAGCCAGGACACGGCAGTGCCTTGTCCTCTATATCATTCCGGCGCAGCCGGATTTGATATCAAATATTTTCTATACTGGCAACATTAAAGTAAAAGTTGACCCGTTGCCAAACTCGCTACTCACAGTAATTTCTCCCCCCAGCATCTGAGAGTATTTCTGCGCTATTGCCAAACCCAAACCCGTACCTCCGTACTTGCGGGTAGTCGAAGCATCAGCTTGCGTAAAAGGTTGAAATAACTTTTGTAGCTGTTCTGGAGTTATGCCAATCCCCGTATCAGTACAATTAAAAATTAACTGTTCAGAATCCCAACTATTCTCGTCATGTTTAATTCTTTCAACGCTAAGTGTAATTGTCCCTTTTTGAGTAAACTTAGCTGCGTTGCTGAGCAAATTAAACAAAATTTGAGTAAGCTTAGTTTTATCGGAATGCAATTCACCAATATTAGGAGGACACTCCACTTTCAGGCGATTGGTGTTTCGGAAAAATAGCGGTTCAACAGTTCTCGCTACATCTTGAACTGCATCGAAAATGTCAAAAGTTGCTAATTCAAGTTCCGCGTGACCGGCTTCAATCTTCGATAAGTCCAGAATATCATTAATTAATGTCAGTAAAAGCTGCCCAGAATTGTGAATTCTCTCCAAATCCGACACAAAATCTGCTTCACCCAAATCTAAAGCTTCTTCTTGCAGAATTTCGCTGTAACCGATAATTGCATTCAGAGGAGTTCGGAGTTCGTGGCTCATGTTAGCCAAAAACTGACTTTTAGCCAAATTAGCTGCTTCTGCGGCTTCCTTTGCTTTGTAGAGTTCTGCTTCGGCTTGCAAGCGGTCGGTCACGTCGTGAGCCAGGACTAATTCAGCATTTCTGCTATCAAAGATCAAGGTATAAGAAGTAATTTCTACATCAATAATTGTGCCGTCTTTTTTCTGATACTGCCACACACCTGCAAAATCAATACCGACATCTACTTCGGATATATTTTCGACCAATTTAGGCAGCTCTTGGGAGGGACGAATGTCCGCAATGGTCATGTTGAGAAATTCGTCGCGAGTGTAGCCGTAGTGCTCGATAGCAGCCTGATTGACGGCTATAAATTCCAAAGTTTCTAAATCGTAAACCCACATCGGATGGGGGTTGTTTTTAAACAAAAGTCTGTAGCGTTCTTCTGAGGCTCGCAGTTCGGCTTCGGCTTGCTTGCGCTCGGTAATGTCGCGGACAACAGTGCAAATAATCTCGCGGCCGCCGTAGGAAATTACGCTGGCGCTTACTTCCACGTCTACGCAGGAACCGTCTCGGCGGCGGTAGAGAACTTCGCCTATTTTGAATTGTTTGTTGACCAGCAGGTGTTCGATATTGCTGTCAATTAGGTCTTTAGAGTGAGCGATGATATCGTAAATAGTTAGTTGTGAAATCGCATCAAGACTGTAATCGAGTAAGTTTCTAAATGCTGTATTGGCTTCCAAAAGACGTTTGGTTTGAGCGTCCCATAGGAAAATGCAATCTGTAGCTTGCTCGACTACGGCTCCGTAGCGGGCTTTTTCTTCAAGTTGCTCGCTTTCGGCGATCGCGATCGCACTCAGCATTCCGTTGATAGTATAAGCAAGGTCGGACAACTCGTCTTCGCCCGTCACTGGCAGCCGCAGCGAGAGGTCTTGGCTGCTACTAACGCTGTTCACTGCTTTTGCCAAACTGCTCAACCGAGACAGCACCAGATGCTCTAGCAGTAGCAAAGTGCAGCCGACAAACCCCATTCCCGCGAGGATTACAGACACTAGCAGGTATAGTAAACTGGTTTGACCTTGGCGGTATATTTCTCTGGGAATATCTACCCGTAGTAGCAGCGCTGGTCGATCGTAAATATCCCGGATTAGAGCATAACCCGCGATCGACTTTTCGCTTAAAGGACGCACCAAAATCGGTTTATTTGCCGACAATTTCTCCCGCACTTTCTGAAAGTCAGCAGGCAACTCAGGCTCATTAATGCTGTGTATAATCAACGGCAAGCGAGTAATTTTAGACATCCGCTCAATACCATCCGCGTCCAAATTGCGCCCGAATACCAGGGTGCCTCGGATCGGGCCCGTACTTTTAGTAGTGACAATGGGGCGGGAAGTAATCAGTATTGGCCCTGACGGCAGCAGCATGATACCACCGAGGCTGCTTTTGGCGTTGGGGTGTTGCAACAGTGGGTCGTTGAGGGAAATGTGTTGTTTTAATGCTTCTGGAATAGCTGTTAGTTGAAGTTTTTCGGTGTCTAAACCTCTACCATAAACAATCTTGCCCGAAGTATTGACAAATACAGCTATGTTAACTCTCAAATTAGCCAGCCCTTCTGGAACTAAATTGGAGGCAATGAATTCTGAGTTGCGGTTTTGGATGAAAGCGTAGGTGTCGTCCCAGGCAGACCAGTCGGCAAAGCGCGAGTTGAAGTCGTCTGCGGTTTGCCCGAGCACGCTGAGCACTCCCTTAACAACTTGTGTGGCTTCTTGTTCCTCTGCTTTGAGAAGGCTTCCCAAGAGGATGCTTGATGAAGCTGCATACAGAATGCCAGTGAGTCCAGCGATGGTAATGCCAACGATCGATAATGTCTTCCGACGCAGTTTCATCTTGCCGTGTGTGTGGGTCAGTCCGAAATTCTTAACTCAGGAACAATTTTACTGTTGTTTCCTGAACTCTGACTGCTGGCGCATCGCCAGTCTACCAGTCTTGGGCTACTTTTCCCACACCTGCCGTTGGTGAGATTCCTTGCAAATACCCAAGATACGCCGATCGTTCTCGCTGATGACAGAAATTGGGTAATACTGTTGCAGGTTTACCGAGTAGGGAGAGCGACTACCGTCGTAAGTATCTACTACTGTTAAATTTAACTGAGTCCGGTCAAGAGTGCCGTAAAAACAGTAAAAAGCAGACCGAGGCAGGTAAAAAGCGCCGATGACCTTACTCTGCCACATTTCAAATACAAAATATTCTTTTTTAATTTGATCGGGCTGGCTGGACTGGCCGTAAAAGTATATTCCGTCTGCTAAACCTGTGCTAACGGTATCAGGCGCAGGATTTGGGGGGGATTGCGAGGTCAAAACGCCGGATTTGATGTCCGAATGCTGTGTCCGGCCCGGGAATCCAATGCTGAAGTTACCGGGCGAGAGGGCAAGGGCGATCGCAATAGCTTCTAAACTCCCTGTCAATATCAAATAATTTAACACCACTCTTCTACCCCAAAATTTTAACTAATACGAGTGGGAAGTCCCACACTCTATCCGTTTACAGGATGAGTGACGGGATGAAAACGAGCAGCCAACAAATTGAGCGATAGCGAATCCATGATAGGATCGAACTAAGCGGGGATGATAAGAGTAGCCGTGGTGGGCGAACTTTCCGTTGTATAAAGGCTAGACACCACCTATCAGTTTCTGACTGATAGCCCCAATATCCCGCTGGGTCGTAAAAGAGCTGATGGATGGGTGAAAAAATCAACAATTCTACTCCTTGGGACACAGGGAGTCTGCCTCGAAGATAAGTAATTATCTTGCTAGTAAGTACCACCTTCGGGTAAGTAAAACCTACGGAGGGAGGATAAGACCAGCTTAGAGATGGCTCTAATAAGGCTCTCCCGTTGAAAGAGGAAGCTTGCACTCTATTTGTTTACAAAATGAGTGTCGGGTATGTCACATAGCTGCCTCGAATCGCCTCTTGTGCAAGTTTCAAAAAGCTCGTAGAGAAACTGGGTATTTGGCTCAACGCTGCCTATTAACTTGAAGTCTCGATCGCCAACCCGGTTCCTGAACTTAAATCTAAGATTAGTTTAGACAAATTTGGCGCTTGCCCGATCGCGCGAGCGACCACTCCAATAAAACTATCCTTAAGAGCGCCGTGCTTGTACAAAAAAAGAGTTGAGATTTTGGGAAAAATCTCAACTCTTTCAGTAACTAACTAGCTAAATATTCTCGGACTTGAGATTGGCGACGCCGCAGGTGGGCGAGGGCTTGATGTTCTAGCTGCCGCACCCGTTCGCGGCTGAGACTGAGCCGTTCTCCGACTTTCGCCAGAGACATTTCGGTGCCGTCTTCCAAACCGAAGCGCAGAATTATCACATCTCGCTGCTGGGGGGTAAGTTCTGATATCAAAGTATTGAGGTCTTGCCGCAGCAATTCCGAGGTAATGTAATTGTCTGGAGATGCAGTTTCATCTTCTAAGAGTTCTTGCAGTTCGGTATCTTGGTTGTCTCCTACCCGCAAGTCCAAAGAAACAGGATGTCTTGCCATCAGCAGGTATTCCCGAATTTGGGAAGGGTGCAGTTCCAAGGCGGAGGCAATTTCCGCAGGTGTGGGAGAGCGGCCCAACTGCTGGGTGAGTTCGCGCTGTACTTTTTTGATTTTATTCAGTTTTTCGGTGATGTGAATTGGCAATCGAATGGTGCGGGCGTGTTGGGCGATCGCGCGGGTAATTGCTTGCCGAATCCACCAGTAGGCATAGGTAGAAAATTTGTATCCCCGCATCGGGTCAAATTTTTCGACTCCTCGTTCTAAACCGAGGGTGCCTTCTTGGATTAAATCCAAGAATTCCATATTGCGTTTCTGATATTTTTTGGCGATCGCGACTACTAGGCGCAAATTCGCTTCAATCATCTTTTGCTTGGCGCGCCGTCCTATTTGCAAGATCCGGTTCAATTCAGCTTCGGTCAACTCCATTTGGGCAGCCCACTCTTCGGGAGTTAGATCGCGCTGCCATTCTTTGGCAAGTTCCTGTTTTGCTTCGATTAATTTCATCATTTGCTGTACCTGCTTCCCGAAAACAATCTCTTCTTCTCGGGTTAGCAGAGGTACTCGACCGATTTCGTGCAGATAGGTACGAACCGTATCCGTTGAGGAGTATGGCCGGGTGCCCATGCGATCGGCTTTCACTGTTTTGGTTTTGGGGGTTGTGGTGGACATGGGTGAGTATTGCACTCCTTGTAACAACAGATAAAAAGTTGGTGATACCCTGTCCCACTTGTAAAAGTGGGATGAAGACTGCGACAGGGAGGATGTTTCCCCTCCTGTTTATCGGTGACGATCGGTAGAAGCTTGTGGTTTGGGATTACTTTTGTGCTGGATTTTCCAGTAATCCCCGTCGATTTTCCGTGGCTCCCTAGCTTTAACGGCTAGTTATATGCGAAGTGAATTTAAGTTTACTTTTCTCAATATTATTCCCAATTTTGAGGATCGTAAAGGGTAAAAACCTCTGTCTTAAGGTCAAGATTCTACATTTTTCCTTAAGGTTTTAAATTCCCTGCTAGTTTTAACTGCAACTCAGCTTCACAATACTCATGCAAACAGACTCATGCAATTCGAGGGCTTTTTTTGCTCTCTGTTCCATCATCGCTTGAATTTTTCTCGCTGGCTAGATGCTGCGATGCGAGATAACCGAACCCGATCGCGTCGTAGTCTAGCCGGATGTTGAAGGAAGAAGGAAGAGGGAGAGGGGGTGAAAGAGGAAGAGGGGGTGATTAAGATTAAGTAGAGCTGGTTAAACGAATATAAAAGCTAGTTTTTGGGCTATTTAAGTTTAATTATGGCGATCGGCTTAATAATACTTAACTTTTCCGAAATTGTGTTGAAGGAAGTAATGAGGGGTGAGAGGGTGAGGGGTAAAAGTCCCTAACCCCTCACTTTGGAATTATTGTATTTGACTTTTTCAGGGTGACACTTGACTTTAGTCTTGTTCTGAATCTACTACTAAGTTAGATTGCAGTCTATGCAATAATTCTAACGCGCTAATCCGCAGAGGGTTATCCACCGCTAAATTGCTTAATTCGGCGATCGCCCGCTGCTGCACTTCTCCTCTGCCCAATATCCTCAACCATAGAGTTTCCGGTATTTCTGGCAATTCATGGATAACCACGATCGCCGATCGAAAAGCCGAACCCAAAAAATACATTCCCTTCATCCAATTTGCTTCATCTGGGAAGGCCCCAAATCCTGTTAAAAAATCGTCTGAAGCCGTAGGAGTGAGAATCCAAAGCATTGGGAATGCAGATAGCTCCCAGGGAATATTTTCTTTTTTGAATTTCTCTTCTAATTCAACACGTAACTTGAGGTATTTGCCCATACAATCCCACATATCACTTTTGATAATTGGGTTGCCCAAAGGTTCAAAAATTGCTGTCGGGCCGGCCATTCTCCCCAATAGTCCCAAATTTTCGATATGTTGCGGTTCCGAAGTAGTTTGAGTAAAGTAGAGAGGGATTTCTCGATTTTCTGGAGTGACATCGCGCTTAACATTAACCGTTCCTAGGGGAGACAATAATTCCTGTAATAAGTTTTTGGCAAAGCGATTGTGAATCACTTCTGTCCCTGGTTTTTCTCGATCTGTTTCGTGAACATTTGAGTTGATACATCGATGAACATGAATCGTGCCAATGGTAGATAGTAAAGTTGTGAGATATTCTTTGGCAAAGCGATCGTAAATTAATTGTGTCATAGGATTTTAGATTTTAGATTACTGGAATATATCAATTATATCGATCGCACATCCCAACTAAAACCCCAGATCCATCTTAGCGGCTTCAGCCTCTGCAAACACCTCTGCGTCGGGCATTTCTTGCCAATCAATATCGCCAATTTCCCTGTAGAATTGCTCATCGTAAGGACGAGTCTGCACAACCACCGGCATCGGTACGGCGTGCCCCAAAACTAAGGCTTGCTGTTTCGAGTCGAGTTTAGCTAAAACCGATCGCAAACTCTGCCCTCCCGAAACACCCGTAAAGATCGCATCGATGTCTTTGTCGTCGTTTAGCAAAGCTGTGATGCGGGTGCCGACTTGCGACATGACTTCGGCGTCGATTCCTGACGGGCGTTGGTCTACAATCAGTAGAGTCACAAAGTATTTTCGCATTTCGCGGGCGATCGTCCCGAAAATTGTCGATCGGACGATCGCCGGATCGAGAAAACGGTGAGCTTCTTCAATGGTAATCACTAACGGTTGCGGGCGATCGCACGGATTTTTGCTCTGCAAAAACTTCTCAGCTTTCCGCACGTAAGATGCGTGAATACGACGAGTGATCACATTTGCTGCTAACATATACGACAGCAAATCCGAGTGCGAACCAAACTCAATTACTACATTCTTCCCAGCATCCAAACACTGCAAAACTTCAGTTACATAATTTTTGGGACAGCGTTTGCGAATGTATTTCAAATCGTTCAAACGCTCTAACTTCCGCTGTAAAGCCATAATCGAAGACTTATTTCCTCGCTTCTCTTCACAAAACATTTGGATATCTTCGTTGGTCATTTCCAGCAACTTGTTAATCCAACCGCTGCCCAATTCGTTTCGCAAAATAATTGCATTTTCGATACTAGCTTCCGACAGATTCAACTCTCTCTGTACGAGCGCGATATCTTCCACTTCAATTTGCTCGAAACTCAAATACAATTCTTGAGCGTCGCGCACTCCCCGGCGTTTTGTCGATTCTGGATCGAGAGTATAAATTTGAATTTTATCGGGAAACAACTGTCGTAAACCTTTAACAGTGCTGAACTGTTTTCCTTCCGAAACCGCTTCCCAGCCGTACTCCGAGTGCATATCAAAAATTAGATTCACCGCAGCTTGCTTGCGAATAATTCCCGACAGCAACAAGCGCGTCAGAAAAGATTTTCCCGTTCCAGACTTGCCAAAAACTCCATTGCTGCGTTCCACGAATCGGTCTAAATCTAAGCACACAGCAACGTCCATGTCAATCGGTTTGCCGATCGCAAAATTGCGGCGGTACGGGTCATCTTCCCAGCCAAAAACCGCCCTAAAATCGGTTTCTTTGGCATCAAACACCTGGGAAAAGTGGCTGGGAATAGTTTTGACCGGCAGCAACTCAATATCAGCGCCACTTTGCGCCTCAAAAGAACCCAAATTTCCTAATGCCAACTTTTTTTCGGGGACTTCGCGGGCTTTCGGATCAAAAATTGCCTGCTGTTTTTCTTTTTCCGCAGTCAGCATCAACATCGGCGATAGTTCGATCGTACCGTAGGTGCTGCTACCGGCGAGCACTGCTAGCAGAAAATCGTCATTGGGGTTGGGAGGATTGGATAAAATGCGAGCGCTGGATGTTCCGAGGGACACATCGGTAAGCATACAAAAAAAGTGCGATCGAACCCCTCGCACTACTAAAAATTTCCCCACCCTCATATCTTCCACCGAGACATCGGCGTGGAGTCGCACTTCCAATCCCTTGCTCAGGGAACCTTGAATAACAGAGCCTAACGGTCGATCCATTTTAGATTTTAGATTTTAGATTGTTAACAGTTAACAGTTAACAGTTAACAGTTAACTAATTACAATTCCGATTCTAATGGAATTTCAAAGAAACTCGGACTCAGCTCTATACCTGTCAAATCCGTTTCGCTCAAATAAGCGTCGGTCAAAAATACCCCTTTTAAACTTGCGCCTTTGAGGTTAGCACCTTTAAGGTTAGCACCTCTAAGATTAACTCGAAATAAATGAGCATCGCTCAAGTCTACCTCAGTTAAATCTGCTCCCTCCAAATTTACTCTCATCAAATCTGCTTTTCTGAGATCAGCTTCGTTTAACTTAGCGCCGCTGAGGTCAGCTTTGGTTAAGTCTACACCTCTCAAGTCTGCGCCGCTCAAGTTAGCGAACAGCAAAGTAGCTCCGGTAAAATCTGTCTCTCTCAAATCGGCATCGCTTAAATTAGCGCCGCTGAGGTCAGCCCTTGTTAAGTCTACACCCCGGAGGTCAGCAGAACTCAAGTTTACTTGGTGCAAAATTGCGCCGCTTAAATCTGCTCCTCTCAAATCTGTTCCCTCCAAGTTTGCACCTTTGAGGTAAGCTTTTTTTAAGCTGGCTCTGCTGAGGTCAACATTTTTGAGATTGACCGAACTTAAGTTAGAACCGGTCAAATTAGCCCCGCTTAAATCTGACCCGTTTAAGTCTGCTCCGGTTAAGTTTACCCCTTCCAGCGATACATTGGGAGCAATTAAATAAGCTCCGGCGTTCCGGGGGTCTATGTCTTCGGAAAACAAGGTTTTGTTGCTGTAAACCGCTTTTTCTAAAATGGTGCCGCTCATACTGGCTTCCCTCAAGTCGGCTCCGCTGAGGTTGGCTCCTGCTAAGTTTGCCCGATCGAGTTTTGCTCCAAATAAAATAGTTTTATATAAGTTTGTGCGCCGCAAATCGGCTCCTTTTAAATCAGCTCCGGTCAAATCTACCATAGCCAGATTTAATCCCGGAAGCGACGCATTGGGAGCTAGCAAAATTGCTCCCAATGCAGCGGGGTCAACCTCTTCGGGAAACACAGTCCGGTTGTTGTATACGGCTTTGTCTAAAATAGCGCCGGTCATCTGAGCACCGCGAAAATCGGCCCCGCTGAGGTTGGCTCTGGTTAAGTTAGCTTCCTGAAGATTTGCTCCAACTAAATTGGCCTTGATCAAACTTGCTTGTTTGAGATTGGCTTGAGTGAGTTCGGCTCCTACGAGAGTAGCTTCTCGGAGGACAGCACCCGTTAAATCGGCTTTGGTAAGGTTGGCTAAATTCAGAAGTGATTCAGCTAAATCCGCGCCGCCCAGATTGGCGCCGGTGAGGTCGGCTTCGATCAAATCTGCATACCTGAGAATCGCGTCGCCCAGATTGGTTTCTCGGAGGTCTGTTCCTCTGAGGTTTGCTCCCCGGAGTTCCGCGCCGCTGAGGTTGATGCCTTTAAGCGCTTGTCCTCTGAGGTCGAGTCGGTGCAGAAAGTCACCAACGTTCATGTCCATGTCGATTTGCCTCTTGATTCTTGACCCTAGCTTGACATTCCGAGGGCTTAATCGGGAATAGGGACAAAACTATAGATTTTTTGAGGTTTGAGCCGATCGCAAATTCTGACTAATTCTGACAAAGGAAATGTCTCGCGATCGAGCTGAACTTGCAGGGTTGTGAGCGGATCGGCACCGGAGGAAACCATCAATTCTAATGTTTGCAAATCCGACCAGGTGGAGACTTCGCCGAGAATTTGGGCGATCGCCTTGACGTAAGGATGGTTTGTTTGTTCATACCAATCGGGGGCTGCGAGTCCAGCTTGATCGAAGCCGAGATGAAAGATTAATGAGTTTTGTCCGAAGAGGGCTATACCCACAGGCCGTGCTTCTTCTTTCAGCAATAAATCATGAGTTGCAGCCAAATAGCGCAGTTTTTCTAAATGTTCGTACCGATTAGCAATTGCAGATTGCCGTCCCGGAATGAAAACTTCTTCTCCGACTTTCCCCCCTTGGGGGGGGTAGGGGGGGGTGACTTCTTCCTTCTTCCTGAATTTCCCCCCTTGGGGGGGGTTGGGGGGGGTGACTTCTGCCTTGCTTTCGTTCCACTGGATTGCCACTGTTACTAAATAAGTTTGCAGCAGCATATGACCGAGTTTTTCAGCTTTTGTTGCCAGATAAATAGAGTTGTAATCGTTGGCTTCAATGAGTAGGGGAACGCGATCGACTACTTCAATTCCGTAACCTTTCAACCCGGCGATTTTGCGCGGGTTGTTGGTAATTAACCGAATTTTTTGCACTCCCAAATCGTTGAGCATTTGTGCTCCGACGCCGTAGTTCCGCAAGTCGGCAGGAAAGCCCAATCGCTCGTTTGCTTCTACCGTATCGTATCCGATATCTTGCAAGGAGTAAGCTTTTAGTTTATTAATTAGTCCAATGCCCCGACCTTCTTGGCGCAAGTAAATTATGACGCCAGAACCGACATTTTCGATCATTTTCAGTGCGGCTTGCAGTTGCATCCGACAATCGCAGCGCAGGGAACCCAAAGCATCGCCGGTCAAGCATTCAGAGTGTACTCGCACCATGACGGGTTTGTCTTTAAATTCTGCTGGATCGCCCTTGACTACCGCAACGTGTTCGGAGTTATCTTTGGTGTCGCGGTAGCCGTAAATCATAAAATCGCCGAATTGAGTCGGCAATTTGGTGACTGCTTCGCGGCGGACAAATCGATCGTGCTTCAGTCGGTAGGTAATTAAATCAGCAATGCTGATCAGTTTGAGGTTGTGAGTTTTGGCGTATTCGATTAATTCTGGCAACCTTGCCATGGAACCGTCGGGGTTTTGAATTTCGCAGATCACGCCGCTGGGATACAATCCGGCGAGTCTGGCGAGGTCAACTGATGCTTCGGTGTGTCCGGCGCGTTTGAGGACGCCACCATCGATCGCCCGCAGGGGAAAAATATGGCCGGGACGGCGCAAGTCTTGAGGTTTGGTATCCGGGTGAATCGAAACTTGGATGGTCTGGGCTCTGTCTTCGGCGGAGATGCCGGTGCTGACGCCGCTGACTGCATCGATGCTGACGGTGAAGGCTGTTTGGTTGTTGTCGGTGTTTTTGCTGACCATGAGAGGCAATTCGAGTCGATCGAGTCGATCGCCAGTCAAGGCCAAACAAATCAAGCCGCGCCCGTGCACGGCCATGAAATTGATGTTGTCCGGGGTAGCGAATTGGGAGGCACAAATCACGTCGCCTTCATTTTCGCGGTTTTCGTCATCGACTACTACGAGCATCCGACCTGCTTTCAGGTCTGCGAGGGCGCTGTCTATTGAGTCAAATTGAAAGGATTGAGTTGAGGTGTTGTTATGTGGCACTGAGAAGTTCAAGCTATAAACAGTAATGTTATGGAAAGCAAACGTCACTTGATTGTAACCTGTTGCTTCGGGGACGGACGCGCGATCGCGATCGGTTTGACAAGATTTCTGAACTGGCATACTATAAATCTTGAATTTTGTCAATAAAATATCTCCCAACGATCTCATAAGTTTGACTGTTATTGTCGATCGCATCATCAAGTCTTCATCAAATTTAAACTAAAAAAAATCGACATTTTTTTGAGGAAGGCTGACATTTAAAAGATCGACTCGATGGGACAATATTAATATCCGCTCAGATTATCGCCACCATGAATAACAGGCCGAAATTTCTGCCCCATCCTACAGCATGGGCAAGAGGGTTTGCGTTGAGCATTAGCTTTTGGTCGATTTTTTCTGTATTGTCACCTAACGCTTACTACTATTCCTATGGATTAATTAGGACGTACTGGCACACCATCAGAAACTCTGACTTTGAAGCTGTAATGATATTTGCTTGGTTATGTCAAATCTGGTTATTTGCGTTCTATCACTGGGGAGTAACTAGGGTTACTGAATGGGTAGAAATACGGAGGGAAAATCAGCCACTAGCGACAGTATCTAAGTGGCAACACGGTCGGGAAGGAATTATCGCATTTCTGACGCTACCTGCTGGGATTTTGATGGGAGTTCCGGCGATCGCAATTTTCATGCTACCTGTTAACAGTTCTTCGGGGGGGCTGATTGCTTTAATTCTAGGAACTGCGATCGCATCTAGTTACCTTTATTATTTCCGCTTTGGGCAACTGCTTAAAAATATTATTCAGCCTCTATGGGTTTTTGCGATCAACCTGCTCAAGATATTTGAACTTTTGTTAGTTCCAATAGCAACTGGCAGTCCATTTTTTGTACTAACTATTTCGACGGCGAAAATCATACCACAACAGCTACTACCGCTCACAACTTTTTGCTTAGTTGTTTGCGTATTCCTGAGTGGAATAGTGGGATATGCGGCTATGCAATATTGGTCAGCACATCTAGTTAATTGGGTAGCGACATGGTGGCCGAAGGAATCTCCTGGTTACAGCCACCTCCAAACTCGAATAGCTTGGAAACACAATAAAACAGTAACGAAGCAATCCTTTATTCGACACTCAACCAGTTGGAATTTAGCTGCTAACGATGCTACGAATCTGATTTACCTAAATGCGATATCAGTTATCCTCGGTTTTTTCGGTTATTTGGTGTTTGGAGATGCGTCGAAGTGGACACTAATAGAAGAAGGGATTTTAGGATTGGTGGCGCTGCTAGCTTGGATGGCGCCTTGGTATTTCTGGGGATGGCGCAGCGAAGTAGAAATTGCTGGTGGTAAGCCGGAAGGTAAGAAAAGGCGATCGACCAATTCTAAGTCACCGCCTCCAAATCAGGTTGAACAAGAGCTCAATCGGCTCAAAACTGAAAGTGGAATGAATCGGATCAAAACTGTGAAGCCGAAACCACCAACTCCTGAAGTGCAGGAATGGTATGTGTTTCGTAGCGGTGAAGCCAAGGGGCCTTATACCAAATTGCAGTTATGGGAAATTGAGAGTATCACAGCGCGAACCAAAGTGCGACGGGGACAAGCTGAGTGGGTACGCGCGGGTGAAATTCCAGAATTAGTGCCGTACCTGACTCAAAAATAAGACTGTACACATCGGAAGTGGGGGGGGGGGGGGGCGCCGCACCCGCCAAGTGTTGGATAAATGATAGATTGATAGTGAGGGGCGGGGGGGGAACCACAAAAAAAAAAAAAAAAAAAAAA
>JANPMV010000001.1:0-64006 GCA_031427135.1 Cyanobacteria bacterium VAR_87_metabat_62 | reverse complement strand
GGGTTGGTCTGGTTATAGTTCTCAGAGACCTCCCGGAATGCCTACCCTTGTTCATGGACTTCGACAGTTTGAATCCATCTTTGTGGGATGGAAACTAGCTCAGAATCAACTTGTGTGTACACGGTAGCTTAAGAAGGGGGGGACAGGGGGGGTCAAAGTCCCCCTTCTTAAGGGGGATGCGAGGGGGATCTGGACTATGGTAAAAACGAGATTTATCAAGGCTTTCAGGCTTAAGTTGACACTAATGGGCACGCTTGAGTGTCCCTACAGGATATTGAATGTACTTCACAAACATGGAATACGCTGTATCAGAACGATCGAGGTTTTGCGATCGCGCTTTAAAACCCTGAACCGGGTTGTTTGAGAAACTCTGCTTCTTCTGGAGTTGTTTCGCGTCCGAGAATTTGATTGCGGTGGGGAAATCTCCCAAAACGCTCGATGATTTCTAAATGCCGAATGGCGTAGTCAATGACTGATTGGCTGTCAGGTTCGCCCTGAAGATTGCTAAATAATTCGACTGATTTTTGCTGATGTTCTAAGTTTTCGCTGTGTTCAAAAGGCAGGTAAATAAACCATTTTTGTACAGTCAACAATTCGCTATCGAAGTTATTGTTAACAGCGTATTCGGCGCTGGCTAAGGCTTTGCTGTCTGTGGCGAAGGCTTGGGGATTTTCGCGAAACATATTGCGCGGGAATTGATCGAGCAGTATAATTAATGCTAGGCAGTTTTCTGGGGAATTTTGCCAGAAGTCGAGTTTACCGGATGCTGCTCGTTCGTATTCTGTCAGAAAGCCCGATCGCACTTCCGTATCAAAAGCCGCATCTTTTTCAAACCACTTCTTTTGAACTTTACCAAACTCAGGAGAGTTCGATCGACCAAACCAAAAATCTAAAACTTCATTCATTAGCAATCTACTGTGCAATTGATTTTTGATTGCAGTTTCTGCATCTGTAGTTGCACACAATATGCTAAGAGTGCAACTACAAACCGCAGCGATTAATGATTAGCAATGATGACTTAGGAACTTTTGTTGTCCGGTGCTGAAATTTACGAACTAGCAAACAGTCTGTCCCAAGTTTTGCCTCCCACAATTCCGTCTACAGGAAGCTTAGCTTGGCGCTGAAACTTCTTGACTGCTTCGAGAGTTGTCGGGCCGAACACGCCATCAAGTGCGATCGGTTTCGGGCACAAACCCCGCGCGTTCAACAATTTTTGCAGTTTCTTCACATCTGCCCCTCTCGATCCGTGTTTTAAAATCCTTTTATGGTGTCTGACTTCTGGTTCGTGGCAATCATTAGTGGGGCAAATTGCGCTGCCCGCTGTATAGTTTGCTGCATTTGCGCCAGTCAAAACTAATAAGCCCAGAACTGCGAGTAAATAATAAAAAGTCTGCGATCCGGCCATACTTTCCCTGTTAATTTTTCAAGCGTTTTTGCAATTTGGACGATTGTTTGAGAGTGAGAAACCCGATTTCTGGGATGGACGCATCCAATCTCGATCTACCTGGTTTCTGGCAACAGTCAACAGACATTTTACAATATAAGTGGCTTTACTGCAAAATCTCCGATCGTGCAAGTTAAATTTTGTTGCTCTTTGGTAGCCACAAAACGAACAATTACTTCGCAAGCAACAGCAACCGTCAGCATCACTAAGTTTCTCGCCAGCGGGTAATCGCAAACGTCATCATTCGCCGCTGAAGGAACCCGATAGTGTTGGTTCCCAATTATTTCGGAATAATCCGCAGCTAATCCAACGTGTACGCAGGGAATCGAGACACTTGTACAGTATTCCTTAACGGATTGTCGCCCGACGCTGTTATCAAAAGTATCGATGACTGTGGCGCTGTTGGCAAGCAGCCGATCGGCATTTGCGGATGTTAATTCTTTTGAGTGCACGTCAACGCTGACTCCCAAGGCGCGGTACAGGTTATTGGCGAGAATTTTGGCTTTGAATGCGCCGATGTCCGATCGATAATAGGGTTGAGTGGAGAGGTTGCGCTCTTCGATGCGATCGCGATCGATGACTCTTAACTGACAAAAGCCCGTTAGCGAAGCCCTCGAAGAGGATCGCGCCAGACTTTCTGCAATATTCGCACCCAAAGCGCCCGCGCCGCACACTGTTACCGGGAAGTTTTCGATCGCGGACATCACTGCGGGACTTCTGTAAAGTTGTTCGTGAAAAAATATACTCATAGTAATTGGGAATGGGGAATTGGTAACTGTCAACTGTCAACTGTCAACTGTCAACTGTTTATCTATCTTCAACTACTCCAACTAACGACTGCAAATCGAATTTCATGTCATCTCCGCTGAGACAAATGCCAGCACTCATAACTGTCAAATCATTTTTGGCGATCGCCGAAGTGTGATGTTCTCCACTCCCGCTAGTCCATTCAACCAGCCAATAGTCATCGCGATCGCCAAAATCCCGCAATTCACCGCCCCCCGTTTTCAGCGCCCGCTGCAAGCGCTGTTTATCTCGGATTTTAGGATCGAAATCTTTAATATTTCGCGACACCAACTCGTAAACAGTTCGCATTTCCGGCGTCATCCCTTTAAAGCGAACTTCTTGAGGCAAAATCAACTTTTTCAAAGCTATTTTTAAATTCTCTGACAGCAGCGGATCTGCACGTCGGTCGATCTCTTCAAACCACAAACGATCGCCGTCCCACCGCGCCACAATCGGCTCGAACTGCGAGCCTTCAGTCACTAAATAAACTGGTACGGGTTTAGCAACACCAATGCGCTGTTTAGCATCCGACTCGTTAACAGGATAAGCCAGCCAAGTTTGCCCTTGCAGCGCGCAAGCTAAATGCAAGCGAACGGGTACGAGCACTTGCAAATACTCTGTCAGTTGCGGCAAACTCGGCTCGCCAACTACAGCAGCAATTTTCTCATTTATCGGCTTAAAAATAGCCCATCCTTCAAAGTTCTGCGGCTGCGGTTGAAAAGTATAAACCATCGATCCTACTCTAATCCGCACCCTTCCTCCCCGCACGCAGGGAGCCAGAAATTGGGTATCGAGTAACTCCGCTTCTATGGCTGCGAGTTGGCTTAAGATTTTGCGGATATCTGGCACTGGATTGACCTCCGTAATATTACTTATTTTTACATAACCTGATGTTCAATTAAACGATTATAAATATTTACCAAATAATGTTGACATCAATAAATTTCATAATATAATATTAAGCAAGTATCCAACTTAAACCTTGTAAAGATATCAACTAAGTATGCTAGAAAAGCTTTTTCCCAAGTTAATTTTAGTGACGGTTTTTACACTTCCTATCTTGGGATATACCCAGGCAGCTAATGCTCAGAACACTCATGGAGCCACTGCTTATTCTGCAACTTCTGACGCCACTGGTATTAGTTGGGATCATGCTACTGAGAAAGAAGCACTAAACGCAGCAGTAGCCGCCTGCAATAAAGAAAGCGGAGGTGCTAACGATTGCGAAGCGCTGACATCTAATACCAATAATTGCGGAGCGATCGCCCTCGGTAAAGGAGGAGCTGGTGCCGGTTGGGGTGATAATAAAGGAGCCGCCGAAGCTGAAGCTCTCGCGGCTTGCAGTGAATTACCCGGAGGCAGTTGTAAAGTGCAGCTTTCAGCTTGCAACGAATAATTAAACTGATAAAAATCGGTCGGAGCTGTTTATATTTTCGCTGGTAAAACAGCTTAGAAAATGGTAAATGTAAGGTGATTTTTGGCGCACCTTACACTTACCATTCGGCTAACAGTAGGGTGAACCCGATCGCGCCTTACAGTGAATCTCCGACTTCTGAAGTAACTGCATCTGGTGGCAGCAAACTTTCTAATCTATCTTTAGACCAGTATTCAGTAGGATAGGCGAGTGCAATAATATCAGAGAGTCGAATCAGCCACGTAACTTGTCCGTAAGCGTCGATATTTTCCGCCTGTTCGTTAGGGGAAACTATCACCAAAATTTCGGCAAACTCCCCGAACAAATTAATCGGGATGCCGCCGAAACTGCTATTATTTGTTTTAATCCAAACTTTACTGCCTCGATCGAGAGCTTCTTGCAGTCGCTGGCTGAGCAAACTGGATTTTTTGACCTGGGATTTTTGGGCTTTCGACTTTTTTCCCATAGTTTTAAGAAGTTAAAGTAGTTGTATTGTGGGTTGCACGGTTTTGAGATTGAGTACGATCCCCTTCGCTACCCCACCAGTCTAGTCTATAAGAAAGTGGTGTAGTGCGATCGTCATAACAATTTAATCGCAAAATCGGGAAATGACACCACTTCAAAAAAAATGCGGCTGTAGCGCAGAGTTCCAAACCCTTAATTCATAAGTGGTTCCAGATTTTACAATCTAACATCTCAAACGGTATGACCTGCGGTGGCACTGTTACAGAGTCACCCAACTATCTCGGTGTTTCTACTGTGCCCGAAAGCAGTATAATCGGCGAAGTCTTCCCAAATCGTTTAATTAAAACAATGGACTGGCGAAAGCTCATTCATCGCGAACCCAAAACTTCAGCAGGTAAACCGGAAGTGAAAGAAACTCAATTATCTGTAGAATTTTTGTTGGGGCTGTTTGCTGGGGGATGGACAGAAAAACAGGTGTTAGAGAAATATCCCGCACTCACTTCGGAAAATTTGCGCGCTGCTTTAGCTGCTGCGGATTCAAAATTAGTCACATCAATCGCTAATCCAGAATTACGGGAAATTATCGAGAAAACTAGAGAATGATTTAAAATAGGGAAAAACTGGCAAAAATAAAACTTCAATTATCCTCTTGCTCGCTTGAATCTATTTCCTTGGGTTTAGTCACAAGTGCTAATCCTGCGAGAACCAGTAAATGTCTCCCTGACAAATTATCATTCTGTTTCGATGAATTATCGCTGATGCTGACGCATTCCTTCTAGCATGGCTGGCTCTGACGGATATAGTTTATCTCCACAAGCATCATTGATACTGTCTAGCAGTTGTCGATCGTTCTGTAAGCAGTCACTAGCGATCGCTACCTCATTTTCAGTATCCTCCTCTTCATCAAGCCCAAATTTTTTGCAAATTTTATCGAGTGTCTGAGGTTGAATGACTCTTGATTTAGCTCTCTTTAATGCTGTCAACAAACGAGTTGCATTAACTGGCGCTCTCAACAAATAAAGAGTTTCTAGCAAACTTTCTAATTCTGCCTTAGAAATCAAAATCGCATTTTTACCGTTAGGCCTATTAATAACTATTAGTTCCCCAGCTTCAACAGCGCGATCGCACAGATTTTCTAAATTTGCTTCAGCATCAGTGTATGTAATCTCATTTACCATACAATTTTAACTCCCACTAAATTTACGAGCATGGCTCGCCAGCTTAACTGACGAGCCATGCCCGATTATATCATTTATCATCCCTGACTGGCAGTGCCACATCCATAATTTCCATCAACAACTCCAGCCGCGAAGGACGACTCAACATCGGCACTAAATTCGGTAGCGAGTAGTAATCTCCAGCAAACGTAAAGGTTTCCACCGATACTTGTTTGTCCTTCAATTGCTTGTGAACATATTCGCACCAAGCGCCAACTCGCACAATTACCACATCAGGAATTACCCCCAAACTGCGGCAGTAATTCTGATAAGCATCTGCGAAATAAGGTGCAGAGTTTTCACCTTCATCTGTCACCATGATGAATTGCTCGACTACTTGTTTCTTAATCCGCATTGCTTCCACCGCGCAACCGCAACTTGTGCCGCCGCCAGCGCGAATGTGCTTGAATGCGCGCTCCCAATCGGTCAATTCGCTGCCGTTTGCTTGGACTGGATAGGGCATCGTGTCAAAGGCGTAGACGAACAGCGCAGCGTCGGAAATGCCGGATATCAAAGCAGCGAGACGCTTCCCAACTTCGATCGCACTTTCCATACTTCCCGACTTGTCAATCAACAAACCAGTCGCTTTAACAATTTTGCCGCGGTTCTTGACTTGTTCGTTTGTCACCGCTTCCAGCTTCGCCGTTGTGGCTGCGTCGAAGTTTCCGACATCGCCCGCAACCGTTGCTTTGTAAGCAGAAACCCGATCGCACTTGGCCGCTTCATCCAGCTTAGAATCAATCAGTAGCTTGACTTCCGGGTGATCCATCGCCCCGCGAGACTGAATCGATTTCAGGTTGTTGATGACTTCCTGCGGCGACATCGAGTGGATCAGCGCTACCAAAACCGTTGGTGTTAGCTGGGCGATCGCACCAACTGCGATCGTGTACGGAAGCTTGTACTCAACAATTAAATTAGCCTGTTCCGCTGGTGTCGCAGCCTTTGCTAACCGCTTCAAAACGAAAGCCAGAGAGTCTTCCGGCGGATTGTCTTGGAACAGGATCGCATTTGCCCGATCGCTCGGCTTGACGTGCAGAGTCGCATACAAATGCTTCATCGCCTTGCGGTTGCGGAGCGCAGCGCGATCGAAAAACTGCGGATTCTTTTCCCGCGATTTCAGATAGCGAGTGACAGCAGTGCGCGCACTCCGAGGCACCTTATTTTTGTGCTGCTTCATGAAGTCCACAATCCGCGAAACCTCGTAGGGAGGAAACTGTTGCAGCATCATAAATCCGGCGTCGCGGTGTTCTGTCAGCGTCGAAGTTAGCAAATTTCCGACAAAAACTTCCTTGTGGTCGCGCACGTCGCCTTGACGCTGATACCACACCGCTAAATGACCGTAAAAAATCGGGTCTAATTCGACAATTAACTTGTGGATTTCTGCTACTTTTTCTAATTGACTGTGAGGAGTTGTGAGCAGACTATTGAGCATTTCCAACCGTAAATCGCGCTCTATTAAATTCATTGATGTCACCTTCCTATTCGATTTTGGATTTTGGATTTGAGAAGAATTCAAAATCGGTGGTTGGCAGTTATTGCACGCTAGCGAGTGAATTTCAAAAATTACCGCGCAAGTTTGGAGAGCTTTTTTTGGGTAAACCTAAGTAGGGTTTGTATGTAAGCTCTCGCGATTGGGGCGCGGCAAAAACTGCGATTTTAAATTAACGATTTGAGGGAAACTTGCTGTAGTTCGATCGCTCTCAAATCTGGTTCAACCCAATTAATCCGAGCTTCCGCAGACATCAGCCGATCGCGCGTGTAATAGCAAAATGGTAAATTACGCGCAGCGTATTTTTCAATCAAACCGTTAGCCAGATGTACGATCGAGCGATTCCGACTTTCCTCGGCGAGATACCCGCGAACAATTCGCATCCAAAACAGCGTTAGCGTTTCGTGATATCCGGTATCTTTTGTGCTTTCAATTCCCTGAACCGAGTTGTAACGTTTAATCCCATTCCGAACCGCATTTATTGCTTCCGGTTCTGAATCATAAAACAGATACCACAGCCCGACGGTTAAATGTGCTGCGTGCGTCCATTGACTGCGCGGGAGACTGCATTCTTGGAAAGCGTGAATCAGGCTGTCTATCTCGCAGGGCGATCGGTAAATTATAGTTGTATTGTTCATAATTAAATTCTCCTTTCGAGTGTCGTAGTGAAAAATACTGTCGCGCAAGTCAAGAAAGCCGTTGTTCATACGCAGGAGTTGAACCTGCAACTTTTTCTTTAAGAAAGAAATGCTCTACCAAGAGCGAGTATGTAAGCTTTCTAGGTTAGGACGCAAAATGTTTTTTTCACTACCTGATATCAATTCCGGCTGCGCCGGAATGATAAAGAGGAGACGGCAGTGCCGTATCCCTACAATTGATCGTAGTAGGGACACGGCACTGCCGTCTCCTCTTTATTTCTGTGTAGGGACACGGCACTGCCGTCTCCCTACCAGACATCTGTGCATTTCTAGCCGTAAACGGCTTCGGGGCGGACAATCAAATCACCGCTGGGACGGCGATCTAGCACGTAGGACTCAAAGCGATCGCCCTTGACATCAAAATGCTGTGCGAGACGTTCCTTGATAGCTTTGTCGCCCATTTTTGGCACGATACCCAGTTGGTTTTCTGCCAAGTCGTAGGAACGTCCTTCAAAACGAATGTGAACCATTACCGATACCTCTCGCGAGCAATTTTGGATTTGGGATTGGTAGCTTATCTGCTCTTGAAATTGGCTTTTTGTGAGACGCTGGCAAATAACCAGTATCGGTAAAGATTCACGAAATCCGATTATCTTTACTGGAAAAAGCGCCGTTCTAAGTGATAAGCTTGTTTGATTTTGCGGATTTCCTCAGCCTTCTTTGTCGATTCAAATCTGGCAGAGTTTGTCTGTTCTGAATCCGCATGAAATTCGTTAATATTAGACTCTTCCGGCACAATCTCTGGCTCGGAGGGAGTCAGTTTGTAACCGAACAGTGTGGTGTAAAGTAACAACATGACAATCCAGTCTCTGTTACAAGACTTTCAAATTGATGTTCCTTGAAATTAAAAGTTGTATTCAGTTTTCAAGGTTCAGCAGGGGTACGGGAAATGCAGGTTTTTGTCTGTCCTGCGTTTTCCATACCTTAATACTACGCTCGTACTACAGGAGTGTCAAGGGGGCGGCAAAAGTTTTTTTTCGCGATCGCGCGGGTGCGTCGAAACCGGGTTTTTTGACGCGTTTATTTCGTTGAAACCCGCAGATTCCGTAAAAAACCCGGTTTCTGGGGGCTTGTGTTCGATCGCCCGCTGTAACATCGCTCAAACATCCTTAACATAAGAAATGCTATTGCGAATATTGTGAAAGCCGACTGACTCGTAAAGTCGCAATGCACCGGAGGAATTTTCAGCATCCACGCCGAGAATAGCAGTCTCGACACCAGCAGCTTTCAGCCGATGCAAACCAGCGATCAACATAGCTCGCCCCAATCCGATTTTGCGGAAGCCGCGCCTAGTTCCGAGACAACCAATCCAGCCTTGATTGCGCCCAGTACGATCGCACTCACCGACACTAATTTCGCAGTAACAAAAAGCAACAAAAGTGCCGTCATCAGTAACAGCAATCAAATCTAAATCATTTCTATAATCGGGTTTGGCTAAATCGTACTTGAATTTTTCTATTGTTAAATCGTGGTGATTCCAGTGATCGATAAATGATTGGTTGAACATTTCTACCCAAGCTTCCGCATCTTCTTCGCCGGGGAATTGACGCAGCGCGAAACCTTCGGGGAATTGCGGTTCTGGGATCGGTTCAGAAAGCGATCGCGCCATGCGGAAAAAATAGCGATCGGGCTTGAAGCCGCTACTTGTCAGCAATGAAATGCGATCGCCATTCTCAGCGCGAGCCCAGGATCTGAGCTTCACCCGCGCGCCTAGCTCTTGTTCCACTTCCCGGATCCGCGTTTCGCCCCAAGCCACTGTCGCGACTTCCACGTCGCCCGATCGCGCGTCGGGGCGAACCCGAAACCACAGCCAACCGTCGATGACTTCCCCCGGTTCAGAAATCGACAACTGAGCAAAAGCGATTAATTTTCCCTCCGCATCTTCCCAAAGGCGGATATCGCGCGCTACATCTAGGGAAGGTTGGTTAAATTCTTGTTGTAATTCCGAGATTGTAGTGCCCTCATCGAGCCGATCGACTGCTTCGCAAGTATTGATTAAATGGGCGATCGCCTCTAAATCGCTGTCACCTGCATAAGAGCGCACTGAGAGATTTGTCATCATCGCTAATCACCATTTTTGGTTATCGATCAATTTTAAAGATAGCTTGGGCGATCCTCTCCGAGGGCTGCGCTAACGACCCTAAAAATCCCACCGCACCAAATTTACAAAAAATGGCAATCTCGATCGCGGTCGCATGACACAAGTGATAAAACCTTTACAGCAAAAAGCATCCGTGTCAAAATGGTGAGATTAGATCGCTCTTACGGTTGAATTCATGAAAAAAGTAAGTGACCGTAGCTTAGCAAACCTCACGCCCTTTGAGGGCAAGTGGAAGCATGGGACAACCCGTACTATCCGAGTGCCGATCGTCCTAGCAGACAAAGTGCTGGCTCTGACTCGCAAACTAGACAACGGAGAATCCTTTGAAAAAAGCGAGCAACCTCGCCTGTACAGCCGAATTGGAGAGTTGACGGCGGAAGTAAATGCTTTGCAAAAAAAGTTGCTAAAGGCTCAACACTCGATCGATCTAGCAGAGGATGAGATAGCCGACTTAAAACTTGAGGTGGCTTCTGCGAAGTCTGAGCTTAAGAAAGTCTCATCAGAGAACAAAAAGCTGAGAGAATAACTCGATACAAAGCTTATCTAGTAATAAAAACGGCTTTGAAAATATTCAGCTAAGTAGGTAGGCGGGATTAAACCGAACTACGTAACAGTATGTAAACAGGGCTAAATCACTTACGTTTAGGGGATTTGGATACTTTACAATCGTTTACATGGTTGCGTTTTACAGCGCCTACTTACTTACTTACAAAAGTACGACTGAGTTAAACTTGAGCCAAAACAAAAATCTCAGTGGTTTAATACACCTGAGACTCTTGATTTATGGAAGATTAAACGGGATGGGAGTAGAAGGACTTGAACCTTCGACCTTGAGATTAAGAGTCACCTGCTCTAACCAACTGAGCTATACTCCCGTATCTGAGCTAGCATAACATAACTGTTCTAAAAATTCAAGTGTTTTCGTAAAAAATTTGTGGCGATCGCCCTTACTCAATGCTTCAGACATGAAGGATCTCGAACAAGCTGCGGGTCAGTTTGTGCTTTACGAAGGCTTGCTGAAACGCTACTATCCCGAACACTTGCTATTTCTTGCAATTACCGCAAACATCAAACACAGGGTTTTTGAAGAAGAAGCAGGTCAAATTTTAATTGAAGATGGTATCATTCGTTTAGTTATTTTCGATCCTGTAGAGGAGGCGATAGAGCAATGGATTCGCTAGGCGAGCTTTGAACTTGTTATAGAGCCTCAAAAAGTGGCCTATTCCCCTTGAATCCAGCCTTTAATGATAGCTTTACCAACGTTGACATAGGGATTGGCTAAAAACTCTTCTATCGCGGTTTCGCCACCTGCTTTTAAGGCTGCGATTGCCCGTTTTTTAATATCTGGATTGGTTGCATCGTTGACATAAGCAATTTTTTCATCTTTGGTAGCAGTGGGATTGTCTATCTCCAACTGCTTGAGGAGTTTTTGGATTTCGGCAGCAGCTTCGGCAAGAGTCACCTTTTGCTCAGATTGTACAAAAGTATTGTGATGAGAGCTAGCGTATTTACCAGCAGCTCCAGCCTGACCAATGTGGTATGTATCCCCTTGGTTAACCATAATTGCCTCTATTTTTTTAGTGAAAAACCCATTTACTGTAAAACATATTAGCACAAAAAGTATTGCTGTCAAATATTTCCATTCTTTTTTTATAAAAAATTTAATAGAAAAAGATGGATTTACTTTAACAATAACTTCAATTGTATTTGCTTCAAAACCTTTGACTAGCAATTCTTCGTAGCCAGGGACACGGAGTATAACAGAGACAATAAAATCCAGTTTTTGAATTCCTGATTCTTTGGGAGTTACATCCCATTGCCAGCTACTGAAAGATTTATCTTCTATTAGTTGCTTTTCTTCATTTCCTTTTAGTTTTATATAAAAAATTTGACCTGTTAATTTCACAGTCATTATAGATGTGGTATATTGGAGTTTAATTTTTTCAATATATTGGGTATTTAGTCCCTTAATTATAGCATCTTTAAAATTGGATAAATATTTATCATTGGCAATACGGGCTGTACAAGTTTCAGGTATACCTACAGTCATTTCTTTGGAACACGAATATACAAATAATCCTTTAGGAAGGTTTTCAAAAATCTTGGAAATTTCTGAGTGTGTGGATGGCGATAGTGCAGGTGGCGAAATATGTGAAATTTGTATGGAAAATAGCAATAATAATAAAAATAAAAATCCCACACTGACTGTTAATATTTTGCCTCTAAAATTAGCCTCTATATAAAATCCATAAAAAATTATTATTGATTCCCATGTTTGACCTATATAATTACAGATTATAGGGAAAATAAAACACAGGAAAAGGCAGACGCAAACAATTAAAGAAATACTTTTTGATAGTGATAGTATTATTAATAATGAACTGAAGAAACTATAAGATATAAAAAATAAAAATACTTCTTTTCTTGGATAGGATAACATTCTAAGTATTACAAATACTATAAAACCCACAAGTAGAAATATAAACATTATTTTATATTTTAATGTTTAGTTACTTTTATCAACTGAAATATAGTGTTAACCAGAGCGATTGATATGATCATTTCCATTGCTATGTGATCATCTAGTCTCAAAAATATGCTATGTGAGCCACCGCCTCTAATAATGACGATTGCCCACTACGAGATTTCGAGAGTTTGAGGTTTTTTTTGCCACCTTGACAGGGCTGATGCCACCACCCACTAATCATTTTACACAATAAACAAACAGAAAAGCCAATTACCCGAATAGGTATGGCTTTTCTGCTACTTGTGAATTCTTCAAAATGCTACCGCAGAATTTTCGAGACGACACCGACACCGACAGTACGATCGCCCTCGCGGATGGCAAAACGCATATTTTGTTCGATCGCGATCGGCTGCAACAACTGCACTGTCATCTTCACCCGATCGCCCGGAATTACCATTTCCATCGCGTTTCCGTCATCAGCCGTAGGGAAATTGGAGGAGTCGAACCTCTACAAATTTCGCTGCACCCTAATATTCCACATTAGTTGCCGTCCACACAGCCGCACTTTCCAAATTTTGGGATTTTGCAACCGCAGATAATTGCAGGTAACGCAGATGAACGCAGATAAATGCAGCAGCTTTCATGCAACAATATGCCCTTCAATCTAAAATCTAAAATCTCACACATCTCCCTCAATCTAAAATCTAAAATCTAAAATCGATTGAGTGGGTGGTATAGGAGTTGAACCTATCTGATACCGGTTAAAAGCCGGGTGCATAACCGCTTTGCTAACCACCCGTAAAATCTCAACGGAAGCTGGAGGAATCGAACCCCTACAGTTAACTGCACTCTTGTTTTCAAGACAAGTCGCCGTCCCTGCGGCAGCAGCTTCCCTGCCATACTTTTAATTGATGCTATTTGAGGCGATCGTACAAACACCTCATTTCTGCAATCGATAATGCAGCAGCAGGAAACCGTTACTATAGATTTTGCGATCGCACAATTCCAAATTAGTAGGTGATACCGCTCCAGAAAACAGCGGAATTCCCGCCCCAATAACTACCGGATTTAACTTGACAATCATTTCATCAATCTCGGAAAAAACAGTTGCCGCTAAATCGCTGCCGCCGCACAGCCAGATATCTTTTCCCGTTTCCTGCTTCAATTCCCTCACCAATCCAACAGCATTCTCTGAGACAAGTTCAACATTTTCATCGAGACTTGTTTTCATACTGCGCGAAAACACGTACTGTTTCAAACTGGGATAAGGATTAGTCAAGCCAACTTTTTGCCCTACTTCATAGGTTTTGCGTCCCATCAAAACAGTGTCAAACTGCTTGTTTTCTGGATGAATTCCTAAAGCCTTTTGAACGTGAGCCGGAAAAGTCTCAGGAAAAAACTCGAACAAATCAGCAAAATGCTCTCCTGACATCAGAAAACAATCAAACGAGCCATCTTCGCGAGCAATAAACCCGTCAACGGTGCAAGCTATGTAATATTTTAGTTTTCTCATGTTTCACCTTACTTTTGGTAATTTGAGATTACAACAATTTTACAACGATCGTACATCTTCATCAAGCCGAGTGTTACCCTCAACAAACCAAATTAGAATGTGAGTGTCAATTAGATATTTCATGGCAACATATATTCTTCAAAACCTGGAGGTGTTTCATCAAAATCATCCGCAACGTAAGTAAAAATTCCTTTGCCACAGCCAAATTGACGAGGCTTGAGGACAGCAGTCTTTTCAGGTGACTTTTCTTTGAGTTTTTGGATTTCGTTTAAAAGTTGAACATCCTTCAATAACAAAATCCACTGAATCAATTCTAATTTGAGAACTTGAATGCTCATGGCTTCTATGTTGAATGGCTAGCAAATCTAGACTTATTATAAACCAATAGATCCACCAGAGAGGTACTGCCCCTCCTATCCCCGCGTTATCAGCACGGTGTCTCGCTTTTCGACTTCTGGTGGAAAAAGGAAGATGAAGGAATTGAACCCTTACAGTTACCTGTACCCTGGTTTTCAAGACCAGTTGCCAACCGTTTAGCGGCATCTTCCTTATTAATCATGCTATGATTCAGTCTGAAGTTGATACACCAGTTTACTTAACTCTCATTGGATATCTATAGGAGTCGAACTAAAATTTCGGTAATTGCAAATTAGCTACTTTCATTTTGGCTTTGCATACCTGTATGATTTTGAGTCTGTTTTGCCCAGTAACCCCTAGCAGGTTTTTCGATGTCATAAGCTTTGCACCATTTCTCTACTGCTTTGTCACTAACACCAAAATCTCTAGCTATATGAGTAGTTGGTTTTTCCCAAACCAGGTTTTGTAAATCCTCTTTAGAAGGACGCTCAACTTTTCTGGAGTTAATTCTTGGAGATCTACATTTCTTCATTCTTACTTTTATTTTTTCTTTTTCATTGGAAACATCATTTATACTCGCATTCTCTGGAAGAATGCGTGTCTCTAATACTTGGTTATCTATTGCCTGCTTTACTCTTTGATTTTTGTTACCCCAATTTTCTGTTTGTTGATGACAATTTGGACATAAAAACCTGAGATTTTCTAATCGATTGTCATGGTGAACTCCATTGATGTGATCTAGGTGCAAAACTAAGGGCTGATCTCTCCACCGATCAATCCCGCATTCATTACATTTATAATCCCAACCTTTTTGAATTAATCTTTTAGTCAACTTAGGGCCACCATTATAAGTTGAATACTCTACAAATACCTCCTCATCAGGATATGTATTCTTAGCTCGATTGCGCCAGATTGCAGGATTACTACTAGCAGTTTGTCCCTTAGCCCAAGAAGCCCCAACAAAATGTTGAGTACAAATTCCTAATTTTTTAATTTGCGAATTAATATTCCTACGATTCCCTCCTGTTTTTCCCAAACCCAATTTTTGAAGCACCTCAGCAAGGGTAATGCTTTCCCTGACGATTGGCTCTAAAAGTTCTTTGATGTACTTAGATTTTTTAGGCATTAGTAGTGTTTTCAGTCTTTACTAAACAATATAGTACGATAATGAGTACGTCGCTAGTTGAAATAACGAGTGCTACTACTGCTTCGACTTCAGACACCGCATGGAATCAAGGAGAATTGAACTCCTAACCTCTTGCGTGCAAGGCAAGCGCTCTACCAATTGAGCTATGACCCCGTTTTTGGTGGATCGCGATCGGACTCGAACCGACATTTTCCTAGCAGCGAACTAGGTGCTTTTCCAATTAAGCTACAGACCCAAATTTGGTGGATTGCGATCGGATTTGAACCGATATCTTTCTAACAGCCTGTTAGATGCTTTTCCAATTAAGCTACGAACCCATTTAACAGGAGTGGTAGGACCCGAACCCACAACTTTCGAGGTAGAAGCTCGACACTCTGTCCAGTTGAGTTACACTCCCGTATTGTTGGTTGCTTTGCACGATCGCACTTTGCGTATAAGTTATCAGAGCATTGCGTTTTCTGAGTTACTAGAGGGACTCCGCCGATGAGTTGCTACACACTCTTTAAAGGATGGCTACTTTTAAGCCTACCTATCGGGTTCAATGCACTCCTCGTTTACAAACGCGCGCCGTTTTTTTGACAGCGTTACCTTTCCTCTCGTACTAAAGTATGTAGGATCCAAAGATTGGGACACGCAAAAGGGCGATCGGGGTTACTATAAAAAATCAATCATTCAATGGAATCAACCTCCTTAAATTCAAGCAAAAACAACGAGAGTGGTAGGAGTCGAACCCACAACATCCGCGTCCGAAGCGCGGCGCTCTATCCATTGAGCTACACTCCCATCTTTAGCCAAGCGGATAACGGGACTCGAACCCGTATCGCGAGTTTGGAAGACTCAGATGCTACCGTTGCACCATATCCGCATTTCAACTGGTGTTAGCAATTTCATGTTTTCAATCTCAACATGAAGTCGCTACAAAATAAATCTAGTATAAAATTCCGCAAATACTTTTGCTTGTTCAGAAGAGTCAAGTACAGAAAATAAGATGTTTTTTATTCTTCCCGAAAATTGACTATTAGGGAATAATAAATCTGCAAACACTTGAGCAACCATTGATGGTTTATTTCTAAATACACCACATCCCCAAGCTCCTAAAACTAGAGCATCACAGCCATTAGAAATAGCTAGGCTCAACAATTTTGCACCGCGTTCATATAGAACTTCGCGTATTTTTTCAGCATCCTGGGATTGTTTTCTCCAAACTTCGCCAGCATTAGGAGCCGGACTTGTGATGAAATCAACAAGATAAGGTGTTTCTAATAGCGTTCCATCATCTTTTCGGAAAACAGGACAATCAGGTGAATAGATCATCCGATCGGAATACAGGAGCGAATTATAAGAGCGATGAAATTCATAATGACCACGACATTTTAAAATACTTTTGTAAAGAGCAGAACTGCGTGCTAAACTCTCTTCTTGAGCTTGTGCGCCTTTGAGAAATCCACCACCAGGATTTTTAGCGGAAGCAAAATTAAGGACTCCAATCTTTTGAAACTGTTGTCCTGTTGCCATACGTTCTGCTCCCATCAAAGTCGTCTCATTCCTAACTTCAAATTCAATATTTGAGAATGATGAAGTAGCAGAAAGAACAACTTGTTTGAGCTTAGAAAGAGCATCGGGTTCATAGGATTTGGTCTGTTCAAGACAGGATGCTATTTTTTGAACAAGTTCAATGCGTTTACCTTCTGGAGAGCAGTAGTAGCCTGCTTCAATGATCTTTAGTGTATCTTGAGCGATCGCAATCCGTCTCATGATTTTTTCTCTGATTCGTTAGCAAAACATTAACAAAAATAACACCTCTAGCTTAGTTATAAGCAGATGGCGAGATTTGAACTCGCAAGAAAGCTTTACAAGAGCCTCATGTTGCCAGTTACATTACACCTGCATTTTTGGTGGCGGGGACAGGAGTTGAACCTGCTATGAAGAGGCTTATGAGACCTCCAATCCTACCGTGGCTACGTCACCCGCGCTATCACCAAATACCCCTGACTGGACTTGAACCAGCACTAACTAGATCCTAAGTCTAGCGCCTCTACCAATTGGGCTACAAGGGTAAAATCGATCGCACTTTTGGGCTTTGATACCCAATACCCCTAGTTGGACTTGCACCAACAAAACTCTCGCACTCAACAAGAGATGTCTACTAATTGCATCATAGAGGTAAAGTCGGGATGGCAGGATTTGAACCTGCAACCTTCGGCTCCCAAAGCCGCCGCGCTACCAAGTTGCGCCACATCCCGTTCATACTCTTGGTGAGACTCGAACTCACAATAAAACAAATTTTAAATCTGCCGCGTATGCCAATTCCGCCACAAGAGCAAGTAGAAACTTAATTGAAAATTTGGTACTCCTGGTGAGATTTGAACTCACACAACACAATTTTTGAAATTGCGGCCTCTACCAATTGGGCTACAGGAGTATAATTAATCTGCTTTGGTGATAGCAAAACTGGGAAGGCAGGGCTTGAACCTGCATTTGTCCGCTTTCAAAGAGCGGTGCCATACCAATTAGGCGACTTCCCAATAATTGAATGCCGGGGTAGGCTCTTACCCTGATAAACTCCTGTTTCAGAGGCATCCGACTTTACCAATTTGTCCACCCGGCAATTTGTAAAATGGCTGCCTCAGTAGGACTCGAACCTACAACCATCACGTTAACAGCGTGCAGCTCTACCAATTGAGCTATGAGGCAACGCAATCCCCCAAGTCAGTATCGAACTGACGACTTCTTGTTCTTCAAACAAGCGCTCTACCAACTGAGCTATCGGGGGAAAACGGAGAAGGTGGGATTTGAACCCACGACGGTTGTTAAACCGCTCTTTCTTAGCAGGAAAGCGCCTTAAGCCACTCGGCCACTTCTCCATAGCGAGAACGGAGGGATTTGAACCCCCGAATGTTCAGTCACGCAAACTGAATTGTTGTCCAGTTACAACTCATTCTCAAAATTGCAACTGCATATGAAATACACAGGATTTACCCACGGGGGTCAAAAACCCGGTTTCTATCTAAATATCTCTCGTAGAGATACAAGATTTTTCTCAGAAACCGGGTTTTTTGTGTAAGTCATAATACAGTTACAAATGGGTCGGGCTGGAATTGAACCAGCAACGCTTTAAGCTACTGTTTTACAGACAGCTACCCACGCCAGTAGGAGGGCCAACCCAGAAGTTTTGGAAGTGCTGACGGGAGTTGAACCCGCAATCACTTGGGTGAAAACCAAGCGGCTTAAACCATTTGCCTACAGCACTATAAATTGGCACAGGGACTGAGATTTGAACTCAGAAAATCAGTTTTGGAGACTGAGATGTTGCCAGTTACATCATCCCTGTATTTGGTAGCAGTGGCGGGACTTGTAGCTTGCTTCCGCGAAGCGGTACTCGCAATTGCCAAGGCATGAACTTGGGGCTTTACCATTAAGCTACGCTGCTATATAATCTGATTTGAAGTTTCAGATTTGAGATTGCTCCTATTAATTAATAGGAACAAAGGTTAGAGTGAGATTTGAACTCACGAAAATCGCTTTTGCAGAGCGACGCCTTAAACCACTCGGCCATCTAACCTGGGAGTCCCGACGAGGTTTGAACTCGTAATTTTCACGCCAGAGAGGGTGACGGCTTAAACCAATTTGCCTACGGGACTTTGACGGGAGTAACGAGAGTTGAACTCGCAACCTTTCGCTCGACAGGCGACTGCTCTGACCGGTTGAGCTATACCCCCGCGAAAATCAAAAATATTCTGTCCTTGAATGACTCAAGTTAGGACTACTGGCGGTTGATTCCGCGTACTACAACCCGATCGGGCTATTGTTGCCGGAGTCTACACCGCCAATGTCCAAAAGTATGTGACACGATTAATTATCTATTCTGTTTTCAAAGTTCATATTGCTTTTGGAGTAACGCTTTGAAGCTTTTCTCTTTCGCCATGCATTTATACTACATTACGTATTACAAGACTGTCAAGGGGGTAATACAACTTTTTTTTAAATTGGGTTTTTTAGATAGGGTGTCGATCGCCAAAACTAAGACTTATAGCTCAAGAAATCCTTGCAAATAAAGACTTTGAGCTGCAAAATTGGTAGTGTCGCCGCACCTAAATCCGATCGCAATACTGTACTACACTCCGATCGCTCTGAATTCTCACCGCCGCGCCACCAATCCACCGCCCAGATTCAGTAGCCCGCTTTTAGCCCGCTGTCAATCCCCGCCCAGACATATTTATCAAAAATTAGGTTTCTTTTGCCTGAAATTCCCATATCATTATCGGCAGTGTGGAGTCAAAGGAATCTCAAGTGACCGGAAATCATCTGTTTCAAAGACTGCGAAAAAAATGGCGTTTTGCGGCGATCGCCCTTGCAGCAGCCGCGATTAGTTTTATCATCGGTATACTGCTACCAGGAAACCAGCAGGGAAGCGACAACCCCGCAACCGCAGCGGTGCAGGTGCAGAACCTCAATCAATCTTTAGCGGTAAATCCGTCAGTCAAGGAAGTTGGAGACAATAAAACAGCGTTTAATCTCGATCGCACAGTTGAACAACTGCTCACCGTGTTGGAATCCAAGGAAAAACGCTTGACTTTTGTGCCACCGCAACAGTTTCAGGGAACAACTGTTTTTGAAGGAACAATCAAATATTCTCAGAAAGTTATTGCTTTAACAGTTGATGACGGGCCGTGGCCGGAAACTACAGAACAAATGCTGGATATTTTTAAGCAAAATGATGTTAAAGCAACATTTTTTTGGATAGGCAAATCTCTCGAAAGTTCTCCTGAAATTGGTCGTCGAGTTGTGGCAGAAGGTCACGCGATCGGCAATCATACGTGGCATCACCCGTACGATGTGATGGATGCGGCGACGGCGGCTAATGAAATCGATCGCACAGCAAGACTTATTTACGAAACCACGGGAGTTAAGACAACTTTTTTCCGCCCGCCGGGGGGAGTATTGAATAATGGCTTAGCTAAGTATGCTAAAGAGCAGAATTATTCAGTTGTGATGTGGTCTGTAACATCTGCCGATACGGATCCGCGCGCTCAACCGGAAGCCTTTGTGGAGAATGTGTTGAAGGGTGCGAAGCCGGGTGCGATTGTGTTGATGCACGACGGCGGGGGCGATCGATCTCGGACTATTAAAGCTTTACCGGAGATGATTGCTGGTTTGAAAAAAGAGGGATATCGGTTTGTGACAATTCCTGAGTTGCTGGAAATGCAACAGCAAGCGTAGCTACTGGTTTAAACGATTAATCTCAATGTCAACAATGCCCGTAGGGGCGGGTTCACCAACAATATATAACGATGAGTGACAATATATATAAACCCGCCCCCGCCCCACCAATAACCCACATCAACCTGACATTTATATTGAATATCAAAATGTAGATTTAGATTGTTTGTTGGGTGGGGCGGGTTTTCGAGATTGTTTGTTTCAGGCAATTATGGTTGGTGAACCCGCCCCTACAGAATGTATGAAAATGGTAAAATATCTCAATTCTTTCTTCTTCCTTTTTAATTAATTCCCGTGCCCGCATCCGCAGAACCCGATCGCCCAAACCTTCCTCTTCCTCACTGGATGCACTCCTTAGATACTTGTGCGAGTACCAACAGTTGGGCGCTCGCCCACGCGGCAAAACTCCACCACGGAGATGCAGTATTTACCAAGCGGCAAACCAGCGGGCGCGGTCAACACGGGCGTACTTGGCACGCTCCAACTGGTGTCTTGACTGTGAGTTTTGTACTCGACAACCTCAATCCCAATTTGTTGCCCGGACTCAGTTTAGCAGCCGGTTTGGCCGTGATTTTCGCGATCGAAGATTTGGTTCCCGAGTGTCGCGATATGCTACGCCTGAAATGGCCAAATGATGTCTGGATCGATCGCCAAAAATTAGCCGGAATTCTCTGTGAAGCCTCTTCTGGCAAGACTTTCGGCACTCGGGCGGTTGTGGGAATTGGACTCAACCGCTGCGTAGATTTCGCGGCTGCTGGACTCGATACAACCGCGATCGGCAATGCGGTAAGCTTGCATTCTATTGTTAGTCATGTGCCCGATGAACTCTGTTTGCTCGATCGGCTGCGACACTATTTACTCGAACTAGCCGATATGTTTTCCGCCACCGACAAGCCAGCCGAAAAGTCCGGTTTAGCGCTGCTTTTGCCGGAATTGCGTCGGCGCGATGCGCTGATTGGTTGTAATGTGGCGATCGAACTTTCCTCCGAAACCATCTACGGACAAGCCGCCGGGATTGACGGATGCGGCCGCTTGTTAATATGCTTGGAGGGCGATCGAATACAAGCTTTTACCTCCGGGCGAGTTCGATTAATTTAAGAGTTATTGGTTATTGGTTATTAGTTATTAGTTATTGGTTATTTGTTATTGGTTAGCAATGCCCTATGCCCTATGCCCAATTCCCAATTCCCAATTCCCAACTTTAATTTACCACCTCAAACATTACCAATCTGCTCAACCACAGTGGTTGATTTGCCTCCACACCTTCAGGACGACCCTTAGTAGCAGCAACTTGTATTCTGTTGCCATTTATGCCTTGTTTCACCAGAGCAGCTTTCACATTTATCGCCCTTTCCAGTGCCAACTTTTGATTTTCCGCAGCACTGCTCTTAAAATCGCTATAGCCAATTATCCTGAAATTCTTCGTGCTATTTTCATCCATATATTCCTTGACTTTGCCAAGCTTTTGCGCTACGTCTTTCGGCGGCAAAATTGCCGAACCTGTACTGAAATAAAGACGAACTGCCATTGCTTTTGACGGCGGTTTAGTTCCAATTGTCACTGTATTTGTTACAGACTTCACCCCCGGAATTTTTTCAAAAGCTTGAGTTATTTTCTCAGCATCTGTAGCCTTGCTCACACTACCTGCAACGGCGACTTTTCCCTCGGTATACCGAGCCGAGATATCAATGCTTTCTACTTTATTCAGCAGAGCCGCTGTCCGCTTGACATCAGCTTCGGCTAAAACCGGATCTGCTGGTACTTCAACGGCTATAATCTTATTATCAATTCTGAATTTGGGAGCCGCTTGCTGAGCGATTTTTTCCGCTCTCAATCGCAGCTTTTGATTCGGCACTCGTCCCGAAATTTCCAATACTTTATCTTTAACATCTGCCGCGAGGCGATAAACCGATAACTCGGGAGTCGATTGCAAAGCTAAATTTGTATCTGCTTCTAAGCTTGTTGCAATTGAGCTGCGGTATTGATGAATTCCCCAAGGTATGCCAATTAAACCTAACGCTGCTAAACCGATAATTGGCAAAATTGGCAGTTTAGGAGATTTAACTTTTATATCTGTATCAATTAATTTTTGCAAATTCGAGTTGACTTCTGCAGGCACAGTGGTCGGATCGCCCTTAAATGATTGGATTTGATTTCCGTATTCTTGAAGAATATTTTTGAATATCGCTCGCATTTTGTACTTAAACCATTGGCGGGTTTCTCCTTGCATCACTACTGCTAGATAACACGAACCCGCTACTTCCAATACGATCGTAGATGTGCCGTATTCTATAGCATCAATCTCTGCAATAGTTCCCGACTGAGATATGCAATCATTGACAAAAGCGCGAATCGCAGTCAGCATCCCCGCTACCATATCTGATTCTAGCTGTTCGCGTTCAGAGTGCTGTACTGCCGAAATTACTAAGCCAGATTCTGCTTGAATTAAAAAGACAGCTTTAACAGTCAGCGGTGTTGTTTCTTGCATCAGCAATTCTGCTTCGGACATTCCCTGGAATTTAGCTTTAAATTTGCGACTAATTCCCTCTGGGCTTAAAGATGATTCGAGTTTATCATTAATCTCTCGGATCATCTCTCCCATGTATTTTAAAATCGTGCTGCCGATGATCGGATAAAGTGCATCGGACATTGCTTCTGGTTTCAGATGAATTTGCTGTTTGATAGCAGAGGCCATTTCCGGTGCTAGTGCGGTTGCAATTTCATCGGGAGATTCACTGATTCTGTGGCTGATTCCCACAGGAATAGCCGGCGATATGGCTACTCCCATCGATTGCCTGTTTTCCCGAGTTTTGGTATTAATTACTTCATCAATTATCGGAGCTATCGTTTCGGTAAATGCCACTTTTGATTCGTTAATTGTTCGCAGCATCATTTCGGGAAAGATGCTTTTAATTCTGGCCTCTAATTCTTCCCGATCGCCTCCCCATTCTGCATCAGTAATTTTGCGTTCTAGTTGCTCAACTTTACCGTTGAGTTTGTAATTATAACCTACAACTTCATCTAACAATGGTAAAATAGATTCAATGACCGATTTTTCTAGTTGGGCGTGATGGCTAACCATCAGCTCGTCAATTAAAGGTTTCAGTAAATCTGTAAACAAGTCTGTCGATTCATAAATCCGGTGTTCGATCGCCACAATCTTTTGTTCGATACTCCCGAGTCTTTCTTCAATCCTTTTATTTTGAATAATTGCATCGACAGCGGGGGCGATCGCCGATTCTATTTCTAGCTTTGCTTCTTGGAGTCTCCGCGACATCATCTCTACAATCGCGGGCATAATTCTTGACATCAACCCTTGGATCTCGGCTAAAACTTGCTGCTCAACTTCGACAATCTTATTTTGATTATTTAATATTTGTGCTGCAATACCGCTGTTTTGAATCGCGGTGTTGACAGCCGGCGCGATCGCCTCTGTCACCTCAAATTTTGTCTCGTCGATTTTCCGGTTCAGCGACTCAATCATTAATGGCATCAACCTTGCCATTATTTCTTCCGGCTGAGATTTTTGCTGTCGCTGAAGATTATTTAATCTACTTTCTACGTCGCTCAATTTTCCTTGAACTTCTCTTTGCAGAATTGCTGATTGGATCAAAGGTTCGATCGCCGCTGCTACCTCCAATTTTGATTGATCGATTTTTCGGTTCAGCAAATCAGTTATTGCTGGCATTAGCATCGCCATTATCTCTTCTGGATGATGAATTTGCGACTGTTGGGTAGCCAGCCGGCGCTCGATGATGCTCAATACTTTTTCTTCTATTTCTACCCAAGCTATTCTTACCTGTACTGACTGCGTGACAGTTGCTATCACCTCTAACTTTAATTCACTAATTTTGCGGTTCAGCAACTCGCTAACTATCGGCACTAGCTGCTTGATTAAATCTTCAGGTTCCTGCTGGTAACGCTGCTGAATATTCGTAAGTCTATCTTGAATTTTTACTACTTGTTCTTCCAGTCCGTTTTGATTCTGAACTACTTGATTGACTGTGGGTGCGATCGCCGAAGCTATCTCTAACTTAGACTCGTCAACCTTGCGGTTTAGCAGTTCGCCCACTACCGGCATCAGGCGCTGCATTAACTGTTCTGGATTCGGTAGTTGCTGCTGGTTAAATTTAGCAATTTGCTTTTCTAAATCCGCTAATTTTACCGACAATTCGAGGCGATTAATTTGATCTTTGCTAGCCAGCTCGATCGCCTTTTTTAATTCAGACTTCAACGCTTCTAATTCTTCTCTCACTAACTCAGGAATTAATGGCTTCAGTAAACTCATCAATTCTTTCGGTTCTGCCATTAAATTTTCAAAAGTTTCTAACCTTTGTTCCACACTCGAAATATTACTGTAAAATTCTGGTAAATCCCGTTCAAAGAGTAGTTGTTGCAACTGCTTAAACTGCTCCACAGCTTGTTCTAATTCTTCCTCCGACGGTCGGTATTTTTTTGCTACCTTCGCGGTTCTAGATAAATCGGGTTCCTGATTATTATTTTTTTGTCTCTGAGATGGTATCTCTTCGTTGTTTGTCAATATTTCGGGTACAATAGCTGGCGATTCGATCGGAAAAGACAATTTGTTGCGCTGATTTTCCGCGTCCTCAAGTCGCTCGATCGGCTTTTCAAAGGATGGTAACTTTGGTGCGGTTGGTCCTTTTTTGGATTTCTTCAATAGCTGCAATTCAGTCAATATGGTTAGCAATTCCTGAAGTTGATCTCCAGCTTTAGGACTCAAGAGAGTTGCATCAGAAACTTGTGTTTCTGACTGATGTATTTTGCCTGAATTATCATTAGATGCTGCCATACTGTGCTACCCAAATCTGATTTTGACCGATCGAAAAAAATTACCAGCTTGCTTGCCGCCTCACCAAGAAAGAAAATCAATAGAAATGACAGAATTATTCGCATCAGGCGTACTAAAGCTATGGCCTTATTCTAACTGCTGCTCTGCGACTAGCCAACTGGGCCGCCAACTCCAATGCTGCTTTCATGCTGGAAGCATCCGCAATCCCTTGACCTACAATATCAAAAGCAGTGCCGTGATCGGGAGATGTACGGACAAAGGGTAAACCAATTGTAGTGTTGACGGCTCTGTCGAAAGCCATCATTTTTACTGGAATTAACCCTTGGTCGTGGTACATTGCCAAGTAACCGTCGTGAGCTTCTTTGGCTAAACCGTACCAAACTTTAGCCGGTTTTACCCAGAGGCTATCCGGGGGCACTGGGCCATCTAACTGCACTTGAGGGAAGCGATCGCGCTGCGTTTCCAACCAAGGTATCATCCAATCTTGCTCTTCATTTCCCAGTTGGCCATTTTCGCCACTGTGAGGATTTAAGCCAGAAATCGCAATTTTCGGTCTTTCCAGCCCAAAATCTTCCCGCAAACACTCTACCAGCAATTCTAGTTTTTCGCTCAGCAATTCTGGACTCAAAGCATCTGGTACTTGACGCAGGGAAATATGTGTGGTAGCGAGTAAAGTTACCAGCGTCCAGCCGCTGTGGGGAGATGTGGCGACAAACAGCATTCCGAAACGCTCAGATTTCGCTCTTTCTGCCAGAAGTTCTGTTTGTCCGGGATAATTGTAACCGGCCGCCTGCCAACAAGTCTTGGAAATTGGGCCGGTGACAATCGCCGAGAATTCGCCGGCGAGGGTACGGGCGATCGCACTTTCCATATACGCAAAGCTAGCCGCCCCGCTAGCGGCACTCCCGACACCGGGGACAATGGAACCCCATTTGGTGTCTGGTTCGATATCAATAATGTTTAATGTTTCGGGATCTGCTGCTGGATGGCTCGATCGCAACTGATCGTAAGTTTGCTGCAAAATTCTCTTACAGCCGAAAACCGTCACCATCAAAGCAGCAGCGGGATCTGCCAATGCCTTGAGAATCACTTCCGGGCCAATTCCCGCCGGATCTCCGAGAGTGACAGCTAGTTTTGATTCCCGATCGAGACTCAAAGCAGTTCTCCAACAAAATACAGCAATTTTAGCACGCTCAATTTTAGCATTTAGCTAGCTAGTTGCCCCAAATTATATTATCTTTATTTAATGCGATCGCCCAATTGGACATATCAAAATTATGAATCCTGAAATTTTCAATGCAGCCTTTTTGTCCTTTTCCCTAATTTTCGTGGGTATAGGCGGAGGCTTCCTCCTGCTCAAACTGCAAGGCGGCGGCGGCGAAGAATAAGTTTTTTCTACCAATCATTCAGAAGTCAAGAAAGCTTCTGCCTTCTAGCTTCTGCCGAAAGCCGATCGCCAGCCTTCTACCGAAGCTCTCAAGCCCAAAATGAGAAAAAATCAGGTTTTTGTTAAGTTTTCATAAAAAACTTAACAAAAACCTGATACCATCTTATAGAAAGTTTAAGATTCATAAATTAATCCCTAGATGACTTTACTGATTGTAGGTGCCACCGGCACTCTCGGCCGCCAAATAGCCCGCCGCGCCCTAGACGAGGGCTACCAGGTGCGCTGTTTAGTCAGAAATTACAGAAAAGCGGCATTTTTGAAAGAATGGGGCGCTGAACTTGTACCCGGGAACCTTTGTCAGCCAGACAGCTTGATTCCGGCACTCGAAGGCGTCACTGCTATCATTGATGCAGCAACAGCCAGTGCAGCCGATTCTGTGAGCATTAAAAGAGCAGATTGGGATGGAAAAGTATCGCTGATCCAAGCAGCAGTAGCAGCCGGCATCAAGCGTTACGTATTCATTTCCTTTCTCGACGCCGAGAAATATCCCCAAGTCCCCTTGTTGGAAATCAAGCGCTGTACCGAGCTGTTCTTAGCAGAATCCGGTCTAGATTACACAATTTTGAGACCTTGCGGCTTTTTGCAAGGACTACTGAGCCTGTATGCAATGCCGATTTTGGACAGTCAAGGAGTCTGGTTGCCCAACAAGCCGTCAGCCCTTGCCTACATGAACACTCAGGACGTTGCTAAATTTGCAGTCCGGGCCCTTTCCGTTCCCGAAACCGTCAAAAAAACCTTTCCGGTGGTGGGAAATCGCGCTTGGGATGCTGAAGAAATCGTGCGGTTGTGCGAACGGCTGTCAGGGAAGACAGCCAAAATTACCCGCACCCCAGATGCCTTGTTGCAGGCTACTCGTCAATTTGCTAAGTTCTTTCAGTGGAGTTGGAACGTAGCTGACAGATTGGCTTTTTCAGAAGTTTTGGCAGCCGGAAAACCCTTGAAAGCTCCGATGGATGAAGTTTACAGCGTTTTCGGATTAGACCCCAAAGAAACTACTACTTTGGAGTCTTATCTCGAAGAATACTTTAATCTGATTATGAAGAAGCTCAAGGAAATAGAGTACGAGCAGCTTAAGACTAAAAAACGGAGTAAACAAAAGATGCCCTTTACTTTTTAAAGTGCCGAAAGCTGGAATTATATACAACGATGTTAAACCTGTGGCTTGTCGCATCGCCACAGAGTTACAAGACAAGCTGATTGCCCGCGGCTGGGATGTCTGCTCGGTTTCTGGTTCTGGAGGAATTCTGGGCTATTCTAGCCCCGATCGCCCAATGTGCCATACTCCGATCGACCAACTCGTCCCCCCCGGTTTTGACAGCGACATGGAGTTTGCAGTGGTTTTGGGCGGCGACGGTACCGTGCTGTCGGCATTTCGCCAAGTTGCTCCCATCGGAGTGCCACTGCTGACTGTCAATACCGGTCACATGGGCTTTTTAACAGAAACTTACCTGAACTTGCTGCCGCAAGCTTTGGAAAAGGCGATCGCCGGAGAATACGAAATAGAAGAAAGATCGATGCTGGCCGTGCGGCTGTTTCGAGAAAACGACTGTCTCTGGGAAGCGCTTTGTCTCAATGAAATGGTGCTGCATCGGGAACCGTTGACTTGTATGTGTCATTTTGAAGTGGCGATCGGGCAACACGCCTCTGTTGACATTGCCGCAGATGGGGTAATTATCTCGACTCCGACGGGATCGACAGCCTACGCGCTGTCAGCCGGCGGCCCTGTAATTATTCCGGGAGTGCCAGTGTTGCAGTTAGTCCCTCTTTGCCCTCATTCTATGGCTTCGCGCGCCTTGGTGTTTAGCAACACCGAGCCGGTGAAGATTTTGCCTGCGAGTCCGAACCGCCTGGTAATGGTGGTAGACGGGAACGGCGGATGTTATGTTCTGCCGGAGGATTGGGTGCAAATTGAGCGAGCTCCCTACCGCGCCCGCTTCGTGAGGGTGCAGCCTTTTGAATTTTTCCACATTTTGCGGGAAAAATTGGGTTGGGGATTACCTCATATTGCTAAACCGAGTTCGGTTGAGTTGCCTTGATAGTTGTTGGTAATGAGCGGAGCGTAGCGGAGAGCTAAAGTCCCGTCCTTTTAGGGCGGCTTTTTCTTTGTTTTTGGGCAGGATAAAGCTCGATCGGAATCTCCTACGGAATCCTTAATTCTCGATCGAGCTTCCGAACCATCTCCAAGGTGAGGCAAAATTACCTATTCCCCATTACCTAAACCACCGCTGCGATCGAGAAAATCAGTAATCTCCTGATAAAAAGCCTGTTCCTTTCCCCTGCTGCTACTTGCAGTCACCAATAATCTTAAAACTTCCACAAGCGAACTAATCGTAGCATCAAAAATCAATCCAAACAACTGGCTTAAATCGTCTTGATTTTGTTGCCCGTAGGCTAAAGCATTAATATAATCATTGCGAATTTGGTTGTCAATCACCACGATCGGATAGCCGGCACGGATCAAGAGTAAATTCATTAATAATCTAGCGCTTCGACCATTACCATCGCGAAAAGGATGGATAGAAACAAAACGATAATGAGCGATCGTTGCATATTCGACTGGATGGAGCCTTAAAGCAGATTCCGAGTTGAGCCAGATCGCAAAATCCCCCATTAATTGAGACAGTAAATAATGGGGAGGATAACGATAGTTCGTTCCTGCCGCCATCACATCCAGAGTGCGATAACCACCCGCTTCGTCAGGGTTAATTTTGCGGAGAATCAGATTGTGAATTTGCTTAATTTCCCATTCATTAATCTCCGTATCCCTTTGGGCTAAATTTTCAATATAATCGATCGCCTCCTTATGTCCAATAACTTCTAAATGTTCGTCAAGGGTTTTGCCCCCCACAGTAATGCCCTTCGTTAAAACTAATTCCGTTTCACTTTGGGTTAAAGTATTACCCTCAATGGCATTTGAGTTATAAGTAAAGCGAACATCATAGAGCTTTTTGAGTTCCGCGATGAGGGTGGAATCGAACGGTCTAAACCCATCTAGCCAAGCTTTTAGTTTATCGATTCGTTCTAATTTAAGCCGATAATTCATCATTAAATAGTTGTCGATCGAAGAGGTTAATGAAAATTCCTTTTGTTTACCTAAAATAATTACCTTTTGAATGAATTTATCGTATAGTTGAGTCTCCATCTTTGAAAATACTCCTCCATTCCCTAAAACGGCACCTCAATCTCCAACTCCTGACAAAATCGCCGAATCAGGCGATCGTTCTCCTGCATTGTGCGATCCATAGATTGTAACTCTAAGGCGATCGGCCAAAGTCTTCGATGTCCGATCGCCCTTAAACTCAGAAATCACAACACAAGAACATTTTTACTCTTCATCATTATCCAAAAGCTGTTTTAAAGAATCAAAACTTTGTTGAGAACTGTGGCGAACGCGGTGAATTTTAACCATTCTAGTATTTTCATCTTCTACGATACTAAAATACGATATTTCTTCTCATATAAAAGTTGACGTATTTCCAGCTCCAAATACTCACTTTCTAATGCCAAGGGACAACGACTAGGAAAGCTTTCCAGTTTGAGCATTATTTCATAACAGCCCCTACCCCAACGATAGGATTTTTCAGGAGCATTGAGCTTGAGCCACAAAAATATATTTTCTATGTCATGAATAGCAGTAGGAGATATCTCAACTCGGTAGGTCATATTTTTTTTGAAGCTCTTCAAAAGCTTGATGAATAGAAACCCCTTTGCCTCGATCGAATTCCCCTAAGCTTTGACGAATACCTGCAAGAGTTTCAAGAAGTTCTAACCGATTAAGTAGTTTTTCATAACTTTCCGCATCCTGAAGCACAGCAACCGCTTTACCATTAATGGTGATTACGATTGGTGTTTTATCTGTTTCAAACTGATGAAGCAACTCAGGAGCTTCCTGTTGAAATTGGTTCAGGGGACGGCTATGGGAGAGGTTAAGCATGGTGTTCACTTTTTTTGAGTGTTGTTAACAATTTAGCAAAATAGTATTTTTATTGCCTAGATTATAAAAGCACCTCAATCCCCAACTCCTGACAAAATCTCCGAATCAGGCGATCGTTCTTCGACCTTGTGCGATCGAGCGTCTCTATTTATTCTACCAATTTTCCGTAGGTCAAACTCTCGATCGAGCTTCCGAATTATCTCCAAAATCAGACAGCGTTTGCGAGATAACGTTCCTAGTCAGCGGCGGCAGATGACCTTGGCATCACAACCAAGATCTCGATACCGTCCGCTGCACTAGGTTTGTTCTACGGCTGGTAGCCACCTAATAGACTATTCTAAGTAGGTTTGGGTTGAATACTGAGTTATATTTCAAAATTCAAATTAGCCTATAATTCTTATCTAATAAGGTTTATTAGGGTTTTGCAAAACCTGACTTAGTTACGTTTAACTACCCCAAACTAATTAGGAGTATGAATTTCTAATATAAAGCAAGACTTCTCGGTACAAACTTTCTACATATGCTTCTTGCACCGCACCTTGATACGCATAGTTATCTAATCCAGGTGCGCTATTAACCTCAATAACAGTATACTGACCATCATTTTGCTGCGTGATATCATTTGTGATTATATCAATGCCGCATAAAGTTAAATTCATATCTCTTGCAATCAGCAACGCTAGTTTTACAAAAGAAGGATGTATTTCATCTGTGAGTTCAATAGTTTCCCCTCCAGCCGACAAGTTTGAAATATCTTGCAAGATAACTGTTTCATTAAGACCAGGTATGCTCTCTAGCGAAAGACCTTGCTGAAGGATTTTATGAGCAAGGCGTGTATCAGTATCTATCAATTTAGTGTCTCTACCAGACTGTACGAATAATCGTTGTTTCTTACAAATTAATTCAGATATAGAAGAATCTCCATCACCTATAACATGGAAAGGAACTCTTTGATAAGCAGATAGCACTCTCCTATCTAAAACTACTATTCTGTAGTCATTACCAGAATAAAACTTCTGAATCTGAGCCGTGTCACAGTACGTGAAAATTTCTGACAAAAAGCTAAAATATTCCGATTCGTCGTTAACTTTAAAAACAAAGCTGCCCTGTGACATATTATTTGGCTTAAGAATCACGGGAAAGCCAATTCGTCTTGAGTAGTCTAATCCTTCTTGAAGAGTATCATTAGATTGAGTTCGAGCACATTTCTCGTCACTATATACCATAGTAAATTCGGGTACTTGATATCCGAATTTCTCAAGAAAAAAAGATGTCGCAGCTTTGTTTTTTGCAAGTGAAGTTGAGGCACTCAAGTTGAGATTAAAATTAACATCCTTGATGTAATACTTCTTCCCACTATCGAATAGGATAACTCCGTACATTGCTCTTGTTGGTTCAATCAGAATTTTCATTCCTATTTTTTGAGCAACGGTTAATAGAACAGGCATTAGTAGTTGCTTCCGCATATTTTCACCTTAACTAAGCATACTTTCAATAGCTTCTTTATAAATATCTTTAGCTCTCTTATAGTTACTGTCATTCAACTGAGAAAAATGCTCCATCATCACACCACTATTTATTTCTAGAACCAAATATTGATTGTTAGTTTCTATTATATCTATTGACGCGAAGTGAATATTTACAACTTTAGCTGCGCGCAATGCTAAATCACTTAATCGTCCAACAAGTTCTTTATCTTGAACAATTTCCGGGTTTGCTCCTTGTCCAAGATTATGTTTCCAATGCAAGTCATACTTCTTGCCAGAATCAAGGATTTTAGAATAATCTTCATCAGGAATATTACAACTAACTGGACAATCTATGTTTTCTTTGAGGTAAGCAACAAAGAGCTGGCGTAAAGTAGATACTCCATCGCCTAATAAATAAGGAATGTTTTTCCGATAGACTAATTTAACTTTCCCATCTAGCACCACAACCCGAAACTCATTCTCTATTTCGTAAAACGGACACACTGCCATCGCTCTGGAGCGATTGTATATTTTGTATTCGGCATTCTCAAGCTCAAATTGATTTGTAACAAGGTAGACATCATTACCACCTGTTCCCTCATTCGATTTACATACGAGTTTTCCATGCCGATTAAGCAACTCGCATAATTTTGACCAATTACCAGAAACACCAACATACTTTATGTTTACTGGTGACATAAAAAAGGTATGTTCTACGACAGGCACTTGACTCAATTGTAATAAATCACTCGCACTACACTTGTCAGAGCAAATTAGATGCGATGTAGATGAATTTTTCTCGAACTGATAGCCAAAAATGTGTACTGCTGTGCTATCTCTCGATAAACGAAATATCCAGTCGTATGAAAAAGATTCATAAGATATGTTATTTTCTAGACAGACTTCTTTAATTATTTTAACAATTGATCTTTGTGAATTTTGCATGATTGATTCGATAGTTCTAATAAATCTTGGATATATGTTCTAATCTGTTATTCCTCTGCTCTCATGAGCAAAGATTCTGATGGATGCCAATACTCACGCACATCACCAGCGAGATAAAGAGAACCAGTAATCCATACTAGATCATTCTCTGCCGCTCTAGATAAACCCTCTCGAACCGCACTAATTGGATCGCGCACTATGAAGCATGGCACAGATGGGGCAACGCTGTCAATAACCTTCTTCAATTCTTCAGGTGGACATGGCTCCCACAATCCTTTAATCTTAAACGCTGTCAATATGAAGCATTTCACATTATCTACGAGATAAGGCAATATATCTTCAAGAAGCTTTCCCTCTTTGAAAGAAATGATTATAACTCTTTCTTTACCTCCAAATAATTTGTTAACTGAATGTGAAGCAGATCTCATCTTGTCGGGATTATGCGCACCATCAAGTATTACAACTGGCTGGGTTTGTAATATTTCCATTCGACCTGGGATTATGACATTAGCTAACCCTTCCCTGACAGCAAAATCAGATAAGCTACCTTGTGAAAATAAATAAGCTGCTGCGACAGCGCAAGCTGCGTTAGAGAACTGAAACTCTCCGAGAAGTTTGGTTAGCGATAAATTATCGTAAACTCTCTCTGGAAGATTTACACTTAAAGACCCCGAATTAACAGTAAATGAGAAGTCTTCCTCTAATTGCCATAATTGAGAACCGCTCTTTTCGCAACGTTGTGCAACAATCTCTCTTGTCGTTCTTTGAGAGAATCCACACACCACATTCTGAAGATCTTTGATAATGCCTGCCTTCTCTTCAGCGATTTCTTCTACAGTACCTCCCAATATTTCGGTGTGATCTAATCCAACACTTGTAAGTACCGATAATTTTGAGGACAAGACGTTTGTGGCATCAAGTCTTCCCCCTAAACCAACTTCGATAATTGCGACATCAACTTTTTGCTCTTCAAATAAGCAGAATGCCAAAGCTACTTGTGCTTCAAAATAGCTAGGCTGACCAAAGGGGTTTTCCTGAGCAACTTTCACTATAGCCGATTTCACTCGTTCAAATATCTCGACAAGCTTTGTGGTCGCAACTGTTTTACAGTTAATCTGATACACCTCGTTAAATATCTGCAAGTGAGGGGATAAATAAAGCCCTGTTTTATAGCCCTGTGTGGTTAAGATTGACGCAATTAACGTAGAAGTAGATCCCTTGCCTGATGTACCTCCAACATGAATAGATAGAAAAGAGTTATGCGGATTTCCCAAGACTTCCAGTAGATGAGTGATTCGCTCTAGCTTCATATTCACATCTTTGTTGAACCGTTCTTGTGGAATTAGTTTGATAAAATCATTTTCCAAAGAATTATATAGATTTAGAATACGCTCCTTAGATTCAACCATTTCTCACCTCAAGTCATGGGCTGGAATTTGCCTGTTTTACACATATAACGCAAGTATTGCACATATATAGCAATCCTAAATCATTTGTGAATTTCTTACTCCCTCCCCTTGGTAAGGGGAGGGTTGGGGTGGGGTAAAAATTTTACGACTCATTTATTTAGGATTGCTATATCATCACACTTTTTTTGTTGCATAATGACTTTTTTTACTTTGCCGCATTCAAGCCGTAGAACTTATAATTGTATCGCAGTTGCGGTACTATACTGGATATAGTCGAATAATATCGCAGCTCGATGATGTATGTCAACCCCTTCTTACTCCCCATCGGAATCTTCTTTCCTCGATCGAGTTCGCTACACGATTCGACTCAAACACTTCAGCCGTCGCACTGAAACAAGCTATCTTTATTATATTTGAGATTAGAGTCGATCGCACACCCTCGGCGATCGCCAAAATCGACACACTCATTATAACTTCCTCACGCACGAATGACTGTAATCGTTCTTCCCATTGGACTAACCTGAAGTTCGGTTTTCAATCGCTCTTCCAATTCGAGTGCATTATCTCTGCGATCGAATATCACCAACCAACCGGAATCTTGTCCCAATCGAGCCAAATACCCATCTAACTGTTCCAACCCTTTACTCAAAGGATCGACTTTCCGAGTCCGCCAAACCTTCAGTTCAATGCCCAATGTTACCTCACCATAACGCAAACATAAATCCATTCTGTCGCGCCCGATCGCATATTCCCTCTCCAACGTTCCCCCACCATTAATCACCCGATGCAGAAATGCCATCAATACCAAATGCGGGGCAATTTCGGGATAAGACGCGCTTTTGAGTAACGGTTCGCCATGTTGCAGCCAGAAGGCGAGAAACGCTTGCAGGAGTGCTTCGGTGATCAGTTCACCGCGAGGATTCAACCAACTCGGACTGATCATCGGTAAACTATCTTGCGGGCCTTGGGCCAAAACTCGCGGCAACACTTCTCGATAAATCGGATTAGCAATAACTAAGCCCCCGGCCGGATCTCGTTTTAGCAAACCCAAATCTACGAGGTATTGGCGATCGTCATTAGAAGATTCTGGCAATTCTTGTCCGGCTAGTATCGGCTCGATAATTGCTTTGACTCGTTTTTCTCTAAGTCGTTCTGCCAAACTATCTAAATGTGTATCTTGTCGTTTGATCAGAGTTTCTTTAGCTGATAAAATATGTTGTGGTGTAATTTCTATAGATTCATCAATAACTAATTCTTCGACGATTTCTTTAGCTAAAGCATTCACCAACCAAGGTTGTCCTTGTGTTAATTCAAAAGCTAATGCTACGGCTTCCGGTGTAAAAACTTGTCCGGTATCCTGGGTATGTTGCGCGTAGAGTTCTGCGACTTCTGAAGCATTGAAATCTCTGAGAGTAATCGATCGCACTTTAATATTAAACGGACTGGATGTATTGAGGCGATCGCTACCACCGGCAGCCACTTTGTAATCGCGAACATCCCGCAAACCGATTAAACCTACCGATTGAGGAAACGCTTTCGGGCGATTGGGATAACCATCTCGTAATTGGCGCAGGATAGAAATCAATGCTTGGTCTTGTAATGCGTCAATTTCGTCGATGAAAATAGCCAAAGGACGAGATGAAACTTGTGCCCAAGCTTGTAAAGCAGCCCGAATTTTCTGTCCCGACTGTATGCTTGTCCAGTCGGGCGGTTGTAATTCGGGTGGGAGACGGACGGAAATATTGTCTCGCCAAGCACCCAGAATGGCATCTTCAGCACCAGCTATGTCTTGACTGAAGGGTGCGCCCACTTCCACGGACAGCATGACGGCTGTGTATTGTCCGCCCAGGGTAAGTTGTTTGGCTAAGGCCAGCATGGCCGTGGTTTTTCCCACTTGTCGGGGTGCGTGGATGACGAAATAGCTGCGTTGAGCAATTAAACGTTCTAAGCCCGGTAAGCGCACCGTGGGCGGCAGTGCATAATGAATGTCTTCCTGGCAAGGGCCTGCGGTATTGAACCAGCGTGGCATAGGTCAATTGGGGCGAATGGGGCTGCTCTTAGTTTACTTGAGTAACGATCGGCCAACTGCCAAAGTTTCACTCTTCCACGCGATAGCCCAATTCCGCTAAACGAGTCCGAGACTGCCGCCACTTCGGCTGCACCTTGACAAATAGCTCCAAATATACTTTGCCTTCAATTAACTTTTGAATCTGTTCGCGGGCCGCACTGCCGATCGACTTGAGCATACTGCCGCTTTTACCGATTAAAATACCTTTTTGGGAATCCCGTTCCACGTGAATCGTCGCCAAAATGCGGGTGATTTTCGCTTCTTCTTGAACAATGTCGATCGCGATTGCGACTGAATGCGGCACTTCTTCCCGCGTCAGCAGCAAAATCTGCTCGCGAATCAATTCCCCCATAATAAACCGTTCCGGCTGGTCAGTCACCAAATCGGGGGGGTAATAGTAAGGCCCAACTTCCAAATGTTCGATTAACAATTGTTGCAGCGGCTCGACACCCTCGCCAGTCAGAGCCGAAAATTTCACTACAGGCCACTCGGGATTGACAACTTGCTCGTAAGTTCGATCGATCAACACAGAATCCGACCGTTGCTCGTCCAACTTATTCATCCCCAAAATCACCGGAATTTTGCAATTGCTGAGAATTTCGATAATATATCGATCGCCCCCACCCGATTCCACCGAACCATCCACCACAAACAGCACCACATCCACAGACTGAATCGCCGTGCGCGCATTCTGCACCAAAACCTTGCCCAATTGGTGATGCGGCTTGTGAATTCCGGGAGTATCGACAAAAATAATTTGTGCTTCCGGCGTCGTCAGAATGCCCCGCAGCCTGTTGCGCGTCGTCTGAGACACCGGCGAAGTAATCGCAATTTTCTGCCCCACCAACTGATTCATCAGCGTCGATTTGCCGACATTCGGGCGCCCGATAATACCCACAAACCCCGACTTGTAGCCCGCAGGAGCTGCGGGAACACCCATGATTTCCGATACGTCGATAAACTTACTATCTTCCACTAAACTCACCTATTTTCAAGCCCCTTCTGTGTCTATTGTCGCCTGAAAATACTCAAACGCCAGAAAGATGCACTCTAGCATTTTTCTTGACCCGGTATAGCTCGTAACACTTAAAGCTCGATCGAGCGGCAAATCAATCTTAAAACCTGATACCTGCTTCGCAAAACTTGATATCTGAGACAAAATTTGATAAAGTTCCAATGACATCGCTCGAAAATGGATCGTTCTGGTAAAACCGAGTCCCCAATCCTGTAACAAATTCAGATGTGTAAATATCTTACTCAACTGAAACTATTTTACAGTTTGTCAGACCAACCAGTTGTAACATTTTTGAGGATGTCTGACAATAAATTAGGTGGGTCAAACTCAAACCCAAAAGCTCAATATCATCAGGTAGTTTCAAAATTGAACCTAATGTTTGTGGAGCCTACCTAATTAGCGCTAATCGTCATAAAGTTGAGGAGATGAATCAGATGAAATCGAAATTATTTTGGAGTTTTTGCACCGTTTTGGTAGCAAGCTTGCCTATTCCCGCCTTCGCTCAAACAGCCCCTCAAGTAGGTTTTGACTACAAAGGCGGCTCGATGAAATACCAAATCCTACCGGGCAAAATACAGGACAGAACCTTGCCCAGAGCCTTTGACTTTCCAATTATTACCAATGTTGCTACTGACACTAGCATCACCACAGATTACCTAATTACCGAGCAGTTTCGCGCCCCAGCGACTCGTACAGAATACACCGGAGCTCTCACCGCCTGGTCAGAATCAATCAGAGAATGTCTGGCAAAACAACCGCGCTTGATTCGTGCTAGCACCAAAAACCCGATTCAGATTAACGGCAAAGTAGGTACGATTGTCAGAAACGCCAATAACCGTGCAGTTTGCAAATAAGCTATTAAGTTTCTCTGTCTGAAAACAAAAACTAGATAGCATTATTGAACAAAAAGAGCAATAGAAAACCTATTGCTCTTTTTGTTGGCAAAATTTCAATTAATATCTACAGCGTATTCCAGGTTGATCAAGTATAGCAGGGACACTCCAAGAGCCTTTCGTCGTGTCTAATTAACGTACAACCCCTGCCTCAAACAAGACAGTCCTCGCTAAGCTGTTACACATTTAAACTGTGATACAAGCATTACGCTTGTTTTTGATTTTTCGCGCCCCTTTAATTATTAATTGTGCTTCATTTAAGAGGCGATGCAATAAATACTCTAATTATTCAATTGATTTAAATAACTTAGTGGCAATATATTCTTTGGGCGAATGCCAGACTAAAAAGAGTAAATTCTCTTGTGGGGTGGGCATCCAGCTCGCCCCACAAGAGCGCCTCAGCCCAATCACAAATTCAAAAACGCCGCATCGACACCCTGCTCTCTGCGAATCTTCCCATCCTTTACAAACCACGCCACAACCTGCTTAACTGTTAATTGCTCGATCGCACCTCCCGATTCTGCCGCAATTTGCCTCAACGGCCGCAAAGACGCAATTACCAAATTCGTAAAAAAGTTTTCAAAACTAGCATCAACTTGAATTGACTGCTGAATACTCTCATCATTCCTCACCCAATCCATCACCTGCTGATTGCTTACATCAGCAACCGCCAAACCAGTCTCCCCAGCAATTTGCTTGAGCACTCTCAAAGCATAAATAGCCAACCGCGCCGAAAACTTTTCCTTCGACGACAACAGCGCCATATCAACTTCCGCACACTCTTCCGGCTTTAAAAAATCAGATTCCATAGTTATTGGTTACTCGTTATTGGTTATTGGTTATTGGTAATCGGTAATCGATAATTGGTAATTAATAAACACAGTTACTATCCGTGTATCCGTGTCAAAATCCATGTAGTGCCTTCCCTCATTCTTCTGATTTCCCCCCTTGGGGGGGGTAGGGGGGGGTTGCCTTTTTCCTCGCAATAATCAAATAACCGCAGCGATGTTCCCCATCAATAATCCAGTGAGTCCGCTCTATAGAACAATCCGGCAACACAGCCGCAAACATCTCTAACTCATTACCACAGACACTCGGAAAAGTTTCAGCCACATTAGAGATAGCACAATTGTGTTCCATAAACACAAATCGATCGCCCTTATCCGTGCCGCACGTCCCATCATCCACCGCTTCTACAGGATACCACTCAGCCATGTAACCCTCATCCCTACGAAGCTCCATCAACCTAGCCACCCGCTCTTCCAGCAAACCCGTACCCATCATCCTACGATACTCCATCGCCTTACGTTGCCACTGTTTTCGCAAGATAGAAATCACCTGCTCGCGGCCAACAGTCTCAGCCAAAGTATCCAGAAAAGAGACTGCAAAATCGCCATAACGATTCGGGAAGCGATCGCGCCCCAGACTGGTAAGCTCATATATGTGTTGCGGCCGCCCCATCCCAGCCTGAACCGACTGATACTGAATCAGCCCGTCGCCCTCCAAATCCTTCAAATGACGGCGAATCGCTTGCGGACTGATATCTAAAGACTCAGCCAACTCAAGAGCCGTGGCTTTATCCCCCTTGAGCAAAAACTGCAAGATATCTTGTTTAGTGGAAGTCTGCTGAGTCTGCATCATCACAAAAAAATATTAATTTGACTTTGACAAGATCGCTATTGTTAATGTAGCTTAAAATATAGTAAAGCAATAAACTTGTTGTTTAACTCAACAGAGCAGTCCAGCAGAACTCGCTCAAGCCCAGACAGCAATTGTCCCGTCTGCCATCTTTGAGAGCATTATCTAGAACACTGAACACGCAAAATAATGAGTTCTACCACAGCCCAAACCCTAGTCAACCAGCCCTACAAATACGGTTTCGTCACCGACATCGAGTCAGACACCATCCCCCGCGGCTTGAGCGAAGATGTAGTGCGGCTGATTTCCTCCAAGAAAAACGAACCAGAATTCCTGCTGCAATTCCGTCTCAAAGCATACCGCAAGTGGCTGACCATGACCGAGCCGACCTGGCCTCATGTCAACTATCCCGCGATCGACTACCAAAACATTATCTACTATTCCGCGCCCAAACAAAAGCCCAAAAAGCTCAACAGTTTGGACGAAGTTGATCCGACACTATTAGAAACCTTCGAGAAATTGGGAATTCCCCTATCCGAACAAAGGCGGCTGGGAAATGTCGCCGTTGATGTTGTTTTCGACAGCGTTTCAATTGCCACAACCTTTAGAGAAAAACTAGCCAAAGACGGCGTTATCTTCTGTTCCATCACAGAAGCAGTCAAAGACTATCCCGAACTAATCGAAAAATATCTCGGCACTGTCGTACCAGTCGGCGACAACTTTTTCGCAGCCCTCAACTCCGCCGTATTCACCGACGGTTCCTTCGTTTTCATTCCCAAAGGCGTAAAATGCCCAATGGAATTGTCAACCTATTTCCGCATCAACAACGAAGATTCCGGCCAGTTCGAGCGCACCCTAATTATCGCAGAAGAAAACAGCTCTGTGTCTTACTTGGAAGGCTGCACCGCACCGATGTTTGATACCAACCAACTGCACGCCGCAGTCGTGGAATTGGTAACAATGGATAATGCCGACATCAAATACTCAACAGTGCAAAACTGGTACGCCGGCGATGCTAATGGTAAAGGCGGAATTTACAACTTTGTGACAAAGCGTGGCTTGTGTCAAGGAGTCAATTCCAAGATTTCTTGGACGCAAGTAGAAACAGGTTCCGCGATTACTTGGAAATATCCCAGTTGCGTGTTAGTCGGCGACAACTCCGTAGGCGAATTCTACTCAGTAGCGCTGACAAACAACAAACAGCAAGCTGACACCGGAACTAAAATGATCCACGTCGGCAAAAACACTCGCAGCACGATTATTTCCAAGGGAATTTCGGCGGGAAATTCTTCTAATAGCTATCGCGGCTTAGTGAAAATGGGGCCTAGTGCAAAAGGTGCTCGGAATTATTCCCAGTGCGATTCGATGCTGATTGGAGATAACGCTCAAGCGAATACTTTCCCATATATTCAAGTGCAGAACCATACTGCTAAAGTGGAACACGAAGCATCGACTTCCAAAATTGGGGAAGAGCAATTGTTCTTTTTTGCACAACGGGGAATTTCCGCAGAAAATGCGATTTCAATGATGATTAGCGGTTTCTGTAAAGATGTGTTCAATCAGTTACCGATGGAATTTGCTGCGGAAGCTGATAAACTATTGAGTCTGAAACTCGAAGGAAGTGTCGGATAACTTTTGTGAGAAACCCTCGTTCCCAGGCTCTGCCTGGTAACGCATATCTAGAGGCTCTGCCTCGCGTTTCTCTCTCGCGTTTCCGACGAGGCAGAGCCTAGGAACAAGCATTCCTAGGCAGAGCCTAGGAACAAGAAAATAATGTTTTTAGGCGAGAAACTCTCGTTCCCAGGCTCTGCCTGGTAACGCATATCTAGAGGCTCTGCCTCGCATTTCTCTCTAGCGTTTCCGGCGAGGCTCAGCCTCGCGATACGCATTCCTAGGCAGAGCCTAGAAACAAGAGTAAACAACTGTAAACTGCATTGAGGCCAAGGAAAAAAAGAGATGATTGTTGAAAATAGTCCAGTAATTCTATCCGTCCGCAATTTAACTGCGAATGTCGAAGATACCCAAATCCTCAAGGGTTTGAACCTAGAAATTAAATCTGGCGAAATTCACGCCATCATGGGGCCCAATGGTTCAGGAAAAAGTACCTTATCCAAAATATTAGCCGGCCATCCCGCTTATACAGTAACGGGTGGAGAAGCTACATTTTTATGTCAAAACTTACTAGAATTACCACCAGAAGAACGCTCTTTAGCGGGCGTGTTTCTAGCTTTCCAATATCCTTTAGAAATTCCCGGTGTTAGCAATCTGGATTTCTTGCGCGTGGCTTACAATGCTCACCGCAAACATCGCGGCTTAGAAGAATTAGATGCTTTTGATTTCCAAGATTTTGTCGAGGAAAAGCTGGATATTGTCAAGATGAATGACTCTTTCTTGAACCGCAGCGTCAATGAAGGTTTTTCCGGCGGCGAGAAAAAGCGGAATGAGATTTTGCAAATGGCTATATTAGAACCTAAATTAGCTATTTTGGATGAGACTGATTCGGGTTTGGATATCGATGCTCTCAAAATTGTCGCCGGCGGTGTGAATCAGTTGTCAACTGCTGAAAATTGTATGTTGGTGATTACTCACTATCAGCGCTTGTTGAATTACATTATTCCTGATTTCATTCACGTCATGGAAGCTGGTAGAATTATCCTGACTGGCCCGAAAGAGTTGGCGCTGGAATTGGAAGAGCGCGGTTATGACTGGGTTGTGGAAGAAGAAGCAGCAGGAGTTGGCGCGCGATGATTAATACTCAGGTTGCTACTAGAGAAATGTTTTTGGCTGGTTTGGTAAATCAGTGCGAAAAGTTGGATGAAGCTAATTCAAAAAACTCGGCTTTTGGGTTAAATGATTTGCGTGAGACGGCTGCTGAATACGTTTTGTCTACAAATTTCCCGACTGTGAGGGATGAAGAATGGCGGTTTACTGATTTGTCGCCACTGTCGCAAGTTCAGTTTAATGTGCCCCAGAGCAATCAGTCAGCAATTAAGCTGTCTGATATTATTATGCCCGTGAAAGACAAGGACGATTTACCTTTAAGATTGGTATTCGTCAACGGTGTTTACGCGCCGCATTTGTCAGCGGTGAATTTGCCGGACTTTTATGTAGGTAATCTATCCAATGCACCGGAAAAATATCAAGCGCGCATCGCCGATGTTTTGAGCAAGCACAGACAACAAACTGAAGTATTTACTGCTTTGAATATCGCGGGTTTGGTCGATTCTGCGGTGGTGTTCGTACCGGCCAATATGTCCCTTGATACTCCGATTCATTTACTATTCCTGACCGCACCAGGGGTATCTCCGACCATGTGTCAGCCGCACTGTGTGGTTATAGCAGAGCCTGGAAGCAATGTCACCCTGGTTGAGGATTACGCAACGATCGGCAATGTCGCTGCATTTACGAATGCTGTCACCGATGTTGTTGTCGGCGAGAATGCTACTGTGAATCATGTTCGACTCCAGCGGGAAGGTTTAAACGTTGTGCATATTGGCAAAAGTGCGATCGCACAATCCCGCAACAGCCGTTATACTTCTCATGCTATCAGCTTGGGCGGGAAAATATCGCGCCACAATTTAGAAGTATTTCAGCACGGCGAAGCGACTGAAACAACTCTCAACGGCTTAACCGTAGCTTTTGGTGAACAGTTATCCGACACTCACAGCTTGATTAGTTTTAATCACCCTCACGGTACAAGTCGCCAACTGCACAAGTGCATTATCGGTAACAAAGCCCGCGCTGTATTTAACGGCAAAGTTTTTGTTCCCAAAGCCGCACAATTAACAGACGCGGGACAGTTAAGCCGGAATTTGTTGCTCTCATCAAGAGCTCGCGTAGATACCAAACCGCAGTTGGAAATAGTCGCTGACAACGTTAAATGTTCCCACGGTGCAACAGTCAGCCAATTAGAAGACGATGAACTCTTCTACTTGCAAAGTCGCGGCTTAGATTTAGAGAGAAGTCGCTATTTGCTGATTGATGCTTTTGCAGCAGAAATTCTGGATAAGTTGCCAATTGTTGGGGTAGCAAAAATGCTTTCTACCTGCATGGCTATCCAAGGATAGAGGAATTAGCAACAGGCTAGGGGGTGTTTTCAGACTTTGCAATCAAACCCAGAGATCCCCCCTAGAGGGCGGGCACGGGGGCACCGCCCCTACAATCGGGGGGAACAAGAGTCTTTTCAAAGTCCCCCTTCTTAAGGGGGATTTAGGGGGATCTCCGGGTTCAATAATACGCCATAGAAGCGAGTTTCACAACAATACTAACTGCAAAAATTATGACACTTATTCAAGAAAAAACCTTAGCCTCAAAAGTTCGCGGTGACTTCCCAATTCTCAAGGAAAAAGTCAACGGTAAACCCCTAGTTTATCTCGACAATGCAGCGACATCTCAAAAACCTCTAGTTGTCCTGAATGCTTGGCGCGATTACTACGAACAATATAACTCCAACGTGCATCGCGGTGCCCACACTCTCAGTGGAAAAGCCACAGATGCTTATGAAGGCGCTAGAGATAAAATTGCTGCTTTTATCAATGCGGCTTCCCGCCAAGAAATTGTTTACACTCGCAATGCTACCGAAGCGATTAATTTAGTTGCTTATTCTTGGGGTTTAAACAATCTGCAAGCCGGAGATGAAATTATCCTGTCAGTAATGGAACATCACAGCAATCTGGTTCCTTGGCAAATGATTGCTCAAAAAACGGGTGCGGTACTGAAGTTTATCGAGTTAACGGAGACTCAGGAGTTTGATTTAGAGCAGTTCAAAACGCTGATTTCCGATAAAACTAAGTTAGTCTCAATCGTTCACGTTTCAAACACTTTGGGCTGCATCAACCCAGTCAACGAAATCTGCGAAATCGCCCACAGTTATGGTGCAAAAGTTTTAATTGATGCTTGCCAAAGTGTGCCGCATATGGTAATAGATGTGCAGGCAATGGATTGCGATTGGCTGGTTGCTTCCGGGCATAAAATGTGCGCTCCAACTGGCATTGGTTTCTTGTATGGAAAGTTGGACTTGTTGAGAGAAATGCCTCCGTTTTTTGGTGGTGGCGAGATGATTGCTGACGTGTTTCTCGAATATTCCACCTATGCCGATTTGCCACACAAATTTGAGGCCGGTACGCCTGCAATCGGAGAGGCGATCGCCCTTGGTGCAGCAATCGATTATCTTAATAACATCGGCATGGAGCGGATTCACGCTTGCGAAGCCGAATTGACAGCTTATCTGTTCCAACAATTGCGCCAAATTCCAGAGATTAAAATCTACGGGCCGCAGCCAGATAGCAACGGCGAAGGTAGGGCGGCGTTAGCGGCATTTACAGCGGGAGAAATTCACCCTCAAGACTTGTCTACCATGTTGGATGCGGAGGGAGTCGCAATTCGTTCCGGGCATCACTGCACGCAAGCTTTGCACCGCTATTTGAATATTTCATCTACTGCCAGAGCGAGTTTGTATTTTTATAATACTTATGAGGAGATTGATGTGTTTGTGAAAGCGTTGAAAGAGACGATCGACTTTTTTGGTGAGATTATGGGGTAAGTTGGTTTATGATTAAAATTGCTTTTTTTGAACCGCAGATGTTGGCAGATGTTGGCAGATGAACGCGGATTAAGAATAGAAAGAGGCAATATGGAAAAGTAAAGCTTTGTGAAGTTCAGTAGCCCTTTCCTCATCTGCGTTCATTAGCGTCTATCCGCCTACATCTGCGGTTCAAAAAAAGATTAGCCCAACTAAAACTCCGTAATCTCAGGATGAACAAATTGATAGCCAGCCGCCTTAATCTTGAGATTCGACACCCTCGCATTATAAGGCCGCACGCTAGGACTTCCATCCCAAGAAGCTTGAGGCAAATTGTGAGTTTCAAAAATGCGATCGAGCAATTCACCACTAGATAGCGCCACATCACCAACTAAATTGTAAATTCCCTGCAATTGATTTTCCAAAGCAAATGTTAACCCCCCAACAACATCATCCGTATGCACCCAATTAGTAACATCTTCACCCGCACCTGGACGAGTAGTGCCCGCCCAACGTCCAAATATTTTAACTAATTCTCGCCCAGGCCCATAAATTCCACCCAATCTGAGAATAGAAACTTTGAGATTTGGACTCGATGCTGCTAATAAAACTCGTTCTGTTTCTGCGAGAATTTCACCGTTGGGATTAGCAGGTGCGACTGGTGATTCTTCAGTTACTAATTCACCTTGCCGATCGCCATACACAGAATAAGTACCCGTATAAATAACCTGCTTTACTGTCGGTATCTGCTTTAACACAGATACTAAAGTAGTCGCAGTATCTAAGTAACTTTCCCGATAAGCATAAGGGTTTGGAGCACCGACGCACAGCATAACAGCATCTTGTTCTTGTAGTACAGAGGCGATCGCATCTTTGTCATTTCCCTTGATCACCGCCACCCGCTGGGCGACACCCTCCAATTGGGCGACTCGTTCCCGTGTTGTGGTAGTCGCCGTCACGGTATAATTCGATTTGTCGCGCAATTTTTTAGCTACTCTTGTACCGACATAGCCACAGCCGACGATCGCAACTTTCATAAAAAATTCTCCACTGTTTCATCCTCTCTAAAATTATTGCCGATTTTTGCAATCATTTCGAGCTAAGTTTTATGGTAAAATACAAAGCGTCGTTATCGAGCTTAGTAGCATCGTGTTTGAGGGAGATATTTTTGCCACATCCTCAGAAAGCGAACTTTTAGCTTTTTATGGTTCTTTGTTTGCGATCGCAGCCGCCGATGGTTCCGTTGATATTGACGAACTAAATCTGCTGTTTAAAACCATAAATTTAGACAAGTTTTCTCAACCAGCCAAGACTCAAATTCAATCCTACACCGCGAGTCCCCCATCACTGGGCGACTGTCTGCAAACAATTAGCCAGTCAGCGGAACCGCTACGTTTGGGAGTGATGTATTTTTTAATCAGCATTGCTTGGGCAAATAATACCATTCATCCCAAAGAAAGCGAAGCGATTCAATCAGCAAAAAAACTGCTGGCGGTTTCCGATCGGCAAGTGCAAGCCATGCAAGAATTCATGCATGATTTGCACGCAATACAAGCAGCCGGAAACGATAAAAATCGAGCCGGAGGTTCCGTAAAATCGGCTATTTCTAAACTAAAAAATGTGGGGATTCCTTTGGATTTAATCGATCCAAAAGGCACAACTACAAGTATTAAGCAGTTGGCTTTCTCAGAAGAAAGTTTTTGGGTTAAACTTAAAAAATACGCTTTATCAGCAGGCAGAGAAGTCGTTGAAAAAGCTTTGAAACTTTACTATACGGCTCAAAATCCTAACGTACCACCTTGGGCGAAAACTGTGGTGGTTGGAGCTTTGACGTACTTTATATCTCCGGTTGATGCGATTCCTGATATATTAGTCGGTATCGGATTTACAGATGATCTGGGAGTATTGCTGGCGGCACTCGCTACTGTTTCAGTATACATCAATGCTGAAACTAAGGAACAAGCGCAGCAGAAATTGACAGATTGGTTTGGCAAATAATATTGGAAGTTATTGGTTTGCGATCATTCCCAATTTCCTAATTTCCAATTTCCTAAATTTAGTCTTAAATCGGCTTGCCATCTCGATTGACAATCCGGCTTTCACCATCCTTAGCTGTGACATTTTCATAAACCCCTTCATCCCGCTTCACATACTTGCTGAAGCCTTGATTTTTATAATCGGTGTCGGATGTCGGCTTCATCAACCTCGGAGCGCTCAGCAAACGGCGTACCGGAGCATCTACGGGAGTGTCCCCGGGTTCGCACTTAGCTATCTCGCACAGTTGGCCCCAAGTCGAAACCTCCAGGTTCATGCTGTGCGAAACTTCTAACTGCTGGTTGTTTTTGGGACACAAATAATCGTATACAGGCATACTAAGAATCTCGCTGGCAACTACTCAAATTATTAATTGCACGGTTGTTGAGGGTATTGTAACCCAAGATTACTAACAATTCAAGCCCAAAAATTAAAATTTACTATTTTTAACGGTTGTTAAAACACGAAATCAGCTATATTATTAGCCCTGTGCAGTTGCTACTCGATGCGATCGAGATCAAGCCCAAAACTACGCTACCCTCAAATCCTCTCACTCGATCGCACGATCGAATGCTAGCAAATGCCTGTAAGACTTCCGTGAGTGCCGTCAAAAGATCGATCGTCCTGAATCAGACTGCACCCAAAGCACAGATTCTTAATTTCAATTTTATTTATCTACTCACCAACGAGGATGTACCGATGAGCGATTTCAAAGTTACGCCAGAAGTAGAGCTGAACACAGCTCAAATGTTGGAGCGATACCAACTACAAGATGAGACTATTCTGAGGCGTTGGGCTAAACTGCACGCCATCAACAGCACTCGCGGTTTCTTCTATCCCAGTGAAGTAGATTTGATGGATCACGCTCACCACCACCTTTACAATTTGGGAATGAGCATTGCTGAGTACCAAAGTCTTTTAGACCGGCGCAGTAGCAATTCCCAGACATCAGGCGACCAAAGTAAAACAGTAGCAAGTCAAGTTGCTGACGAAGCTTATGATGCCATAGAAACGCTGACAGAACAGTATTCTGAAGCTGTTGATTTAATGGGAGAACGTATCGCAGACCATTTCATCGATGAACTCGATTTATCGGTAATGCGACACCTTTCTCAAAAAGTGAAAGACCGCCGCACACTCAACGGTCAAACTAAAAAGCCTAACCGTTTTCTCCAAGTAATTAAAGCGGTGTTGCAACCAAGCAGCGAAAATACGCTTTTGGTACCGAGAAAAGATGATAACTCTAGCTTAGAATTAGAACAACATCATCGGCTCGGCTAGTCGCCGATTTTGTTGAATAACTTAGAGCTATCTATAGTGGTAAGGTGCGCCGCGCGCACCCTACATAATTAAGTTCTGCGTCCAGGACTGTGAAGGCAATAAATTTGGTGTTTTAATAAGTCTAAGTCACCTCGCTCATTATAAATTTAAGACTGGAGGGAGATGTATTTTGCGCCCGAATTACCTAAAATATTTGCTTAATCGAACCCGTAAACCTCGCTCAAGGGGGAAGACAAATGATTAAATCATGGATGGTAATTGGAATCGTCGTCTTTGTAGTAGGATTAGCTGCTAATTTAATCGCGCCTAGCGACATTCAGTGGTTCAACCGCTTGCAACGTCCGAGATGGTTAGTATTTGAAAGGGCAATTCCATTAATTTGGACTGTAATTTTTATTTGTGGAGCTTGGTCAGCCGTGATTGTTTGGGAACAAGCACCGGGAACCCAAGAAACTTGGCTGCGAATGGGTTTGTACCTACTTTTAGAAATAGTAACCATGTCCTACACATCGGTTATGTGCAAAGTTAGGAGCCTGAAAGTCGGCACAATAATCGGCGGAACAGGCGCTATTTTAAGCGTGTTCCTAGCTTTAAGCGTGTTGCAAGTTTCAGAGCCAGCAACCCTGTTATTACTACCTTACATACTCTGGAGTCCGATCGGCACTTACACAACTTGGGCAATGATGCACCTGAATCCAGCGGATGTTTAGTATCATCTCCGATCGATCGACCGCAATAAAATTGGTTTGTAGTCAGAACTTTAGTCCTTCAAAATCAGAGGACTAATATCAATTCCAGTTGTATCAGAATTAATTTTACCCGAAATCAGGACACGGCAGTGCCGTTTCCCTACAATCGATCGTGGTAGGGAGACGGCACTGCCGTATCGAAAGCTGATCATTCCGGCGCAGCCGGAATTGATATTAACGTCGGGCAAGCGGAGACTTGCCTAGCGGGTTCCAGACCTGCTCTCAGGCTCGGTTTCCGGGGGAACGGGAGCAGGAGACTCAGCAGCCGGAGGATTCAGCGACTCCTGCCAAACTTGGATTTGCGATCGAGCTTGCTCAAAAGCGCGAGAGCCCGAGGGAATCTTCTTCAAAGTCGCGATCGCCCCAGCCACATCCGACGACGACTGTTCCACACCAATCGCCAAAATCCGCTGGCTCCACTCATCAATCGCCTCAGTCGCCTGCCACCGGAGCGAACTCGAATCGGGCACCTGAAGGGCAAGGGAAATTGCCGATTGCAAAGCGTCAGCAGTCCCGGCTCGGGCCGCCTGACGAGCGCTCTGCAAACCTTGCTCGCCCTGAAATTGAGCTTCCCAATTGCGGATGTTCGATCGAGCTTCCTCATAAAGCACCCGTCCCGATCTGATCCGGCGCGCCATCTCAATTGCCTCCGCCAAATTGCCCCTCGCCGCTAGTTGCTGAGCTCTCTCCAAAAACGGCTGATCGACAAGCCGCTGTCTCCTCTCGATCCAAGCTTGAATTTTGCCCTGAGCTTCCCCGTAAAGCGCCCTACCTTGAGCGATCCTAGAAGCTTGAGCCACGGCGGCCTCCAGAGAATTCGGATCGCCCGTATTTGCCAAATCGTTAGCTCTTTGCATAAACGGACTATCTTCGAGCAGCTCGATTTGACGGCTCAAGCGGCTAATTTGACTGCGAACTTCTGCTCTTCGGGGATTTGATTCGGGGACTGTTTGCAATTGGGCGATCGCAGCCCTCAAATCTTTTACCCCTCCAGGCGCAGCCAGCCTGCTTGCGAGCTCCAAAACTTTCACATCAGCCATTTCTTGCTGCCAGCGGCCAACTGAATCTTGAGCTTGTTTGTATAAAGGGCGACCCGCGTTCAACTTTTGAGCAATCTCGATCGCCTTGGACAAACCATCCACAGAACCGGTCAAAGCCTGAGAAGTAGCATTTGCCAACTGGTTAAAATCCTGAACTTGCTCATTTAAATTTGCCGAATCGGGAATCTGATTCGCGATCGCCGCCGCCTGCTGCCAATCGCCAGCTTGCAACCGTTTTTGGGCGATCGCCATAATTTTCTTGCTAAATTCGGCGATCGTCTTATTGGCAGATTGATACAAATAACTATTTTGACCGATTCCCTGAGCCAGCTTAATCGCCGTCACCAGATTGTCGAGTCCTCCCTCCGAAGCTGTATTCCGGGCTTTTACCAACTTATTGCCCTCAGCCTTTGTCGCCTCAATTACCTTAGTCAGTTCCTCGTACTTAGCCGATTCCCAGAAAGTATTTCCAGAATCCAAAAGCAGAGTAGCTTGGCGAAAAGCCTGCGCCCACTCTTCCTGACGCAAATGGTCTTCCGCCGTGCGGTAAGTTTTCTCTGCATCGCTCCATATCGACTGCCACTTTTCAATCTGCTTTTGCACCGTCGGGTAAGCTGGCACGTTTTGAGGAATCTTGCGGGCGATCGCGATCGCCTCCTCCAGCTTTCCTTCTTGGAAACTAGCATTTCCCAGCCTGAGAATATCCTGCGACCAGCGATCGATTTGACCGTTAATTCTCGGTCGCAGCGGGTGGTCGGGCGGCAAAGCATTCACTAATTCGATCGCGCGCAGCAAATCATCTGCTGTCCGCTTGCTAGCGGCTTCTTGAGCGCAAAAAAAGCGATCGTTAGCCGAAGCCGTCGGCCAAAAAATCTTCGAGCAATTCGATTGCGAGGTCAAGTTGAGCAAAGACGAAATTGCCACAAACCCCATACCCACCGACATAATCAAACTCACCGCCAGCCAAAACTGCCATTTCTTCAAGAAGATCCGCCACAACGGATTGTATTCTCCCGGCGGCTGCGAGTTTTCTTCAGACTCTTTCGGCGGTAGTCTCAGACGCCCTGGCGGCAATTTTCCTGAAATAACCAAATCTCGGATCTCTCTGAGTCGCTCAGCGCGGTTTTTCCGGGCTGGAAGCGGCACGAGCGATGAAGTATCCTTTTTTGACTCCAAGGATTCTGATGCAGACCAACGGCCTGGTGTTTTGCGATCTTGACTCATATCGTGCTTACCAAAAACAGCAACCGGCCCGTCTTAAGTATTTCCAAACTGCGATCGCTGCCATCCACTGCTAAGAAAGAATAATCTATCCATCACTTTGACATATTCCCGAAGGCCGGAGACTGCAAGAGCCGTAGCACGGGCGAGGGCGGGACGCCATCGCCGGCACCCCAAAAATCAAAATTTGGCGATTAGGTAATTGATAATGCGTAATTGGCAATTGGTCAAGGCCTCGATAGCTAACTCGCACTCCTATTACCAATTACACATTATCGTCTCAAGAACCCGAGTTCGATCGCAAATCGCCGATCAATTCGGCAAGGTGATCGCTGTCAGCTTTGTAAACCTGGTTGCAAAAATGGCACGTAGCCTCAGCCCCCTCATCTTTTTCGATCATGTCTTGGAGTTCCGCCTCGCCGAACATTTTCAAAGCTCCCAAAACGCGATCGAACGAACAGCCACAGTCAAAACGCACCATCTGAGTTTCGGAAAAAATTTCCAGCCCCATATCTCCCAGTAACTCTTCGAGAATCTCGTGCAGCGTTTTGCCCGATCGTAACAGCGGCGTAAAACCCGACAGTGCAGCCACCCTAGATTCTAGAGTTTGCACCAATTTTTCATCCGTTGCCGCCTTCGGCAGAACCTGCAACAGCACTCCCCCGGATGCTTGCACCCCGTCAGCCCCCACAAACACCCCCAAAACCAGAGCTGAAGGCGTTTGCTCCGAGGTTGCCAAATAGTGAGTCAGATCCTCACCAATTTCGCCGGAAACCAATTCTACCGTACTTGAGTAAGGGAAGCCGTATCCAACGTCCCGCACCACGTACAGATAACCATTGCCGATCGCCCCACCAACATCCAGTTTCCCCTTAGCATTCGGTGGTAGTTCCACCCCTGGATTATCCACATAACCCCGAACCGTTCCATCCAGCCCCGCATCAACCATAAGTCCGCCCAGGGGGCCATCTCCTTTGATCCGAATGTTGACTCTCGATTCAGGCCGCTTCATGCTGGAAGCGAGTAACAGCCCCGCCGACATCGTGCGTCCGAGGGCGGCTGTTGCCACGTAGGAGAGCTTGTGCCGCCCTCTTGCTTCTTCCGTCAGACGGGTGGTAATGACACCTACAGCCCGAATTCCGCCGTCTGCCGCTGTAGCGCGAATTAATTGATCGGCCATGAAAAACCTTACTCTTATCTTTTGATACGTTCTTGAACTATTTTAGAAGTTCTTTAGGGTTGTCGCAGCGGATGAAGGAGGCCCGCAGCCCGGGCGATCGAACTTGACAATTTCGCTGTTTTTTGTCTTAAATGGCGATCGGCAGACGATTTATTAACACAAATTTGCTCATTAATAACACTAAAAATTAGCAAAATTACTTTTTCTAACACTCTTTATAACACTCAGGCGCGCACCTTAAAACTGTGCATAATTCCTCGTACGGTACGTATTGCGAACCAATAACCAATAACCAATAATCAATAACTGATGGCTAAAGCTTATCTTGCTCCTAACCTGACGATTACCAAACCTTTACCTAAGTAAGCTAGAGTCAGCAGTAGGTCTCAAACTATTGTTTTTTAGCTGGAAATAACGGATATGCCACCAACATCCAAAGCACTTTTAGCGGAAGTCCAGCATAACACGGGAGCCACTCGAAACTTGCATTTTTATGCCAAGGGCGAAAACATTCCTTTGATGTCACAAGGTCTTTGGCAAGTCTGTCAAGGTTTGGCACAACTGGGTACGCTTTATCCAACCGGAGATGAAGGACTTTTGGGTTGGGTAGGGCCTTCGATGTGTTTCGGTTTGTGGTTAACAAGCTTGCAGACTTACCGAGCTACCGCAACATCAGATGTCTATTTGATGTGGTATTCTATGGTGGAAATCGAAGCTTCTCCTCAATTGGCTCATGAGTTGCTGCCTCAAATGGCACGGCGACTGCGACAAATGGAATCGATTTTGGCGATCGCCGGACAGCGGCGCGTAGAAGACCGTTTGTATCAACTATTGTTGTTGTTGAAACAAGATTTCGGTCAGCCTGTAGTTGAAGGGACTCGCTTGAGTATCCGTTTAACGCATCAAGATATTGCTAATGCTATTTGCACGACTCGGGTAACGGTAACGCGAATGCTGGGAAAATTGCAGCAGCAAGGGTTAGTCAGTCGAGATGGCGATCGGCATTTGATTCTCAACAAAGACTCTTTTGCTAACTCGTCTGATTTGTTTGGCTGCAACCCTCAAGCAGTTTAGAAATAGCGCTATTTTGCATCTACATTTCGCATCTACATTAAATTTTTCCAATATTTAGGTATCAAATCCCATTGCATGAGAATGGTTTGTGTCGATCTTCCTCCCGCTCTGTACAGCAATGCCTTGACAGCGGGAAATGATATAATTAAGCGGTGCATCTATTATTCAGGAAATAATTCCATGATTAATCCCAATCAAGAATCATCACCACCAGATAAAAAAGAATTAACCGAAATCACGGCTAAACCGAAGCCGGAAAAACAAGAAGAGCCGCCTAATAAAGGTGACGGAAGACAGAAATAGTTAGTTGTTAGTTGGAATCAATAACTAGCAAAAATCAGGACATGGTAATGCCGTTTCTTGCGCGATAAATTTGGCGTAGGGAAGCGGCATTACCATGTCCTCTGTATCATTCCGGCGCAGCCAGAATTGATATGGCAAATTACTCAGTTTGTGGAGTTTGATTGTTCGATCGCAACTTAGGACTTCCAGGTACCGCCCTACGTCCATCCAGAGAAACCACCTCAGCCTCCGAGCTCTCCCTAGCCACCCGAATCAACAGCCCCGATAACAAAAAACTCGCCACCATCGAAGAACCACCGTAACTAAAAAACGGTAGCGGCAAACCCGTAGTCGGCAAAACCCCCGTCGCCACCCCAATATTCAGCAGCGACTGTCCCACCATCACCACCGTCGCCCCGATCGCCACCAACTGACTCTCAATATTCCGGGCCTTGACCGCCACCCTCAAAGCCACAGTAGAGTAAGCAGCCAGCATCAGCAGCAGCGAGAAACCGCCCACCAAACCAAACTCCTCAGCAAACACAGCAAAAATAAAATCGCTGTACTGAATCGGCAAATAAAATAACTTTTGCTGCGACATCCCCAAACCAACGCCCCAGATACCGCCCGAACCCACAGCCAGCAGACTTTGAATCAACTGATAGCCATCCTGCATCGGATCGGCCCAAGGATTCAGAAAAGACATAATCCGGCGGCGCTGATATTCCCGAAAACTAATACTTAAAACTGCCAACAGCATTCCGCCGATCGCCGTTGCGCCCAACTGCAAGTAAGGCAAGCCAGCAGCCAAAGCTACCAACCACAAAGTCATCCCGCACAAAGCCGTGGTGCTCAAATTCGGCTGCAACAAAATTCCCAACAGCATCGCCCCAAAAATGCCCAGCCAAGCCAGCCGCACTTTATTCGTCAAGCGGGGCCAGTTGCCGAAAATGCGGGCGCTTTGGAGCACGAAAAACGGTTTGATCAACTCCGAAGGTTGAATAATCGGAACGGGGCCGAGGGAAATCCAGCGAGTCGCCCCGTTGATGGTGGTTCCGACTCCGGGAACTAAAGTCAGCCACAGCACTCCCAGCAGCAATAAAATGCCCAACTGAGCTGATTTGATCAGGTAGCGCAGGGGGGAGTGTACCATCAAGTTAAAGCCGGCCAGCCCGATCGCCACTGCGATGAGCTGTCGTTTAAAATAATAAAGCCCGTCTCCTAACTCTGAATTGGCGATCGGATAGGAAGCCGAGAACAATGCTGTCAGCCCTACAAACAGCCACAGGAAAGTCAGCCAGCGGAGCCAGCGGGCCTCGGGAGCCCATTCAGACACGCTGGGGTCAAAAAATGGAATAAAGCGTCGAATATCAGCAGCCATAGGATTTTATAGAAAAAGGAAGAAGCAATAGAATCAAACAGGCTCTTATTGCGGAAGAAATATGCGATCAAACGGTTGTTTCCGATAACGTCGGTAGATATCAAAATCACTATCTAGAGTGGCGATCGCACCAATATCTAACCGTTCCGAAATCGCAATTAAACTCAAATCCGCAAAATCCCCTGGTAAATCTGCATATTGGGCATTCAATTCTGCAATACGAATAAAATCTTGCGGCAATAGGGGAACACACTCGTAAAGCTCCTTCGCAAGATCCGACAAAAATTCATTTTGAGTCCGCCAATTAGAACTTAGTAACCACATTACTTCTGTAGCGCAGCTATGAGTGGTAATAAGCCGACTGGTACAACCTTCTAAAAAGCGACAAACTTGCAGATGATAGCGATCTGCCGCACTGTAATAAGCCGTTAAAATCCCACTATCAATCAGCGTAAGAGGTGGATAAGTCATTAGTGTCGATGCTTGAGATAGTCTGCGATCGCTTGTTTTCGTATCGCCCGTTCCGATAGATCCGGAGGTGCACCTTGTAACAGATGCTGAGGATGTCCCCCCCGTTTTTCTACAAACGTACTATCCAACTTAAGGGTTAACCATCGCTCCCGAATTAGGCGTTTTACCAAGTCGCTGTGGTTGACAGCCTTTTCATGGGCCAGAATATCAGCTAACTGTTGTTCTGTTTCAATATCTAATCTGACATTCAGCATTGTTTACAGTACCTGTATGACAAGTACAACAATTATAGCTAGTTTATATTGTGTTAAGCAGCGTTCTCTTGATTGTACCGTCTGGTCTTTCCTTCCTTCTTCCTTCCCCTCTTGGGGGATAGGGGTGTTCTTCTTCCTTCTGCTAACAAAAAAGAGGTCACAACGACCTCTTAACCCTACATCAATCCAGTCTTGGATCTTACAGTAGGCCAGTATTAGCTCCAGGCTTACCTGTCGCCAGTTGCACTTTAATAATTCTGCCGCCCATTTTCATAATTCTTTGTTGTTCCCGGAACCAGTTGTCGTAGGGAACCAACTTAGTAAAATAGGTATTTTGCAATTCGCGTTGAGTGCGGATGCGTGTTTGACTTGGGACGCAAGCAGTCACTTTAAACATTCTCATGGGACACAAACTCCTGAGTAGGCTTACAGATTTTTAGATGATTTTTAAAAGATTGAAGTCAGGGAGTTACGAGTCAAAACTAGCTCGTTAAAACTCGTCCAGTATTCTCGACAAGCCTTTGACGGTCTAGCAATCACTCTCAACTTCCCTGACTTCTTTCAAAGGCAAAGATAACAAGTCCAAAGTTAAAAAAGGTAAGAAATGAATGTTCTTTCTTCTTCTTTTTTCCTTCTTCCTTCTTTCTTCGTCTTAGCTCAAGCCAGAGCAGATGTAGTCGAAATAGACGCCCATTTCTTTACCAGCGTCAGAACCGACCAAACCGGCGGTGACTTCTTTCATTGCTTGGATGGCTTGTACGGTAGAACCGATGGGCACGCCCAAGGAATTGTAGGTTTCTTTCAAACCGTTGAGCACGCGCTCATCCAGGATGGAAGGGTCGCCAGCTAGCATTGCGTAGGTGGCGTAGCGGAGGTAGTAGTCCAAGTCGCGAATGCAAGCTGCATAACGGCGAGTTGTGTACATATTGCCGCCGGGACGAGTTACGTCAGAGTACAACAGAGACTTAGCAACTGCTTCTTTGACGATTGTGGCTGCGTTGGCGCTGATGGCTGTAGCGGCGCGGACGCGCAGTTCGCCAGATGCGAAGTAGTTCTTGAGCTTATCTAGAGCGCTGATGTCCAGGTACTTACCTTGAACGTCAGAGGAATTGATAACGGCTGTAATTGCGTCTTGCATGGTAGTCTTGTTTCCTAGAAAGTGGCTGAGTTCAGTCCAATTTTGTAGCTCGGATTTGGGATTTGGGATTTCAGACTTATCTGTGGTTTGTTATCTGCAAAAGCTTTGGGCTTAGTGCCGGCAACTCCCGATTCTGCAATCTAAAATCTAAAATCTAAAATCTTTACTGCATCGCACCGATAACGTAGTCGAAGTAAGAGGAAGCTTCGGAAGCATCTTCTCCAGAAAGCAACGAAGAAGCTGCATTCTTCATAGCGCGAATTCCTTCGGCTACTGCTTCAATCGGGGTTCCCAAGGATTTGTACATTTCGCGGACGCCGACAATACCGATTTCTTCGATCGGGGTAATGTCGCCAGCTACGATTCCGTAGGTGATCAAACGCAGGTAGTAATCCATGTCGCGCAAGCAAGTTGCGGTCATTTCTTCGCCGTAAGCGTTGCCGCCGGGAGAAACTACGTCAGGGCGTTTTTGGAAAAGTTGGTCGCCGGCTTGCTTGACGATACGTTCGCGGGATTCGCTCAAAATTTGGGCGATGCGGACGCGACGTTCACCAGAGGTGACGAAGCTTTTGATTCGGTCAAGTTCGCCTGGGCTCAGGTAACGAGCTTCAGCGTCTGCATTGACGATGGACTTTGTGACGATACTCATCTTGTGTGTACCCGCTGGATATTTTGCAATTACGAACTACTTTGCATTCAGCAGATCAACGGCGGGCGCACCCGGTTCCGTATCTCTGACTGGCGGCAGGAGCTTTAACACTTTGGGGAGCTTAACCCAACAACTGTGAAGTTGTTGGCTGACTACTTTGGGCGTTTGACGACGCTGGTTTTTCACGCCGGTGCGGTTGTGAGTGCTCGCACTAAGCCTGTCGCCTAGAATACCACAAATGACTGATGCGATCTTTAATCTACGATCGAGATTGCAGCAATTCAGTAAGTGGCGATCGAGAGACTGTTGGAAAGTTGGTAAGGATATTGCTTCTCTAACACAACTACCTCTCGCAAGTATTTTGAGGCATTATGTTCACATTCTGAGTGTTACTGTAATAGTTTGTAACAATCCTTTTCATTTTTGGGCCCCGCTTGGCTCTTCCCAGTTAAAGTTTTACAGTGAAAAAAATCGCTAAAATTATCTAACAGCAATGGTTGCAGGCGATCGAACGCTGAGGCATTTGCGGCGGGCGGCGGCGCTATTAGCGAAGAGAAAACTTTTCCCGCCAGGTGGAGGGAAGCCAGACAGGGGGGAGACAGGGCGAGATGTACGATCGGAAATGGTGGCTTTCTTTCTTGTAGCTCTCTTTGACTCTCACTTTTAACCAGGTGCGCCGTGAAAAGAAATCTATCAGCCCTTAAAAAAGCTTTGCAGTTTGGGATTAGCGGTGCTGTCGGCGGTTTCGCCGGCAATCTCCTCACCGAACCTTTCATGCACCAACTCAATAATTCAGAATCTGTTGTTGATAGTGTGTTGTCTACAGCTCGCTGGTTTGGATTGGTAGGCGGCGGCATTGCTGCGGCTATTATGTTCGGCTATTATTACTATATCAAAGGCAAGCCTCAAGTTAAACAGGCTTTGAAAAATGGCGGATTATTTGGTTTAATCGCGGGAGCTGTTTCTGGGGCGATCGCTGAAGTGATTTTTAGCGGGATTGGCGACGGCGAAAACGAGTTACTGCGGGTAATTTGCTGGGGAATAGCTGGCAGTTTGTTAGGACTTGGACTTGCCAAACGGATTCCTAATTTAGGGATGCTTCGCGGCGCAGGAGGCGGCGGTGTTGGAGGAGTTTTAGGCGGCTGTTTGTTTATTCTGTTTGCTTATACTTTATCCGGTACAGCGGGCCGTTTGGCTGGCTGTGCTGCGATCGGCTTTTGGATTGGAATTATGCTAGTTGTAGCTGAAACTTTGTTTAACAAAGCTTGGCTGGTAATTAGTTACGATACCGGAGTCAATCGCACTCTGACTGTCGGTGCCGAACCGGTGACTTTTGGCAGCGATGACAACTTGTCTATTATCTGCATTCCGAATGTTGCACCGCTGGCTATGCGCTTTCAATTGGAGGCTGGTCAAATTGTGTGCGAAAATTTTGATAGTGGGGCGGTGACTTATTTGCGATCGGGCGACCAAAAGAGAATCGGAAATTGTACAATCACAGTCGGAAACTCTGATTTGCCTATCCAAACTGAGGCGAAAGTTCTGCCTACCTTTGTTCCAGCTAAGCCCGAAGTAAATTCTTTTACCAGTAGCCAGTTTTCCCTAAAATTAGGAAATCGAATGATTCCTTTAACTACGGGAACTCAGTTATCAACATCAGAGATACCGAGCTTGAAAGCAGCCGGATCTAATGGTGTTGTAGCCACTGTTAATTCTCATGAAAAAAATGAACTTTTATTGGGGATTAAGAATTGGTCCGATCGCGCTTGGTGGGCCACAGACAGTCAAGGCGACATGAAAATGATTGAGCCGGAAAATATCTTAACTTTGGCATTAGGAACGAAAATCGAATTCGGTGAAATTGACGGCGAGATTGTGTAAATAATACCAATTTTTTATGAGGCCATAAAATTCGATCCCCCCTAGCCCCCCTTAAGAAGGGGGGGACAAGATTCCGATCAAAGTCCCCCTTCTTAAGGGGGATTTAGGGGGATCGAGATATGTGCAACGACCCATTAAATTGGTATAAGTAGCTAGAATAACAGGCTCTCAGCCAGAGCCTAGGAACCTATACGGCAGATTTCAGGTTTAGGTCGTACATTCAATATCCCGTAGGGACACGGCACTGCCGTGTCCCTACAAGAACGATGTATCTCACATACATGAAAAGTGCTATATCTAGAGGCTCTGCCTAGTTACAAAAAAAACAGTAAACGACTAATAACTAAAAGGTTTAGGAAACTTGAAAAAATACGTAGCAGCCATCGATCAAGGAACCACCAGCACCCGATTTATGATATTCGATCGCGCAGGGAAGATAGTTGCCAGCAACCAACAAGAACACCAGCAAATCTATCCGCAGCCTGGATGGGTAGAACACAATCCCGAGGAAATTTGGCAACGCACCCAAAGCGCGATCGCAACTACACTCGAAAACAGCAATATCGACCCGAAAGAGATTGCAGCTATCGGGATTACAAACCAGCGCGAAACCGTAATTGTTTGGAATAAAACCACGGGAAAGACTTACGGCAACGCGATTGTTTGGCAAGATACGCGCACCCGTGAAATGTGCGATAAGTTAGCTGAAATTGGCGGCAAAGATAGATTTAGAGAAAAGTGCGGTTTACCGCTGGCTACTTATTTCAGCGGGCCGAAAATCAAGTGGATGCTCGATAATATTCCCGGATTGCGGGAAGCTGCAATGCGAGGTGATGCGATTTTTGGGACTGTCGATACTTTTCTAATTTGGAACTTAACGGGCGGTACGCACATCACCGATGTTACCAACGCCAGTCGCACGATGCTGATGGATTTGCAAACCCTTGATTGGGATACCGAAATTTTGGAAATAATGGAAATTCCCCGGCAAATGCTGCCGGAAATTCGCCCTTCTAGTCAAGTTTTTGGACTTGCAAAAGGATTGCTCGAAAATGTTCCGATTGCTGCGGCTTTGGGCGATCAACAAGCAGCTCTTGTTGGGCAAACTTGCTTCAGTTGCGGGGAGGCGAAAAATACTTACGGTACGGGCTGTTTTATGCTGATGAATACGGGTGAGGCGATCGTCCCTTCAAAGCAAGGGTTGCTGACAACAGTCGCCTACAAGCTCGGAGAATCGCCCGCTGTCTATGCTTTGGAAGGCAGTATTGCGATCGCCGGAGCATTAGTCCAATGGTTGCGGGACAATTTAGGGATGATTGCCACATCTGCGGAAGTAGAAACATTAGCAAAAACAGTTGAAGATAGTGCCGGAGTTTACTTTGTCCCTGCCTTTTCTGGACTCTATGCACCCTATTGGAAAGACAGCGCCCGGGGAGTAATTGCAGGTTTAACTCGCTATGTGACTAAGGCACACATTGCCCGCGCTGTATTGGAAGCGACAGCTTGGCAAACACGGGAAGTATTAGATGCGATGAATCAAGATTCTGGTGTCGAACTTTTGTCTCTGAAAGTAGACGGAGGAATGGTGGTAAATCACACGTTGATGCAGTTTCAGAGCGATGTTTTGGGAGTACCTGTGGTGCGGCCTGTCGTGGCAGAAACTACGGCACTCGGCGCGGCTTATGCGGCTGGTTTGGCGGTGGGTTTTTGGAGTCAGATAGCAGAATTGCGGGAGAATTGGGCGGTGGATTGTACTTGGGAACCGCAAATGCCGATCGCACTTCGCGAACAAAAATATAATTTGTGGAAAAAAGCAGTTTCCCGTACATTCGACTGGGAAGAATGAATCACGCTTGTCAACCCAAAAATCTGTAATTAATGGTATCATCAAATCAGCACTATTTTTCAAGCTGCAAATAAATGATTTCGCTAACTAACTTAAAAAAAATTCTCACCGTCGCTCTATTGATACTAGCACTGGCATTTGTAGAAATCGCCACTAATTCCCAAATTGCGATCGCAGATACAGCCATAACTCCCGCAACCGCAACCGCAGCCGAAGTCTTCACCGCCAACTGTGCAGGCTGTCACATCAACGGCGGCAACATTATCAGGCGCGGCAAAAACTTGAAACAAAAAGCCTTAAAAAAATATGGTATGGATTCCATTGCCAACATTTCCAACTTAGTTACCAACGGCAAAGGTATTATGCCCGCTTACAAAGCTCGTTTGTCTGAACAACAAATTATCGATGTTTCAGCTTACGTCTTATCGCAAGCTGAAACTGATTGGAAATAAAGACTTGCCTTCCTCACTACAAACCTTCATTGGAAGTATTAACAGATGAAAAAATATAATTTTTGGCGCAAAATTGTAAGTATTATTACCTTTTGTCTCTGTCTGACAATCGCAAACATCCCGCCCGCCTTTGCCTCGATTCATAAATATCCAGAAGCCGCCGACAGAGTAATGTTCCGATCCGTACAAAGCCTGCGAGATACTGACGACAAAGCGTGGCAAGTTGTTTTGTACAAGCGAGTAAAGTCGGGAGTAGTAAACTCTTTAAACCTGAGATTGGTCGGATTTCCCGGCACAGAATTGCAGCACCCTTTCCCGCTGACAGTTGCGGCGGGAAATCAGGAAATTGGCAAAGCAAACGATATTTGGAGCGAGTCAGATTTGCCGATTAATGTCGGAGAATACGATTTCAGATCGATAATTACCCAATTGGACAGTAATCGACCTTTGCGGTTGAATTTGCCCGTGAAAAATCAACAACAAACTGAAATAGTGCTTCCTCCTTTTTCTGTCAGAGAATGGCGGCTGTTGTTAGACACAAACTAAATCTACCAGTTCGATCGCACAGTGTAGTTATAATCGATACAATTTACATTTTTATGTATCAAAAATTACTATATTTAAATATGCCTTAAGGTAGATTTAACCTATTTTAAGGTAATTGTGAAACAAACTAAAAGCGGAGTTAGTCTGATGATACAACTCCACTGTTTTAACATTTGCATTTTCAGGGTAAATTTACTATGACTTCGATCGGTACAATTGTGGGAAAAGCTTTGGCAACCGGTTGTTTGACGGTTGAGGCGGAAGAACTGCTGCGACAGCAGTTGCAGATGACCAAGTACGGTTTAGAAGATTTTGAGGCTTTTATTACTTTGCAAAAAGAGGTGATGGAAGGTAGGGTAAGACACCAAGCTTTGGAATTGTTGCGATCGAGCAAATGTTCTGTGGCTGCATGAATAAAGTTCGATCGCACTTTTGGATCGATCGCACTTTTGGATAGAATTAAGGGCGATCGATCTTCGTATGTCGATCGGTCATTCGCGATCGGGCTCTCCGGCCCACCCCACAAAAAAATCCACTCTTTCTGGAACAGGCATCTTACCTGTTCATAAAAATCATAAAACTGTCTAAAGTATTGTCATTGCGAGGAACGAAGCAATCGCAAGGCTTTGAAGTTGCTTCGTTCATCAATGTTTCTACTGCATTCCTAGCTGTTGCCTTAACACTGCTGGCACATTAACGGCTGCATCCAAACCTCGAACATTCTCCCACTTTGTATTTCCGTTCCATTTGACATCGCTAAAAGCGCCGCTGAGGTTTGCGCCGCTGAGGTTTGCGCCGCTGAGGTATGCGCCGCTGAGGTTTGCGTCGCTGAGGTTTGCGTCGCTGAGGTTTGCGTCGCTGAGGTTTGCGTCGCTGAGGTATGCGTCGCTGAGGTTTGCGTCGCTGAGGTTTGCGTCGCTGAGGTTTGCGTCGCTGAGGTTTGCGTCGCTGAGGTTTGCGCCGCTGAGGTTTGCGCCGCTGAGGAATCTCCCAACTGTTTGGAGAAAGCCAGAATCGCCAACATAACAGCTATAACCGATGATACGAAACAACCGACTTG